>NZ_JAVRIA010000001.1:0-741939 GCF_031846265.1 Microcosmobacter mediterraneus | reverse complement strand
CGAGACCTTACCAGCTGATGAACCTGTAGAATGTGATTCAGTACCAACTGAAGTTACATTAACTGCAACAGATAATTGTGGTATAGCAACAGTTACGTTCTCAGAGACTGAAGCTGATGGTACATGTGATGGTGAAATTATTATAACAAGAATCTGGACGGCTGCAGACGACTGTGGAAATGAAACAATTCATACTCAAACATTAACTGTTCAGGATACGACACCTCCAACGTTTAATGAAGATCTTCCTGTTAATATCACTGTAGAGTGTGATGCAGTTCCTTCAGCAGCTATACTAACAGCAACAGATGCTTGTAGTGAGGCCACAGTTGTATTTATTGAAGAGGATGAAGTTGGTGCATGTATTGGAGAAACTATTATCACCAGGGAATGGATTGCTACTGATGCTTGTGGAAATGAAACGGTTTATACTCAAACAATCACAGCTCAAGATACAACAGGACCAATATTTAACGAAGAGTTACCTACTGATGTCACAGTAGAATGTGATGAACTTCCTTCAGCTGCTATACTAACAGCTACTGATGCTTGTGGAGATACAACTTTAGAGTTTGAAGAACTAGAAGAAGATGGTGATTGCCAAGGTGAAATTATTATAACAAGAATATGGACAGCTACTGATACATGTGGTAATGCAACAATTCATACTCAGACCTTAACGGTTCAAGATACAACAGGTCCTGTATTTAATGAGGACTTACCAGGTGACGCATCAGTAGAATGTGATGCTATTCCTGAAGAAGTAATACTTACAGCTACAGATAATTGTTCTGAAGCTACTTTAACGTTTAATGAAGCTCAAGAAGCTGGAAGTTGTGATGGTGAAGCAATTATTACTAGAACTTGGACTGCTTCAGATGTATGTGGAAATGAAACAATTCATATTCAAATATTAACAGTACAGGATACAACTGCACCTGCATTAGTTGGCGAATTAAACGATATTACTGCAGATTGTGGCAATATTCCTAACGTACCAGAATTAGTATTTGAAGATAACTGTTCAGATAATATTTCGGTAACATATAATGAGACTACTGAAAACTCAGATGTCAATTTAAATTACACTATAGTTAGAGAATGGACTGTAGCTGATGATTGTGGAAATTCAGCTGTATTTACACAGAATGTAGATGTTAATGTGGCAAATACATTAACAGCAATGACTGATGATTTATGTAACGAAGAAGATTTTGACTATGATTTATTCAACTTAATCTCAGGTAATACAGATGAAAACGGAACATGGGAAGTTGTTTCAGGAAATGCAACATTAAATGGAAACTTCTTAAATCCTCTAGGACTAACTGTTGGAGACTATATAGTTATGTATACAGATTCTAACACAGATTGTCCATCACAAGTGCAAGCAACTATTACAATCGATGATGATTGTGCAGTATTGCCATGTGGACAGAGTGATGTTATGATTTCTAAAGCAGTAACACCAAACAGTGATAATATTAATGATTTCTTTACTGTTGGTGGAATTGATACTTGCGGATTTACAATAGAATTACAAATCTTTAATCGTTGGGGAGCTGTTGTTTACCAAAACAACAACTATCAAAACGATTGGGATGGAACAACAATAAAAGCTTCTGTAGGAAGCGCAGGAAAAGTTCCTACAGGAACGTATTATTATGTTATTAACTTAAGAAATAGTGGATTGCAACCATTTGCTGGACCAATCTACGTGGCTACAAATTAAAACTTAACCTATGAAGTTAATTAAGTATTATATAACGGCTATTATACTATTCAGTTGCTTGAGTAGCATGGCACAACAGTTGCCTCAATTTACTCAGTACATGTATAACACCATCTCTATTAATCCGGCTTACGCAGGAAGTAGAGAAACGTTAAGTGTGGTTGGTCTGCACAGAAGTCAATGGGTTGGTCTCGAAGGAGGTCCTGTTACGCAAACACTTTCTGTTCATGCACCAATGCGAAACGAAAAAGTGGGATTAGGTTTATCATTTATTAATGATGAGCTTGGTTATGAAAATTTTTCATATATCTATGGTGATTTTTCATACACTATTCAAACTGGTGTAAATACCAAATTAGCTTTTGGAGTTAAAGCTGGTTTTACACATTATGGTTTAGATTCTGAATTCCAGAACGATCAATCTTTTGATCCTACTATTTTTGGAATTCAAGATCGTTGGAATTTTAATGTAGGTGCAGGTGCTTATTGGCACTCTAACCGTTGGTATTTAGGCCTTTCAGCGCCAAGAATCTTAACCACTAACCTAAATAGAGATGATGGCTTTGCTGCTTTAGAGCGTGTAAGTTATTACTTCACTGGTGGTTATGTATTTGATATTAGTGCAAACACTAAATTTAAGCCAGCATTCTTAGTTAAAGCAACTAATGGAGCACCTTTATCTTTTGATCTTACTGCTAATTTCTTATTTATGGAGAAATTTTGGTTAGGAGCTGGTTATAGAATTAACGAACAAGCTGCAGCGATAGGTGGTTTAGCAGATTTCCAAATATCAAAACAATTGAGAATTGGTTATGCTTACGAATATCCTATTTCAGATTTAAGACCATATACAAGTGGAACGCATGAAATCCTTGTGATGTTCGAAATATTTAAGAGCAAACGAATTAAATCCCCAAGATACTTCTAAAAGACTGTTACTATGAAAACAAAATTATTAATACTATGTTTTGCACTTAGCAGTACAGCTCTAATAGCGCAAAAAAAGTTAGCTGATAAGTTTTTTAGCAATTATGGCTACATTAAAGCTACAGAGCTTTATGAAGAAGCTGTGCAAAAAGGCGATAGCAGTGAGCATGTTTTAACAAGATTAGGTGATTGTTATTATAACAATTCTAATTCTGAAAAAGCAGCCTTATGGTATGGAAAAGCTGTAAACAAATATAGCAAAGTAAATGCCGAGGTTATTTATAAATATATTCAATCATTACGATCAATTGGTGAGTATGAAAAAGCTAATCAATGGTTTAATACGTTTAAAGAGATACAAGCTGGTGATAGTAGAATTAAATATAATCCAGATAATGTGGATGTATTTAGTAAATTATCAGAAATAGATTCAGACTTAATTGTAAATGTTGAAAATTTACCGATAAATTCTGAAAATTCAGACTTTGGATCTTACGTACACGAAGGTGTTATGTACTTTGCTTCTGCTAAAGGTGGTGATGATGAAAAGGCTTATTCTTGGAATGATGAACCATTCTTAGATTTGTATCAAGTTACAGTAGAAAAGGAAGACAATGGTCAATTAAAATTTGGAACTGCGAGCCAGATAAACTCATCTAGAATCAATTCTAAATACCATGAGGCTTCTATAGCTATCTCTAACGATGGTAAAACAATCTACTTTACAAGAGATAATGTAGACGGTAGAAACCGATTGGATTATGACAAGAAAGGAACTACACACCTTAAGTTATACAAAGCTACTTTAGATGAAGAAGGCAGCTGGGAAGATATAGAAGAATTACCGTTTAATGATGATATCTACTCTACTGGTCATCCAACCTTGAGCCCAGATAATACAAAGCTATATTTTGTTTCAGATCGCGAAGGTGGTCTTGGGCAAACCGATATATATGTTGTAGATATCATGGAAGATGGTAAGTATAGCGAACCAAGAAACTTAGGTGAAGGTGTAAATACTGAAGGTCGAGAAATGTTTCCTTTTGTTTCAAAAGACAATACGCTTTATTTTTCTTCAGACGGTTATTTAAACCTAGGCTTGTTGGATATTTATAAGTCTAATAACCTTAAAGGTGAAGCATCTGAGCCAGAAAACTTAGGAGCGCCTTACAATAGTGGATATGATGATTTTGCCTTTTTTATAGATAGTGCAGATGAGCATAAATACGGATATTTCTCTTCTAACCGTCCAAACGGAAAAGGAAACGATGATATTTACGGTTTTAATGCTTATAAATGTGTACAGACTATTACAGGTGTTGCAAGAGACTCTAAAACTAACGATGTCTTATCTAATGTAGAAGTACGTTTAATAGACGAAACTGGAAAAGTAATCAATACAGTTACAACAGGTATTGATGGTTCATATCAATTTAACGATGTTGAATGTAATACAACAGTTACTGTTGTTGGTACTAAAGATGATTATAAAGACGATCAGAAAATTGTTAGAACTGATGATGAAAACGAAAAAGTAATCACTGCAGATCTTACGCTAGAGCCACTTATTAATGATAACCAAATTGTTATAAATCCTATATTCTTTGATTTTGATAAATGGAATATACGAACAGATGCGCAATACGAATTAGAAAATATTGTAGATGTAATGCGTAATAATCCAGATATGGTTATTAAAATTGAATCGCATACAGATAGTCGTGGTGGAGATCGATACAACATGAAATTATCAGACAGACGTGCAAAATCTACAAGAGATTATATCATTTCTCGTGGTATAGATGCTAAACGTATAGAAAGCGCAATAGGTTATGGTGAAACACAATTACTGAACAAATGTTCTAATGGTGTTAGATGTTCTAAAGAAGAACATCAGTTAAATAGAAGATCATATTTCTATATTTTAAATGATTAAAACGAACCCAAATATACAATTGAGCTTAACCAGTAATTGTTAAGCCCCTTTCTAAAGTGTGTTGTACCCTCAGCGCACTTTAGTATTTTTAGGAGGTCTACTACTCTACTCTTTTTTATATATTTAGACCATGAAACATCTTGTCGTTTTATCTGGAGCAGGAATAAGTGCAGAAAGCGGAATTAAAACCTTTAGAGATGCCGATGGTTTATGGGAAGGTCATGATGTTATGGAAGTAGCATCACCAGATGGATTTAAAAACAATCCTAAATTAGTTCTTGACTTTTACAATCAAAGACGTCAACAATTGTTCACCGTAAAGCCTAATGCAGCACATTTAACACTTGCCAATTTGGAACATGATTATAAAGTAAGTATAGTAACTCAAAATGTAGATGATTTGCACGAACGTGCAGGAAGTACTAACGTTATACATTTGCATGGTGAATTATTAAAAGCAAGAAGCACCTACGATTCTTCAGATGTGTTTACGTGTAAATCGGATATTCAATTAGGAGATTTATGCAAAGAAGGATATCAGATAAGACCACATATTGTATGGTTTGGAGAGGATGTACCATTAATACCAAAAGCTATTAACATTTGTGAAACTGCAGATATTTTACTTATCATTGGTACCTCAATGCAAGTTTATCCTGCAGCCAGTTTAATGCATTATGTTAGAGAACATACAGCTATTTATTATATAGATCCTAATCCAGCATTGGTTAGGAACTCAAAAATTGTTACTATTGCAGAGTCTGCTACACAAGGCATTCAAACTTTTATTAATTTACTAAACTAATTTCAATAATATGATCAAATTCATATCATTCTTTTTCATTTTCGTAATAACGTTATCTAATGCTCAGTCTAAAACACAATATGTTTCAGAAAATGCAAATAACGAAGAATTAGCTTATGCTTTAGGAACAACATTAGAAGAAAGTATTCAGAATGATGAGCCTCAGCAGTTTTTAAAACAATGGCATACTGATAGTTTTAAAGAGCAAATTAGAAAGGAAATGAAGCTTGAAGAAGTTACTCCATACTACAAAGGGTTTTTAGAAGGTGTAACTAAAGGATTATCTGGCTTTCCTAATAAGTTAATTGCTGAATATAATGCAGATGCATATTATGATTTTATTGGTTTACGTTACGAGAAATTAGAACAAACGTATTATGCTTTATTTCGTTTTTATTCGGAATCTGAAGGTATTAATTACCATGATTATAAACTATGTCTAGTTGATGGAAAATTTATGTTTAGTGATGTTTATATCTATCTCACAGGTGAGCATTTTTCTGCAACTGTTGGCAGATTAGGAATACTTGCATTACCAAAAAATAAACTTGCAGAGGTATTTGGTATGGATAGCTCTAGGAAAGATTATGGATTTCTTCAAGATGCTATTAAATTAGCAAAGAAAGGTAGTTTTGAAAAAGCTTATAAATCTTTACTTAAAGTAAAAGGTGATCTTAAAGACGATAAATTCTTTTTATTGTTAAAATCACAATATGCAATGTCATTTGATATGGATGCTTATAATGCAAGTATTGAAGATCTTATGGAAACATTTCCTTATGACTCTACACTAAATATCCTATACATTGATTACTACACAGCTTTAGAGAAGTACGAAAAAGCAATGGGTTATATAGATCAGTTAGAGGAAGAAACTAAGGATGATTTCTTACGACTCATGAAAGCGCATTTGTATTATACGATGGATAATACGGAAAAGGCAATGGAAAACTATGAGTTTATCATTGAAAATTATGCGTTTTTTGAGGCTTATTCTGCCAAGCTTACATTACTAACTCATAGTGAGCAGTTTGATGATGCTATTGAATTATTGGACGAGCTAGCGCAAGATTATGAGAAATCAGATCTTATTGAATACATTGAGGAAAAAGATGAAAATGGTGAAAACATTTTAGAGGCACTAGTAAAATCTAAAGCTTATAAAACCTGGAAAAAAAGTAAATAATTGTTTAGAAGAAAATCATTAAGGCTATTTTAGAAAGACTACTAATCATCGTTACTCAATTTAAAAAAGTCATTCACAGGTTTACCAAACTCTCCAGAGAGCTTTAATGCCAAAACCGTTGAAGGCACATATCTATTGGCTTCAATAGAGTTAATAGTTTGCCTAGATACACCAATGCGTTTGGCTAACTCATCTTGAGTAATATTTAAAATGGCTCGCTCTATTTTAATACGATTCTCCATTAACGGTTGCGTTTTAAAGTATAATAGAATCCTAGTTGAATTAAGAACATAAAACTTAACACTTGGAAATCACCTAAATCTTTAAAGGATTCACCTCCAGACTGCACTGCATTAGAAACACCGAACTCTACATAAGGCATAATAACGGCATAGATAACACCTAGTATAAAAGCTATGGTATACGATTGCAATCTAATAGCATTAGTCATCTCATCCTCTTCTTTATCTCGGGCTAAAGAAATACAGAGTAAACCAATTACAAATACTTTTCTGCCAATATTTCGCATAAGTTCTATGTGCTCTGGAAATTGTGATTTTAATAGTATTAGACTAAAAAAGCTGACTACTAAAACAGCTCCTATATATTTAAAATAGTATGGCAATCTAAAATTTAGTACACTAAGTATACGATTACGCTCACAGTCTATAAAAGATTCTTTATTCATAACAACAAATACATTTCATATTAAGTAAAACTAATTTTACTATATGACAAATATACTTTACATTTTTGAATAATACAAATCTATTTCAATTTGAATTCTAAATTTTACACTTTTTTCACAAATAAAAACGGCAGTTAAGGCGACATTTTAATAGTTTTAGAAAAACATTTAATGATTATGAAGTCTTATACTATTCTTGGATACGTTTTACTCATGTTTTTGTGTTCATGTTTAAAGTATTCTCCTTCTAAAGTGCAAGATTCAAATGTTATCAATGGTTATAATTTAAAAAGTGGATTGCTCATAAACAATGGAATTAATCGTGGTTTGGCATTTACAGACTCTTTACAAAATACCTATGCTATAACTTATATTTCCGTTACCATTAGTAATGATAGTACTATTCCTATTCAATTTTCTACGAATTTCAATTTAGACTATGATCATCCATTAAAAGAAAGTGACGACAAATTTAAAGTTGTTATTTTACCAGAGCAGTGGACCTTTGATGGATTTGAAATTACCGATAGTATGATTAATGACATTTATCGTCGTCATAAACAACCTAAATTGCAACAAATATTGAAACCCAATGAAACCTTTAGATTTGCAATTGGTACTCTACGTCCTAGTCCTGCTAAAATTTGTGGTATCATTCCTAATGCTTTTTTTATAAATGACACAACAGAAAATTTTAAGCATTGCAATTGGCTAAAACAAAACCATAACACTTCTAAAACACCATTATTAATCGGTCTTAAGTTAGATTATTGTCATAATAATGGTAATGTACCTAATTGTATGCTTTTGCACTGTGGTACTATGTCCTATCCAAAAAAATAATTAAGCATATTAGACAAAAAAACCACTCCAAGACTAAGCTTAAAGTGGTTTAATAAAAACTAACTTAACTAATATATTATGATTTGGTGAAGATTATGGTAAAGTCTTCATCTACGATATCAATTTGCTGTGTTACTGCGTTGTAGACTTCTATTTCAAAACCATCAATCACAGTAACGGTTAAGGTATTACCAGAAATAGTGCCTACTATGTCATCATCTCCATTTTCTACAGTAACAGTGTTGCCATTTTGAATCCAAGTAGAATTAAGACCAAAACCTTGCTGGCATTGGAAATCTTGCATATTCTGGTTGTTTACAAAAATATAAGTAAAGTCTACAGAGATTTCCACATCATTATCATTAAAAAAGTCTATATAATTGCCAGCGTAACACATAGTTTCTAGTGCTAAATCTCTTGAGGCAGTACCATCGTTATTAAAATCGAAGGATGATTCTACAGATAGTGACGTTAGTAACCATTCGCCTTCTGCACTTAAAGTAACATTGCCTTCATCATCGGACGAGCAACTTGATAATAGTAAAATGGCAAAAAGGATTAAACAGGTTTTAAAAAGGGTTTTCATTATGGTATAGTTTTATTGATTTATACCATAGTATCGCTAGATTAATAAAAGGTCATCATTTATTTTTTTCAGCAATCCATTTACTTAAATATTTAGAGCTCTGTAAGGATTGATGCTGCAGTACTTGTCCTGTTACATTTTGTAAGCGATGTGTATTCAAATTTCTTAAGATTCTACTAACTTCTGCTTGAAAATTAGAAATGAAATTTAACTTTAAAAAGTTAGTGTTAAGTATATTAAAACCAATATTTTGAGAATCATAAAATTCACACTTAGAAGTGTGTAATTCTATAGCTCTTTGAGCAAAAGCTTCAGGAGAATCTTGTATATCGTTATTAGTTTCTGAATCTAAAAAAATACCTTCAGCTGCTACTGAAGTCATAATACTAGGTGTTCCATTTTTTAGAGCATCAAAAATTTTTCCTTTTAAACCTGCGCCAAATCGTAAAGGTGCTAAACATACTTTTGATTGCTGCATAATTGTATTTACATCTTCAGAAAAACCATGTACATAAAAACCTTCATTCGTATTATGTAATTGCTTTACCTTTTGAGAAGCATAGGCTCCATAAATATGTAAATTAGCTTTGGGTAAGGCTTTTTTTATGATAGGCCAAATGTATCGCTTTAGCTGTAATACTGCATCGCAATTGGGCTCATGTAAAAAATTACCAATAGTTACAAAATCTTTTCGCGATTCAAATGATGGTAGTTTTGCAATATCCTCTTTAGTAATTGATTCTAATAAAAAAGGAATGTAATGGAGTAATTTTGAGTCTACTTTTAAATCGTCTGTAAGTAACTGCATTTCTACTTTAGAGATAATTAAACTTAAATCACAACGATATATACTAGCCAACTCACGTTTCATAGTATCATTAAGCAAGTACTCACTATTAAATTCTTTATTATTCTTTACTGCTAATGTTCTACCCTTTCGTAAACCGTGAAGATCCTCTGTGTCAAGAATACGCAAGCTATGTGGCGAAAATTCAGAAACTCGCCAACCAAATTGCTCCTCAGAAATAAAACGATCAAAAAGAACTATGGTAGGTTGAAGATTAGTTATAAAATCATCAAAACTATCATGGTTAAGTTGTATTAAAATCTCTGTAATACCTAAGGTCTCTAAAGAGCAAGCATTTTCAGTTTTGTTATTAGAACAAGCAAAAGTAATTTCGTAACCATCGTCCTTAAAAAGTGTTATCAACTGTAGCATACGACTACCAGCTGCAGAACTTTTAGGTTCTGGCCACACATGACCTATGATAAGTAATGATTTAATACTACTCTGGTTTTGGCTGTAAACTATATTTTAAGCGTACACCTTTAGCCCAAGCAATCATTTCAGTGATCTGTGTTTCAGTTAAGCGAGCATCACCATGTGTCCAAGTGTAGGAGTTCAATGGCATTTCACCATCTTCTACCATTTCAATAAGTTCATCAAGTTTATGATCCTTCTTTTTTGTAGAATAACTATTCCATTTAGAAACATCAAAATGACCTTTACCATGATCTACATGGTTTGCCATCCAATAATTTACTGGTGTAATTTTATTATACCAAGGATAACGTGTCACTGCGCTGTGGCAATCAAAACAAGCTGTTTTTAAAGTCTTATGAACAGATTCAGGAGGATTTGTATCTGCTATAAAAGCATCGATACTAGCTAAATCGCCTTCATTTTTTTCTGGACCAAAAAATTGAGCAACAACAAAGGCAATTAAAAGTACTAGGAGTATACGTTTTACTAGTTTCATTTTGTGAAATTTGGTTTAAATTTACATCAGTTAGAGTTATTTTCGAAGAAAATAATAACTAAAACAAGTAAATTTACCATAATTAAATTATCGACACATTGTTTTTGAAAAAAAACACTCGAATAGATATTTTTTAGCACTTTAATTTGACAACAGAAGAACTATATAAAGAATTATCTTATGTAAATCATTCTAGAGACAATAGAAAACGTTACGCAGACTTAGTAATCAATAATCCTGATTTACTTCCTAAGGTTTTAGATATTTTATTAAGAGTAGATGATAAACATTCTGCCAGAGCAGCTTGGTTGTTAGAGTTTGTTGCTCGTGAAAATTTGCATGCTATTTTACCTCTTACAGAGCGTTTATTGTCAGAGATGCATCGTGTACATCTTGATCCTGCGGTTAGACCAATGGCTAAAATATGTGAATATCTTATTGAAGCGTATTATAAGGATGATGAAACTGTTAAAAACGTCTTAACTGCTAAGATGAAAGACCAGATTATCGAGAACTGCTTTGATTGGATGATTAATGATGAGAAAATTGCACCTAAAGCCTACTCTATGAATTCCTTGTATCTCTTAGGGCAGGATTATGACTGGATTCATCCAGAATTAGTTCTCATTTTAGAGCGTGATTTTCAGATGCAAAGTTCTGGTTTCAAAGCTAGAGCAAGGCATATTCTCAAGAAGATTAAAAAAAATTAGATTATACTGCCTTCTTTCAGGTGTTTTGTTTTTTAAGTCGTAATAAATTTAACACCAACAACTAAACACTAAAAACCAACGTCTAACTACTAAAAACTAACTATCTTTACGACTTCAAAAAATCAAATCCAAAACACATGTCCTTGACATCGTTAAATGCCATATCACCCATAGATGGTCGTTACAGAAACAAAGTTTCAGAATTAACAAACTACTTTTCAGAAGAAGCGTTGATTAAATATAGAGTATTAGTAGAAATAGAATATTTTATTGCACTTTGTGAAATTCCTTTGCCACAATTATCTGGTGTAGATGAAACTAAATTTGAAGATTTAAGAGCCATTTACAAGACATTTTCAGCTAAAGACGCTCAAGCAATTAAAGATATTGAATCGGTAACTAACCATGATGTAAAGGCTGTTGAATATTTTATTAAAGAAAGATTTGATACACTAGGATTAAGTGACTTTAAAGAATTTATTCACTTCGGTTTAACTTCACAAGACATAAACAACACTGCTATTCCATTAAGTATCAAAGAAGCTATGAATGATAGCTATGTGCCAGAATACTTTAAAGTTTTGGAACGTTTAAAAGAGTTATCTAAAGAATGGTCAGAGGTGTCCATGCTTGCACGTACTCACGGACAACCTGCTTCTCCAACAAGACTTGGTAAAGAAATACAAGTGTTTGTTGTTCGTTTAGAGGAGCAATTTAATTTATTAAATGATATACCAAGTGCTGCTAAGTTTGGTGGTGCAACAGGTAATTTTAATGCCCATAAAGTAGCATATCCTAAAATAGATTGGAAAGCTTTTGGGTCTCGCTTTGTGCAAGAAAAATTAGGATTACAGCATTCCTTCCCTACAACACAAATAGAGCATTATGATCATATGGCTGCGCTATTTGATTGTTTAAAACGAATTAATACAATTCTTATAGATTTAGATAGAGATATTTGGACCTATGTTTCTATGGATTACTTTAAGCAGAAAATTAAAAAAGGAGAAGTAGGAAGTTCTGCAATGCCACATAAAGTTAATCCTATAGATTTTGAGAATAGCGAAGGAAATTTAGGTATGGCAAATGCTATTTTTGAACACCTTTCTGCTAAGCTACCTATTTCGCGTCTACAAAGAGATCTTACAGATAGTACTGTATTACGTAATGTTGGTGTCCCGTTCAGCCATACATTAATAGGGTTTAAATCGACATTAAAAGGTTTAAATAAATTATTGTTAAATGTAGCAAAGTTTGAACAAGATTTAGAACATAATTGGGCTGTTGTAGCTGAGGCAATTCAAACTATATTAAGACGAGAAGGGTACCCAAACCCTTATGAAGCTTTAAAAGGGTTAACGAGAACTAATGAAGCTATAACACAACATTCTATATCCAGTTTTATTGATACCTTAGAAGTTTCTAATGACATTAAAACGGAATTAAAACAAATTACTCCTGCAAATTATACAGGCATATGAGACTAAAATTTACTACCGATATTTTTGCTATTATATGTACAGCACTCATAACTATTGGTTTTTTTGCTGCTGGTATATTTAAGGTACTTGACTATTTAATCATTCAAGCCATTTTATTTGGACTATTAATTGGTCTTATGATTCTCATTGCAGCTAAAGGAAACTGGTCTATTACAGAAAAAGAAAACCACCAATCTAACGATTAGTGGCCTCTACTATTAACATTTAAATACGTACTCTTTTACTTAAAAAAGTTTGTAAATTGAGTCATGTCTGTATCTTTAAAATCTTTAGATTCTAAAGCACTTGCCAACGACATGATGTGTTCTGGGTTCATACTATTACCCAATATTCTTACTAAAGCAAATCCTCTTTCATTAGCAGAACCAAAAAGTATAATCTCATCGATATCATCCTCTTCACCAAGAAGCTTAATTACAAATTTACCATCTGTAGTATTGCCTCCTCGCATGAGTTCTTCATACTTAGGGTTTTCTAAAATAGTTTTTACTTTTGCGAGTTCTACCTCATAGTTCTCCTTATTGTTTTCATCTAAAACAAAGGCCAACATATTTAACTTATCTACAGACTCATACGCATCGAGTTGTTCTGGTGTAAGTTCTTTTTCATCCAAGCCTACAAAGCTTGTAGGAATATCTAAAGTTGTAAAACCAGGTCTTAACTCATTATCTACATAATAGGTCTGTAACGTAGGATTTTGGTTGCAGCTGGTAAATGCTACAACCAAAATACCTAGTACTACTGTTCTTTTGATTAATGATAACATGCTTATCTTAATTACCTTTTTGTGCTTTCTTTAATTGCTCGCCACCAGGCACATTCATACCTTCTGTAAGTTTAGCAATTTTTCTTAGATCAATATCTCCTGTTAAGGTGAATAAAACGGTTTCAATTTCACGCTTTTTACCATTGATTTCAATATTCTGACCTTGAGTCATTTCTTTAATGCCATTAACAAACATTAATAACTCTTTTACGTGGTTTTCATCTTTACCTTCTTTTATATAAAAGTTTACAGTTTGATCACCATCTTTAACTCGCATTAGTTCTTCCATATCAGAACCGTTAAGGTATTTTTTAACTGTAGCTTTCATATCAGCAGAGATTTTTTCATCTCCTGTGGTAAAAACTTTTAAACCAGTGATGTTTTTTGCCATATCAATAATTTCCTGAGCTTCAGGATCATCTACATCTACTCCCATTTTAGCTAACATGCTAAACATTTTTTTGTTTACTACAACGGTTGTAACATTATCTAAATCTTCGTATTTATCAAAAATACTTTGACCAGTTGCTGCAAATGGCATTAAAATTACGGCTAGGATTAATACTAACTTTTTACTCATCATTTCTATTGTTTTGTTTACGTGAATCTTTGATTTCATGATTTCTTTAATTTAATTAATTACTTGTTTTTAATAATTTGCTTGTTTGTTTTGAGAATTCACCAACATAATTAATATGTTGTGCACCTTTTTCAAAATTCGAAGATGCTACGTTTAATGCATTAATGCTATTAAAGCCTTCTTGTAAGTTAGAGGATGCAACATTGAGTAAGCCAATATTGGAAGCACCATCATTGAAATTAGAAGACAACATAGCTAATGCGTCTTTGGTTTTTAAATACACTTCTTTTTCTTCTGGACTCATAACATATGATCCTCCAAAAAATGAGTCTATTCTAGGAATAAAAATTCCTAACATAACAATTGCTACAGCTGCAACAGAAATCCATTGATACAAAGTTTTTGTGTTCTTAGGTTTTAATGGAACGTCTTTAGTGTAATGCTCTTGTTTAGTATTTTTAAAGTACTGAAACATAACCTTATAAGATTCTAGGTGTGCTGGGACATTATCTTGTGCAAAATATTCACCAAGCATCTGTTCTTCTTTTAAGGAAGTTTCTGCATTATCGTACTTTTCTAGTAATTGTTCTATATTATTTAATACCATAACTATGTGTACTAGTTAATTTTTCTCTTATTGTTTTTCTTGCTCTAGAGAGTGCCACTCTAATGGCAGTCGGATTCATATCTAACATCTCTGCAATTTCTTCAAAATCATACTGTTCTATATCTCTTAACTGAACAATAATTTTTTGTTGTTCAGGTAGATCTTCGATAATTCTAGAAACCCAATCTACGCTATCATTAGCTTCTACCTGTTTTTGTAATGACACATTATTATCTTGATAATTACTATGAACAATTTTTAAATTTTGTGCCTGTTTAGATTTTAATCTATCCAGACAAAAGTTTTTAGTCATTGTCATAGAAAATGCCTCTACATTTTTATACTCTTCAATCTTGTGTTTGTTTTTCCAGAGTTTAAGTAAAATTTCTTGTGTAGCATCTTCTGCTTCTTCTCTAGAGACTAACAAACGTTTAGCAAGTCTGAATACTTTATCCTTAAAAGGCATTACTAACTGTATAAAATCAGTCTGTGTCATTTTGTTTGATTGGTTGAATCGGTTTTTATCCCTTTTCATAATTACGACGAGATAGTAAAACTTTTGTTACATACAATTGTAACTTTTTTTTTATTACTACAATATTGTAAGTAAATTTAGGGTTTATAAGACTGATAACACGGTTAATTGCTAAAACAAAAGAAAATGAAACATTACAAATCTCTTCTCCTACTATTCTCCTGTGCTTTAATTCTAAATTCTTGTTTTGAAGATCAAGATGATAATATTCAATTTTCTAATTTAGAAGTCCAAGATTTTGTTTGGAAAGGCATGAATATTTTTTATTTATATAAAGAAGAAATTTCAGATTTAGCAGATGATAGATTTGGATCTGATCAGGCCTATACAGAATACTTGCAAAGTTTTGATTCGCCCGAAAGTTTATTTGAAAGTCTATTATTTCAACCAAATATTATAGATAGATTTAGTCTCATTACCTCTGATTATATAGCATTACAGCAAGCCTTAACTGGCACATCACTTTCAAGTGGAATACGATTCTTCGGATTTGAAAATCCTTCTAATCCCTCAGAGTTTATTTTAGTAACTTATTTAGTCGCAAAAAATAGTCCTGCCGAAACTTCTGGAATACAACGCGGAGATTTTTTTAATCAAATTGATGGTATTTCATTAACAGCAGATAATGTTAATACTTTATTAGCGTCAGATTCTTTCACCTTACACTATGCAGACTATTTGGATAATGGTACACCAGAAATTTCAGACGATGACTTTGAATCTAATGGAAATACTGTTGCAATTACTAAATCTTTATTTACAGAAAACCCTGTGAATACTAGTTCAATAATAGATGTAGATGGCGAAAATGTTGGGTATTTATTATACAGAGGTTTTAGAGCTGATTTTGTTGATGAGCTTAATTCAGCCTTTGGAGATTTCGCAGCTAATAATGTGCAACATCTAGTATTAGATTTACGCTATAATGGTGGTGGTCGTGTAGATGTAGCTCAAGCTTTAGGGAGTATGATTACTGGACAGTTTACTGGTGATACATTTTCAAAATTAGTTTATAACGAAACGCTTCAAAATAATAATGCAACCTTTCCATTTGTTAATGATTTTAATAGCATAGCTCTAGATAAAGTTTATGTATTAACCACTGAGCAAACAGCTTCAGCAAGTGAATTAATAATAAATAGTTTAAGACCATATATAGAAGTTGTTCAAATAGGAACTAATACAGCAGGAAAAACTCAAGCTTCGATTACTATTTACGATTCACCTGAGTTTACCAATACTACTAACGTAAATCCTAATCATACTTATGCTATGCAGCCTTTAGTAGCAAACTCTATAAATGTAAACGATGATGCTGTACCTAATTCAGGTATTACACCTAATATACCATTAAGTGAGAGCGTATACAGTCTTGGAACCTTTGGTGATGTAAATGAACCTCTATTAGCTGCAGCTATTGCAGATATTCAAGGCTTAGGTAGAATCGGAAATTCTAATATTGATTTTGAATACGTTAAAACTATATTAGGACAACAGCCTTTTGAAAAAGAACTCTTTATTGAACAGTCGACAGTACAATTGAACAAATAAAAAAAGCCGCTTATTAAGCGGCTTTTTCATACTACAAAAGTTTATAGATTTAAATTAAAACCTAAAGTTACGTTTCGTCCACGTGTTGTAAACCCAAATAATTCCTGGTAATCCTCATTAAGCAAATTTGAAATATTAGCAAAAAGGGTCATATTATTACATAGTTTATGACTAATATAAAGGTCTAGTATATTGAAAGATTCTAGAACTAGTGTTTCACTCATAAAAGTGCTGTTATTAAAAAATGAGTCGTTTCGTTCATCATTAAACTGATATGATAAACTAAGTAAAGTAGCATCACATAATTGGTAATCTAGTCTTGTATTTACCTTTAATTCAGGTATCCTTAAATTTAAATTATCTTCAACTTTAGTGTAAGTAGCATTTGCATTTACTGTAAACGACTTACTAAATTTATATTGTCCAGTGAATTCAAAACCATTCGCTGTAAAAGATTTTTGGCTATTTTGATATTGGAATACAAAATTTCCAGTATCAACAAAATCTACAAAGTTTTCTTCATCTCTATTAAAATATACTAAACTAAATATTCCTTTATTGTTAATTCCAATTTCTGCTCCTAGTTCTATAGTAGCGTTTTCTTCTGGCTCTAAATCTGCATTTCCAAATGATGGCTCAAATAATTGAAATAAAGATGGTGTTATAAAGGCAGTGCTATAGCTTGCCAATCCTTTGAGGTATCCAAAATCAAAGTCCTTCTTATAGGAAGGATTTAAACTATAAACAAAATGTGATCCATATTCACTATGATTATTAAGCCTAACACCAGCGTTTACAGATAACCCAAAATCCGAAGTATATACCACATTGGCATAAGGATCTATGATGGTAAAATTAGCATCATCTGGATTAATATCTTGAGAAAAATTGTTAGAGCCAAATTGAATAGAGAAACTTTCCATCCTATTGTTTTGAGCATTAACACCAACTATAGTATAAAATTTATTATCGAAATTATACTTATTATAAGCATCAATAATGAAACTCTGTGCATTAAATCGAGAAGGGAAGCTTGATGATATCTTACGTTCAACATCATTGTAAGCTGCATTAAGTACAATACTTCCTCCAGTATACTTAAATTCAGAATTTAAACCAATTCTATATTGGTCAGTTTCAGATACATTATCTGCATCAGCCATACCAAAACTATCATCAAAATCAGCATCAAAATTATCAAAGCTAGCATAAACACCTAGTTTAAAATTATCACAGAATTGATATCCCAATTGTAACTTACCATTAACCGAATTAAAGGCGTCAGACTCGATACCACTAGAAATAGCTGATAAACCATCTGTGAACTGCTGTCCAAAATTTGCACGAAAACTAAACTTATCTACTGTGCCAGAAATGGCAACAGAGTTTCTAAAATCCTCTAAGCGATAATCTGATTCATTCTCTGCTTGGTTGGTTCCTAATGCACTGTTTACAGAAATTGCCACTTTATCTTTAGCAGCTTCTTTTAGTTTAATATTAATAATTGCAGTAGCAGCACCAGATCCATAAAGTGTACTAGATGCTCCTTTTAAAATTTCAATAGATTCTACCTGGTCAGAATTTAATAAACGCAAATCATAATCATTAGCAATTTGAGATGGATCAGTAACTTGCACACCATCAATAAGAATAACCACCTGCCTATTACGTCCTCCTCTAACTAAATAGCTTAAGTTTTGCCCTGCATTACTTCTTGCACCATTAATTTCAATTCCAGCAGTAGTAGCAATAATCTCTGCAATAGACTGACCTTTGCGTTGTAGCATATCTTTTTGAGAAATCTTGGTGATAACTTTACCAGAATTTTCACGTTTGAGTTTAAATTTAGAATCTGTTACTACGACTTCATCTAGTTGTTGGATGTTTAAGGAATCGTTAGGTTTGGTTTGTGCGAATCCTAAAGTGGTTGCAATAGAAAATATTGCAATAAGAACTCTTGTTCTGTTGTGCATTGTAATACGAATTAATCGAGAATAGTAAGACTATCTTACGTAAACTTTTATCCCGAAAGTTTGACTTTTATGTTTGAATTTGGCAGGTCTCCTGACTTGCGTCTTACTACTTACCTTCCCAATTCTATAGAATCAGTGGTTTTGAAGTTAGTAGTAAGCATCTTGATAGACTTAGCTTACAGTTGCGGGAACAGCTCTGGACTTACACCAGATTCCCTTTTAATTCATTCAAAACAACGAATGAAACCAAAATTCTGAGCGAAATTAAGCTTTTAATCTTATTTTTGATCTTGAAATCCTCATATTTTGAAAAAGATATTTTTTTTATCTCTTATACTTCTTTTAAGCTGTAAATCTGAAACTTCAAATCTAATACTAGATAAGATGGAAGGTGAATCGATGCATATAAAGTATGCAGAAGGTTTTAGTGTTAAGTACTTCGGAGACTACAAAGTATTAACCATCAAAAGCCCATGGCCAAAATCTCAAAAAGTTTATAAATATGCAATTACAAATAAAAATTCTTTTGTTGATTATAAATCTGAAGCATTTGAATCTATAATAGATCATAAGATTAAAAGCATTGTAGTTACATCAACTACTCATATTCCAGCTTTAGAATTGCTAGGTATTGAAAATGCACTAGTTGGTTTTCCGGGTTGTGATTATATCTCATCCAAAAAGACGAGAACTAGAATAGATAATGGACTTGTGAGAGAGCTTGGTAAAAATGAAGGTATTAATACTGAAGTAATATTGGACTTACAACCAGATTTAGTTGTAGGTTTTGGTGTAGATGGTGTAAATAAAACTTTTGAAACCATATCTAAAGCTAATATTCCTGTTTTATATAATGGTGATTGGGTTGAAAAAACGCCTTTAGCTAAAGCAGAATGGATTAAATTTTTTGGTGTTTTATTTAATAAAGAACAAAAAGCAGATTCCATATTTAAAACTATTGAAACTAATTATAGAAAAGCACAGTTACTAACTAAAGACACAAAAAGAAAACCAACTATTCTTAGTGGAGCTATGTATAAAGACGTTTGGTACTTACCTAATGGCTCAAGTCCTGAAGCACAATTTTTAAAAGATGCTAATGTTAATTATTTATGGGAAAATACTTATGATAAAGGCAGTTTAGCATTAAGTTTTGAAACCGTTTTTAATAAAGCAAAGTCTGCTGATATTTGGTTGAGTCCTTCGTATTATACATCTTATGAAGACTTAGAAAAAGCAAGTGAATTATATACTCAATTTGATGCTTTTAAAACAAAACAAATCTATTCTTTCTCAAATACTAAAGGGAAAAATGGTGGTGTTTTATATTATGAATTAGGTACAGCTAGACCAGATTTGGTGCTAAAAGATATTATTAAAGTCTGTCATCCAAAACTACTACCAGATTATACAACAGTGTTTTTTAAACCTCTACAATAGTTGCCATTATTAAAATCAAATAAAAACAGTTTCATTCTTTTAGTTATACTATTAGTATTATGCTTTATAGGAAACATAAGTCTAGGTTCTGTATCTATATCTTTTACAGAAATCATAGATAGTTTTTTAGTGAAATCATCTGACTACACAAATAAGGAATTTATTGTTCAGAATTATAGATTACCTAAGGCTTTTACTGCCATCTTAGTAGGCTCAGGTCTTGGTATTTCTGGATTATTAATGCAAACACTATTTAGAAATCCATTAGCAGGACCTTTTGTGTTAGGTATTAGTTCTGGAGCAAGTTTGGGTGTTGCTATTGTAATTTTAGGAGCTGGTGTTTTTGGTGGTTGGTTTTCTATGGTACTCATTTCAAAATGGAGTATTATCATAGCAGCGAGTTTAGGCAGTTTCTTGGTGTTATTAGCAGTAATGCTAGTATCTTCTAGAGTAAGAGATACAATGGCTATACTCATCATAGGACTCATGTTTGGAAGTATAACAGCTGCTATAGTAAGCGTGCTCTCCTATTTCAGCTCAGCAGAACAATTACAACAGTATATTTTTTGGGGATTTGGAAGCCTTGGTAACTTATCCTGGTCTGAATTGTTGATTTTCGCCTCAATTTATTTTTTAGGATTACTGCTAAGTATACGTTCAATAAAAGCATTAAACACCTTATTACTCGGTGAGAATTATGCTAAGAGTTTAGGACTAAACATTAAGCAAAGCAGATTTATTATTATTATCGCAACGAGTCTTTTAGCAGGTACAATAACCGCTTTCGCTGGACCAATTGCTTTTATAGGTTTAGCTGTTCCGCATATAACGAGACAGATTTTTAACACCACAAACCACAGTATACTTTTACCAGCTGTGCTTTTGTCAGGTGCTATAATAATGCTCATCTGTGATGGTGTTGCACAATTACCTTCATCAGATTATACATTGCCAATTAATGCTATTACATCTCTTATTGGTGCTCCAGTAGTTATTTGGTTATTAGTAAAACAACGTAAGCTTAATTTTTAGTGATTGAAAATATTAAACATATTGTGTTAAAAACTGAACATTTATCGATTGGATACTACTCGAAAAAACAAAGTTCAGTAATTGCTTCTAATATCAATATAGAACTACAAAAAGGTACTTTGGTAGGTCTTGTTGGAGCTAATGGTATTGGTAAGTCGACTTTATTAAGAACCTTAACAAAAGTTCAACCACCTTTAGATGGTGATATTTTTATAAACTCCAAAAGCATTAAAAACTTTACTAACATAGAATTAGCAAAAAGCTTAAGTTTAGTACTTACCGAATCTGTTGCTTCCAAAAATTTATCGGTTTTTGAACTCGTTGCTTTAGGGAGACAGCCATATACCAATTGGGTTGGTCAGTTAACCGAAGACGATATATATAGTATTACTGAAGCATTAATAAAAACTAACACTGAAGAACTTAAAGATAAAAAATGCTACGAACTCAGTGATGGTCAATTACAAAAAGTTATGATAGCTCGAGCTTTAGCTCAAAATACAGATTTAATCATTTTAGATGAGCCAACAACGCATTTAGATATGTATCATAAGGCATATATACTTAAATTACTACAAAAACTAGTTAAAGAAACTAACAAAACTATTCTGTTCTCGTCTCACGAAATAGATTTAGCCATACAATTATGTGACTCCATGATTGTTATGAGAGAAAAAGATGTTGTATCTCAATCACCAGGCAAGCTAATAGAACAAGGTGTTTTTGAAACACTTTTCCCGAAAGATCTGATAGGTTTTGATAATTCTACTGGAAGTTTTAGAGTTAAGAAATAGGTTAAATTCTCTTTCACAACAATACAAATTAATTATCTTTGAAGGTGCTGTATTACTAAGACTATATAAGCATCTTTTACTTTTTATATGAACGATAACCTTATTCTTATCCTTGCTATTTTAGTGTCTGCAGCAATTGGTGCATATATTGGAATGGTAATCACCAAACTAAAAAGTAAAGGCGAACAAAGTTCGCTACAGGAGCGACAAAGTCAGTTAAGTAAAACTATAGATGATTTAAAAGCTAACCTTTCAAAGTTAGAGCACGATAGAGAAGACATACGTCGTGAAAAAGAATTTTTAAATACTGAATTAACTCGAAAGTCTACTGAATTTGATAATTTACAGCAGCTTAATTTAAAACGAGATCAAGAATTAGAAGAGCGACAACAACAACTCCGAAAAGATTTTGAATTATTAGCCAATAAAATTTTAGAAGAGAAATCAGAGAAGTTTACCATTCAGAATAAAGAGAATATAAAAAATATCTTAAATCCACTTGAAGAAAAGATAAAGACTTTTGAGAAAAAGGTTGAAGATTCTCAAAAAGAAAGTATCAGTATGCATTCCGCTCTCAAAGAGCAGTTATTGGGTTTAAAAGATCTTAATTTGCAAATGACCAAAGAGGCAACCAATCTTACAAAGGCCTTAAAAGGCGACAGCAAAACACAAGGAAATTGGGGTGAATTAGTTTTAGAACGCGTCTTAGAAAAATCTGGTTTAGAGAAAGATAGAGAGTATTTTGTGCAGCAAAGCTTTAAGTTAGAAGACAACTCTAGAGTAATGCCAGATGTGGTGATCCATCTACCAGATAATAAGAAAATGATCATAGATTCTAAAGTATCTATTACAGACTATAATCGTTATGTCAATGCAGAGGATAGTGAAAAAGAATTGTACTTAAAAGCACATTTAAGCTCTATAAAAAAACATATTGAGCAACTCTCAGAAAAAAAGTACGAAGATCTCTACGATATAGAATCACCAGATTTTGTTTTAATGTTTATTCCTATTGAACCTGCTTTTGCTATTGCTATAAACGAAGACAATACTCTTTATAATAAAGCTTTTGAAAAAAATATCGTTATCGTTACACCTTCCACGCTTCTGGCTACATTAAGAACGATTGATACGATGTGGAATAACGAAAAGCAACAACGTAATGCTATTGAAATTTCTAGACAAGCTGGTGCTTTGTATGATAAATTTGAAGGCTTAGTAACCGATTTAACAGGAGTTGGTAAAAAGATTGATGCTGCCAAAAATGACTATTCTTCTGCTATGAATAAATTAGTTGAAGGTCGTGGTAATCTTATCACTAGTGTTGAAAAACTCAAGAAAATGGGAGCTAAAGCCAAAAAATCGCTTCCTGAAGCTATTTTAAAACGTGCGGAAGACGAGCAATAAATCATCGCTAACATTCCTTTAAAAAGGAATATATTTGTTTATTCCATAAATATGGCATATATTTGATTATTCCATAAATAAGGAATATTATGACAAGTATTATTACAGGAGATATCATTAACTCTAGAAGCCTTAACGACCAAGGTCTTTGGCTATCGCAGTTAAAGCAGTGCCTAGAGTATCTGTCTAAAGGTGATAACAGGACATACGAAATATTTAGAGGTGATAGCTTTCAGATAGAGGTAAAAGACTTTCTTGATAGTTTTGAACATGCAGTTTACATTAAGTCTTGCCTAAAATGTATTAAAGGTATTGATATAAGGCTCGCTATAGGTATAGGAGATAAAACGTTTCAAGGCGATAAGGTAAGTGAATCTAATGGCGAGGTATTTCAGTATTCTGGAGGAACTTTAGAGCTTTTAAAGCAAGAGAAAACAAACCTCAAGATTAAAACATCTCATAACAATCTTAATAAGGAGTTGAATCTTTATTTTAAATTGGCTTTAATTGCCATGGATAATTGGACAGTTAATAGTGCAGAAACCGTCAAGCTAAGTTTAGAGCACAAGAACAAACTACAAAAAGATTTGGCACAGCTATTAGGCATAAACCAAGAAGCTGTAAGCAAACGTTTAAAACGTGCATACTTTGAGGAAATCCAAGAATTAAACCGTCTTTTCAGGGAAAAAATTGCTATTTTAATACAATGATATTACTAACCAAACTCATACTTGCTCATCTTGTAGGTGATTTTATATTGCAGCCACAATCTTGGGTTGAAGAAAAGGAAGAAAAAAAGCTAAAATCTTTAAAACTTTACTTTCACATAGGTATCCATATCCTACTGATGTTTCTATTTGTTTGGGATTTTTCTGAATGGAAACTAATACTTAGTATTGCAGCCATACATTTTTTAGTTGATGCACTAAAACTTATTCTGCAGAAGAAAAAAACTAAGCGTTTACTTTTTTTTATAGATCAGTTGCTACATATTATTGCCATTGTAGTGGCTTACTATATAGTATCTGATGAAAGTATTAATGCAAACGAACTAATAACAGAAAACAACTTATTATTACTAACCTGTCTTTTGTTTTTAACGATTCCTGTGTCAATAATTATGAGAACAATTTTCAGCAAATGGAATATTGAAGAGCTTACTAAAGACAATGAATCCTTAGAAGATGCTGGTAAATATATTGGCATATTAGAACGCATACTCGTTTTTATTTTTATAATTACTGGCCATTGGGAAGCTGTAGGTTTTTTAATCACAGCAAAATCTGTCTTTAGGTTTGGAGATTTAAAAGAATCTAAGCATAGAAAATTAACAGAGTATATTCTCATTGGTACCTTAATTAGTTTTGGGATAGCCATAATTACAGGCTTAGTATACTTTGTTTTAATTTAATACTAAACAACACCATGTTTAAATCTATTGAAGCCTCTAGAATTACCATTTCAGAACTGATGTTACCATCTCACTCTAACTTTAGTGGAAAAATTCATGGTGGTTATATATTAAACTTAATGGATCAAATAGCTTTTGCTTGTGCTTCTAAACACTCAGAAGCCTATTGTGTTACTGCATCAGTAGACACCGTAGATTTTTTAAACCCAATAGAAGTTGGTGAACTTGTTACCATGAAAGCTTCTATTAATTATGTTGGTCAAACCTCTATGGTTGTTGGTATACGTGTAGAATCAGAACATATTCAAACAGGTAAAATAAAGCATTGTAATTCTTCTTATTTCACTATGGTAGCTAAAGATGACAATGGTCATAAGAAAACAGTCGCTGGTATAATTTTGGATCAAGAAATAGAAGTAAGACGTTTTCTTAAAGCTTTAAAACGAAACGAAATGAAACGGAAGCGTAGAGATGAGTTTGATCATGAAGATTTTTCACATAAAAACTACTTAGATGATCTCAAAAACTATAACGTTAAAATTGTGATATAAAAAAAACCGTGACATAAATTCACGGTTTTTAGGGCTATCAATCAACTTAAAGCATTAACGCTTTATAAATATGTTTGTAAAATACCAGTCGCCTTCTTCGTTTTGTTCGGCTGATATATCAAAATCTGTATAGTCTCCTTCTAAATTAGCTTTGTGTCCTGGACTGTTAATCCAAGCGTTTACAACAGATTGAGCAGAACTAAATCCATACGCTACATTTTCTGAAACACTTATAGCATTAGCGTTTTGTTGAAGGCTTGTTTTTCTTTCAAAGAAATTATCATGCGAAACATTATCAACTTCAATCATATAGTCTGTATGAGAAAAAGCAACAGACTTAATAATATTGTGGTTATTTAATGCTGTAAATCCATTCTCTAATCTGTAATCGTTTATTAACTGTAAAATATCCATTTCGATATCTTTTGCTACAGGTGCATCAATTAAGTTAATAGCATTTGCATTATCTTCAGGAAGGCTTTCACTTGAACAAGATGTAAAGTTCAATACTGCCACAATAGCCATAATAGGCAACATAGTAGAAACTTTCATAAGCGGTTAAGTTTATTTTTAGTGCTTAAAAACGGGGCGGTTTTTAACGCACTATTTGTTTAACGATTTAAATATAAAAAAGATGAAATTAAATAATCGCTAATAAGTACTATTTTTCGATGAAATGTATTTTTTAGTAAGAAAAATCAGTATTTTTTATGTATTATGGCGATAATCGGTCTTTTATCCAGTTAAAATCCTTTTGTAGTTTATAACGGATTCTATCATGTAATCTGTTAGGTCTTCCTTGCCAAAACTCAATTTCTATAGGTTTTACAATTATTCCTCCCCAATGTTTAGGTCTAGGAATTAATTTGCCTTTAAATTGATTATCTAAGGCTATAAGTTTTTCTTCTAATTGATTTCTATCTACAACTTCGCTTTGATTAGATACCAATGCACCAAGTTGACTACCTCTTGGTCTTGAATTAAAATAAGTGTCACTTAAATTTTCATTTATTTTCTCAGCTTTACCTTTAATAATAACTTGGCGTTCTGCACCATGCCAAAAAAATGATAAGCATACATTAGAGTTATTTATAATAGCTTTTCCTTTTTCACTATTATAATTAGTGTAAAAAGTAAAACCTTCATTAGAGAACTTTTTTAACAGCACTACTCTACTTTTGGGATAACCATCTAAACCTATAGTAGCTAATGACATAGCATTAGTCTCTTCTTCAGGGAAATTAGAATCAATGTCATGAAACCAATTCTGAAATAGATCTAATGGGTTTTCTGGTGAGGTATCAATTAATAATTCTCCTTTACTATAAACCTTTCTGTAGTTACTTAAATCGTTACTCATAGAATAGCAAGTTAACTTATTTTTGTAATTTAGTCAATACTAAATGATTAATTACTACATATGAAATTTGAGGATTCCCCTTTATCCATCAAATTTAACTTTAAAAAAGTTGTCCTTAGTTTTGGCAGTATATACATGACTAATGAGGACTTCTTTGTTATGGAAGTTAATGAAGGTGTCCATTTTAATTCAGAAAAACTTAATGAGCTTCTAGCTACTGTTAGACTTAATTATGGTGACTCAAAAAAATTGGCTTATATAGCCAATAGAATTAATGCGTATTCTATAGATCCTATTTTGTGGTCATATTTTGATAAAGATGACAGTATATTAGTTGCAGCATCTATTGTAAGTTATAGAGATTCTACTTATTTGAATGCTAATATTGAAAAACAGATGGCAGCTATTCCTTTAAAACGCTCACATAGTTTAAATGAAGCTGTTGATTGGGTTGGAAAACTTGCAGAATTTAACTAATACTTTTCTATGCGTTTTGACTGTCAAATAGATATTAACTCTCCTATCGGAAAAGTGGTTGACATTTTTCTCAATCCGGATAATTTAAAATATGTACAAGATGGTTTTAAGTCTAAAACGTTAATTCGTGGAGCTGAAGGTAAAAAAGGAGCTGTTTCTACATTAGTTTACGAAAAATTAGAATTACAAGAGACCATTTTAATTAACAATCTACCAAAAGAATTCTTAGGATTATATGAGCATAAGTATACAACTAATACAATGCGTGTTTCTTTTGAAGTTCTAAATGATAACACAACACGTTACCATTCTGAAATTGACTATACAGAATTAAAAGGCTTTATGGTAAAAATTATGGCAACTCTTTTTCCAGGTATGTTTAAAAAACAGGTGGAAAAGTGGATGCTAAAGTTTAAAAACTTTGCAGAGCAAGTTAATTAAACTCAAACGACTTTCCGTCTTCAGCCAACTCTACATTATCAAAAACTGTTTCTGCCTCAGACTTAAATTCAGATAAATCATCATATCGTGTAGAATAATGGCCTAGTATAAGTTGCTTTACATTGGCTTTTTTAGCAATAGTTGCAGCTTGTTTTGCTGAGCTATGTTTTGTTGGTGCACATAGATTTTGGTGTTTATCTAAAAATGTAGATTCGTGATAGAGAACTGTGGCATTTTTAATTATAGGGATGATAGGCTCATGGTACGCAGTATCACTACAAAATGCATAACTTTTTGAAGCTAAAGGCGGCTTAGTCACTTTGTTATAATCAATTAAAACACCATCTTCATTTTCAACATCAAACCCTTGCTTAAGCTTTCTAAAGTAGGCTTTATTAATGTTAGCTTTTAATGCTGCGTTAATATCTAATTTTCGTTCTCCTTCTTTTTCCTTAAATAAAAAGCCGTTAGTATAGATACGATGATTTAAAGGAATTGTGTATACTTGTATCTTACTATCTTCAAAAACAAGTTCAGATTCTTTTGATGTTAGTTGATGAAAAATTAATTTATAATTAGTCCAAGAGTCCGCTAACTTTAGTTGTAAGGTAATCATTTCCTTTAAGCCTTTTGGACCATAAATGTGTAAATCTGTTTCTCTTCCTAATAGTCTAAACGATGAGATTAAACCTACTAAACCAAATACATGATCTCCATGAAGATGAGAAATAAAAATATGCTTTATTCTAGCAAATTTTATTTTATACCTACGAAGTTGTACTTGTGTACCTTCTCCACAATCAATAAGTAAAATGTGATTTTTTATTTCAAGAACTTGAGATGTTGTGTGTGTATTTATTCTTGGTGTAGCGCTATAACAGCCTAAAATTGTGAGCTTCATTCTAAAAACCTAAATCTCGTTCCATCTCTTCCATATCAATAATATCATGTGCTTCTTGTAATGTAGGTACGACACAAATTTCATCTGGCATCATATCAAAATTTGCTTTATTAGTCACTACAACAAAGGACTTTTTATCTCCTCTATGTGTATTACTAATCCTTAAAAACTCTACAATATCTTCTAGAGTGATAACATCTAAACTAGATAGATTTACAATAATATGATCGTTTTTATATGTATCATAAACCTGTTCAATATTATTGACTAAGGTTTTTACAGAAGCCTTTTCTTGTCTAATAATTGTAATATTACCATCCTTATCAAAAATCATAATTAGTTTGGTTTTATTTTAGATGCTAATAAGTAAATAACAGCCATACGCACTGCAACTCCGTTTTCTACTTGGTCTAGTATTATAGCCTGGTCAGAGTCTGCTACCTCACTTGTAATTTCTACACCACGATTAATAGGTCCTGGATGCATAATGGTGATTTTTTTATCTAAGCTATCTAGTAATTGTTTAGTAACACCATATTGCTGAGCGTATTCTCTAGTAGACGGAAAATAACTAATTTCCATTCTCTCATTTTGTACACGTAACATATTTGCGACATCGCACCATTGTAAAGCTTTAATTAAACTAGTTTCAACTATTACGCCAAGTTTACCAATGTATTTTGGTAAGAGTGTTTGTGGTCCGCAAACCATCACTTCTGCACCTAATAATTTTAAAGCATATATATTAGATAGTGCTACTCTACTATGCAATATATCACCAACAATAACCACTTTTTTCCCTTTTATTGAGCCTAAATGCTCTTTAATAGAATAGCAGTCTAATAAAGCTTGAGTAGGATGTTCGTGAGCGCCATCACCTGCATTAATTATACTTGCATTAATATGCTTAGATAAAAATACACCTGCACCAGGTTTTGGATGTCTCATAACCACCATATCCACTTTCATAGAAAGAATATTATTAACAGTATCTATTAAGGTTTCGCCTTTTTTTACGGAAGATTGTGATGCTGAAAAATTTATAACATCTGCAGAGAGACGTTTTTCAGCTAATTCAAAAGATAGTTTAGTGCGTGTTGAATTTTCAAAAAATAAATTAGCAATAGTAATATCTCTTAAGGATGGTACTTTTTTAATTGGTCTATTAATAACTTCTTTAAATTGATCTGCTGTTTCAAATATTAAATTAATATCTGAGGTATTGAGATATTTAATTCCTAATAAGTGATTAACACTTAACTCGCTCATAACAATTTAGTTCTTAGTTAAATAAACTACATCTTTATTATTATTCTCGCTCCATTGCACCAAAACTTTTTCATTTTCTATGGCATCTACTTGTCGTCCTCTATAATTTGGCTGAATAGGTAAATGTCTGCTAAAACGTCTATCTATTAATGTCATTAACTCTATAGCTTTAGGTCTTCCGAAAGACTGAATTGCAGTTAATGCGGATCTTATACTTCGTCCTGTATATAAGACATCATCAATAAATATAACCGTTTTGTCTTCTACGATAAAATCTATATGTGTTGTATTGGCTTCGAGAGGTTTATTACTTCGTCTAAAATCGTCTCTAAAAAACGTAATATCTAAAAACCCAAGATCAACATTACTAATGTTATAGGTTTCTTTGAGTATTACAGCTATACGTTCTGCAAAGTATTTACCTCTTGGTTGTATACCAATAAGAACAGTTTCTGAAAAATTTTGATGGTTTTCTATAAGTTGACAAGCAAGACGCTCAAGAATTATATTGATTTCTTTGGCGTTAAGAAGTACTTTTTTACTCATATACTAGATAAGTATGCTTGGCAAAGTTAGGGTAAATAATTAGGGTTTGCAATGCTGAAAGCGTTTTACATGAATTATTACAGGTTATATTTTATAATTTAATGACCTTTTCAATAGAGGTTTTCATAGCTGTTTTAAGTTTTAAGAAATATATTCCTGATTTATAACTTGTCATATCAATAGTTGAGATATTAGGTAATAATTTGCTTGAAAAAATAATTTTGCCATTTATATCTATTAGAAAAATTTCAATATCTAAATCACTTACAGTGTTGTTAATATTTAACTTATCTAATATAGGATTTGGGTAAATATCAATAACTGTTACATCAAATAATTGATTTGAAAGCGTTGCATTAGATTCTAAATAATCAGCTATACCATTACCATTTATATCATCATCTAATGCGGAACCATTGGAATTATAGTCTTCATCTATAGTTAAAATTAAATCGTTATCATCATCATCATCTTCAAAGTTTTTAAGTCCATCCATATCTGTATCATCATCTTCAAAATATCCATTTCTATTTACATCTTCATCATAATCATTTATGCCATCACCATCAGTATCTAATCCATTACATGTTTCAATATTTATTCCGAATTGCGCTTGAAAACTATCAGAACTAACAGTATTTGTCATTAAATAATAAATCTCAGTATTTTCAGTAATGTTATAAATCTCATCTAAAGGATTAGAGCCATTGTCGAGATCCTCTTGACTAGCGAAGTATTGAATATTTATCTCAGATACATCAATATCACAAAACGATTCTGGCGGATAACCATAGGCAACTATATATCGCAAATTTGGCAGATACACTTCAATAAGACCATCATTATCAGTATCACAATAATTAAAACTATTGTAACCTGGAGGTGGAGGTGGACAGCATGGTAATGGTGATAAATTAATCGTAATTTCTGAAGTTGCATAATCTGAACTATCATTATTATTTGTTACTCGTGCGTAAAGCGTCTCACTTAAAGATTGGTATGAGTAAAATGGAGGGAGTACATTACTGTTTGTTTGTGCCTCACTAAGCAACTTATGATAGGAAACCACATAATTTAATTGATGTCCTTTTACCACAGGATTTAAACTTGTAAGATCTATACAAGTTGATATCGCATATTCACTAAAGGTAGCATCATAAGCTATTACTTGAGAATTACCTGTTAAAATGAAAAAAAATACTACATTAAACAGTAAGAATTTTAATTTATTCATTAATAATGCTTTGCTCAAAACTACATAAAAACATTAATTAAACCTTCTTCTTATTGAAAATAAAAAAAGCTCCCTAAACTAATAGAGAGCTTTTTTATTTATTTTATAATTAGACTATTTTTTTCCGTCCATTTTATCTTTAAGTGCCTGTAAAGCATCATTAGCATCACCAAGAGTTGGTTTAGCCTCAGCAGCAGCAGATGCAGCTTTCTTAGCAGCAGCTTTTACTATTTTAGCCTCCTCTTCTTTATGAACAGCAGTATGAGAAGCAACTACGCGCTTAAACTCTTTACTGAACTCAATGATTTTAAATTCTGCTTCTTCACCTTTCTTTAGTTTAGAACCATCCTCTTTTTCTAAATGTCTTGAAGGAATAAATGCAATGATGTCTTCGTTAAATTCTACTGTTGCTCCTTTATCAACTATTTCAGAAACAGCAGCTTTATGAACTGTATTTAAAGCAAATTCAGTTTCGTATTTATCCCAAGGGTTTTCAGTTGTTTGCTTATGACCTAAACTTAGCTTACGTCCTTCAACATCTAATTCTAAAACTACAACTTCTAATTCATCACCTACATTACAAAATTCTGATGGATGCTTAATTTTCTTAGTCCAAGATAAATCAGAGATGTAAATTAATCCGTCGATACCTTCTTCTAATTCAACAAAAACTCCAAAGTTTGTAAAGTTTCTAACTTTTCCTGTGTGTGTAGAACCTACAGGATATTTAGATGTAATATCTGTCCATGGATCTGGTGTTAATTGCTTAATACCAAGAGACATTTTACGGTCTTCTCTATCTAGAGTTAAGATTTGAGCTTCAACTTCATCACCAACAGTAACAAAATCTTGGGCTGATCTTAAATGCGTAGACCAAGACATTTCACTGACATGAATTAATCCTTCTACACCTTCAGAAACTTCAACAAAAGCACCATAATCTGCAATAACAACTACTTTACCTTTTACTTTATCTCCAACTTTAACTTCTTCTCCAAGAGCTTCCCATGGATGCTTACTTAACTGCTTAAGACCTAATTGGATTCTAGATTTGTTTTCATCAAAGTCTAAGATTACAACATTTAATTTCTGATCTAATTCAACAATCTCATTTGGATGGTTGATGCGAGACCAAGATAAATCTGTAATATGTACTAAACCATCAACACCACCTAAATCAATAAACACACCATAAGACGTAATGTTTTTAACAATACCTTCTAAGACTTGTCCTTTTTCTAATTGGCCAATGATTTCTTTCTTTTGTTCTTCGATATCTGCTTCGATAAGGGCTTTATGAGAAACAACTATATTTTTGAATTCGTGGTTGATTTTAACAACTTTAAATTCCATCGTTTTATTAACGTACTGATCGTAATCTCTAATTGGTTTTACATCGATTTGAGATCCTGGTAAGAATGCTTCTATGCCAAATACATCTACGATCATTCCACCTTTAGTTCTGCATTTCACAAAACCGTTAACGATTTCACCAGTATCATGAGCAGCATTTACTCTGTCCCAAGCTTTAATTACTCTTGCTTTTCTGTGAGATAATACTAACTGACCAGTTGCATCTTCGCGCACGTCGATTAATACTTCTACTTTATCTCCAACTTTAAGGTTTGGATTGTATCTAAATTCATTAAGAGAAATAACGCCTTCAGATTTAGCATTAATATCAATGATAGCATCTCTATCAGTGATATGAATGACTTCACCTTCTACAACTTCATCATTTAAAGTGTCAACGAAATTTTCAGATACAAGTTTTTCAAATTCCTCAAGTTTCTTGTCTTCTACTTGCTCAATACCTTCTTCGTAATTGTGCCAATCGAATTCTTTAAGAAACTTTTCCGGATTTGCTTGTGCTTCAGAGATTACTGGAGCTTCTACTGTTACTGCCTCAACTGCTTCTAATGCTGCCTCAGCTTTTTTTGTTTTCTTTTCAGCCATTGTGCTGATTAAAATTTGTATTCTGTAGTTTTTGAAAGTCTAACGAATAACTAACAGAAGTTATTAATTTAAATTTTTTATTTCCTTTTCTACTTTCAATTATTCGCTAAAAAGGAGCGCAAAATTAATCATTTCCAATCAATTAACAAATTACTAGACCATTATTTAAACTACTTTACATTAAAATGATACAATCATAATATTTAAGATTAATAGCCAAAAGGATAATAGCTCTATTTTTGAAAAAATATTTCGCATGAAAAAAATAAATTTATACGTTTTAATATTGGTATCAATACTAATCAGTTGCAGTGATGATGATGTAACTATTAATCCTCTTAGTAATTCAGGATTATTGGGTGAATGGGAAATAAGTTCTCGTGGTATTAACAATGTATCATCCTTAGAAGCCTTATGTTGTGAAACAATAATGTTTATGGAGGATTCAAATATCAATGATACAAAAGGTAATTATACTTTTGATGATTCTAATGGTATTATTACAAATGGTGTTTTCACGATAGACGTTAACAATAACATATTGTTATACACAACAGAAAATAATAATTCTTACACCCAAGAATATTCTTTAAACTCAGATGTATTGGAAGTTTGGTATTTTGAAGAAGGTGATCGTTACTGGACACAATACTTTAAATTATAGAAACTTTTTTTAGTGACTTTTTGATAAAAAAGGTGTCTAATAAACTAGATATCAAAGTTGCTACTATAAGTAGTACATAAATTTGATATATTTACATACTATTAATACTTAAAATTTAAACAATTATGGTTAGAGCTAAATACCAAGGCGTATTAGACCTAGGGGAACAATTAAACATTCAAAACGGAAACGTAAGCGAAGAAAACGGCGTGCTAAAAGTACAAGGTACAGCCGCAACACAATATGAGAAAAATTTACTTTGGGATGCTATTAAGGTTGCTGGTGGTGATAATCCAACAGATATTGTAGCTGATATTAAAGTAGCAGACGAGTCTGTTTATGCAAGACATACTGTTGCCTCTGGTGAGACTTTAGGAAAAATTGCTAAGCATTATTATGGTGATGCAATGAAGTACAAAGACATTTTTGCAGCAAATACTGATATATTAAAGAATCCAGATTTAATACATCCAGATCAAGAACTGATTATTCCTAATTTATAGGATTTAAGATTATTATCAAAAAAGCGATACTAGTTAGTGTCGCTTTTTTTGTGCTTAATAATTGATTTGGCTAAATTTAATACCTTTTCAAATTGTTCCTCAATGGAGAAATTGGAATTATTAAATAAGACAGCGTCTTCCGCTTGTATGAGTGGTGAATCCTCTCTTGTAGAGTCTATATAATCTCGCTTAATAACATTATCTAACACCTCTTCAAAATGCACCTCGTCTCCTCTATCGATAAGCTCTTGAAAACGTCTTTGTGCTCTAGTTTCAGCTGAAGCTGTCATAAATATTTTAAGTTCTGCATAAGGAAAAACAACTGTGCCTATATCTCTACCATCCATAACTACACCTTTAGCTTTTCCCATATCTTGCTGCTGTATAACCAGTTTTCGTCTTACTTCTGGTATTGCAGCAATGGTGCTAACAAAATTAGATACCTCAAGGGTTCTAATTTCTTTTTCAATATTAACATTATTTAAAAAAACTTCTGAAAAACCTAATTCTTCATTATGTTTAAAGGAAATAAAAATGTCGTCTAAGCTTTTAACAAGAGCCTCTTCAAATAAATAATTTTCTTCAATAAAGTTATGTTGCATAGCATAAAACGTTACAGCTCTATACATAGCACCTGAGTCTACATATATGTAGCCTAATGCTTTTGCAAGCAGTTTAGCTACAGTGCTTTTACCTGTTGAAGAAAAACCATCTATTGCAATAGTAATATTAGTCATTAACGTAAATCTATTTGCAATCCAAAGAAACTTGTATTGGAGTTACTAGAGTAGCGAGCATGTGTATAACTAAAACGCATTTTATTTAATCTTATACCTACACCGAAACTTAATCCTGAAAAATTTCGTTGGTCTACGATACGTAATTCTTCTGATCGTCTAAAGTTATAACCTAATCTTAAATTAAAACCTCTTTCTGGAAATATTTCTGCAGCAACAATAGTATGCCTTAATAATTCATTAAAAAACCCTACTTTTTCTTGTGTTTGATTACCATTTAAATCTGTTTCTGCTCTAGCAGGATTAGAAAAGCCAATAGGCCAAGCTTGAAGGTTTTCAAAAGTTAAATGCCAACGAATAGGAACATTTTCAAGTGTTTGAGACAAACCAAAGTTAATTTCCATTGGTAATTTCTCATTGAGTCCAGCATAAGTTTTGAATTGAGCTCCTAAATTACGCACTGTTAAAGCAGCATGAAAATCTATCTTATCATTAATATACATAGCTGCCAAATCAACAGCTCCACCAAATGAATTATAAATTTCTAATTGAGATGTTATCAATTTTGCACTAGCTCCTAAATAAAAATCTGTGAAGGGTATATTATACGAATATCCAAATGATAAGGCTGCTTCGTTTCCTGAAAACGTTCCTGTTGGTAAGCCATTAATGTCATAACCATCAAACGTTCCATAATTAACATAAGTAGCACCAATATGAAAGGTTTGTACACGTCTATCCCAAGTATAAGCATATGCTATGGTTCCGTAACTAATTCCGCCGAGGTAACTCGAGTAATTTACTGCCAATTGGTTATCCATTTCTACATTTATAGATGCTGGATTATAAAGTGCAGACGTTACATCATAATCATAGTTAGTAATAACTTTTCCACCTAAAGCTGCTTGTCTTGGAGAGGATACTAAATTTAGGAATTGATAGGTTGCTTCACCTCCAACCTGAGCTTGGAGAAAAAAACAAAATTGAAGCAGAATTATTGTAGCAATCCTCTTAAACATAGCATGCAAAAGTAACTAAATCTATTGTAAAACGATTCTAGGCTACATTTATTTTTTGGGATATAAAGACTTATTACTTTAATCGAAGTTTCTGCCCAATAAAAATAAGATTACTAGTAAGGTTATTAATTTGTTTTAATGCATTTACTGTTGTAGATGTTCTTTTTGAAATACTATAAAGCGTATCGCCTTTAACCACAATCCAGACATCAGATGAATGTTGTATTGTTGATGGTAATGGTTTAGTGATACGTAAACGTTGGCCTTCTTTTATAAGATTTGAGTTTAAATTATTAAACGATTTAAGCTCATTTACAGAATAACCATATATCTTGGAGATACTGTATAAAGTTTGCCCTTTAGTTACTAAATGAAAATCTGAGTTTACCTTTGCTGATTCAACACTATTAGAAGTTTGATTTTTATGATTTTTATTTTCAGAAAAATCACGAACTCTTAGTTTTTGTCCTTTACTGATTAATGTTGTTTCAAGCTTATTAGCTTCCATTAATTTCACCAATGATATATTATATTGCTTTGCTATTGTAGTAAGTCTTTCATTAGATTTAACGATATGAAATTCGTTATTATTACTATCTGCTTCATTATTACTCTGAGTAGACTTTGACTTTTCAGACTCTGCTTTTACTTTAATTTCTGAAGCATCTACTTTAGTGTCAGCTAATTTTTTTACTAATGTAATTTCACCTGTTTTAAGATTAAGCTTTGCTGGTTTACCATCTAGTAATACATCTTTATATTCCTCAGATTGTGCAAAACCAATGGAGCTTGATAGACAAAAACTGATTATAAATACTAGTAACTTATAATTTTTTAGCATTCTTAACTTTTTGATTTGTAAGTGCAATATCTAAAACTTGATGCATATCTGTAACATAATGAAACGTTAAACCTTTTAAATAATCTGATTTGATTTCTTTGATGTCGCGTCTATTGTCTTCTGATAATAAAATCTCCTTTATTCTAGCTCTTTTAGCTGCAAGTATTTTTTCTTTTATACCACCAACAGGAAGCACTTTTCCTCTAAGGGTAATTTCACCAGTCATGGCTAAACTCTTTTTTACTTTACGTTGTGTAAATAAAGACACTAGAGACGTTAACATGGTTACACCAGCACTAGGTCCATCTTTTGGTGTAGCGCCTTCTGGCACATGAATATGTACGTTATACTTATCAAAAACTTCAGTATCTAAACTAAAATTATCTGCATTGGCCTTGATGTATTCCATAGCAATGGTAGCAGATTCTTTCATCACTTTTCCTAAATTACCAGTAATAGAAAGATTACCTTTCCCTTTAGATAAAATAGACTCAATAAATAAGATATCACCTCCTACTCTTGTCCAAGCTAAACCAGTTACAACACCTGCAACGTTATTGTTTTCGTATTTATCACGTTCTAATTTTGGAGCGCCAAGAACTTCAATAATATCGTCATTAGAAACCTTAACGTTATAAGCTTCTTCCATTGCTATATTTTTTGCAGCATAACGTACCATCTTAGCAATTTGCTTTTCTAAACCTCTAACACCAGATTCTCTAGTGTATCCTTCTACAATTTTTTCTAATTGTGGTTTTGCAATTTTTATAGCTTTATCATTTAAACCATGCTCCTCTAATTGTTTAGGTAAAAGATGACGCTTGGCAATTTCTACTTTTTCTTCAATAGTGTAACCTGTTACATTAATAATCTCCATACGATCTCTCAATGCAGGTTGTATTGTGTTTAAGCTGTTAGAAGTGGCAATAAACATTACTTTAGATAAGTCATATCCCATTTCTAAGAAATTATCATAGAATTCACTGTTTTGCTCAGGATCTAAAACTTCTAACATTGCTGAAGATGGATCACCTTGATGACTATTGGAGAGCTTATCAATTTCATCTAATACAAATACAGGATTTGACGTTCCTGCCTTTTTTAGACTTTGCAAAATTCGCCCAGGCATAGCACCAATATAGGTTTTTCGATGACCTCTAATTTCTGCTTCATCTCGTAAACCACCTAATGACATGCGAACGTATTCTCTACCTAAAGCCTCTGCAATAGATTTTCCTAAGGATGTTTTACCAACACCTGGAGGGCCATACAAACATAATATTGGAGACTTCATATCATTACGTAATTTTAGCACTGCTAGATATTCTATAATACGACGCTTAACGTCGTCTAATCCATAATGATCTCTATCTAGGATACGCTTAGCACGTTTTAAATCAAATTTATCATCACTAAACTCATTCCAAGGTAAATCCAGGAATAAATCCAAGTAGTTTCGCTGAATAGAATATTCGGCAACTTGTGGATTCATGCGTTGCATTTTGGCCAACTCCTTATTAAAATGCTCAGCTACCTTATCGTCCCATTTTTTATCTTTAGCGCGCAGTCGCATTTCTTCTACTTCTTCACCATAAGATACGCCTCCTCCAAGTTCTTCTTGGATTTGTTTCATTTGCTGATGCAGGAAATACTCACGTTGCTGTTGGTTTAAATCACTTTGAACTTTAGATTGAATATCATTCTTTAACTCCAACTTTTGCAACTCAACATTCATATATTTTAGTGTTGCCAGTGCTCTGCTTTTTAAATCATTAATTTCTAATAATTCTTGCTTATCTTTTACGGATAGGTTCATATTAGAAGATACAAAATTCACTAAAAACGAATTACTTTCAATATTTTTAATAGCAAATGATGCTTCAGTAGGTATGTTAGGACTATCGGTAATAATCTGTAATGCTAAATCTTTAATAGATTCGATAATTGCAGTAAATTCTTCATTTTTTTGAGCTGGTTTAGCCTCAGGTACATCCTTAATTGTTGCATTCATATAAGGCGTTTCGGTAACAACCTGATTGATTTTAAACCGTTTCTTACCTTGAATAATAACTGTTGTATTACCATCTGGCATTTTTAAAACCTTTAAAATTTTGGCTACTGTACCAACATTATTAATGTCTTTGTGTGTAGGATCTTCAACAGCTTCATCTTTTTGTGCTACAACTCCAATTACCTTACTCCCTTTATTAGCATCTTTAATTAACTGGATAGATTTATCTCTACCAGCTGTTATAGGTATAACAACTCCAGGAAATAAAACCGTATTTCTTAAAGGTAAAATTGGAAGCGCTTCTGGTAAAACTTCATTATTAATTTCGGCCTCATCTTCTGGAGTCATTAATGGAATTAATTCTGAATTTTCATCAAAATCCTGAAATGACAAACTGTCAAGCATTTTAAATTTAGATCTTCCCATAGTATTTTTAAGTCATTCTGTCATTAAATTATCCAGAATGTTTTATTTTTAAAGTTATAATGAATCCTTAATCTTCTAAAATACAAACATTTAAAAGGATTCAGTGTTTATTTATAACTCTATAAATTCAATTGTTATGCCAATTAATTATTCATTAAACGAAAAAAAATAATGAAAAAGTGTAACAATATAAATCTCTTACTATCTGTAGTGTAAAGCCATTATTATTTTGTCTCTAACCAATCAAAATACAGAAGAATTAATAACCGCTTGTAAACTCGGAAACCAACGTGCACAATTAGAAGTTTACAATAGGTATTATAAAGCTATGTATAACACATCTTTTAGAATTGTAAAAGACAGTTTTAAAGCAGAGGATATTATGCAAGACTCGTTTTTAACTGCCTTTACAAAACTAGATAGTTTAAAAGAAATTAAAACATTTGGGTCTTGGTTAAAACGTATTGTAATAAACAATAGCATTTTAGATTACAACAAGAAAACTAATAATATTCCTTTAGATGATGTATTATACAAAGTACAAGAACAAGAAGATGAATCTGTTTTTAAAGATGATTTAACTTCAGTAAAAGCTAAACAAATTCTTGAAGGTATGAATACTTTAAAAGACAATTATCGTATAGGTTTATCGCTTCATTTTATTGAAGGGTATGATTACGAAGAGATCTGTGATATTATGAATATTAGTTATGCCAATTGCAGAACTATGATATCTAGAGCAAAAACAAGCCTTAGACAAAAATTAGAACCAACAGGTTAATACAATGAAACATAAAAATTTAGATACTATGTTTGAACGATTACAATCAGAATTTGATATTGAAGTTCCTAACTCTGGTCATGAAAATAGATTCTTGGCTAAACTAGAGAAGACTAATACTAGTCCTATTCCTTCAAAACCATCAAAGCTTGTTACACTTTGGAAACCATTTTTAGCAATAGCAGCATCAGTTATTATCTGTTTTGGGATATTCTCAATAGGCAATCAAGAACCTGAAATAATGGATTTAGCTGCTGTATCGCCTGAGTATTCTCAAGCACAAGATTTTTTTACACTAACAATTAGTAATGAGCTTACAAAACTTGAGGCAGAACGAACACCTGAAACTGAGCTAATTATCAATGATGCTCTAACTAGAATTAATGGCTTAGAAACTGAATATGAAAACTTAAAATTAGACTTAAATGAAAGTGGTAACGATAAACGTGTTATTTATGCCATGATTACCAACTTTCAGAATAGAATAGAATTATTACAACACGTATTAGAATACATAGATGATATTAAAAACAAAAAACAAATTACAAATGAAAACAACACTACTATATAGACTAGTATTAGTAATGCTATTAGTACCTACAATTACTTTTGCTACAACAGGAAAAGGAAAACATACTAAAGAAAAGAGCATTAAAAAAGAATTTAATGTGAGCTCTAATGCAACTTTAAAGATTGATAATAGCTATGGAAACTTAGATATTAACACTTGGAATGAAGATAGAATCGTTATCGAAGTTTTTATTAAAACTAATGGTAACAACGAAGAAAAGGTACAGCAAAAATTAGATGAAATAGATGTAGAATTTTCAGCATCAAATACTATGGTATCAGCCAAAACTAAGTTTAATAAAAATGGATCAAAATCTTGGTGGAAATGGAACAAGAGTAACAATGTAAATATGGAAATAAACTATGTTGTTAAAATGCCAATGAGTAATAACATTGATTTAAGTAATGATTATGGTAGTATAGATGTTGAAAAATTAGAAGGAAGAGCAGAAATTAACTGTGATTATGGTAAAATTACAACACAAGAACTCATGGCAGAAAACAATGATATTACTTTTGATTATACCAATAACTGCTATTTTGAATATATAAACTCAGGCTCAATAAACGCAGATTATAGTGGATACACTATTGCTAAAGCTAAGAATTTAGATATCAATGCAGATTACACAAAGTCAGTTATTGAAATGGCTGAAAACATTAATTATAACTGTGATTATAACGCCCTAAAAATAGGCAATGTAAATAACCTTAGTGGTAATGGTGATTATCTAAGTTTAAGAATTGGAAATGTATACAAAAATGTAGAAGTTAAAGCAGATTATGGTTCTATAAAAATAGAACGAATGGCTTCAAACGCTGGAGATGTTTTAATAGAAACAGATTACACAGGAATTAACATTGGTTATGATTCTGGTTACAACTTTAGTTTTGATATAGAATTAGAATATGCAAGCTTAAAAGGTTCTGATGGTTTTACTTTCAATAAAAAACGAATAGAATCTGGAGAAAAATATTACCAAGGTTACAGAGGAAATTCTAATTCAGGAAATATGATTAGGATAGAATCTGAATATGGAAGTGTAAAATTTGAACAACAATAATTAATCTTAAAACAATACAACAATGAAAAAATCAATCTTAGTATTAATTGCCATTATGTTTGTGAGCTTAACACATGCTCAATGGTATGGAAAAGGAAAAAAAATTAAAGGTAACGGTAATGTAACCACAATAACACGTACTACATCTGACTATGATGGTATAAAATGTGCAGGATCTTTTGATTATATATTAGTTGCTGGAGAAGAAGGAAAAATTACTATAGAAGGTGAAGAAAACCTTTTAGAATATATTGTAACTGAAATAAAAGACAATCAATTGGTTGTAAAAACTCAGAAAAAAATCAACCTTCAAACAAGTAAAAATAATACGATTAAAATTACGATTCCCTTTAAAGATATTAATCATGTATCATTAGCTGGTTCGGGAGATTTATATAATAAGGATACTATTTCTGCATCAGACTTAAGTGTTGCATTAGCAGGTTCTGGTGATTTAATCTTAGATGTCGCTACCAGTAATGTAAAAGGGAGTATTGCAGGATCTGGAGACTTAACATTAAAAGGAAAAACAGAAAACTTAGAAGCCAAAGTTGCTGGTTCTGGTGATTTTCATGGGTTTAATTTAGAATCTAATAATACAACTGTATCAGTTGCTGGATCTGGTGATGCCGAAGTAGTAAGCAGAAAGAGCCTAAAGGCTAGAGTTGCAGGCTCTGGAGATATTGAGTATAAAGGTAATCCTGAAAAAGAGGATACAAAAGTATCTGGTTCTGGTAGTATTAGCAACTAACAATAACGATATCATATTAAAAAAGCCACTTCTGTTAAGTGGCTTTTTTAATATGATATCATTTAGAATTAATAATATACTTCAATAACACCAGAGGTTAAACTTAAGTCACCTCCATCTGCGTTGGTAACAATGCCACCAAAGGTTCCTAGTAATTCTCCTGCTTCATTTGTGGTTATGTTGGATGTAAAATCATCAAATCCATCTGTGTTAGGAAAAAATGTAGAGGTTAATGTTACCTCAAACGTACTATTTATAATATCAACTCCTGTGGCATTTTGTTCTACTTCAAAATATATTCTATAGCTACTTGCTCCATTAGCAGAACTTTCACCTGTTACTTCTAAAAAGTTTCCTGCTTCTACAACTGTTATAATATCAAAAACAATTGGTGCAGTACCAGCTGAAAATCTAATTTCACTGTCTGAAACTGGATCTGGATCATTAGAACAATCACCAAGTTCGTCAATCATAGCTTGCAAACTTCCATCTTCATCACCACATTCAAAAATCTGTTCTTCTAGAGCAGATCTATATATTACACAAAGAGTTTCATAATTATCATCATTGGCATTACTGAAATTAATCTCTGCTAAGTTCGCTGCATTTTCAGCTGCTTCACAATCCGTAAAGGTAGAAGGATCAGTACAATCTCCTAAAGCATCAATACCTTGCTGTATAGAACCATCTGGATCTCCACAAGCTAATATTTGTGCCTCTAGAGCTTCTTTGTAAGCAATACAAAGTTGCTGATAATTTCCTTCGTCTATTTCTAAAAAAGCTAAAGCTGCTTCAGCTGTATTTAAAACAGCTTGCTCGCAAGACATATTAGTTTCAATGGTTTCAATACCATCGTCAATGGGCTCATTCTCACATGTAATAGCAGTAAATAAAATTAAAAAAGTAAGTAGGGCAAATAACTTCTTCATGGTAATTTTTTTTTATGTAGTACAAACATACTATAATTATTCTAAAAGCAACATTTTAACAAAGCTGTCAAACTCAGAAATAAACATGTTATACTTGTCTCCTGTTGCAGGACCATTAAAGCCTGTATGTATTTTACGAACATTACCTTTTTTATCGATATAAATAGTGGTTGGGTAACTTAATACATGATTTAACATTGGCAATTTTTCATTAGCCTTCCCTTTATCAGAGCTACCTATTTGCGCCAATAAAATAGGGTAGGTAATTTCTGTGTTATCTCTTAATCGTCTAATATTAGTTAAAGCTCTATCTTTAGTTTTGGCATATTCAAAAGCTAAAGCTACTATTTCAATATCCTCGTTAGAATTATTTTTGTAATACTCTGAATAAAAACGACTTTCATCTAAACAGTTAGGACACCAAGTTCCCATGATTTGCACTAATACAACTTTATCTTTAAATCGTTCATCTTGAAGAGATACTATTTTTCCATTTTCATCAGGAAATGAAAAAGCAAATTTATCATAACCCTCTTTAAGGTAAGTTAATGAATCTGAATCTGGTAACTCGTAATCAGGATTAATTTTAGCTACAAAAGGTTCTTTCCAATGATTACCAGAGTAAAATTGACCTTCCATTGTAGAATCTGTCACATTTGCTGTAAACAAAAAAGCGTGAGCACCATCAAAAGCTGATAATGACAATTGATTTCCGTTTAAAACACCTTCTAAAAAACGATAATCACCAGTCGTAGTTCTAAACGTTCCATTAACTACATTACCATTTTGTGTAAAAATTCCTTTAGCAATGTATTCATCACCTTCAATGTCTTTACTAAAAACTGTTTCCCAGTTTCCTGAAATATTGAATTTTGATTTACGTTCATTGATTTCAAATCGTTTTGATCCTATTTCAGCATTAAAAGGGACTACTCTATCTAAACTTTCTTTGATATAATGGCCTTGTAATACTCCATTCTTAACTGTTCCAGCGATATAGCCTTCATATACTGGAAAGGTTATATAAATAGAATCATTCTTATAAGTTAACTGATTGTCTTTAATACGCTCTTCGGCATTATAAATAACCACAGAATTATCATCAGCTATTTCAAAATTAAAGGGTAATTCTTTATTATCTTGGACCTGTAAAACAGCTCTGTAAATGCCTACTTTTAAATGTTCTGCCTTAGATTCTTGCTTACAACTTATACAGAGTAATGCTAAGGTTACAATAAGGTACTTTTTAATAGTTTTAATACTTTTCATAGTGGTTCTAAATAACAACAAAAAGCTTAAATAAAAAAGCAATCATTCAATTTCATTAAGAAACGAGGTTTATTATCTTTGCGACTGCATTAAAAACAAACGATGAAAATATCATATAATTGGTTAAAGCAATTTATTAAGACAGATTGGTCACCAGAAAAAACTGGTGAATTACTCACTGATCTTGGTTTAGAGATCGAAGGTATTGAACCATTTCAGTCTGTAAAAGGTGGATTAGAAGGTATTGTTGTTGGTGAAGTTATAACCTGTTCTAAGCATCCTAATGCTGATAAACTAAAAATCACTTCTGTAAATATTGGAGAGAAAGAACCTGTTCAGATTGTTTGTGGAGCTCCAAATGTAGATAAAGGTCAAAAAGTACCTGTAGCAACCATAGGAACCACATTATATACTTCTGAAGGTGAAGCTTGGAAAATAAAAAAAGGAAAAATTAGAGGTGAAGAAAGCTACGGAATGATTTGTGCCGAAGACGAACTGGGTCTTGGTGCATCGCATGATGGTATTATGATATTAGACGATATATTAGAACCAGGAACTTTAGCTTCTGAGGTTTTTGAAATTGAAAATGATTATGTTTTTGAAATTGGTTTAACACCAAATAGAGCCGATGCCATGAGTCATTATGGTGTAGCTAGAGATTTAAAAGCAGGCTTATTGCAGCACGAAGAAAATTTAGAGCTTATTACACCTTCTGTAAGTGCATTTCATCTTGATAAAAGATCCTTAAAAATAGATGTTGATGTTTTAGATAAAGAGAAAGCGCCTAGATATTGTGGTGTAACTTTATCTGGATTAAAAGTTGAACCATCTCCACAATGGTTACAAAATCGTTTAAAATCTATTGGTTTAGCGCCTATTAATAATATTGTAGACGCTACCAATTATGTGTTGCATGAATTAGGTCAGCCATTGCATGCTTTTGATGCTGCAAAAATATCAGGTAATACTATTGAAGTTAAAACTTTAAAAACAGGAACTAAATTTGTTACTCTTGATGACGTTGAACGCGAATTGCATGAAGAGGATTTAATGATTTGTGATGCAGATAAACCAATGTGTATTGCTGGTGTTTTTGGAGGTATTCATTCTGGAGTATCAGAAACAACTACGAGCATATTTTTAGAAAGTGCTTATTTTGATCCTGTAAGTGTTAGAAAAACAGCAAAACGTCATGGATTAAATACTGATGCTTCATTTAGATTTGAGCGTGGTATTGATCCTAATATTACAGAGTATGCACTAAAACGTTGTGCACTTTTAATCATGGACATTGCAGGAGGTGAACTTAGTAGTGATATTGTTGATGCATATCCTAATAAAATAAAAGATTTTGAAGTTCGTCTTAGTTTTGAAAATGCAAAAAAACTGATAGGTGAAGAAATTCCAAGAGAAACCATTAAGCAAATTTTAACATCATTAGATATAAAGGTCAATAACGTTACCGAAGCTGGTTTAGGTCTAACAGTGCCAGCCTACAGAAATGATGTTCAACGAGAAGCTGATATTATTGAAGAGGTATTACGTGTTTATGGTTATAATAATATAAGTACCACAGAAAAATTAAATGCTTCTATCTCTTACTCGTCTAAAACAGAAGATCATAAAATTCAGAATGTTGTTGGTAATCAATTAGCAGCACAAGGATTTAATGAAATTTTAGCAAATTCATTGACTTCTCCAGACTATATAGAGTTAAGTGACCATTTAAAAGCTGAACATAATGTTGAAATGCTTAATCCGTTAAGTAATGATTTAGCAGTAATGCGACAAAGTTTATTGTTTAGTGGTCTTGAAGCTATTTCGCATAATATTAATAGACGTCAATTAGACCTAAAATTATTTGAATTTGGTAAAACGTATCATAACTATAACGAGCGCGAGGAGCATAAACATTTAACGCTTTTTACAAGTGGTAATCGCACTACAGAAAGTTGGTTAGAAAGCACTCAAAAGAGTGATTTCTTTTATTTTAAAGGCATCATTATAGCGTTGTTAGAGCGATTAGGTATAACAAATGCTAAAGGGTCTCCACTTAAAAATGATATGTTGAGTGAAGGACTGCAATTAGGTTTTGGTAAAATTAAATTGGTTGAGTTTGGTTTAGTTACACGTAAAATCTTAAAATCTTTTGGTATTGATCAAGAAGTACTTTTTGCAGATTTTAATTGGGATAATATACTACAAGTAATAAGCGCTAAGACTGTTAAAGTTACTGAAATATCTAAATATCCCGAGGTTCGTAGAGACTTTGCTTTATTGGTAGACGAAACAGTTTCTTTTGAAAACATTTACACTATTGCCAAGCAAACTGAAAAGAAAGTATTAAAAGACATTAATTTATTTGACGTTTATCAAGGTGAAAAATTACCTAAAGGTAAAAAGAGTTATGCTGTAAGCTTTATGCTGCAAGATGAAGCTAAAACCTTAACAGATAAACAGATTGATAAAATTATGCAGAAGCTACAAGGTAATTTTGAAAAGCAACTTGGTGCTGAGTTGAGATAAACTATTTTAACTTTATTAATTCAAAATAAGACTTTCGTTTACCCATTTCAATTTCTAGAAACAAAGAATTTAATGTAGTGCCGACAATTTTATAATTATAGACATCGCCTTTTTTGCTAAAGTTCTTTTTTATATCGTCATCGCTTTCTATAAACTCTAACGAAAATTCACAATCACTTTTTTTTAAAAATTTGAGATTAGAATAGGTATTAGTTTTTTGCATTTTTTCTTCCCAAGAATGATTATTAATGTTTACAAACGTTGTATCCATCACTTTTCTGTTTTCATACGAAGGAATTAGGTAATAATAATTACCATCAACTAGTTCAGAACAATTTAGAGTATTATTATTTGATATTTTGTCTTTAATAGGTTCTACAAAGTTAAAGAGATAGCTACATTGCTTGGTCATTTTTGAAGCTATTCTTATAAAAACATCTTGCGGAATGCTATCCATTGTTTTAACTCTAAACTCTTTCAATAAATTTATCTCATTACTCAATATTATATCCGCTAAACAAAGGTCTATTTTTTCTAGCTCTGTTATTTCTTTTGTTTTAATACAATCACATAACTCATCAGCTATTATATCTTCAACAGATTGCGAATTAAGATTGATACTAATAAAAATTATAAAAAAGAATAATGCTAATTTGGTTAGATTCATATTATGAGAATAAGTGCAATTTAGCTTTAAAATATAACAAAAATATCATTCAACATTCTCACCATGCTGAGACAAGTCTAAACCACGCTCCTCTTGATCTGGTCTTACTCTTAGTGGAATCATAATATCTACGATTTTAAATAATATCCAACTTCCGAAAAATGTAAATACTGCTACAATTACTAATGCTAGTAAGTGATACCAAAACGTTTGTGTCTCGCCATAAATAAGTCCAACATCCTTGGCTAAAACACCAGTTAAAAGCATACCTACTATACCTCCAACTCCATGACTAGGAAATACATCTAAAGTATCATCAATCTGAGAACGTTTATTAAGCTGTATCGCAATATTACTCACTATGGCTGCAACAAATCCAATAAATACACTTTGACCTAAAGACACAAATCCTGCAGCTGGAGTTATCGCAACCAAACCTACAATTGCACCAATACATGCACCTAGAGATGACATTTTTCTATTGTAAAAACGATCAAAAAACAACCAAGTAATCATACTTGTAGCTGAGGCAATATTGGTGTTAGAAAATGCAATTACTGCATCTGCATTTGCACCTAAGGCAGAGCCTGCATTAAAACCAAACCATCCAAACCATAATAAACCTGTTCCTAAAATAACATAAGGAATATTGGCAGGTCTCTCTATACGCTCTTTACGTTTGCCAAGATAAATAGCTCCTGCTAAAGCAGCTAAACCAGCAGACATATGTACAACTGTACCACCTGCAAAGTCTAAAACGCCCCAATTTCTTAGTAAGCCATCAGGATGCCATGTCATATGTGCTAATGGTGAGTATATAACTACAGAAAAGAGCACCATAAATAAAATATAACTTCTAAAACGAATACGTTCTGCAAAGCTTCCGGTAATAAGTGCTGGAGTAATTATTGCAAATTTTAATTGAAATAAAGCGAACAATAAAAATGGAATAGTTTCAGCAAAATCAGGGTTTGGTGAAGCCATAACATCTTTAAAACAAAAAAATGTTCTAGGATCTCCAATTATTCCGTAAAAACTATCACCAAAAGCAAGGCTAAATCCAAATACTACCCAAAGCACACTGATAACACCAAGTGCTACAAAACTTTGCAGCATAGTGGATATAATACTTTTTTTGTTTACCATGCCTCCATAGAAAAAAGCTAAACCAGGTGTCATTAAAAAGACTAATGCAGTAGCAACAATCATCCAAGCTGTATCACCTTTATCTATAGTGCCAGTAGATTCTAATACTTGATACTCGGTTCCGCAGACTAGAATAACAATAACCAATAAAGCAAGTACAATAAAATTAGATTTCCTTCCCATAATAATTTGTTTAGTTAGTGATTCAAATCTAAAAATTACTAACACATTAACCTATTAGAAATTAAATTAGAATTGAAAATTTATCATATTCCTAATAAACCACAAATAAGATTAAAAAAAATGAAATTTGACCAGACTTTTTTGTAGAATATAAAATCAATAATCACTATTTTTAAGCTTCAAAAATTTAAACTATAAAAATGGCTAAAATAACATTAGGAGGTAATCCAGCAAATACCATAGGAAGCTTACCAGAAATCGGTACAAAAGCTCATGACTTTAACTTAACTGCAACAGATTTATCAGAAAAAACACTTAGTGATTTTTCTGGAAAAAACGTAGTACTCAACATATTTCCGAGTGTAGATACAGGAGTATGTGCACAATCCATAAGAACCTTCAATGAAAAAGCAAGTAATTTAGATAATACTGTTGTTTTGTGTATATCTAAAGATTTACCTTTTGCGCAAGCACGTTTTTGTGGAGCTGAAGGTTTAGAAAATGTGGTATCATTATCTGATTTTAAAACAGGAAAATTTGGTGAAGACTATGGTGTTACTTTTACAGATAGTGCTTTTGAAGGTTTATTGTCTAGAAGTATTGTTGTTATTGATAAAGACGGAATCATTACGCACACGGAACAAGTATCAGAAACAGGAGAAGAACCAAACTACGAAGCTGCATTGTCTGCTTTGAGTTAATCTTTATGAATCCATCTAAAGAACCCTTCTTCATCAACAGAATAAAAAGTGTTGGTTATGCTCTTAAAGGTGCTGTTTACCTTATAAGCACTGAGGCTAGTATTAAAATTCAAGTTGGTATTGCTATTGTTATAACTATTGCAGGTTTTTACTTTAATATTTCCAAAACAGAGTGGTTAATTCAAACAGGAATGATAGGATTAGTGATGAGTATTGAAGGTGTAAATACAGCGATAGAATATATTGCAGATTTTATTCATCCTGAACATCATCACAAAATCGGACGCATTAAAGATATTTCTGCTGGAGCTGTTTTTTTAGCTGCTATTACAGCTGTTATTGTTGCAGGTATTATTTATATACCAAAGATTTTTTAATTGTTAACAATGGCGTTGGCAATTTTTTAAAATAAACAGTCGTTAATAACAGTAATTTGTATTTTTGTTTCACTAAAAGGGATTAATGGCGAAAAAGACCAAAAAAAGGAATACTAAAACAAAACCTAAACTTAAATCACCAAATTTCAAATTATCAAGTCAACAAAAGTTAATTTTTGGTAGCTTGTTAATTATCCTTGGTGTGTTGCTTTTTGTCTCCTTTCTATCGCATTTATTTGAAGGTAAAGAAGATCAAAGCCTTCTTGCAAACTTTCCAGTACGTTCAAATGAATATAAAAATTGGGCCAAACAAGGTGGTGCATGGTTAAGTGAACTATTTATTGATAAAGGTTTCGGAATTGCATCCTTTATTTTTTCAGGTTTATTTTTCTTATCTGGTATTTATGTTACGTTAAATCTAAAGAAGGCAAAACTAAGAAAACACTGGATTTGGGGAACACTTATTGTGATTTGGCTTTCTATTTTCTTTGGATTCTTCTCACACAAATATGGTATGCTTGGAGGTACTATAGGTTATGAGATGAATACTTTCTTTCAAGATTATATAGGTAAGATTGGGACTGCTTTACTCCTACTATTTGGTTTAATTACATATGCTGCTATTCGGTTTAAAGCAAATGGCGAAACATTTACAAATCTCTTTAAGCGTGCTAAAAAAGAATTTAAAGACGAGTTTAACTCCACTAAAGACAATATAACAGAAGCAGATGATGTACCAATAGACAATAGTTTAACAGAAGAAGCAGAAGCTATTAAATCATCTTTTGAAATCCCTTTAGAAAATTTAGAGCCAACAATTAAAAACCACTCTAAACTTAATCCAACCAAAAAAGACACTGAACTAGAGGTTTCAATTACAGAACCAGAACTAAAAACCCAAGAGATAAAACCTGATGTTGCAATTGAAGTGGAAGAAATTAAGGAAGAAAAATCTGAACGGGATAACCTGGCAGATAAGCTTGTAGAGGATTTTGGTCTATTTGATCCTACGCTAGAGTTAGGTAAATATCAATTTCCGCCCTTAGATTTATTGAAGCAGTATAATACCGAAGGTATTACCATTGATAAGGATGAACTCGAAGAAAATAAAAATAGAATTGTAGAAACCCTTAGTAATTATAAAATTGGTATTCAGAGTATTAAAGCTACTATTGGTCCTACAGTAACACTTTATGAGATTGTGCCAGATGCAGGTGTTCGTATTTCAAAAATTAAAAACTTAGAAGATGATATTGCATTATCGTTAGCAGCATTAGGTATTAGAATAATTGCTCCTATACCTGGTAAAGGTACAATTGGTATTGAAGTTCCGAATAAAAAATCCACAATCGTTTCAATGCACTCTGTGATTGCAGCGCAAAAATTTCAGAAATCTGAGATGCAACTACCAATTGCATTGGGTAAAACAATTAGCAATGAAACGTTTGTTGTAGACTTAGCAAAAATGCCTCATTTACTTATGGCTGGTGCTACAGGACAAGGAAAGTCTGTTGGGCTAAATGCAGTGTTAACCTCATTACTTTATAAAAAACATCCAGCAGAAGTTAAGTTTGTTTTAGTAGACCCAAAAAAGGTTGAGCTTACATTATTTAATAAAATTGAACGTCATTATCTTGCAAAGTTGCCAGACAGTGAGGAAGCTATAATTACAGATAATACAAAGGTTATTAATACATTAAATTCGTTATGTATTGAAATGGATAACCGTTACGAGTCACTAAAAAATGCGTTTTGTAGAAATATAGCTGAGTATAATGCAAAATTTAAAGCTCGTAAATTAAACCCAAATGATGGTCACCAGTTTTTGCCATATATTGTTTTAGTAGTCGATGAATTTGCAGATTTAATAATGACTGCTGGTAAAGAAGTAGAAACACCAATTGCAAGATTAGCACAATTAGCCAGAGCTATTGGAATACATTTAATTATAGCTACACAACGACCATCTGTAAATGTTATAACAGGAATTATAAAAGCTAATTTTCCAGCACGTATAGCATTTAGAGTAACCTCTAAGATAGATTCTAGGACTATTTTAGATGGCTCTGGAGCAGATCAGCTTATAGGTCGAGGCGATATGTTGTATACACAAGGTAATGACATGATTCGTTTGCAGTGTGCTTTTGTAGATACACCAGAAGTAGAGCGGATTACAGAGTTTATTGGATCACAGAAAGCCTATCCAGATGCGCATTTATTACCAGAATATGTTGGTGAAGAAAGTGGCACAAGTCTTGATGTAGACATAGCAGATAGAGATAAACTATTTAAAGATGCTGCACAGATTATTGTAACAGCACAACAAGGATCAGCATCTTTATTACAACGTAAATTAAAATTAGGTTATAATAGAGCAGGTAGAATTATAGATCAGTTAGAAGCCGCAGGAATCGTTGGTTCTTTTGAAGGCAGTAAAGCCAGGCAGGTTTTAGTACCAGATTTATCTGCATTAGAACAATTATTAGAAAATGAACAACAATAAATTAATAGTCTTAAAGTCATTACAAACAATGAAACATTTATTCTTTGCTTTATGTATTGGAGCTAGTTTTTTTACCATGGCGCAAAATGATGCTAAAGCTTTACTTAATGAAGTGAGTACTAAGGTAAAAGCTTATGAAAACATCTCGATAGAATTTAAATATGTTTTAAGTAATGTTAGTGAAGATATCAACCAAGAAACACGTGGTAATGTAGTTATTAAAGGCGAGCAATATCTGCTTAATATATTAGGTGTTACAAGACTTTTTGATGGCAAAACACTATATACTATAAGCCCAGAGGATGAAGAAGTGACTATTTCTTCGGATAATACTGAAGATGAAAATACGATTACTCCAAGTAAAATGCTGTCTTTTTATGAAGATGGTTATAATTACGAAATGGATATTATTCAAAATGTTAAAGGGCGTAAAATACAGTATGTAAAATTAATTCCTATTGATACTAATGCTGAGATTAAACAAGTACTATTAGGAATTGATGCTAAGACTAAGCATATTTATAATCTTATCGAAGTAGGTAAAAATGGTACTCGTACCACTTTGACTGTTAATTCTTTTAAAACAAATCAGCCTATATCAAAAACCTTATTTACTTTTGATCAAAGTAAATATCCTGATTATTACATAAATAAAATAGATTAGGTCCTAACCTTGCAATGTGAAAATATTAGATAGGTACATACTTACCACCTACTTAAAAACATTTTTGAGCGTGCTGATTATTCTCATGCTCATTTTTATTTTGCAGGCCGTTTGGCTTTATATATCAGAACTTGCAGGCAAAGATTTAGATGTTGGTGTTATTATGAAGTTTTTAGCCTTTGTAACTCCTACGTTAATTCCATTAATATTACCACTCACAATTTTAGTAGCCTCAATAATGGTTTTTGGAAATTTTGCTGAAAACTATGAGTTTGCTGCAATGAAATCTACTGGTATATCTCTGCAAAGAGCTATGAGAGGCCTTAGCATATTTATTGTCTTACTTGCTGTTGGAGCGTTCTTTTTTGCCAATAATGTAATTCCTGCAGCTAATCATAACTTCTATAATCTTAGAAATAATATTAAAAAAGAAAAGCCTGCAATGGCTATAGCACAAGGACAATTTAATCAAATTGGTACAGATTTTAATATTAAGGTTAATTCTAAAAGTGGAGAACGTGGTCAGTTTTTAGAAGGTGTTACCATACATCAAAAAAAGAAAAATAGTAGTAATAAAAACTACATGGTTATTAAAGCCGATCATGGTGAGCTTATAAGCAGTGTAGATTCAGAAATATTGAGTCTTAAACTTATAAAAGGTAATTATTACGAAGAAGTTTTTGGTAAGGACTCCAAAAGAAATTTAAGAAAACCTCATGCAAAAAGTTATTTTGAAACCTATACAATTAACCTCGATTTAGGAGGCACAGGAGATGTAGATTATTCAGAAAATGATATTGACGGTAAATATAATATGCTAAATGTTTCGGGCTTGTATTATACAATAGATAGTCTAACCGTTAAACGTGTTGAGAAAACCAAAACATTATCCAATACACTTTATAACAGAAGTACTATTGGTACACTTAACAATAATATAAATCCTAAGCAAGATACTTTAAATGATTCTAATCTGTTAGATTTATTTACAATTAAGCAAAAAGAGAACATTTTTAAATTGGCTTTAAACAGTACTAATAGTACAGTACAAATATTAGAAGCTAATAAAAAATCCCTTGCGGCCGAAGATAAATGGCGCAATCAACATTTAATTGCACTTCATGAAAAATATGTGCTATCCTTTGCGTGCATCATTTTATTCTTTGTTGGAGCTCCACTTGGAGCGCTCATAAGAAAAGGCGGAATAGGATTGCCAATGGTTATTGCAGTACTCTTGTTTTTAACCTATCATTTTATTGGTATATTCTCTAAAAACAGTGCAAAAAATGGAACATTTAATCCTGTTTTAGCAACATGGCTATCAACTTTAATTATGTTGCCATTGAGTATTTATCTAACCAATAGAGCTACAAAAGATAGAGGGTTGTTGGAGTTTGATATTCTTTTAGAACCTTTAAGACGTTTGTTTAAGATAAAATCACAAAATAGATTGGTATCATCTGAGGGTACAGATTATCGCTATTTTGAAAATTTCAACAATCAAAAATTAACTGCTATTGTTAAAGATTACACCAAATTTGATTATGAAGCTGAAGCCTCTTATTTAGCTTTGTCAGAACTTCAAAGACGGAAAGTAAAAATTGAACAGCTATCAGAATATGGTTTAGAAACAAACAAAAAATTTGACGCTATCAAATCTATTTACACGGATTATATAGATTATTCTAAAGCTGCATTAACAGGCTTTTTAATAGGTGGCATTTTAATTGCTTTACATTTCATATTCAAAAATAATAAGCTACCTCAAATAGCAGATGCATCAATACAACTTGGTATCATTAGTTTAGTTTTCTTTTTAATTTATTTTATAGTATCTCATTACTATTATTCAAAATTCTACACATCTATTGACAGAAAAGAAAAGCGCATTCATCCTTTGCTGTTATTATTAAGTATACCTCTTTATCCTATTGAATTATTCTTTACAAAATTTAGAGTGAAGAAAGACTTTAATCGAACTTTTATAGAAAGTATCTAATAAGACCATATCTTTGTACTATATATGACCAATATGATTTCAACTTTGGAAAAAAGCACAACTAAATTACATACAATAGAAGAGGCCATTGCAGATATAAGACAAGGCAAAGTAATTATCGTTGTTGATGATGAAAACCGTGAAAATGAAGGTGATTTTTTAGCTGCTGCTGAAAAAATTTCTCCAGAGACTATTAACTTTATGGCTACGCATGGTAGAGGTCTTATTTGTGCACCTTTAACAGAAAAACGTTGTAAAGAGCTAGAGCTTAATATGATGGTTAGCAATAACACCGATCCTATGGAAACTGCATTTACAGTATCTGTAGATTTAAGAGGAAATGGTGTTACTACAGGTATTTCAGCAAGTGATCGTTCTAAAACTGTACATGCTTTAATTAATGACGACACTAAATCATTTGAATTAGCCAGACCGGGACATATTTTTCCTTTGGTAGCTAAAGAAGGTGGTGTTTTAAGACGAACAGGACACACTGAAGCTGCCATAGATTTTGCACGTTTAGCTGGTTTAAAACCTGCTGGAGTAATTGTTGAAATCATGAATGAAGATGGCACAATGGCACGTTTACCTCAGTTACTTCAGGTTGCTAAAAAATTTGATCTTAAAATTGTATCAATTGAAGATCTTGTAGCTTACAGAATGGAACATGATTCTTTAATTGAAAAGAAGGAAGATTTTGATATTCAAACACGTTTTGGTCAGTTTCGTTTAAGAGCATATAAGCAGACCACAAATAGTCAAGTTCATATTGCTTTAACTAAAGGCGATTGGAATTCTGACGATCACGTTTTAACCAGAATTAACTCTACATTAGTAAATAATGATATTCTTGGTACACTTACAAATAATGCAGATCAAAAATTAGATGATATGTTCAAAGCTGTTAATGAGAACGGTAAAGGCGCTATCTTATTTATCAATCAGCAACCGAAATCTACAAACTTGTTAAATCGTTTAGCTATTTTAAAAGACAATCAGCAAGTAAACAAAATTGCCAAGGCACCACAAATACCAATGGATGTTAAAGATTTTGGTATTGGTGCTCAAATATTACATGATCTCAATATTTCTAAGCTATGCTTAATGACCAATAGCCAACAACAACCACGTGTTGGTATGATTGGTTATGGTTTAGAAATTGTAGAATGTGTTAATTATTAGACTAATGATCTAATAATAGTTGCCATTGTATTAGCTCTGGTTAAAACTTCATCCTCTGTCCAAGACATTTTAATAAGACAAGATATATTACGACTTATATAATGGTCAGATTGTGAGAAATCTTTATGCTTTAATAGATTAAGCTCGTCTTTTATATCATTAGATAATGGATACAACGATTTAGCCTCTTTTAGATGATGCCATTTCCGTACATAATGCCAGTTATTGTTATAGTAGTTCCAGCAAACATCAATGCCGTTAGTTTTAAATGCCTTAGATACTTCGCTTGCAATGTCTGCATTGGGAAGAAAAAAGTTTAAAAAGGCATAACTCTCTTCACCACCTTCTGGTACAGTTCTAAATCTAATTTCTGGAATTTTCGATAACGTTTCTCTAATTATGCTATAATGTTTTTTCTGAATCGCTAAAAATTCTGGCAAACGTTTTACCTGAGCTAAACCAACAGCTGCGTTTAATTCAGAAATTCTAAAATTATACCCTAAAAAAGGATGTGTTTCTGCACCTCTATCATTGCCTACATGATCATGACCATGATCTGAGTAATGATCTGCATTAACATAATAGGCTTTATTATTAGTTACAACTGCTCCACCTTCGCCACAAGTAATGGTCTTAACAAAATCAAAAGAAAAACAACCTAAATCACCTAAGCTACCTAAAGGTTTATCGTTGTAAGTGCCTCCTATAGCTTGGCAAGCGTCTTCAACTAAAATTAAATGATGTTTATCACAAACAGAACGTAGAGCATTCATATTAGCCATACTGCCACACATTTGCACCACCATAACCGCTTTGGTTTTTGGTGTTATAGCATGTTCTAAAGCTTTAGGATCTAAAGTTAAAGTATCATCAATATCAACCAATATAGGAATAGCGCCTAATATCATTATGGCTTCAAAGCTAGCAACAAAGGTAAAGGTTGGCATAATCACTTCATCTCCTGCACCAACACCTGCGCTTGCTAATGCCACTGAAACTGCAGCAGTTCCACTAGATACTAGTTGCACATGTTTAGATTGAAAGGTTTTTTCAAGTTCTGCTTCAAGTTCTTTTGCTTTCCAATGTCCTTTTCGCATAGCATCAAAACCATAGCGCATAAGAACTCCATTATCTAAAACATCATTAACTTCTTTGCGTTCTAAATCTCCGAATAATTCAAATCCTGGCATATTGTATTAATGGGCTTTTAAAGAACTTATAAATTGATCTATGGTTAGGCCTGAGTTTGGAGAGAAAGAAACCCCTTTTTTTGTTCCATACTTTCCTAATACAACTAAAGAAGGATACGATTTACCTGCATTGTAAGAACGATCTAACCGTGTATTGAGCATTAATTGTTCTTCTGTTAATGTAGAATTTTTAGAAACGTTTACATAATGAATCACAAATGCATCTTGTATTGAACTAATTTTTTTGTCAATTTCTAATCTACTCTCCTCCGAATTAACATGAATTAAAAGTATTTGCTTATTGGCTTTAACAGCTGTAGCTGAAGATTCTTTGAGTGTTTTAAAGTTGGTTTGAGAAAACCCATATACACAAAAAAGTAGGCTGAATAATAAAGAATATGTTTTCATAGTGATTTGATTTGTAACAAATATAATAAAATGCACCTACTCTTCTTTAGTAATTGAGTGGATTACAGTTTTATGAATAGGTTGTCTAACTTTTTTAAGACTTGCAAAAAAATCATCGCTAGCTCTGTAACCAATTGGTAATAATAACACAGACTGTAGCTGTCTTTCCTCTAGTTTAAGAATTCTATCATAATCTTTTGGGGAAAATCCTTCCATCGGACAACTATCTATTCGCTCTAAAGCACAAACAGTCATTAAATTACCTAGAGCAATATAGGCTTGACGTTTAGACCATTCCAAACGCTCATCAACACTCTTTTTACCCATCATATTTTTTAAATCACTTCTAAAAGGAGATAAAATATCTTCGGGAGTAGAACGTATTGTTTTAACATGGTCAAAATGATTATCAACGTCGTCACTGGTAATATTATTATCAATACAAATTACCAATAAATGAGATGCATCAGAAACTTGTTCTTGACCAAAAGAAAATGGAACTAACTTTGTTCTAATTTCTTTTTCAGTTACTACAACTAGCTTTATAGTTTGCAAACCAAATGACGTAGCTGTTAGATTAAAAGCTTGCTTAACAATTTCTAGTTTCTCATCAGAAACTATAGCATTGGGATTAAATTTTTTAGTAGCATAACGCCATTCTAAACTCTCTATAACTGACATCAAATTAGTTTTTGCAAAGATACATATAAACAAAAAAGAGTTTCTAATTATAGAAACTCTTTTGCGGAGAAAGAGGGATTCGAACCCCCGGAGGTGTGACCCTCGCCAGTTTTCAAGACTGGTGCATTCGACCACTCTGCCATTTCTCCTTTAGCGGTTGCAAATATAGAATCCTTTTTTTGTTCAACAAAGATTTTTTCAACTTTTTAAATCCACTCAAAAATCAAAATCTATCAATAAATATTAGCATAAAATCTACTCTAATTGTATTTTCGGCATAATATATGATTGATTTGACGTTATAACTACTTTATCATGAAACACTTCTCTTTTTACATAATAAGCTTATTATGTTTAAATATATTTTCTCAGAACAAAACAATTGTAGCTGGCGAAAATTTAACTTTTACTGCATCTTATAATATGTCTGGGATACTAACAGATTTGGCTGAAGTTACTATGCAAACCAGTGAGATTAAAACTTCAAAAACTACATTATTACGTTTAAAATGTAAAGCAACTACTTATAGTAAATGGGATAGCTTTTTTAAAATAAGAGATTTATATGAAAGTTATGTGAGCCCTAAAACTTTAACCCCTTTTCTTTACAAAAGAGATATTAACGAAGGTGGGTATTATAAATTTATGCAGTATAAATTTAACCATAAAACAAAAACAGTTCAAAGTTTAAAAAAGAAGAAAAAAAAGGAAGGTGGTTTTTGGGAAGAAAAAAAATCACTTTCTATAAATTCATCGACCAAAGATTTAGTAAGCACCTTATACCATATAAGAAATTTAGATATTGATAAAGCTAATATTGGTGACAATATGGATTTTAAAATTCTATTTGATAATGTTGAAAATATTATCAATGTGAGGTATCTAGGTAAAGAAACAATCTCAACAAATATTGGGCGTAAAGAATGCTATAAACTAAGTTTATCTGTAAAAAATAATGATGTGTTAAAAGGTAGTAACGCAAACTTACTATGGCTTACTGCAGATCAAAATAAAGTGCCTGTATATGCAAAATTCAAGATTGCTGTTGGTAGTGGTGAATTAAAAATAAAATCAGCTACAGGATTAAACTAATACCATGAAAAAAACACTAATTATACTCGGATTCATTACAGCAGTATTTGCTGTAATATTGGTAGTAACACCTTTGTTTAAAATTGCTTTATTCCCAGCTATAATAGCAGTTTTATCAGGTTTAGGAGTATTATACTTAGCTAATAAAACCAAGACCTCTAAAAAAGTGGTTCAATACATTTTTTTGCTATCCATTATGTCGTTGGCGATAATGACATATAAGTCGATAACAGATACATCCGAAGTTGGAAATACTGAAGCATTAGAAGAGCTCGAGAAATCTTCTGAAGAAGATGCTTTAGAGGAACTTGAAGGTATAGATTTAGATATTGAATAATAGAAAGCATTGTAAAAAATTAAGTAATACTTCGGTATTACTTTTTTTTTGATTTTATTTGAACTTCAGAATATTATATCTATGAAATTTTATTTTTTATCTGCATTATTAGTAGTAGGTTCATGCACCAATCTTAGACATACTGAAAAAATTAAGCAGCTTAAAAATAGTATCGTTTTTGAAGATGCTTCTATAATAAATAAATATTCTAACACAATAAATACCAAGGATTTAAGAGCTCATTTATCCCTTTTTGCTTCTGATAGTCTTAATGGAAGAATGACAGGCTCTGAAGGACATAACAAAGCATCTAATTATTTAAGATCGTATTACAAAACTCAAAACATCAATTCTCCAGAAGGTATTACAGATTACTATCAAAAAATTCCGGCATCCTATTTTCCAGAAGATATAATGAATTCTTCTCAAAATGTAATAGCATTTATTGAAGGAAGTGTTTACCCAGAAGAGGTTCTTATCATATCTGGTCATTTAGATCATATTGGTGTTATTGAGGGTGCCATATACAATGGTGCTGATGATAATGGATCTGGCAATTCAGCAATATTAGAAATTGCGCAAGCTTTTAAATTAGCAGCACAAGATGGTTATAGACCAAAACGGAGTATTGCGTTTATTCACATGACTGCAGAAGAGTTAGGACTCGAAGGCTCTAGATATTATGTTGAAAATCCAGTATTTCCGCTAGTTAATACAATAGCAAATCTTAATATAGATATGATCGGTCGACGAGATAATAAGTATCAGAATAATGAGGATTATATTTATCTCATCGGATCAGATCGTCTTAGTACTGAGTTGCATTATATTTCTGAAAGAGCAAACGAAGAATTTACGAAACTTGATATTGACTATATATACAATGAAGAAGACGATTTTAATCGTTACTACTACAGATCAGATCATTATAACTTTGCTTTAGAAGGTATTCCTGTAATTTTCTATTTTAATGGCGAGCATGACGATTACCACCAGCCTACTGATACTATAGAAAAAATTGACTTTAATCTTTTAGCGAAAAGAGCAAAGCTTATATTCTCAACAGCTTGGTATTTAGCCAATGCTGATGAACGTCCTGAAGTTGATAAATTCTAAGATGTTAAAAACTGTTAATAGATTCTTTTTACCATTAATGAGAAACTATTTTTGTACAACCTAAAATAAATTCTAATGAAAAAATCACCCTTTTTTATAGGTGCAATGTTACTTCTTGTGGCTTGTGGATCCTCTAATAACAAAACAGTAAGCAATACAGAAGTAGAAACTAAAGCCGAAGTAAATCCGGTAAAGTATGCCAACACTATTACTCAAAATGAAATCAAAGAAATGCTATATATCTATGCTTCAGATGAATTTGAAGGTAGGCTAACTGGAGCACCTGGACAGAAAAAAGCAGTAGAATACTTAAAGAATCAATATACATCAATGGGAATAGGATCAGCATATAATAATGATGATTATTTCCAAGAAGTGCCTTTAGAAAAACAGCAAGTAGCTAAATCTACTCTTTCCGTAAACGGAACTAACTTCAAGCCTTTTGAAAATCAGTTTTGTATCTCTGGTGGTAAAACAGGAACAATGCAAGCTAATGAGGTTGTATATGTTGGCTTTGGTGTAGAAACCGATTCTTATTCAGATTATGGAGATATTGATGTAAAGGGTAAAGTTGTTTTAATGAAAGCTGGTGAGGCTAAAAATGAGGATGGTACTTATGTAACATCAGGAGATATTCAACCTACAAAATGGACAAATCCAAGACAAGCAATGGCTTCTAAAAGAAACGTTGCAAAAGATAAAGGTGCTATTGCTGTAATATTAATGGATGATACTATGTATGGTCCGTATTCTGGTTATTTTTCAAGAATGGCAGAATCTGGGACTTCAGGTAGAATGTCTTTAAAAAGCAATGATGTTAGTATACCAATGTTCATGGTAAATAAAACTTTTGCAACAAATCTTCATCCAACAATTTCTGAAGATAACTCAGTAAAATCAATTCCAACAGATTTTAAGGTAGCTATAGAAAGTAAATCTGAAAATCTAGAATCTGAAAATGTTGTAGCTTTCATTAAAGGTTCAGAAAAACCAGATGAAGTTTTAGTTATCTCTGCGCATTTAGATCATGAAGGTGTTAAAAATGGTGAAGTTTATAATGGTGCAGATGATGATGGCTCTGGTACTATTGCTATTGTTGAAATTGCTGAGGCTTTTAAAACTGCTATAAATGATGGTTATAAGCCAAAACGAAGCATCCTATTTTTACATGTAACAGGTGAAGAAAAAGGATTACTTGGTTCTAGATACTATACAGATATGGATCCAATATTTCCGCTAGAGAATACCATTGCTAATTTAAATATTGATATGATTGGTAGAATAGATCCTAAACGAAAAAGCAATAACAGAAATTACGTGTATTTAATTGGAAGCGATAAGCTTAGTACTGAATTGCATAATATTTCTGAAGAGATTAACGCTAAGTATTGTAATATCGAATTAGATTATACTTACAATGATGAAAACGACCCTAATCGCTATTATTACAGATCTGATCATTATAACTTTGCTAAAAATAATATTCCTGTAATTTTCTATTTTAATGGAACTCACGATGATTACCATAAACCAACAGATACACCAGACAAAATAGAATACGATTTATTAGAGAACAGAGCACGATTAGTATTTTACACGGCTTGGGAACTCGCTAACAGAGATGCGCGTATTATAGTTGACAAAGCAGAATAACACTTAGATTTATTAAGAACAAAAACCCTTCAATATTGAAGGGCTTTTTAATTATGGGTGGAAGATGAGACTCACTTTGACTTCGCTCAGTATAAACTTCTCGTCCCTTTCTATTGGTGAAAATTTACCACAAAAAAAGCTCCTTATTTCTAAGAAGCTTATATCTTGGGTGGAAGATGGGACTCGAACCCACGACATCTGGTACCACAAACCAGCGCTCTAACCAACTGAGCTACAACCACCATTTTAATTAGGTCTGCAAATTTAAAGTATTTACGATTCTATGCAAAACTTTTCTTTTTTATTTTAAATCAAATAATGAATTAACTGCTGGGTAGCGTTCAACTGTAAATCCTTCGCCATATTCTACTCCAACTAACCGTCCCAAATCTCTGGCTCTGTAAACTATGCTGTCTGTAAAATTTTTACTAGAGATAGGTGTTTCTGGCTCATCACTGCTAGGATCATAAAATTGAGTTTTATATACTAACACAGATTTCATTTTAATATCCATATATCCAGAAACATCAACAACTACATCTGGTTTTATGTTTTTCCATTGAATATAATGATACACATGCTTTGGTCGCCAAGCTGCTTGGTTGGTATTAATCTTTACCAAACCACTTAAAAAACACGCATCACTTACAAGTTTACTTCCCTTACCATGGTCTATATGTCTATCGTCAATAGCGTTACATAAAACCATTTCTGGCTGATATTTGCGTATAGCTTCTATTAATGCTAATTGATGTTCTTTATCATTAGTAAAAAACCCATCGGCAAATGCCATATTAATTCTAAAAGCTACACCCAACACATTTGCTGCTTCAGTAGATTCTTCGTCTCTTGTTTTTGCTGTACCACGCGTTCCTAATTCTCCTCTAGTTAAATCTATGATTCCAACGGTTTTGCCCTCAGCAATAGCTTTAGCAAGAGTTGCACCACAGCCTAATTCAACATCATCAGGATGTGCTCCAATAGCGAGTATATCTACTTTCATGTATACATTATTTTAATCAAAATTAGTAATTATTAATCATATTAGATCTAAGTAGTCCAATCCTTTTGTTCTTTATCATTTAGGAAAGTCCAAGCAATTATGCGACTTACTTTATGGCCTTGAGACATCGCTATCTCCTCTACTCTTGTGGCACCTAGTTTTATTAAAGATTGTTGCATCGATTTTATATGATCCTTATTGGAAACAAGGCTTGTAAACCAAAAACATTGTGTTTTATACAATGAGCTTTCATACAAATAGTTATGCAAAAAAGCTTTTTCACCACCTTGATACCATAACTCATTGGAGGTACCACTAAAATTTCGTATAAAATTACCAGACTTGCCTAAGCCTTTTAACTTTCGTTTTGTAGCATCTATGGCATCTTTTTCAGATTTAAAGAATGGAGGATTACACATACTTGCTGAAATCTTTTCGTCTGGTAGTAGAATTGATTTTAAAATATGAGATGGATTTTGTTGATGTCTAAGTTGAATGGCCTCCTCAAAACCATTTTTGGCAATAATTAGTTTTGAATTAGATAAAGCCTCAAGGCTAATATCTGTGGCAATAAATTTCCAATTATAAATGGCATGTCCTAGTAATGGATAAATACATGTTGCGCCTGTACCAATATCCAAAATAGTACTAGTATTTTCTAGATTACTACGTACTAATAAATCGTTGAGATGATGAATATAATCTGCTCTACCAGGAATTGGTGGACACAAATTTGCATCGGAAAATTGCCAATATGTTATACCATAATGCTTAACTAGCAACGCTGTATTAAATTGCTTAACGGCTTTAGGATCTGAAAAGTCAATAGACCTGTTTCCAAAATTATTAGTAAACACAAATGGTGTAAGCTTAGTATAAGATTTACAAAGTTCATCAAAATCATAACCAAACTTATGTTTGTTTTTAGGATGAAGCGATGGTTTCTTTGGCTTATTTTTCATGCACTAAGGCATTAACTGATAGCTTTGCTAGTGCATTTTCAATATCATTTATTATATCGTCATAATTTTCTATACCAACAGAGAAACGAATAAGATTATCTCCTATACCTTGCTCTAATCGTTCTTTAGGTGATAATAAAGCATGAGAGGTTTCTGAAGGCAGAATCATAGTACTCTCAATACCTGCCAAACTCATAGTAGGTTTTATTAATTCTAAAGCATTTAAAAAATCTTTTGCATTGTAGTCTTGGTTTAAATCAAAGGATAACATGGCTCCAAAACCACGCATTTGCTGTTTGGCTAATGCGTAATTAGGATGCGATTTAAGCCCTGGATAATTTACCTTTTTAACGGCGTGATGCTTTTGAAGAAACTTGGCTAATTTCTTAGCATTTTTTTGTTGAGCTTCAACTCGTAAACCTAAGGTTTTTAGGCTACGCTCTAACATCCAAACGGTAAAATCACTTAGACTACCGCCAAGATCTTTTGCTATATCCCAAATCATATCAATATGCGTTTGTGATGCGGCTACTGCTCCAGCACTAATATCTGAGTGGCCTCCAAAATACTTTGTCGCAGAATGAATAACGATATCGATACCATAATCAACCGGATTCTGATTTACTGGAGTTGCAAACGTATTATCAATAACAGTTAATACATTGTACGCTTTAGATAACTTACCTATAGCGTCTAGGTCTACCAACTTAAGTAATGGGTTAGATGGCGTTTCAATATAAATGAGTTTAGTATTAGACTTAATACATGACTCAAAATCAGAAATTTCTAAGCCATTTGTAAACGTAAACTCAATATTATAATGCTTAAAATGAGAATTTACAAGATTACGTGTTCCACCATATATATCATTTTGCACAACAACATGGTCTCCAGATTTTAAAAATGCTAATAATGTTGTGCTTACTGCTGCCATACCAGAACCAAATATCATAGCAGCCTCAGTATGCTCTAAAGCTGCTATCTTCTTAGATAAATACTCTTGATTAGGTGTGTTAAAGTATCTTGGATAACGCTTAATATCAACATCCATAAACTCATAAGAAGTTGATAAATATATAGGTGATGTTGCACCTTTAAACTGTTCATCTGGTGTTTCACCAACATGAGTGCAAATAGTATTTAACCCAAATTTAGATGATTTCATAACTAATGTTTTACTCCTTAAAAATACAAAACTTAAACCAGCTTTAATGCTTAGTGATTATGTATATTTATCTTATAAATGGCACTTTTAAAAAACATATACCTTAGAGCATTGCTGAGTCTAATATTAGGCTGGCTGTTTTGGTTTTCTGCTCTGGGTTGTTCAATCTTCTTTATTATACTTACAGTTATAGCTAACCTTGAGATACATGATAAAACAAATTAAAAGAGTTTTAAACTTGGGTGTTTTTCCAATGACCTTTTTTAAACCACCACATACCAATAATTGCAATAAGAACTTCTACTAAGGTTATAGCAAGAAAAACGCCAATTGGATCTAATTTAAAATAAATAAATAAGAGATTAACGCAAAAGCTGTCAATAAATTTGATAAACGGAAGGTGAAATTAATCTACCATAAGTAAAAGATGCGAAAAAAAATAATATGGGCATTCTTGGTGCTAATAGCGCTCTAAAATTTGCATATCTCTAACATTTCACCTATTTTCAAACCCATGATACAAAAGAAAAAAGAAGAGCAAGATTTTATTGAAGAAACCATTACCTATTTAAAAAACCTAGGTTACGAAAATATCAAAGCAGATATTGATGGTTATGAAACCCCAAAGTCTTTTATAAAAAGGGGTTCAGACATAAGTATCACACCAGATATAGTGGCTGAAAAAGCAAACAGAAAACACTACTTTGAAATTGCTCTAAAGTCTGATCAAACCAAATTATTGAAGTCTAAATGGCGCTTTCTAGATGTTTTATCTCGTATGAAAGACGATCGTTTTAAATTAGTGACTAAACGCGGTCATTATAAATTTGCTACAGACATGTTAGAAGATCTTAACCTAGAAAAAAACTTAATTAAGCTCTAACTATTCCCTTTAATTTTAGCGTTTAGCATTGTATTTTGCTCTTCCATGAGCTCCTTAATATGTGCTAACAATTCAATATCTTTAGGTGTTGCTACTGTTGTGTCCTTAGCATCTTGAGCTTTATTACGCAATCGGTTCATAAATTTTACGACAATAAATACTGTGAAACCTATAATTAAAAAATCTAAAAATGCTCCAAATAGTTCTCCGTAGTATACAGCTACTTCTTCAGTTGTTATAACTCCTGTACTATCCGTTGTACCTTCTCGTAATATAATTTTCTTGTCCTTAAAATTTGTGTCATTAGATAGTAAAGATAAAGGTGGCATTAAAACTTTCTTCACCAACACATCAATAACTTTATTAAAAGAGGCTCCAATGATGATACCGATAGCCATGTCCATCATATTTCCTTTTACTGCAAACTCTTTAAATTCTTTTAATATTCCCATCTTATTTTATATTTTGAATTTTGAAATATAATAAATAGTAAGGAACTCTAAATGGATTCTCATAAGCACTTTATCTTGCATAAACCCTTTGGGTATTTAAGCCAGTTTGTGAATAATCAAAACAAACGAAAAAACAAGTGGTTATTAGGTGAATTATATCCTTTTCCTAAAGGTGTAATGCCTATTGGTCGGCTAGATCAGAACAGTGAGGGCTTGTTGTTATTAACCACAGATGGTCAATTAAGTCATTATATAAATTCTAGTGGTATAGAAAAAGAATATTACGCTTTAGTCGATGGGTTAATCACGGAAAATACTATAGAAAAATTATCTTATGGTGTTACAATTACAAGTAATAGTAAAGCTTATCGTACGAAGCCATGTAAAGTAAAATTAATAAAGCAGCTATCACATATACCTTTAGCAGATAGATCTGTTAGAGATCCTCGACATGGCCCAACATCTTGGATAAGTTTAACCCTTACTGAAGGTAAATTTAGACAAGTCCGTAAAATGACAGCTGCAGTAGGATTCCCTACATTACGATTAATTAGAGTACGCATTGGTGCAACACAACTTAATTTAGATAGTGGCAAAGTAAAACAAGTAGAACAGTTTCAGCTCTAAAGGCAACCTATCGCCTGTCTATATTATTATATTTCTGCACAATGAATATGGCACAAACAATTACTACAAAAGCTACACCTAAAGAAAAATAAAGTACAAAATCGTTAGCGTTCATGATCAAAGAGTTTAAATAAAATCATTAAACCTACAATCATTGGTGCCCAAAGCCCTATAAAAATGCCATGCAATTTGTTACCAGAAAGAAATAAATATTCTGCAACAATAATAATTAATGCACAAAGACATAGTAGTACAAGATACGTTTTACCTATCTTTTTAATCATAGTATTGATCTGATGGTTACAATATAAAAGTAATAAATTCTTACAAAAGTTTACTTCTTATAGTGCAGCAAATATTTTTTATGTGCAAAAAAGGCTATAATCAAAATAATAGCGAGCGCTGCACCTATAAATTTAAGGCTAATAATTTGGTCACCACTGGCATAACTATGCAGTCCTGCTAAGTAGAAATTTACACCAAAATAGGTCATCATAATACTCGCAAAGGCTAATACAGACATAAGATTGTAAAACCAACGTCCTCGTAAACCTGGTACCAAACGCATATGGATCACAAATGCATAAATCATAATACTAATAAGTGCCCAAGTTTCTTTAGGATCCCAGCCCCAATAGCGTCCCCAACTTTCATTAGCCCACATACCACCTAAGAAGTTACCAATGGTAAGCATTACTAAGCCAACAGTTAGAGCCATCTCATTAATAATCGTTAGCTCTTTAATGTTTAGGTCCATTTTAGCTTTGTTCTCACTAGTCGTAAAAATCATCAATAATAAAGCCACCAATCCTAAGATCATACCCAAAGCAAAGGGTCCATAACTCCCTACAATAACAGCCACATGGATCATTAACCAGTAACTGTTGAGTACAGGTTGTAAGTTAGCAATTGCAGGATCCATCCAGTTCCAATGCGCTATCATTAATATCATAGATACAACAAAGGTTGTAGAGGCTATGGTTAAGTTACTTTTTCGTCCGAATGCTAATCCAAAAAACATGGTTGCCCAAGCTACGTAAATCATAGATTCGTAGGCATCACTCCATGGTGCATGACCAGATATATACCAACGCCAAATAAGACTAGCCGTATGTAATACAAATAAGGCTATAATAATGCCTATAAGAACTTTAACACCAATATCTATAGACTTGATTCTATCTTTAAAGATTTGCACAATTAACAACACAAATAGTAAAGTCCCAGCATACATGTACCAGCTAAAGAGCTTCTTAAAGATATCGTATTTATTATAGAGTACTTCAGAGTTTACTTTCTCTTCAGAAAGCATAACAGCACTTCCATACTTCTCTTGGGTTTTCTTAAATGATTCTAACAATTTGTTAGCATCTGCAAAATCACCTGTTTGCTTCGCCTTGTTTAAGGTAAACAGGTAAGCACTAAAACCAGAGTTAATAAAGTTGGCATACAACGAGTCTTTAATTTGTTCTCTGTAGCCTTCTTTTCTAAAGTTAGTTGGAGAAATCCAAGTGTTGTTCTCATCATCTGGCACAGGGAATATTTTTAAAGCAGAACCTTCTAAGACATTATTTAATAAATTAACGCGCTGATCAGTTTCTTTAAATTCTTTCTGAAATCCGTTTGGGACTTGTGCTTTATAAGCCGCTTCTAAATACGGATCTAGTTTGTAGTTAAGATCACGATCAAAAAAATCGATAAGACTCACATACTTTTGATCTTTAGGAACACCTATGAGTTTACGTATAGAATCTCCTTTTCGAGGTTTTAGATAAATAACATCCATGTTATACCACAAGGACTTACTCTCGTATATAGAAAGTAGTATTTGATTAGCATCAAATTCTAAATAACTATCCTTTTTACTTAGCTTTCTTAGAAATTCTGAAGCAAAAGTATTCATAGGCATCATACGACCACTTAGATCTTGCACTACCACTCTACCAAAATTGTCTGCGTGATCCTTTGGTGCTATATTAGCACGCAAAATAGAATCGAGTTGTTGGGTTGTAGGTGCAGAATGATCATGACCATCATCTGGTGAATGCTGTGTGTCTTGTGCAGATACATGTATACTACATAATAATGCAATACCAGCCAGTAGTTTGGCCTTCTTCGTTTTAACTTTTTCTAACAATCGTTTTAAATCACCAAAGCGTGTGTGCTTATCAAACAGAATAGCCATTAAACCAAAGTAGAGCAAAAAGTACCCTAAATAGGTCAACCAGGTTCCCCATTGATCGTGATTTACTGATAGGATGGTTCCTTTTTCATCCGGATCAAAACTGGCTTGAAAAAATCGATAGCCTTTATGATCTAAGATATTATTCATGTAAATATGATAATCAAAATCTCCCTGTTCTGTATCGAGCACTGTTACTTTACTTTCATAAGAAGCATAGCTCTTTTCGGTACCTGGATACTTTTCAGCAATAAAATCGTTGAGCTTAATATTAAACGGTAACTCTAAAACTTTAGAACCATATTTTAATGCAATATCTAAGCCTCCTATTTTAATTTGTTCAAACGGATTATTTGAGCCCTTTCCGCCTAGCAATCCAACCTCTTTAGTTTCGCCATTGGTAGTAACCTCTAAGATTACACCATCCTCATCACCTTTAAGGATTACTGGCTTTTTTACAACACCAAACACACCTTTGGTCACAGGATCTGGAAACACCATTTGCATATTACCAATAAGATAACGCGAGCGCAACATTAGGGGTTGTATACTATCTTTAACCACTGCTCCTGTATTGCCTGTTGCCATCTGAAAATATTCGCCTTCAAAGGGAGATTGCATGGACAGTTTACCATTATCATAAAAAATATTAATGGCACCAGGTGTTGGTTTGTTTAAAGACACTAGCGTATTGTGCAGACTCTGCACTTCACCTAGTTTTAAAAAATGATTGTGGCCTTGATTGCCAGCAGATTCCACAACCTTTAAGTATTGTTCCCCAGACGCATCTGGTATAATATCTTCTTCTGCTCCACTAATAAAGTTTTTCAGCTTTATTGAAACAGGTTGTTTGTTATAATTAACATTAATTTCAAAATCATTATCTAATCTGGGTGAGAAATCTACCTTCTCTGTTAACGATAGACGTTGTGGCACACCATCAATTCTATAATCGCCATCCACATAAACGGTAACATAAGTATCTGTAGACAGGAACTTATTTTCTGATGCACCTTCTCTAATAGCCATCATCCCTTCATAACCAATATAGCGTGTTACAAAAGCACCTAAGAGAATAAAAATAAAAGATAGGTGTAATGTGAGTGTGGCCCATTTAGCTTTTTTATAAAGCCTAAATCTAAAAATGTTACCAATAAAATTAATCACAAAAACAACCATAATGCCTTCAAACCACCAGGTATTATAGATAAGGTTTCTGGTGTAAGGTGTTGGTGAGGTGTCTTGGCCTGCATCCATAAAGGTACCTATAGCCATAGCAGCTGCAAAAATTATAAACAAGGAAGCGGTAAGACGCGTGGAAAATAGAATTTTGGACAGTTTCTCTAGCATAGCAATAGCAGGTATTTTTAGCTCGTGCAAATTTAAGGCTTTTGCGCTTATTTTAATGAGGTGTTTTTAGATATTTTAACGGGTTTATCATCATTTATTAAGACCTATGCTATCATATAATGTGACTTTTTTAAAATAACGGTGTCTTATTTATAAAGGCAGAAGAGTAATCTGCCGAATGAAACATAAAGCAAATCCTTGAATAAGATCTCTGAAAAGAAACATTAAAACCTAAATACTCAAAAAACGGACCCTTGTACAGCGTCCGTTTTTTTTACTATATAGTCTCATAATTATTAGACTTTAATTGTTGTAAAAAGGGCTTTAGATTTGGCAGGCGAGCGTCATATCAATGAAAATGGCGTTAAAACAAAATGCTGTTTGAGCATTGCGAGTTCATTTTGTTTCGCCATTAAATTACTATTGACCCCCGAAAATCTCTGACCTAGACCTTTTGGTTCTTTTGCGGCAATGGGAAAAAGAATAGTAGAAAACATAGTCCGCAATAATTAAACACTCAGTCATTACTACTTAGAGTAATCTATATAAATCCAAAAAAGAAAACTATTTAATCTCTATAGCTTATTCGATCTCTAATACCACCAGATGCTCTATGAATTATCACATCAGCATCATAGCGCTTTGCTAAAACCTTAGCTTTATTTATGGCTGTGCTTTGTTTTCGGTGTTTAGAGCTAATACGTTTATTGCCTTCTCGCCGTACAGCCCAACCGTCTTGGTAAGGCACAACATGTTGGTGCCAGGTTCTTTGCTTAGTGGTCTTATAGCCTAAAGCTTTTAGTATGGCGTCTATAAGTTGTTGTATGGCCTTGGTTAGGTTTTGTTTTTTGGTTGTTTTTTTGGCCATTTAGTTTTCTATAGTAAATGCTAATTGTTATGATTTAGAGATAGTAAAAGGTGTTGTTTGTGCAAGGTAAAGCCTATAAATATTGTTTAGCTATTTTGTAATTTGTTGTCTCTTTGCATAGTACTTTTGGATTATTTAAATACACTAAAGCCAAGACCAAAACCAATCCATAATTGTTTATTGAAATACCATTTATTACCTTCTTTGTGGAGTGGGATATCAAAACCTGCACCTACAAAGATTCCGAATTTATTTAAATTAAAGCCATAGGCAAGTCCGGGACTTGCTGCGAGAAGATTAAAGTCTGTATCTTCTGTTCTGCTTGAATTTTCTTGATCTAAAGTTATCTTAGATACTCCTAACAAAAAATTGACAGAATGTGCTTTTTTTCGTTTGATTTCGCCTTTTGAATTATAGCCATGATATCCCCATTGTTTGGATGCAAAAAACGACACGTTGGTATCTGTAAATACATTGTCTCCTCCATTGCTGTCCTTTTGCTTTGTTGTTGCATATATTTTTATTGGCATGGTTAGTGCCCCAAAAGCCCAGTTGGTATTTTTAAGTTGTACTAGCTCATTAGATTTTAGTTTTATACCAATGTTTCTGCTGGTATATTTATCTTCTCCGTTTAAGTAGGATTTGATTCTTTTAGTTTTTGGGTCTTCGACATCGAAAATTCTATACTTTAAGGGTTGAAAGTTTAAATATCCGTTTTCGAATTTAATATTGCCTCGGATTTTTGAAAATCCTCCTGGACATGGGAACTTATTGTCTATTTGAGCGGCTAGTTCATTTATTTGTTTTAATAGTTCTTTTTTATATTCTTTATGGTTTTTGCTATTTTTGTTTTGTGTTATTAATATCTCTTGGTATTCTTTGTTGATTTTATAATCTAGGTTTAAATAAAAACTCCATTTTTTTAATAATTGGTTCATTTTATCTTTTACTTCGATTACACTAGGATGATCTGAATTGAGATCGTTTGCGACTTGATAGCACTTGGCACGAAAATGCATTTCGGTCTGAAATTTGTTTATTATCTCATTAACTACAATAGTATCGTCACTACTATTTATTTCTTTGTACTTAGGTTTTAAGACTTGTGTTTTTTCGAATGACATTAAGGGGTTTTTCCAAGAGATGGGATATATTTCATAGATCTCCTTAATGATTTCCTGACTGCTTACATATTGGTTTGATACGACTAATACTATAATAATGATTATGCATTTTTTTAACCAATGGTTAATGCTTTGATTTTTCATATCTGGTTGGTTTTGGTTACGCTATAGTATTTACTCTTTGCGCATGCACTAGTGTTATACATTGCAATTCTTTACAGCAATGCATATAAGTACTTTTGAGCTATTGGCCCATGACAAAATTTTAAGATATAGCCGACGCTGACTGCGCCGTGTTTTTAGGAATAGTATAAAGGTAATAAAAAATATGATTGGTTTACAAGGCTTTATTGTAAGAGTTAATTTAAAGCCCTCTTTGGCTAAATTCGTAACAAATTAGCTGCTAATTGTTATATATCTGCTCTAATTTCTATAACCAGCTGTTTTACATCTACGAAGATAATGACACCAAGCTTTTTTATGCCATAATACTTGTGTATTTTAGCAGCATGATTGTGGTAAATATCATAGGATCAGGACATGTAGGCTATCATTTGTGCAAAGCTTTAGTTAAAAGTGATTTAGTATCTATAAATCAATGGCTTATACGTAATGCAACTACTAAAATAGATTTTTCTTTTCCTGGTGATATCGTGCGTTCTATCCAAGATTTAAAACCAGCAGATATTACCATCATTGCAGTACATGATGATGCTATTTCTGAGGTCTCTAAAGACATTCCGTTTTCTAATAGTTTGGTAGTGCATACCTCTGGTAGTGTAAACATCCATGATCTAGACCGCAAACATCATCGTGGTGTGTTTTACCCTTTACAATCGTTTTCCAAATCATCGGATATCCATTTTGCAGCTGTGCCCATATGTGTTGAAGCCCTAGAAAAAACAGATGTAAACCTTTTAAAAGCATTAGCCGCAGCCTTAGGTAGTACGCCTTATAAGATGAATACCGAACAACGCCAAACCTTGCATTTATCTGCAGTGTACGTTAATAATTTTGTAAATCAGTTGTACCGTATTGCACACGAAATTAGCGATGCTAAGCACATTAATTTCAACATCTTAAAGCCTTTAATCTTAGAAACTGCCAAAAAGGTTCAGGATATATCACCATACATGGCGCAAACAGGACCAGCAATAAGGAATGATAAAAAAACCATTACACGTCATCTAAAACTTATAGACAACGATACACATAAAGCCATATACCAACTACTCACACAATCTATAAAAGACACTCATGGACGCCGATAAAAGTTATAAAGCATATTTACACCAAATTACCACGCTTATCTTTGATGTAGATGGCGTACTCACTGATGGCACTATTACCATTACCACCACTGGCGAACAATTACGCCGTATGAATATTAAAGATGGCTATGCCTTAAAAACCGCTGTAGACGCAGGTTTTAACGTCTGTATTATATCTGGAGGTAGTAATGAAGGGGTTCGTAAACGTTTAAAAGGACTTGGAATTACCGATATATACCTTGGTGCTCACCATAAGACTGAGCAGCTCGATGAGTACTTAGATATTTATAATATAAACCCAGAACAGGTGTTATACATGGGAGACGATATCCCAGATATTCCGGTAATGAAACTGGTAGGCTTGCCTTGTTGTCCGCAGGATGCTGCGCCAGAAGTTAAGGCTACAAGTAACTATATATCGCATAAAAATGGTGGTAAAGGTTGTGTTAGAGATATCATTGAGCAAGTGCTAAAAGTGCAGGATAAATGGAATGGAAATTTTGATGCTCAATACGATTAAGACCCTACAACCCTTATGCCTTTTCTATTAAATCTTTTAAATCTTATACGCTGGAAAAACCTAGTGCTTATTGCTGTAACGCAGTATTTAATTAAGTATGCTCTACTCCAACCCTTCGAAGTTAGCTTGTACCTTAACCATTATGGCTTTGCCCTACTCGTTGTGTCATCGCTGTGTATTGCTGCTGCAGGATATATTATCAATGATCTGCAGGATGTAACATCTGATCAAATTAATAAACCAGATCGGGTTATTATCAATATGAGTATTAGTGAGTCTTTTGCCTTTAAGCTCTATGTAGGGTTTAATGTGCTTGGTGTAGGGCTAGGATTTGTCCTATGCCATATGATTGGTAAACCTGGCTTTTTTGTCATATTCTTTATCATTTCGGCTTTGCTTTACCTCTACTCGTCTTTTTTACAGTATCATCCTGTGATAGGTAATTTGGTGATTGCGTTGGTTGTAGCCTTTAGTATACTTATTGTTGGTGTTTTTGAATTAATCCCTACCATTACAGACAGCAACAGAACCACACCGTTTTTCTTTTTTAATATTTTAAAGGATTATGCCGTTTTTGCCTTTATGATTACCCTATTACGTGAATTAACTAAGGATATTGAAGATGTTGATGGCGACCACAATGCTGGTATGAATACCTTACCCATAGCTATAGGACGAGAGCGTGCCAATTGGGTAACGTTTATAGTATCGTTGATACCTCTTGGCGCAACCATATATTACGTTATTGCTAATTTATATAAGCAAGAGTGGTTGGTTATTTACTTTTTAGCAACGATTATTGCTCCATTAATTTATGTAAGCATCAAGTTATTTGTTGCTGAAACAAAAGCGCATTACAGACACCTGAGTCTGGTTATTAAATACATACTAATTGCTGGTATTTTATCGTTAGCGTTGTATCCACTTATTATTAGTTAATACGGCATGAAAACTCTAAAACTCTACCTTCCTGAACTGTATTTAATCGCTGCCATTATAATTTACTATATATCAGCAGCACTCATAGTTAATTGGATGGCGTTTGGTTTATTGGTCATTGTCGCTGTATTACTCATCACAAAACATAAAGTCTTTGGCATTTGTGTAGGCCTGTGTTTAGTAATTATTAATCTTTATATGGTATTAGCTTTACTATCTGAACTTTCAGAATTTGAAACCTTTAATAATGATGCGTTGCAGCTTTTAGTATTAGGCTCCCTATTTTTAGGCTTAAACCTGTTGTTTTCTGGCATGTTAATATACAAGAATCTTAAAGCCAGTATTACAATTGCTAAATATTGATAACAACCATGCTGCAAGACTCTCTTAAACACTATACTCTTATTCTTGCCTCTGGTTCACCTAGGCGTCAAAATTTCTTTAAAGCCTTAGGTTTTGATTTTGAGATTCGTTTAAAACCAGTAAAAGAAGAATATCCTGATACCCTCAGACATTTTGAAATTACCAATTACTTGGCGCAATTAAAGTCCTTAGCCTTTAAGGACGACTTACTAGATAATGATATCTTAATTACTAGTGATACTATAGTTTGGCATAATGAGAAGGCCTTAGGTAAACCAAGGACTGCTGAGGAGGCTTTTGAGATGATAGCCTCGTTAAGCGGAACAACGCATCAGGTTATTACTTCGGTATGCTTTACAACCAAAAGCTTTCAAAAAACGATATATGACACCACTAAGGTGTCCATTAAAACCTTAACTACGGATGAGATTAATTATTATATAAAAACGTATAACCCTTACGATAAAGCTGGCGGCTATGGCATACAAGAGTGGTTTGGCTATATTGCTGTAACTCATATTGAAGGCTCTTATTTTAATGTGATGGGCTTACCAACACATCTTGTTTATAAAACGTTAAACAGCATCATTAATTCCTAATCATAAGGTAACTTTGTGTATAAAACACATAATTATGAAGTTATTTTTAAGTCTTGTTTTTATACTTTCTCTTTTATCGTGTAAGGAAGAACGAACTGATGCATTATACATGTCTGTAAATAATGAAACTAATTCTGCTAAAACTAAACCAAAAGAAAACGCATCGCTGTCTGAAGCGTTTAAAGCTTATTGGTATGCAGGTGAAGCCGAAATTACATCCTACAGGCTAAAGCAAGCACGTTATGGAGAATCTAGAGACGGATTCGCCACTCTCGTTTATGTTACCGAACCTTTTGAAAAAGATTTACAAGTAAAAGCAGACTATGCTAATGCGTCTAATATTCCTGTCTTAAAGCTTAACACTACTAAAAATTTTAATACAGGCATCTATCCTTACTCCATAATGCAAAGTACCTTTTACCCTGTGGACAATCATAATCATGCACTAAAAGTATCGTGTTCTGTACAAGAATGGTGTGGCCATGTATACGCGCAACTAAATAATAGAGACGACTTTGAATTTACGTCTCACTCCTACTTTCAAAGTGAGGCAGATCAGGATTTAAAACTTGAAAAGGCTATTCTAGAAAATGAGCTTTGGACTCAACTGCGCATAAACCCTTCAAGTTTACCAACTGGCCAATTTAAAGCTATTCCGTCGTTAGAATTTATTAGACTAAAGCACATACCAGCAAAAGCTTACACTGCCAATGCTAGACTTGGTGATGGCGTTTATGAAATATCTTATCCAGAGATTAACCGAAGCCTAACCATTAACTTCAACAATAGCTTTCCTTATGAGATATTAGGTTGGGAAGAGTCTTATATGAGTGGATTTGGCGCAAATGCTAAGACAATGACATCCTCCGCTACACGCTTAAAAACCATTAAATCTGCGTATTGGAGTAAAAATAGTGTAGCCGATGAGCACCTTAGAGATTCATTAGGCTTACGCTAGATTTAAACTATATTTGTTTTAACTAATCCTCGTAACGATGATGAATGTCTTTGAAACCTACAGATCTGAAATAATCTATACACTTATATTACTCGTTGTACTTCTTATTATTAGAGCTATAATAGTAATTTCGGTAAAAAAAATTGGAAGAAAAAGTGGCACTACAGAAGCACGTGCTAATCTTATTGGTCGTTATGCTACTGTTACCTTAGTCCTTATTGCATTACTTATTGAAGCGTTTATTTTAGGTATTAAAACTCATGAAATCACCTTAGTATTTTCTTCGGTATTTGCAGTTATAGGCATTGCGCTTTTTGCTATTTGGTCCATTTTAAGTAATGTAACTTCTGGTGTTATTATGTTTTTCTCATTTCCATACAAGGTTGGTGATAAAATAAAAATCCATGATAAAGATTATCCTATCGAAGCAATTATTGAAGATATTAGAGCTTTTCAAATTCTTCTTAGAGAAGATAATGGAGATTTGGTCACCTATCCTAATAATTTAATTCTTCAGAAAGCTGTAACTTTAATTCAGAAAGACGCTTTAGATAATGACTCCGTTCTATAATTATAGTTTAGTTAAATAAATTTTAAATCATGCTAAGCTCTTTTATAGTTTTCTATATTTGATTGCTTGCAAACTAACTCACATCATGTTTAGATCATTAACATTTCTTCTTACACTTGTATTCAGTGTTTCATTATTAGCACAGGCACCAAAAAAACCTAACTCATCAGAAATATACGAAGCCATCCAAAAGCTTAATGTTTTAGGGTCTGTATTATATGTGGCTGCGCATCCAGATGATGAAAACACACGATTAATTGCCTATATGGCAAACCATGTTAAGGCCAGAACAGCCTATTTGTCTTTAACGCGTGGCGATGGCGGACAAAACCTTGTTGGACCTGAGTTGCGAGAGCTTTTAGGATTGATTAGAACCCAAGAGTTATTAGCCGCAAGACGTATTGATGGTGGCCAGCAATTATTTACTAGAGCTAATGATTTTGGGTATTCTAAACATCCAGACGAAACTCTAAGTATTTGGGATAAAAATGAGGTCTTAAGTGATGTTGTACTTGCTATTCGGAAATTTAAACCCGATGTTATTATCAATAGATTTGATCACAGACGCGCTGGTAGAACACATGGTCATCATACAGCTTCAGCGTTGCTTAGCATGGAAGCCTTTGATCTAAGCAACAATCCTAATTCATATCCTAATCAGCTCTCTAAGACAGAGGTTTGGCAACCTAAACGATTGTTTTACAATACATCGTGGTGGCGTTATGGTAGTAGAGAAGAATTTGCCAAAATAGATAAAAGTAATATGGCCATGCTCGATATTGGTGTCTATTATCCTTTAAAAGGCTTATCTAATAATGAATTAGCGTCGATGGCTAGTAGTCAGCATTTATGTCAAGGATTTGGCAGACCTACAACACGAGGATCGCAAGAAGAGTACATAGAATTCTTAAAGGGAGATCCCTTAAATAATAGCAACAACGTATTTGAAGGTATTGACACCTCTTGGAATCGTGTTAAAAACGGTGAGGCGATTGGCACACTATTATACGATGTAGAAAACAACTTTAATTTTAAAAATCCGGCTGTTCATTTACCACAATTAATGGAAGCTTATAAACTTATATCTAAACTTGAAGATGAGCATTGGAAAACAATAAAAATCAATGAGTTATATAGTATTATTGAATCTTGCTTAGGTCTTTTTATTGAAGTTAAATCTAGTAGCAGTTCTATGACGCAAAACCAAACCTGTAACTTAGATATTGAAGTGCTTAATAGAAGTGATATTGATGTTAATCTTGTTAATTATGTTCTTCCTACAGGAATAAGTGTATCCAAAAACATTAATCTTACTAACAATACAAAATTTAATTTTGAAGAGGGGTTTAATACCAATACTGTAGACTACACAACACCTTATTGGTTAAGATCTAAAGGTACATTAGGAATGTATAAAGCCGATTCGGATCTTATTGGATTGCCAGAAACACCTAGAGCATTCCATGTAGATTTTAATCTATTAATTAATACTATTCCTATCACCATTTCTAAACCTGTTGTTTATCGTTATTCAAAACCCGATAAAGGTGAGTTATACAAGCCTTTTGAAATTGTTCCTGAAGCTTCAGCAGCCTTAGCAGATAAGGTGTATATTTTTGAAAATGGTAATCCTAAAGATGTTGAAGTTGTCGTAAAAGCAGGCAAAGCTAATCTTGAAGGTACTATAGAGCTTGCCTATCCTAATGATTGGGAGGTTTACCCTAAGGCTCAAAAGATTTCTATTGCTAATAAAGGCGATGTTCAAAAGGTGGTATTTACTATAATACCTCCAAAAACTCAGAGTGAAGGTCTCATTACACCAATGGTAAAGATTGGAGATCAAATTTATACACGGAAACTTGTGGAAATTGATTATGCTCATATTCCATTTCAAACCGCATTACTTCCTAGTGAGAGTAAAGTGGTACGATTAGATATTAAAAAACGTGGTGAAACTATTGGCTACATTGAAGGTGCAGGAGATGTAGTTCCTGAAAGTTTAGAACAAATAGGTTATAATGTGGTGATTATTGATCCTAACACTATTACTGCAGAATTACTGCAGAAATTTGATGCCATCGTCGTAGGCATTAGAGCATACAATACACTAGAGACCATAAAGTTTAAGCAACAGCAATTATTTGATTTTGTAAAAGCAGGAGGTAATTTAATAGTGCAGTATAATACAAGTTTTAGGTTAAAGGTTCATCAATTAGCACCTTATGAGCTAAAACTATCTAGAGATCGTGTCACTGATGAACACGCCGAAGTGCGTCTGCTAGCAAAAGATCATCCTATACTAAACTTCCCTAATAAAATTACTCCTAAAGATTTTGAGGGCTGGACCCAAGAGCGAGGATTGTATTTTCCTAATCAATGGGCTGATGCGTTTACACCAATCTTATCCATGAATGACAAAGGAGAAACTCCTAAAGACGGAAGCCTTCTAGTGGCCAAATATGGCAAAGGACATTATATATATACTGGCTTAAGCTTCTTTAGAGAATTTCCTGCAGGTGTATCTGGTGCTTACCGATTGTTTGCTAATATGCTATCTATTGGAAAGAGCGATATTAACCAGGCTAAAACACTTGACGATTAATGGCTGAGCAAAAATCTAAATATAAGTGGCAACCTATGTATACATTCATATTAGTAGCTAATATGGTTTACATTGTTCTATTCTATTTTATAACAAAATATTATTTGTAGTATGCAGTTAGTTGATTGGATTGTACTTTCTGTTACACTATTGTTTATTGTGCTTTATGGAACATGGCAAACAAGAGGGAGTAAGAATGTTCAAGATTATTTAAAAGGAGGCAATTCCTCTAAATGGTGGACTATTGGTTTATCTGTTATGGCAACACAAGCCAGTGCCATAACGTTTTTATCCACACCTGGACAAGCCTTTAATGACGGTATGGGTTTTGTGCAATTTTATTTTGGCTTACCTATAGCTATGGTAGTGATTTGCATGGTGTTTATTCCGTTATATCATAGACTTAAAGTTTATACTGCCTACGAGTTTTTAGAAAATAGATTTGATCTTAAAACACGAACACTAACTGCAATTTTATTCCTTATACAACGTGGTTTAGCTGCAGGTATAACCATATTTGCACCTGCAATTATTTTATCTGCTGTATTAGGTTGGAACCTTTTACTATTAAACATTATTATTGGTGTACTCGTTATAATTTATACGGTATCTGGTGGCACCAAGGCTGTAAATGTTACTCAAAAGCATCAGATGGTAGTCATTTTTACAGGAATGATTATAGCCTTTATTTTAATCTTAGATAAACTACCAGCAGACATTACGTTTTCAAAAGCCTTAGACATTGCTGGAGCAAGTGGTAAAATGGAAGTGTTAGATTTCTCATTTAATCTTAATAATCGTTATACGATTTGGAGTGGAGTTATTGGTGGAACATTTTTAATGCTTTCTTATTTTGGCACAGATCAAAGCCAAGTGCAACGCTACCTATCTGGTAAGTCTTTAAAAGAAATGCAAATTGGTATGATGTTCAACGGATTACTTAAAGTACCAATGCAATTCTTTATCCTTATGGTTGGTGTTATGGTTTTTGTTTTTTACCAATTTAATGAAGCGCCTGTAAACTTTAATCCAACTGCCACTGCAGTGGTCTTAGACTCTGAATATGCTGAGGCATACAAAACCATTCAGAAAGAACAAGAAGCTATTTTTACACAAAAACAGTTTGCTATACAAGAGTTTTCTCAATCTCCTGATAAAGTAGATCCAGACGTGATAGCAAACTACAACTTGCAATACGATGATTTAAGAGCTAAAGCAAGAGCACTTATAGATAAAGCCGGAGAGTCTAGAAACCTTAAAGTAGAAAGTAATGATAAGGATTATGTGTTTATACATTTTATATTAAACAATCTTCCACGAGGTCTGATTGGTCTACTGCTTGCAGTGATATTAAGTGCTGCTATGTCTAGTACTTCTAGTGAATTAAATGCCTTAGCTAGTACCACAACAATGGATTTATATAAAAGAAATACCTCATCAAAAACGGATGATGAGATGGTGCGTATATCGCGATGGTTTACCTTTGGATGGGGAATTGTAGCTATTGGTGTAGCTTGTGTTGCTAATTTAGCAGAGAACCTTATACAATTAGTTAATATCATTGGTTCTATATTTTATGGAAACGTACTTGGTATTTTCTTATTAGGCTTCTTCTTTAAGTTTGTAAAAGGCAATGCGGTTTTTACTGCTGCACTCATTACACAAGTACTTGTTATTGGGTTATTCTTACTTAATGAATATGATTACATCAATCTACCCTTTTTATGGTTAAACTTTGTAGGCTGTATGATCGTTATTATTATAGCTAGCATTATACAGAGCATAAATCTTGAACGAGCATAAAAAAAGCGCAGCTAATGCTGCGCTCTTATAATTTTATATAGATGTAATATTACATCGCACCCCATTCTTTTAAAGAATCCTCGTTCATTTTTACATAACCAGCATTCTTAGATGCTTTTGCATCAGCTAAAGATGCTTTAGCAGCTTTAATTGCTCCTTCTTTATCACCTGCAGCAGCATACACTAAAGATTTTTGTCTTAGATGCCAAAAGCGAGGTGTCTCTATCATGCTCATAGCTTTATCCATCCATTTTTTTGCCTGTTGTGGATCTTTGCCTTCTGTTGTATAATAAACAGCAGCATTATAGTAATCTCCCATTCCTGGACCTGATAATGCTTTATCTATTGTAGCTTGAACTTTATCTCCTGTTGGCACTGTAAAAGGTACAGCTGCATAACTTTTTTCCCAGATTAGTTCTAAATTTGCTCCATTGTTAGTAATGCTATTAATATCAATAGCAAACGTTTCTACATTGAAAGGGATTTCCATTACTTCTACTTTAGCAGTAGCTACTACTTTAGAATCATCCCAGTTTTGTGGTGTTCCCCAATTTTCAGTATCACTATAGAACATAACCTCCCAATCGGTCTTAGAATTTAATTTTGTAAAAATTGAATACGATCCAGCTTTTACAGTCTGTCCTGCAATAGTTACATCATCACTAAACGTGATGATTGTGTTTTTGTTAGCTCCAGTTCTCCAAACATTTCCGCCGTAAGGTTCTAAAGCTCCAAATATTTGACGACCTTTTACACTAGGACGCGAATACTCGATAGTAATATCAGTTAAACCAACCTTTTGTTCAATTTTTGAAAAAGGGCTTGGTTGTGGTGTTTCTACCTGAGCATGTACTGAAAATGCTAGAGCAAAAACCATAAAGGATAATAATAGTTTTTTCATTGTAATTAGAATTAGTGTTCAAATTTTAAGTGTTCCAAATTTACGCATTAGTACACCCTTGATTTGTTAACAAATCCTTAAATTAAGAGTTATTATATTTGAGCATTATGCAAAAGCAACTTTTATCTGAATGTATTGGTACTTTCGCCATGGTATTTTGTGGCTGTGGTGCAATGACTATTAATGAAATTACTGGAGACTCAATTTCTCATGTTGGTGTCGCCATAACCTGGGGACTCATCGTTATGGCTATGATATATGCCTATGGTGAAATTTCTGGAGCGCATTTTAATCCTGCTGTGACGTTTGGATTTGCTATCGCAAAGAAATTTCCTTGGAAAAAAATACCAAGTTATATACTTGCGCAAGCAGTAGGCGCTTTTCTAGCTGCAGGTTTATTATGGTTTCTATTTCCCGAAAGTGTTAGTCTAGGACATACCTATCCTGCTGAAGGTTTTGAACCTTATAAAGCATTTATCTTAGAGCTAATACTCACCTTTTTTCTTATGGTAGTAATAATCAATGTCTCAACAGGCAGCAAGGAAATAGGTACTATGGCAGCTATTGCTGTTGGTGGTGTTATTTTACTTGAAGCCATGTTTGCAGGCCCTATGACTAAAGCATCTATGAATCCTATTCGATCTCTTGCTCCTGCTCTAATTTCAGGCAACTTAGAACATTTATGGCTCTACCTTACTGCGCCTTTTGTTGGTGCTTTTCTTGCCATAAAAAGTTGTAAACTCGTCAAAGATGAAGAGTGTTGTGATAATGATTGTTAATATTTGTTTAACTATTAGCGTAAATAGTTAAACATTTTGTAAATTTGTGTCATAATATTCAATTATGGCCAAGAAAAAAAACCTTACTAAAGATCAATTAATTTCATTGTACATGGAATCCTTACTAGATCATGGTAAACAACCATCATCTGTATACTCATTTGCTAAGGATAATAATTTTGACGAATCGCTTTTCTACCAACATTACACAAGTTTCAAAACATTAGAACAAGGAGTGTTTAAAGCTTTTTTTGATCAAACAATGACAATGCTTCATGCAAGTAATGATTATGCATCTTACGATTCTAGGAACCGATTACTAAGTTTTCAATTTACCTTTTTTGAGTTATTAACAGCCAATAGAAGTTATGTTGTGCATGCATTAGAGCACAATAAAAGTGTTCTAAAATCATTAGAAGTACTCAAAGAATTGAAGCATGCTTACATTAAGTTTATTGATGAATTAGACTTGAATCTCCCCAATATTAAGCAAGAAACATTGAGTAGAATTCAAACCAAGTCAGTTTCTGAATCGGCTTGGATGCAATTATTAATAACGCTTAAATTTTGGTTAGATGATACCTCATCATCTTTTGAAAAAACAGACGTATTCATTGAAAAATCAGTACATGCAAGTTTTGATCTTATGGATTTTAGACCTCTAAAAAGTGTTCTTGATTTTGGTAAATTTTTAGTGAAAGAGAAATTTCAATACACATAGATGAAAACATTAGACTCCATACCTACCTCAAAAATATCGCGTGCTACTAAACTCGTACAGACTGGTGCCAAAGTTGGTGTAAATTACCTAAAATACTATGGTGATAAGCTCGTTAATTCTAAAGATGAAGCCAAAGAACGTCTCAATCAAAATAATGCTGAAGATATTTATGATGGCTTAAAGCAACTCAAAGGTAGTGCCTTAAAAGTGGCCCAAATGCTGAGCATGGAAAAAAGTATTTTACCACAAGCTTATGTTGAGAAATTCTCCTTAGCTCAGTTTTCTGTTCCGCCACTATCACCTCCTCTTGTCATTAAGACCTTTAAAACATATTTTGGGAAACATCCCAACGACTTATTTGATACTTTTAATGCAACATCTGTCAATGCTGCAAGCATTGGGCAAGTGCATCTTGCTGAAAAGGATGGGAAAAAATTTGCTGTGAAAATTCAATATCCAGGTGTTGCAGAAAGTATTGCGTCAGACTTAGCCTTAGTTAAACCTGTAGCCATTAAGATGTTTAATATAAAAGGAAAGGATTCTGATAAATACTTTAAAGAAGTTGAAAATAAACTTACAGAAGAAACTAATTACATTTTAGAGATAGAACAGAGTAAAACAATTTCTGAGCAATGCAAATACATACCTAATATTAGTTTTCCTAAATACTATGAAGAATTTTCTTCAGAACGAATCATTACCATGGATTATATGGAAGGTGAGCACTTATCAGAGTTTGTAGCTCATAATACTGATTCTGCCATATCTCAGAAATTAGGGCAAGCTCTTTGGGATTTCTACATGTACCAAATGCATGTTTTAAAGAAAGTACACGCAGATCCTCATCCAGGTAACTTTTTAATATCACCTGTCCATGACCTTGTTGTTTTAGATTTTGGTTGTATGAAAGAAGTACCAAATTCATTCTACAAGCCCTATTTTCAATTAGCACAAGAAGAATCTATCAATAACATTGAACATTTTAAATCTAAACTTTATGAGCTCGAAATCCTAAGAGATGACGATTCTCCGAAAGAAATTGAATTTTTTACAGATATGTTCCATGAAATGCTAAGTATTTTCACACTTCCTTTTCATACTGAAGTATTTGATTTTTCTGATGCATCCTTTTTTAATAAAATAACAGAGCTTGGCGAAAAATATAGCAAGAGTACCGAACTCCGTAAAATGAATGGTAATAGAGGCTCAAAACACTTTATATATATAAATAGAACATTCTTTGGTCTTTATAATCTTATGTTCGATTTAAAAGCTAAGGGAATTCAAATAAATAATTTCCAAAATTTATAATGGTTGAATTTTCAAGAGCTGATATTGCGAAAATGCATCATTTATACCGAATTAACCTTATAAACAGTTGTTCTGGCTATAAATCTGCAAATCTTATTGGTACTAAAGATGAAGATGGCAATTCAAACGTAGCTGTATTTAGTTCTGTTACACACTTTGGTTCTAATCCTGCACTATTTGGTTTTGTTTTGAGACCTACAACTGTTTTGAGAAATACTTATGATAATATAAAATCGACCAGACAATTTACTTTAAATCATATCCACGCTGATATTATCGAAGATGCACATCATACTTCTGCTAAATACGATAAAGATATTTCAGAGTTTAATATGACAGACTTACAAGAGGAATACAAATCTGGCATTACTGCACCATTTGTGAAAAATGCACCAATACAAATGGCTATGAAATTTGAAGAAGAATACCATATAAAAGCTAATGATACATTGTTGGTTTTAGGGAGTATAGAACATCTTTTTATAGAGAATTCACTCATTGAACAAGATGGTTTTGTAAATCTTTCCAAAGGAAATATCGCTACCATCAATGGATTAGATGGCTACGCTATACCTAATTTGCACAAACGCCTAGAATATCAAAGACCAAAAGACATTATAAGAGAATAGCAAAAACTATGAAGATTCTCATTACAGGTACAACAGGTTACATCGCTAAAAGACTTGCATTAAAACTTTTAGACGAAGACCATGAATTAGTATGTTGTGTACGAGATCTTAATAGAATTCCGGATGAAATTGAAAATCATCCTAAAGCTTCTTTTATAAAAATTGATTTTCTTGAGCCAAGAGCTGATCTTATTCCCAAAGATATAGATGCAGCCTACTATCTTATCCACTCTATGGCAACTAGCTCTGAAGATTTTGAGCTTTTAGAAAAAACATGTGCTTTGAACTTTAAAACGTTAGTAGAGGAATCTGAGTGCAAACAAGTTATTTACTTAAGTGGCATTGTAAACGACTCCAGCTTATCCAAACACTTGCAATCACGATATCTAGTTGAACAAACTTTACATAGTGATGCCTACGCATTAACCACGCTAAGAGCCGGAATTATTGTTGGTAGTGGAAGTGCTTCGTTTGAAATTATAAGAGATATTGTGGAGAAATTGCCTGTAATGATAACACCAAAATGGCTGAATACAAAGTCTCAACCTATAGGTATAAGAGATGTTTTAAGTTACCTCACTGGTGTATTAGGTACCACCAAATTATACAACAAATCATACGATATCTTTGGGCCAGAAATATTAACTTACAAGGAAATGCTCTTACAATTCGCTGAAGTGAGAGGTTTAAAGCGATATATTTTCACCTTGCCTATTCTTACACCAAAACTATCGTCTTACTGGCTTTACTTTGTTACTTCTACATCGTACAATTTAGCGAGAGCATTGGTAGATAGTATGAAAATTGAAGTCATCGGAACTGAGAGTGATATTAACACACATGTTGATGTACAACCAATGCCATACAAGAAAGCCGTACAATTAGCATTTCAAAAAATACAACAGAATAGTGTTGTTTCTAGCTGGAAAGATGCTGTGAGTAGTGGTGTTTTTAACGATCAGCTTTCTAAGCATATCGAAGTACCAACCTTTGGGTGCTTTAAAGACGTAAGGTCTAAAACTATTACAGATGAAAACTACACCTTAAATAGAATATGGAGTATTGGTGGAAAAAATGGTTGGTATAGCTATACATGGTTATGGAAAATTAGAGGTTACGTAGATAAACTTTTTGGAGGTGTTGGACTAAGACGTGGCAGAACACACGACTCCTATTTAGAGCCAGGAGACCCTCTAGATTTTTGGCGTGTTTTACTAGCTGATAAAAAAGAAAAACGATTGCTTTTGTTTGCAGAAATGAAAGTACCTGGAGAAGCGTGGTTAGAATTTAAGATTGTAAAAAATAAACTCTATCAACGTGCTGTCTTTAGACCAAAAGGGATTTGGGGACGATTATATTGGTATTTGGTATTGCCTTTTCATGCTTTTGTTTTTAATGGTATGCTCAATGCGCTAGTAGATAAAGAATAGTGATGAGAGGTGTTAAAAAAACTAATCTTCCTACAAAACAATGCCCTGTTTGCAACAGGCCATTTACTTGGCGCAAAAAATGGGAACTCAATTGGGATAAAGTAATTTATTGTAGTAAGAGATGCAGAACAGAGAAAAAATAAACTTAATTTGGTTTAGAAATAATCTAAGGGTAAACGACAACCATATTTTAGTAGAGGCTTGTAAATCTGAAACTAAGGTTGTAGCGATTTACTGTTTAGATCCTAGGCAATTCGAGGTTGATGAATTCGGTTTTAAAAAAACCGAATATTACAGAGCTAAATTTTTATTAGAAACACTAGAGAATCTTCAAAGAAATCTTGAAAAGCTCAACATTTCATTATTGGTTTATTTTGCTAAGCCAGAAGACAAGATATCAGATTTAAACACGCAATTTGATATTGATAACATTTATGCACAATTAGAATGGACAAAAGAGGAAGCTTTGGTTTCTAAAAATGTACAAAGTGTGCTTTCTCAATCGGTAAAATATCATGAGTTTTACGATCAGTTTCTATACCATCCTAATGATATTCCATTAGCTTTTAATGAAATCCCTCAAGTATTCACAAATTTTCGAAAGATTGTTCAAAAGCAATCAAAAGTAAGAGTACTTAAGATACCCAAAACTTTAGCTGAATCTAATCGTATTAAAGACTCTACTCCTATTCCAACTATAGAAAATTTAGGATTTGAAACCACAGCAATTGATCATAGAACTGCGTTTCCATTTAAAGGAGGAGAAACCGAAGCATTAGAACGCTTAGAATATTATTTTTTTGAAACTAAAAAACTTGGTGTCTATAAAAAAACAAGAAATGGACTTGTTGGCAAAGATTACAGCTCAAAGTTTTCAGCTTGGCTTGCCAATGGAAGTATCTCTGCTCGAACCATTTATTGGCAGGTAAAACATTATGAAAAAACAATTCATAAAAATGACTCCACATATTGGTTAATCTTTGAATTGTTATGGAGAGATTATTTTAAATATGTGTCGTTTAAACATGGCAATTCAACTTTTAAAAGAGAAGGCATACTACAAAAAACTTACCATTGGAATACGGATCAAAGACTCCTAAGAGATTGGATTAATGGTACCACCAAAGAACCTTTTGTAAATGCTAATATGATAGAGCTCAAAAACACAGGATGGATGAGTAATAGAGGTCGTCAGAATGTAGCTTCCTATTTTGCAAAAGACTTGATGTTAGATTGGCGTATTGGTGCTGCCTACTTTGAAAGTATGCTTATCGATTATGATGTGCACAGCAATTATGGTAATTGGATGTATGTATCTGGTGTTGGTAATGATCCCAGAGATCGTAAGTTTAATATAAATCTACAAGCTAGTAGATATGATGCAAACCATAAGTATAGAAACTTGTGGCTTCAAGAAACACTATTTTAACTATGAAGAAAGCTGTTTTACTATTTCCGCACCAGCTATTTAAAAATTCCTCATTATTAGAATTGGATGTCCCTTTTTACTTGATAGAAGAGTACTTATTTTTTAATCACTATAAATTTCATAAACAAAAACTCGCTTTCCACAGAGCTACAATGACATGCTATAAGGATTATCTGGAGGAAAAAGGTAAAACTGTATATTATATTGAAGCTACATCAGAACTTAGTGATGTACGTAAATTAATCCCAAAATTAATAGAAAAAGGCCTTGAGCAAATTTATGTGACTGATCCAACAGATAATTGGCTCCAAAAACATATCGATTTAGCATCTAAGAAAATTAAGGTTAACTACTTTGATAATCCTTTGTTTATTAATACCAAAAATGAACTAAACACATTTTTTAAGCCTGAAAAGAAAAAGTTTTTTCAGACATCGTTTTACAAACAACAGCGCAAAACAAGAGATATTCTCATGGATGGGAATGTTCCCGAAGGCGGAAAATGGACTTATGATTCAGAAAACAGAAAAAAATATCCTAAGACAAAAACGCCACCTTCAATTCACTTCCCAGATATTACTAATTATTATAAAGACGCTGTTAATTATGTTAAAACTCATTATTCTGATAATTATGGAACGTTATCCTCTAACCCTATCTATCCCATTTGTTTTGATACAGCAGAATCTTGGTTACTGCAATTTTTAGAGCAACGCTTTTATGATTTTGGAGTGTATGAAGATGCCATCGTAAAAGAACACACCATACTAAATCATAGCGTGCTATCACCTTTAATAAATATTGGTTTAATAACACCTCAGTATGTCATAGAGCGCTCCATAACTTTTGCCAAGGAAAACAACATTCCTATTAATTCTTTGGAGGGGTTTGTAAGACAAATTTTAGGATGGCGCGAATTTATTAGAGGTATTTACGAAGTTAAAGGTACTGAAGAACGTAACAGAAATTTTTGGGAGTTTACACGGAAACTGCCAAAGTCTTTTTACGATGGTACAACTGGTATAAAACCTATAGACACTACAATAAAGAAAGTACTCCAAACCGGATATACACATCATATAGAACGCTTAATGATTTTAGGGAATTTTATGGTGCTCTGTGAAATTGATCCAGATGACGTTTATCAGTGGTTTATGGAACTTTTTATTGATGCTTACGATTGGGTTATGGTACCCAATGTTTATGGCATGAGTTTATTTGCTGATGGTGGATTAATGTCTACTAAACCCTATATAAGCAGTAGTAACTACATTATGAAAATGAGTGATTATAGTAAAGGCGAGTGGCAAGACATTTGGGATGGCTTATTCTGGACCTTCATGGATAAACATCGTGACTTTTTTCTCAGTAATCCAAGGTTAGGTATGCTTATTAGAACTTTTGATAAAATGCCTATAGAAAAAAAAGAGACACATTTTGTGACAGCAAAACAATTTTTTGATCAACTAGATGACCAAGGATAAAGAAAATATAGTTGTAGTTTGGTTAAAACGAGATCTTCGTTTGCATGACAACGAGGCCATATATAATGCCTTAAAAACAGGTAAGCGAGTGCTGTTGCTTTATGTGTTTGAGAACCTACTTCTTAATGATATTCATTACTCGGAGCGTCACTGGAATTTTGTTAAAGAATCACTCCGAGATATTAATAAATCTTTAGAACCGTATCACTCTAAGGTTTACTGCATCAATTCAGACATTACAAGCGCCTTTAATCAGCTACTACAATTTTATAATATTAAAGAGGTTTACTCGCATCAAGAAACAGGTGTTTTGGTGACTTATGAACGTGACAAACAGTTTGCAAGATTTAGTAGAAATAATCTCATAACTTGGAAAGAAAGCATAAACAATGGTGTGCAAAGAGGTCTTAAAAACAGAAAGTCGTGGTTTGATGATTGGAATACCTACATGCGTCAAGAACAACTTCCTTTTAAACCAGCAAAAGATCAGTTACTTACTAAGGATGATATTAATACTCTAGAGAAATTTTCTCAGGCTTCAGATTTAAGCACATCTATTGATTCACCTTTTCAAAAAGGAGGAACAACAACAGGTTGGCGATATGCAGATTCCTTTTATAAAAAACGACATAAAGATTATATGTTCCATATCTCTAAGCCAGAAGCTTCAAGGCATAGCTGCAGTCGCCTATCACCTTATTTAGCTTGGGGAAACCTTTCGGTAAGAGAAGTTTTTCAAAAAGGTGAAGACGCAAAAAAGTATTTTAATAATAAAAGACATATAAATGCTTTCCTTTCTAGACTAAGATGGCAAGCTCATTTCATTCAAAAATTTGAAATGGAACATATAATGGAAGAAGCTAGCGTAAACAAAGGTTATCATAAATTAAAGAAGCATATTTCTAAGAAATATCAAAAAGCTTGGCGCGAAGGTAAAACAGGATTTCCATTAGTAGATGCAAGTATGAGATGTCTTAATACAACGGGTTACTTAAATTTTAGAATGCGTGCACTCGTTGTTTCGTTCTTCACACATATTTTATGGCAGCCTTGGCAAGATGCAACGCATCACTTATCCCAACAGTTTTTAGATTTTGAACCTGGAATCCATTTTCCACAATTACAAATGCAAGCAGGAGAAACAGGTATTAATAATTTAAGAATCTATAATCCTATTAAAAACGGTATTGAGCACGATCCTGAGGCTTCGTTTATTAAACACTGGCTTCCAGAATTACAACGACTAGAGACACCTTTTGCCCATGAACCTTATCTAATGACAGAAATGGAGCAACAATTTTATGATTTTACTTTGGGTAAAGACTATCCTCTACCAATTGTAAATCAAAAAATTAATAGAAAAAGAGCCAGTGATATTCTATGGAATCTGAAGAAAAATCCAACAGTAATTAAAGAGTCTCATCGAATCTTAAAGAAACATACACTTTCTGATCGAACAAAAATGTTGAAAGGCGAGTAAATACAAGCTATTAATGAAAATGTTAATATTTTGTTTAACCTAATTTATAAATAGTTAAACATTTTGTATATTTGATATGTGATAATAAATACAACACATCATAACACTGAGCATAAACAAATTATTGCCGACTTAATTGGTAGCCCTTTTAGCTTATTACAGAAGTTTAAAATGAAAGGTGTAGGATCTAAACGTATGATCATTGATAAAGTAAGTCCAAACATGCAGAGCATGATGAATAAAGTATCAGATATCAATTATGCTAATATTGAATTACGACCTAAAGGCATATTGGTAATGATAAATCAAGGATTAAAAAACTTTACTTGGATTATTCCTTATTATCAACTAACTATATATAAAGTAAATGGTTCAAGTTTGCATGCTCAAGGCCGTTTTGTTCATTTTAAAAACAATAAAACTTTTAAAGAAAATAAAAAGTTTTTTGATAAACTACTTGACGAAAAAGTTAGATATGATATGCTTTTTGCTATGCCACAAGGAATATGATTATGACTGAAAGAGATATCGACCGTATAATGGAAATGGCTTGGGAAGACCGAACAACTTTTGATGCTATAAAAATACAATTTGGACTTAAAGAAAGAGACGTCATAGACCTAATGCGAAAAGAATTGAAGCCTAGTAGTTTTAGATTATGGAGAGCTAGAGTCCAAGGACGCGCAACAAAACATTTAAAAAAAAGAGAGTTTATGAAAGGACGCTTTAAGTGTTCTCGACAAAGACATATATCTAACAACTCCATTTCAAAACGATAACGTGCTTTGCCTAAGATTGGAGTACTAAAGGACAGCACACTAAAAAGACATTATGATAACAACTGAGTTAAAAGAAAAACCAAAGAATGGCCACAAATTAAACGGATTCTCTATTGAGGACATTGGTGACGACCATTTATATACTGGTTTAGAAACACCAATGAAAAAAGATGCGTTCAAAATTTCTGATTCAGAAAAGAAGCATAAAATTGCTATCCTTTTTGAGGAAATAATGGATGTAATGGGATTAGACCTTACAGACGATTCTTTAAAAGGCACACCAGAACGTGTAGCGAAAATGTATATAGAAGAGATTTTTTCAGGATTAAATCCAGAAAACAAACCAAAAGTTGCATTGTTTGATAATAAGTATAAATACAACCAAATGCTTGTTGAGAAGAACATAACATTCTATTCTAATTGCGAACACCATTTCGTTCCAATTATTGGTAATGCTCATGTCGCTTACATTTCTTCTGGTAAAGTCATTGGTCTCTCTAAATTAAATAGAATTGTTCAGTATTATGCAAAACGACCACAAGTTCAGGAGCGTTTAACAAATCAAATTGCAAATGAATTAATGAAGATTCTAGATACAGAAGATGTTGCAGTAATTATAGATGCGAAGCATTTGTGTGTTTCCTCAAGAGGTGTTAAAGATGATACATCTTCCACAGTTACGGCATTCTACGGAGGGCAATTTAAATCCTCTACCAAAATAGCAGAATTACAAAATTATATTAACGGTTAAAAATTAAGTTATGGAATTAATAGACAAAGCATTAGAGTTTGAACAAAGAAAACGAAGATCTTTATCAACTAGTGATCGTGTAGAGATTGTAAGAGAAGCCAAAGAACTTATCTTAGGTCTTAACGAAATTTATAAGAAAAATAGAGATCAGAATATCATGGATATCATGAAGCGTTTAACTGTGATTAAAAGAAAAATTGAAAAACGCTTAAAAGGAAGACCACTAACTGAACTAGTATAACAAAAAATGCCATCAGCAGATGGCATTTTTTATAACTTAAATTTTACCCATGAAAACTATTCTTGTTATTGGAGGTAGTAAAGGTATAGGAAAAGCTACCATTAATGCATTGTTACCAAATAACAATGTTATAAATGTTAGTAGAACTAGTCCTGATATTACTCATGATAATTTAACCCATTATACTGTAGATATACTTAAAGACGAATTACCAGAAATTGAAGCATTAGATGGCTTAGTTTACTGTCCTGGAAGCATCAATTTAAAACCAATATCAAGGCTTACTTTAGAAGATTTTAGAGAGGATTTTGAGATCAATGTTATTGGAGCAGTGAAATCTGTTCAGAAATACTTAAAAGCACTTAAAAATGGAACTAATCCGTCTATTGTACTTTTTAGTACTGTAGCCTCTAAATTAGGTATGCCATTTCATGCAAGTGTCGCAGCTTCTAAGTCAGGAATCGAAGGGCTAACAAAATCACTTGGCGCAGAACTAGCCCCTACTGTAAGAGTTAATGCTGTGGCTCCAACAATTACAGATACAACCTTAGCCGAAAAAATATTAAGAAATGATTCTATGAAGGAGAAAATGATTGAGCGTCATCCACTTAAAAAATACCTAGAGCCCAAAGATGTGTCAGATACAGTAACGTTTTTACTTTCTGATAAAAGTAGTTCTATCTCAGGGCAAGTATTTGAACTCGATTGTGGAATAGTTTCATTCAAAATATAATACCTTATGATGTCTTTATTTAAAAGCAATACAAGCGTAAATTTACCCAACACTCCAATTTATGATATCAAAATTAATAGCTTAAATGGTAGTCCAATGCAACTATCTAATTTTGAAGGAAAAAAAATACTTTTTGTCAATGTAGCCTCTAAATGCGGCTTTACTGGTCAGTATAAAGATTTACAAAAATTACATGAGCAATATGGTGATAGTATCGAGGTTATTGGTGTTCCGTGTAATCAGTTTGGCAGTCAGGAGCCAGGAAGTGCTTCAGAGATTTCCTCTTTTTGTGAACGTAATTATGGTGTTGAGTTTTTAATTACAGAAAAAATTGATGTTAAAGGAAGTAATCAGCATCCATTATATAGTTGGTTAACAAAAAAATCTATAAACGGTTCAATTAACTCTTCAGTGAAATGGAATTTTCAGAAGTATTTAGTTGATGAAGAGGGTCGCTTGGTCGACTACTTTCTATCTATCACAAATCCGATGAGCGGAAAAATAACAAAACACTTATGAATTATGTTTAGTCTATTTAAAAAAGAAAGCAAAGTAGAAAAGCTTCAGAAAAAATATGAAAAACTAATGAGCGACTGGCACAAGTTATCAACGACTAATAGAGCTGAAAGCGACAAGAAATACGCAGAAGCTGAGCGAACTCTAAAAGAAATAGAGACATTACAATCGTGAAAAAGCTCATTACTCTTTTTATAGTATTTCTAATTATCAATTTTGGAGGTTTGGCCATCGGAAACTGGTTAATGGACACTGGTCCTCAAACAGATTGGTATATTAATCTAAACCAAGCACCTTGGACACCTGCTGGATGGGTTTTTGGTTTTGCTTGGACCACTATAATGATTTGTTTTTCAATTTATCTTACAGTTCTTTTTAATACTATCAAAGTTTCATTGTTCATAGTTGTTTTAGGTATTGAATTTGTTTTAAATGTCAGTTGGAACTATGTTTTCTTTAATCAGCATTTGGTTAACCTAGGACTGGTAATTATAACCTTATTAACCATAGTTATTTTTTATTACTTCTTTCAGTTTCAATTTGAAAAAATGAAAAAGTACAGATTACTCCTCTTACCATATATTATATGGTTATGTATTGCAACATCATTAAACTTATACATCTGTTTATATAACTAAATATGAAAATATATACGCTACATAAAAAGCAGAACTTGCCTATTAGTATTGATCAAGCCTGGGAGTTCTTATCCAGCCCTGTTAATCTAAAAACCATTACACCAGATTACATGAGTTTTGATATTCTCTCTGGTGCAGACAGACCTATGTATCCAGGGCAAATTATACAGTATATCGTTACACCTATATTAGGAATTAAGACCAAATGGGTTACAGAAATTACACATGTTAAGGATAAGCAGTACTTTGTAGATGAACAGCGGTTTGGTCCTTATGCGCTTTGGCATCACAAACATTTTATTAAAGCTATTAATGGAGGTGTTGAAATGGAAGATATTATTGACTACAAAGTTCCTTTTGGTATTTTAGGTCAGATGATTCATCCTATGCTAGTAAAACCCAAATTAGAAGAGATTTTCAAATACCGACAGGAAAAGCTGGTGGAATTATTCGGAAACTATAACTAATTATAGCTATGTATTTAATAAAACAAAAAAGCCTTACTAATATTAGCAAGGCTTTTTGTGATCGCGACAGGATTCGAACCTGTGACCGTCTGCTTAGAAGGCAGATGCTCTATCCAGCTGAGCTACGCGACCAATCGACTTTTAAAAGTCGGGGTGGCAGGATTCGAACCTGCGACCTCCGCGTCCCAAACGCGGCGCGATAACCGGGCTACGCTACACCCCGAAAAAGCGGAGAGACCGGGATTCGAACCCGGGCAACACTTACGCGTTGACAGATTAGCAATCTGCTCCATTACCACTCTGGCACCTCTCCTATTCAAAAACATGAACATTTCGCAATTTTTGCGGATGCAAATGTAATTCATCATGTAGTAGAACGCAAACTATTTTATAATTTTTTGAACTCTATTCTGGATATTCTATTCTGAGATGAAATATATTGGCAAGCTTCTTTTTTAGGACCTTTTTAATCAATTCAATTTCTTTAAATGTAATATTGGCATTAAGAAACTGACCTTCACTCATTTGCTTATCCAAAATGGATTCTACAAACGCATCTATTTTAGTAGAAGTTGGTTCTTTTAAACTTTTAGAGGCCGCTTCTACACTATCACACATCATTAAAATTGCTGTTTCTTTACTAAAGGGCTTAGGACCTCTATATCTAAATAATTCTTCATCTATATTTTCATTATTCGATTTTTCTTTCATAAAGAAATAATAGACTAAACTGGTTCCATGATGTGTTCTAATAAAATCTATAATTCTATCTGGAAGATTATTTTTCTTGGCTATTTCTATACCGTTAATAACATGATCTATTATTATTTTTGCACTTTCTATAGATGATAATTCATCGTGAGGGTTAAGTGTATGCGATTGGTTTTCAGTAAAGAAAGATGGATTCTTCATCTTACCAATATCATGATAAAGTGATCCAACTCTCACTAGCATAGAGTTTGCTCCGATTTCATTAGCACAGGCCTCTGCCAAATTAGCAACATTAAGAGAATGATGGAAAGTGCCTGGTGCTTCATTGGACAGTTGCTTTAGGAGTTTAGAATTGGTGTCTGAAAGCTCTAACAAAGAAACATCTGAAACTAGACCAAAGATTTTCTCATAAATATAGATCAATGGTTGAACAAAAAGTGTAGCTAAACCACATAAAATAAACAGCCCAAAGGTTTCTATTTTAAGAGTTGTAATATTACCTTCATGTATTACAAAAAAGGCAAAATAGGCAATGATATAAATGAGTGTAATCTGGCCAACTGAAATAAATAAATTGGCACGTTTATATAATTCTGAAACAGTTAAAATTGTAACTATACCTGCAATGATTTGCAAAAACATATACTCATAACTATTAGGAACAATAAAACCTAGTAGTAATACTGTGAGCACATGAGCAAAAAGCCCTAGACGTGCATCAAAAAATGCCTTTAAAACTAATGGCAATATACATAGTGGAACTACATAGAGGTATTGTGAATTATAGTTAATAATCAATACAGTAAGCAATATCATTAATAAAACATTAAAGAATATAAATGTGACTTTAATGTTATTTAAAAATACTTCTGGCCTATATTTTCTAAGGAAAAGCAACAACATTAACAAGGTTAGTGCTACTAGAAGTGTATAGGCAAAAATGACCCAATTATAATTAGACTCACTCCAAACTTGCGATTCGTATTCAGCTTCTAAAGATTCTAATATTTCATATGCGGCTTCATCTACTACCTCTCCTTTAGAAATAATAAGGGTTTCTTTCTCTATCTGACCTCTTGTTAATGAGATAGAATTGATTTCTTCATCTAAAACATCTTGAGTTAAAACTTCATTAAACTCTAAGTTTGGCTTTATAATATCAAAAAAGATAGAAAGTAGATCATTTTTATATTCTAAATAATCCGAATTATTTAAGGCGCTATTTAATGCTATTTTAAAACCATCTGGCTTAGTTAAAGAGGCATAAGTAACTGATTTTTTTTGAACCTGACCTTCTAAAATGACTACTTGTTTTTCGTCTTTAAAATCATAATCTTCTTTAAGGATTCCATATTTGTAGATATCTTTAATTATTTTCTCTCCTAATGAAAATAAAACTCTACGCTTTTGCAATAACGAATCGTTTTTAAATTGCTCATCAAAAGCCTGTTCATACAAGTTAAATATATCATTTGCATATGAAGTATCTACATTAAAGTAAGCGCTACTTGTTTCTAAAATCTCTTGTTTTTCGTTCTCTATTTCGTCAGCAGACTTCCGTATTGCAAAATCAAATGGAGCTTGCAATGTTTCGGATTGCCATGGCTTTCCTTTTTCAAAATTATATTTGAATTTTCCACTCTTTGGAAATAGATAAACAATTAAAAAAGTAGTGGCTAAAAAAAGCAACACTTTGTATATAAGTGAATGATTTTTATACCATTTATTAACTATAGCATTCATTAAATTGTTCTGTATAATTCAAATGTAATAAATATAATAGGTTTAGAGCTTTGGACTTCTTACTTTATAGTAAAATTTGATTAATTTTGCATCGACAAAAACAAAAAGTATAAATTAATGAATAAGGATGTAGTCATTGTATCGGCAGCCAGAACTCCAATAGGTAGTTTTTTAGGATCATTATCCACAATTCCTGCTCCAAAATTAGGGGCCATAGCAATTAAAGGAGCTTTAGACAAGATTAGTTTAGATCCTAATCTAGTAGACGAAGTTTTAATGGGTAATGTGGTACAAGCAGGTACAGGACAAGCACCTGCTAGACAGGCAGCAATCTTTGCTGGAATTCCAGAAACTGTTCCTTGCACCACCATAAATAAAGTTTGTGCTTCTGGTATGAAAACCGTAATGCAAGCAGCTCAAGCAATTAAGTTAGGTGATGCAGAAATCATTATAGCTGGTGGTATGGAAAACATGAGCTTAATTCCGCATTATTATCATGCCAGATCAGCTGCAAAATTTGGTCCAGTGAAGATGGAAGATGGTATGCAAAAAGATGGTTTGGTAGATGTCTACGATCAACAAGCCATGGGAGTTTGTGCAGATGCTTGTGCTACAGAATATAACTTTTCTAGAGAAGATCAAGATGCTTTTGCAATACAATCCTATAAAAGATCAACTGAAGCTTGGGATGCAGGTAAATTTAATAATGAAGTTGTTCCTGTAGAAGTTCCTCAGCGTCGTGGTGAACCTATAGTAATATCTAAAGATGAAGAATATACCAATGTTAAATTAGAAAAGATTCCTGCCTTAAGAGCAGCATTTACTAAGGAAGGTACAGTTACTGCAGCCAATGCTTCAACCATAAATGATGGAGCAGGTGCTATGGTCTTAATGAGTAGAGAAAAGGCAGACCAACTAGGATTAACACCCTTGGCTTCGATTAAAAGCTATGCTGATGCTGCCCAAGAACCAAAATGGTTTACAACTGCACCAGCAAAAGCTTTACCTAAGGCTTTAGATAAAGCAGGAATATCAATTAAAGATGTCGATTATTTTGAATTTAATGAAGCTTTTGCAGTAGTTGGATTAGCTAATATGAAAATTTTAGGTATCGATGATTCTACTGTTAATGTTAATGGTGGTGCAGTTTCTTTAGGTCATCCATTAGGATGTTCTGGTGTTAGGATATTAATTACATTATTAAATGTCCTCATTCAAAACGATGCTAAAATTGGAGCTGCTGCTATTTGTAATGGTGGTGGTGGTGCTTCTGCTTTAATTCTTGAGCGTAACTAATAGTATAGATTAATGCAATATGCCATTTGCAATCTTGGTATTGTACCACTTCGATTAGAACCTTCTGATACCGCAGAAATGGTTTCTCAGGTACTTTATGGAGATGTGTTTAAAGTCTTAGAACAACGCAGTAAATGGAGTAGGATTCGTTTAGCTTTTGATAAGTATGAAGGTTGGATTGACAATAAACAATATGCATTAATTTCTGAAAATGACTACACTGAATTAAGTACTAACGATTATAAATTATCATCAGATTTTATTGAATTTATTAGTAGTGCAGACAAGCAGCTTATACCAATTCCTTTGGGGAGCTGTTTAAATGGTTTAGAGTTACTTGAGCACAATTTTGAAGGTCATATTGTTTCTGAAAAACAAGCAAAATCTAATATTATTTCTACTGCATTTTTATATTTAAATTCACCTTATTTATGGGGCGGAAAAACTCCTTTTGGTATTGATTGTTCTGGTTTTACTCAGATGGTTTATAAGCTAAATGGTTATAAGCTTTTAAGAGATGCGTCTCAACAAGCAAACCAAGGGGAAGCTTTAAGCTTTATTGAAGAAAGTGAAGCTGGTGATTTAGCGTTTTTTGATAATGCGGAAGGCAACATTATACATGTAGGGATTATTATGGATGATAATTACATTATACATGCTCATGGCAAAGTAAGAATTGATCGCTTAGATCACTCTGGTATTTATAATGCAGAAAAACGACAGCATACACATAAACTAAGGGTTATTAAAAAGATTATATAAAAAAAGCTACTCTTAATAACTTTGAGTAGCTTTTTTTATGTTATGATTCTCTAAAATTTAGTTCCCAGATTGGATAGATTCAATTTTAGCTTTCATTTCTTTATACTTATCAGTTTCTCCAATAGAACTATAGATATTTGCTAAAGTTTGCATAATATCGGTGTTTTTTGGGCTCAATGACAGAGATTTTTGTAAGATTGGTATAGCTTGTTTATAAATATCTTTACGTTTTTCTCTTAACTCATCATACTTTTTGTCATCAGCAGCAGAGGTTCCTAAAGAGTTCATTTCCTCAACTATAGCTTGCTCTTTGTCTAATATTAAAACAGCCATGTTAGTGTAAGCATCTCCATAATTAGGATCTAGAGCAATAGCTTTTTCATAGTAAGCTTTAGCAGCTTTCTTATCTCCAGAATCAGCTGCTATTACACCTAGATTATATTGTAATTCAGCATTTTCTGGATCCATTTTAGTAGCTTCTTCCATAAGCGCTTTAAATTTATCCATCTCTCCCATCTTTAATCTCACATTAGCCTCAGTAAGTATTAAACCCATATCATTAGGATTAGCACTACGAGCTTCAGACATTGCAGTCATAGCTTTTTCAGTTTCGTCATTTTGAAGATAAATAAGGGCAATATTCTTTATGATCTCAGCAGATTTTGTCTTTTTCTTTTTCTCCTTAGGACTCATGTGCGTGCCAATAGTAACCTGAGCATCTCTCAGCGTTCTATTATCAAAAGTCTCTTCAACACCAGTTTCTTTATTAATTGCAGTATATTCTATACCAGCACCTGTAAAACCCATATCTCTTAAACTTTCATAAAACTCTAGAGATCTATCATAATCTTGTCCATTTACTGCAGTAGAGGCAGCATAGTAAAGATATAAAGTGTCTTTGGGTGACATTTTATAAGCTCTTTCAAAATCAAAAGACGACAATTTATATTGCTTAGATTGTAATTTAGAATTTGCTTTAGTTAAAAATGTATTAAGCATATTAATTTGAAGCTCTTCAATATCAGATTTGTATTTAGAGTTATTCAAACTTGCGGCTTTTGCAATACTTTCTACTGCTGCATCTTGGTCTTCATTTGAGCCTGCTCCATTAGCATAGAGTGCTTTTGATTTTAGAATATAAAATTTAGCTTTTGTCTTGTCATCAGCAGCTCCTATTAAGGATTCTGCAGACATGATAGCGCTCTTAGCTTCAGCGTAATTGTTACTCTTTATCGCTTTTTCTGCTGCTTTCAGCTCGTTTTTTTGAGCATTAGAAAATAATCCAATAGCTAGAGCTAAAGCAACGATAACTTGTTTTTTCATTGTGATAATTTTTGTTGTAATTAATTATTGTCTTCGTCTTCAGTTTTATCAATTGTTGTGCCATTATCTGTATCTAGTTCATTTTCAGATACTTCATCAGTATCATCATCATCGTCTTTCATAACCTTAGCAACTGCTGCAATAGAATCATTGCCTTTAAGATTTATTAATTTAACACCTTGTGTAGCTCGTCCCATAACTCTTAAATCAGCAACTTCCATACGTATAGCAATACCAGATCTGTTAATGATCATTAAATCATCATCGTCAGTTACATTCTTGATAGCTACTAAGTTACCTGTTTTTTCGGTAACAGAAATAGTTTTTACACCTTTTCCACCTCTATTGGTAATTCTGTAATCTTCTAAACTACTTCGTTTACCATAGCCTTTCTCAGAGACTACTAAGATATTACTTTCCATATCATTTACAGCAATCATACCAATAACTTCGTCCTTATCATTAGCTAAGGTTATACCTCTCACACCCGAAGCATTACGACCCATTGGTCTTGTCTTTGCTTCTTCAAAACGAATGGCTTTACCAGATTTTAAAGCTAACATCACTTGGCTTTCACCTGTTGTTAATTTAGCTTCTAACAATTCATCATTATCTCTAATAGTTATGGCATTAATACCATTGGTTCTTGGTCGAGAATATTGTTCTAGAGAGGTTTTCTTAACCTGACCATTTTTAGTTGCCATAATAACGTAATGACTATTAATATACTCTTCATCTTTTAAATCTTGAGTACAAATAAATGCCATAACCTTATCATCTTGTTCAATATTTATAAGGTTTTGAATAGCTCTTCCTTTTGAAGTCTTACTACCTTCAGGAATTTCATAAACACGCATCCAGAAACATTTACCTTTTTGTGTAAAGAACAGCATGTACTGATGATTTGTACCAACGAATAAATGTTCTAAAAAATCTTCATTACGAGTTGTAGATGCCTTTTGACCTACTCCTCCTCTATTTTGTGTTTTATACTCAGTGAGTGATGTTCTTTTAATATAACCAGCATGAGAAATAGTAATGACTACTTTCTCATTTGGTATCATATCTTCAATACTTAAATCACCACCAGCATATTCTATAACTGAACGACGCTCATCGCCATATTTATCTTTAACTTCTACAAGTTCTTGTTTGATAATGTCCATACGTCTATCTTTCTTATCTAAAATATCTTTTAGATCCTCGATAGTATTCATTAACGCATCATACTCAGCTCTTAATTTATCTTGTTCTAATCCTGTAAGCTGGCGTAATCGCATTTCTACAATAGCCTTAGCTTGAATCTCTGATAGCTTAAAACGTTCAATTAATTTAGCTCTAGCTTCTTCAGCATTAGCTGAAGCTCTAATCAATGCAATAACTTCGTCAATATTATCTGAAGCTATAATTAAACCTTCTAATATATGAGCACGCTCTTCGGCTTTTCTTAGTTCATACTTTGTTCGTCTTACAACAACTTCGTGTCTATGCTCTACAAAATGAAGTATTAGCTCTCTTAAATTTAATAACTGTGGTCGTCCTTTTACTAAGGCAATATTATTTACACTAAACGATGATTGTAACGCTGTATACTTATATAGTTTATTAAGAATAATATTTGGTATTGCGTCTCGCTTTAAAACATAAACTATACGCATTCCGTTTCTATCGGATTCATCTCTAATTAATGAAATGCCATCTAGTTTTTTATCATTAACTAAATCAGCTGTTTTCTTAATCATATCAGCCTTGTTAACTTGGTATGGTATTTCAGTAACTATAATACACTCACGTCCATTAACCTCTTCTATCTCAGCTTTACCACGAAGTACAATTCTACCACGTCCTGTTTCGAAAGCTTCTTTTACACCATCATAACCGTAAATAGTTCCACCTGTTGGAAAATCTGGTGCTTTTACATGTTGCATTAACTCATCGACTTGGATATCATTATTTTCGATATAAGCAATAGTACCATCTACAACTTCGGATAAATTATGTGGTGGCATATTTGTTGCCATACCAACAGCAATACCAGAAGCACCATTAATTAATAGTCCTGGAATCCTGGTAGGAAGAACAGTTGGCTCCTGAAGTGTATCATCAAAATTGAGTTTATGATCTACTGTTTCTTTATCAATATCTGCTAACATATCCTCAGATATCTTGCGCATACGAGCTTCTGTGTAACGCATTGCAGCAGGACTGTCACCATCTATAGATCCAAAATTTCCTTGTCCATCTACTAGCATATAACGTAAACTCCACTCTTGTGCCATACGCACCATAGTGTCGTAAACTGACGTATCGCCATGTGGATGATACTTACCTAAAACTTCACCAACTATTCTTGCAGACTTTTTGTGCGCAGAGTTTGCTCTAACACCTAGCTCATGCATACCATAAAGTACACGTCTGTGTACTGGTTTTAAACCATCTCTAACATCTGGTAATGCTCGTGACACAATGACTGACATCGAATAATCAATGTAAGCCGATTTCATCTCATCTTCAATGTTAATTGGAATTAGTTTTTCTCCTTCTGCCATATTCTATTATTGATTAATTTTTATGATTTTTTTCAAACGTGCTAATATAACGAAATAAGAGGTTTTATAGGAGTAATTCAGGTAATTTCAAGCATAATTTATTAACAAAATATAGGGTCAAATTCGTTAATAAGTCAGTTGTTAAACCCTTTGAAGTTTTAAAGATTTTTCACTCTCTTAGCTACATGCATTTATTTAGGGTATAGTTTTTGCCTTTGTATAAATGAAATTAGTTATTTTTAATGCAGAAAGGCGTGATATATGGACGATAATTTTTCACCAAGAGTAAAAGATGTAATTGCTTACAGTAAAGAGGAAGCACTACGTTTAGGCCATGATTTTATTGGTACTGAACACTTAATGCTAGGTTTGCTTAGAGATGGTAATGGCAAAGCTATTGATATTTTGAGCGCTCTAGAGATAGACTTAAATCATTTAAGACGAAAAGTAGAAATATTAAGTCCTGCCAATCCAAGTATAACAACCATTTCTAACGAGAAAAAAAACTTACATCTTACTAGGCAAGCCGAACGTGCTTTAAAAACTACGTTTTTAGAGGCTAAGCTTTTTCAAAGTACCTCTATAAATACCGCACATTTATTATTGTGCATTTTAAGAAACGAAAACGACCCTACAACCAAGCTTTTAAATAAGTTGAGTGTAGATTATGATAATGTAAAAGAAGAATTCAAATCTATGATAACAAGTGAAGACGACTACTTAGAAACACCTCAAGCAGAATCTTTTTCAGATGATGACATAAACGAAGAACAAGATGATGCTAAACAAAACCCATTTGGACAAACCAAAGGAAAAGGTAATAAAAAATCCAAAACTCCTGTTCTTGATAACTTTGGGAGAGATCTTACACAATTTGCAGAAGAAGGAAAATTAGATCCTGTTGTAGGTAGGGAAAAAGAAATACAACGTGTGTCTCAAATTTTAAGTAGACGTAAAAAGAACAATCCATTATTAATTGGAGAGCCAGGTGTTGGTAAATCTGCCATTGCAGAGGGCTTAGCGTTGCGTATTGTGAAACGTAAAGTGTCTAGAATTTTATTCAATAAGCGTGTTGTTACATTAGACTTGGCTAGTTTGGTTGCAGGTACAAAATATAGAGGTCAGTTTGAAGAGCGGATGAAAGCTGTTATGAACGAACTCGAAAAAAATGATGACATCATTTTATTTATTGACGAAATACATACCATTGTTGGCGCTGGTGGAGCTACAGGAAGCTTAGATGCTTCAAATATGTTTAAGCCTGCTTTAGCCAGAGGTGAAATTCAATGTATTGGTGCTACTACTCTTGATGAATACAGACAATATATAGAAAAAGATGGTGCATTAGAACGTCGTTTCCAAAAAGTACTCATAGAACCAACAACTGTTGAAGAAACTATTCAAATCCTTAACAATATAAAAGGTAAGTACGAAGAACATCATAATGTAGATTACACACAAGAAGCTATTGAGGCTTGTGTAAAATTAACAAATAGGTATATGACAGAACGCTTTTTGCCAGACAAGGCTATTGATGCTTTAGATGAGGCAGGTTCTAGAGTTCACATTACTAACCTAGACGTTCCAAAACAAATTCTTGAATTAGAAAAAAAATTAGAAGACGTTAAAGAAACTAAGAACACTGTAGTAAAAAAGCAGAAATATGAAGAGGCTGCCAAACTCAGAGATGACGAAAAACGTTTAGAAAAAGAATTAGCTATTGCACAAGAGAAATGGGAAGAAGAATCTAAACAACATCGTGAAGTTGTTACTGAAGATAATGTAGCTGATGTTGTATCTATGATGACAGGTATTCCTGTTAATAAAGTGGCACAGACCGAAAGTAATAAATTAGCAAAATTACCTGATCTTATTAAAGGAAAGGTTATTGGGCAAGATGAAGCTGTTGCTAAAGTAGTAAAAGCTATACAACGTAATAGAGCAGGACTTAAAGATCCTAATAAGCCCATTGGATCCTTTATATTTTTGGGCCAAACAGGAGTTGGTAAAACGCAGTTAGCTAAAGTTCTAGCCAAAGAGTTATTTGATAGTGATGACGCTCTTGTAAGAATTGATATGAGTGAGTACATGGAGAAGTTTGCCATCTCTAGATTAATTGGTGCACCTCCAGGATATGTTGGTTATGAAGAAGGTGGACAGCTAACTGAAAAGGTAAGACGTAAACCTTATGCAGTTATTTTACTTGATGAAATTGAGAAAGCGCATCCAGATGTTTTTAATATGCTATTACAAGTACTAGACGATGGCTATTTAACTGATAGTCTTGGTCGTAAAATAGATTTTAGAAATAGCATTATTATAATGACGTCTAATATAGGAGCGAGAAAACTTAAAGATTTTGGTCAAGGTGTAGGATTTGGTACCTCTGCCAAAGAAGCACAAGCTGCTGACAATGCAAAGAGTGTTATTGAAAATGCACTTAAAAAAGCATTTGCACCAGAGTTTCTTAATAGAATTGATGACGTTGTAGTTTTTAATGCGCTAGAAAAAGAAGATATCAATAAGATTATAGATATTGAATTAGTAAAATTAATTAAGCGCATTAAAGATTTAGGTTATACATTAAAGTTATCTAAAAAAGCTAAAGATTATATTGCAGATAAAGGCTTTGATAAGCAATATGGTGCTAGACCATTAAAAAGAGCAATTCAAAAATATATTGAAGATGCCTTAGCTGAAGAAATCATTAATTCTCAAATTTCTGAAGGTGATAAAATTTCAATGGATTACGACTCTAAAACAGAGGAGTTAAATATTAAAATTGAAAAGTCAGAAAAGCCAACAGAAGGCTAATGCATTTTGATTTAAAAAAGAGCTCTATTTATCGATAAACAGAGCTTTTTTTTGCTTTGAAAATTAGAATATCGTATTTTTAAACTATGACTGATGTCTTAAAATATGATTTCTGTACCATGCACATTCATGATACGTACTTAATCGTAGAAATGAACGATGGCATACATGTTACACCAGATCATAATAAGATTCTTTTAAATATTGCTGATACTTACTATAAAAACAAACCCTTTGTTTATCTAACACATCGCGTTAACTCTTACTCTGTAGATCCTGCAATTTACGCTGAGACTTCTAAAATAAAAAACCTAATAGGATTTGCAGTAATTTCAGGAGATTTTAAAAAGAAAAGCAATGCTGAAATTGAAAAGCTTTTCTTTAATAAAACGTTTAAGATTTTTGATACAATAGAAGATGCTGTCGTTTGGGCAAAATCAATAACTACAAAAAAATAAGAGTCTTTTCTAAATTGGAAAAGACTCTTATACAACCTAACTTAAATCAATCAAATTAATGAAATAATCCAATCAATATTACAATATAGAATCAATCAAAATCTATTTTGTTTAATAAAAATAATAATTTATTAAACAATAATTGATAATTTACATCAAAATTTAACATTAATCTTACAATTGTTTAAGCTTTAATAGCTTTGTACTTAGAATATTAATGATTGTTTAAACAAAACTAGATATAGGCTAGCAAAATTCTATGAATTTTTGTAACTTTTAGAAAGATAAAAAGACCTATATAGTATGGAAAGTCAAGGTTATATTAAAATTTATTCAGGTAATTTTATTATTGCACAACGAATTCGTGAGGAGCTCGAAAAACAAGGCATTTCTCCAATAATAAAAGATGATTCTGAGTCTGCACGTTTAGCAGGATTTGGCACATTTAGTCAGGGTCTTCAAGATCTATTCATTCATCAAGATGAACTTGAGAAATCTAGATCAATCGTAGAAGCCATTAAAGGTGAAATGGAAACAAACAACTAGGCTGTAACTGCATACATTTTCTCTCGCTGTTCCTTTATCTTGGAATCTCTCATATACTCATCAAAGGTCATATAACGATCTATAACACCATTTGGAGTTAGCTCTATAATTCTATTACCTACAGTTTGTGCAAATTCATGATCGTGTGTTGTAAGTAGAATGGTTCCTTTAAAATTTTTGAGTGAATTATTAAATGCGGTAATACTTTCTAAATCTAAGTGATTAGTTGGTTCATCTAGCATTAAAACATTTGCTCTTATCATCATCATTCTACTGAGCATGCACCTTACTTTTTCACCACCAGATAATACATCAGATGTTTTTAGTGCTTCTTCTCCGCTAAAGATCATTTTCCCAAGGAAACCTCTAATGTAAACTTCTTCGCGCTCCTCTTCTGTAGTTGCCCATTGACGTAGCCAGTCTACAAGCGTTAATTTATTATTAAAATACTCGCTATTATCTAAGGGTAAATACGATTGTGTCGTGGTAACTCCCCAAGCATAATCTCCAGAATCTGCAGATTCTTTACCATTAATAATCTGATAAAATGCTGTAGTAGCCCTAGAGTCTTTAGAATAGATAACGACTTTATCGCCTTTAGCTAAGTTTATATTTACATTATTAAATAAAACGTCACCATCTAAAGATGCAGATAAGCCTTCAATATTTAAAATTTGATCTCCTGCTTCTCTATCACGCTCAAAAATAATGGCAGGATAGCGTCTACTTGATGGTTTAATATCAGCAACATTTAGCTTATCAATCATTTTTTTTCTACTCGTAGCTTGTTTTGATTTGGCAACATTAGCAGAAAAGCGACGAATAAATTCCTCTAATTCTTTCTTTTTATCTTCAGCCTTCTTATTCTGCTGAGCACGTTGCTTTGCAGCTAATTGAGAGGACTCATACCAAAACGTATAGTTACCACTAAAGTGGTTTATTTTTCCAAAATCAATATCAGATATATGTGTACAAACGGCATCTAAAAAGTGTCTATCATGAGAAACAACAATAACACAATTATCATAATTAGCTAAAAAGTTTTCGAGCCATGATATCGTTTCATAATCTAGATCATTTGTAGGCTCATCCATAATTAAAACATCAGGATTACCAAACAGCGCTTGTGCTAATAACACTCTTACTTTTTGCTTTCCATCTAAATCACTCATTAAGGTGTAATGCAATTCTTCTTTTATTCCTAGATTAGAAAGCATTGCAGCAGCATCACTATCGGCATTCCAGCCATTCATTTCTTCAAACTCTACTTGGAGTTCGCCAATTTTTTCAGCATTCTCATCCGTATAATCTGCATATAAAGCATCAATCTTGGTTTTAATATCAAACAAAGGCTTATTACCTATGATTACAGTTTCTAAAACTGTATGCTCATCATAAAGGTTGTGATTTTGCTCAAGAACAGACATACGCTTACCAGGTTCTAAATGTACATGTCCAGAAGTGGCATCCATTTTTCCTGATAGAATCTTTAAAAATGTAGATTTCCCTGCACCATTTGCACCAATAATTCCGTAGCAATTACCTTGGTTAAAGCTAGTATTAACTTCATCAAAAAGCACACGTTTTCCAAACTGAACTGAAAGATTTGAAACTGATAACATTTTTTTTGTTTTAATTAAGCCGCAAAGTTAAAAAAAACAATGCATTGAGCCTAGTGTTTTTGTAGTTTCAACATTTAACAACGCCTTAACAACAGAAGCCGCTAACAAACTCTATTTTTGTTTCTTAATAGGATTAGAATTATTGTTGTATGAATCGCATTTTGTTATGTTGTATTTCAATTACATTGTCTTTAACTAGTTGTCTAAAAGACAGCTCTGATGATAATGATTACGCTTACTTTGGAGGTGAAATAATAAATCCTAATAGATCCTACGTAACTTTAATTAGTCCAAAAAAACAATCTACAGATACTATTCCCTTAGACGAGAACAATCGTTTTTTATTTAAAATAGATAATCTAAATCCTGGTGTATACAGATATATGCATGGACCAGAATACCAAATGGTAGTTTTAGAGCCTAATGATAGTTTAATGCTGCGTTTAAATACGTTTGATTTTGATGAATCCTTAGTTTATTCTGGAGAAGGTGCCAAAAAAAATAACTTTTACTTGGAACTATTTTTATCTAATGAAAAAGATAATCAAAAACTTGTAAACTATTGGAAGTTAGTACCTGAAAAGTTTGATTCTTTAATGCTTTACAAGCGAAATAAAAAGCTAAGTATCTTAGATGATTTTCTTAAAAAGAAAGTCTGTACAGATTTATTTAAAGAAATTGCCAAAGCTAGGATTAATTATAACTACTACTCTAGCAAAGAAATTTATCCATTTGGATATTATGGTTACAATAAATTAGTACACGTTAAAGATTTACCAGAAAATTTTTACGAATACAGATCAGAAATAAATTATAGTAATTCAAAACTAACTGACACCTATACTTACAACAGATTTTTAAGTTGGCATTTTAATAATATTGCCTTATACAATTATTATGGAGAGGAGTATTCTCATAAGGAATTTAATAGATATTCTAAGCCATACAATGCTGCAAAGCTAGAATTGATAGACAGTTTAGTTTCTGATGTATATCTAAAAAATAACATGCTTAAATATTCTGTAAAAGATTATATATCTGATAGTAATGATTTTTTAGTTTCTGAAGACCTACTTAGAATATTTAACGAAAAGAGTACCAACCAAAAAGATAAGGAAACTTTAAATGAACTTTTTGAGTCTCTTAAACGTCTAAAACCTGGTAATCCAATACCTAACGTGCAATTGGTAGATTACAATAATAAAACTTTAGACTTGGTTGATATTATAGAAAAGCCTACAGTAATATATTTTTGGTCTTCTAACTTTAAACATCATTATAGAAATAGTCACAGTATAGTTAAAGGCTTAAAAAAAGAATTTCCAGAAGTAAATTTTATTGCTATCAATGTTAACAATAGCTATGATACTTATATAAGGAATACACTCAATGAATCTGATTTCCCTAGCTCTAATGAGTTTAGATTTAAATTACCAGAAGATGCTCTAAAGACTTTAGCTATTAGCTCAGTTGATAAGGTATTAGTTCTTGATAAAAACAAACGTATTGTGCATTCTAACGCCAATTTATTTGACGACACCTTTGGTGAAATCCTAGTTAAATCATTACAATAAAAAAAAGACTCCGAAGTGGAGTCTTTTTTTAATTACCTTTTTTATTATAATCTGCAAGAAATTTTTCTAATCCTATATCTGTTAGAGGATGCCTTAGTAAACCAGATATAGAACTCAAAGGTCCTGTCATAACATCTGCTCCTAACTTTGCACAATCAATAACATGCATCGTATGACGCACAGATGCTGCCAAAATTTGGGTTTCAAAAGCATAGTTATCATATATGTGTCTTATTTCTGCAATAAGATTTAAACCGTCTGTTGAGATATCATCTAAACGACCAATAAAAGGCGATACATAGGTTGCGCCAGCTTTTGCTGCAAGTAAGGCTTGTCCTGGAGAAAACACCAAAGTAACATTGGTTTTAATACCTCTATCAGAGAAGTATTTACAGGCTTTTACGCCATCTTTAATCATTGGTAATTTAATAACAATCTGATCGTGCAATTCTGCCAGAGCCTCACCTTCTCTAACCATACCATCAAAATCGGTAGAGATAACTTCAGCTGAAACATCACCATCTACAATATTACAGATATCAACATAATGCTTTAAAATATTATCAGTACCAGTAATACCTTCTTTAGCCATTAAAGATGGATTTGTAGTTACACCATCTAATATTCCTAAATCTTGGGCTTCTTTAATTTGATCTAAGTTAGCTGTATCAATAAAAAATTTCATAAAGTTTGTTTAGTTGTGTATTAATGCTGCGAATTTACAATTATAAAAAGGGTTATTAATGATAAACTTTTCAAGATATATTAACAACCTAATTTTTATAGTTTATAATGATTCATCAAAAGTTTTTCATAAACTTTACTTGGTAATATTCGCTTTAATGTAATCGAAAATTTTTGCATGAAAGCACCAACTTTGTAATGTACTTTTGGCTTATCTGTAGTAATGATGTTATATATAGCCTTTGCCATTTGCTTGGGATCGCTACCTTCATCTACGTGCTCGTCCATCATTTTTAAGGAATGACCATATTTCTCTTTATATGGAGAATCTTCTAAAACTGGTGAATGATATCGACTAGCCGCAATATTGGTTGCAAAATCGCCAGGAGCAACATCTGTGATTTCAATATTAAAATCTTTTAATTCCATTCTAAAAGTCTCTGTAACTATACTTAAAGCACTTTTACTAGCACTATAAACACCTCTAAACGGTAAACCCATATAGCCAGCAATAGATGTAATATTGATTATAAGTCCAGAGTTTTGAGAGCGCATGGATGGCAAAACGGCTTTTACTACATTTACTGGTCCAAAGAAATTAGTTTCAAAATTGCGCTTAATTTCAGCATCTGGTACTTCTTCTAAAGGACCTGTAATTCCTACTCCAGCATTATTAATAAGGATATCTATTTTGTCCTCTAGTTTTAAAACTTCAGTAATACAATGTGTAATAGTTTCAATTTTTGTAACATCTAAAGCAACAATCGGGAATTTGCTATCTGGATATTTTTCAGGATTTCTACTAGTTCCATACACCGAATACCCTTTTTCTAACAAATAGTCTCCAATAGATTTTCCGATTCCGGAAGAACCACCTGTAATTAAAACAACTTTAGACATTACAATGGGTTAAAAATTTCAAATTAAAAGTACGAAGTTTAAAAATATAATAATTTGAGTATTCAAAAAAAGCTTGAATTTATTATACAAAAAAAGGCAAGCTACCTACATCACACCGCTACGACCGCGTACCTTTGCTACGTTCCCGTCCTGGAGGATTAAGCAGGAGCTGGTTGTGTAGGACTTGCCTAGGCAAAGATACAACCTTTTCATACTTCCGCAATTATTTAGCTTAAATTTATTTATAATTTTTTAATAAAAAATAGCAATTATTTTCAAAGCATAATATTAATTAAATACCTTGTCAAAAAATTTTAAATTCATGCAGGTTTTTAAGTTATTGTTTTCGTTTGTTCTTGTTATTTCACTTGTGAGTTGTGGTAGTGGTACTGCAGAAAAAGCTTCAAAGCTTTCCATAAAAACTAATGCTATAAAAGGTGAAATTATACTAGGCGAATCCTTAACTTTTTCACTTAACAATCCAGAAAATCTAGAGATTGACTCCGTTAGTTTTTCAATAAATGGTCAGAGTATTACTTCACCATTTACATTGAGCGATGTTAAACTCGGAAAACAAAATTTAGTAGCTACTGTAAGTTTTGATAATAATAGTAAAGACGTTACTAAAAGTATTACTATCCTAAATAATATTAAACCAAAAGTTTATGGTTTTGATATTATCAATGAATATCCTCATGATATCACATCTTACACACAAGGCTTAGAGTTTTATAATGGAGTGCTTTATGAAAGCACAGGACAATATGGAGAATCTAAACTACGTAAATTAGATTATAAGACTGGTGAGGTATTACAAAGCATAGATTTGGCTAAAACTTACTTTGGAGAAGGCTTAACAATATTAAACGATAAAATATATCAGCTAACATGGCAAGAAAATACAGGTTTTGTTTATGATGTAAACAACTTTAATAAAGAAAGTAGTTTTAAATACGGAAATAGTAAAGAAGGTTGGGGAATTTGTAACGATGGATCTTTACTATATAAATCAGATGGTACCGAAAAAATATGGACACTTAATTCTTCAACGCTTACAGAAGAAGGTAATATACAGGTCTATACTGATAAAGGTAAAATACCTCAACTAAATGAATTAGAATGGATTAACGGAAAAATATATGCCAATATTTATCAAAAAAATGGTGTGGTAATTGTTAATCCTAATAATGGTGCAGTAGAAGTTGTTATTGACTTTTCTTCACTGAAAGATAAAGTTACTCAGCACAAAGGTTTAGATGTTCTAAATGGCATTGCTTACAATCCTGAAACCAAAACCATTTTTGTTACTGGTAAACGCTGGGATAAACTGTTTGAGGTTAAAATAACGGAATAGTTTCAAATTTTGAGCATTCAAAAAAATCTTCTCTATTTTCTTATTAACAAACATTTAGGTTAAAATTTTTATAATCCGCAGGTCAAGTTTTTTACAATTAACTTACTTAGTATTGTAATTAACTATCAATGCGTTTTTTTCTTTTTATTTTTTTGTTAAATATAACTACAGTACCTCTAATTGCTCAAAATATAACTGGCAAAGTTTATGACGCAGAAACTACTGTAAAAGGTATTAAAGTCATTAACATATCGCAAAATAGCTTTACTGTAACAGACAGCCATGGTAATTTTAGTATTGCTGCAAAGGTAAATGACACATTATCGTTTCAATCACTGTTTCATTACAAACAAGATATAGTTATTAATGAGACACATTTTGAAGGCATTTTTGTTTTTGAACTTAAAAAAATTGTCAATGAGCTAGACGAAGTATTTTTATCAAAAGAACCCGAGCAACCCTTGTTTGAAGAAAAGTCATATAATACTAATCTTAAACAAACGATTCAAAATGATATAAAAAAGAATCCTCACCTCTATCGTCCTCAAAGTATGAATCAAGGTGTAGATTTAATAGCATTACTTAGTCTTGTAGGTAAGTTATTTAAAAATAAGCGTAAAGCTCAAAAGGTAATAGTACGTCCAATAACCTATGAACAATGGTCTATATTATTTAATACAAATCCACTAATTAATAATGAGTATTTACAACATGAATTAAAAATACCTAAGGAATACCTTGTGTTGTTTATTGAATATTGTAGTGCCAAAGAACTCCCTTCTAGCTTATTAAAAAAAGAGCAAGAAATCTATTTGTTGGATGCCATTATCAATAGTAGTACTGAATATCTCGTCATTTTAGACGAATTTAGAAATCAACATATCATTAAAGATTAAACAAATACTCATAATTCTTTGTGCTTTTACAATATACCTTTTAATCAAAAGTTATATTTTTAAGCCATTAAAACAAATTATGAAACGTTACATATATTTCTTATTCGCTTTAGTCATTTTAATGTTTTGGAGTTCTTGTAGAAAAGACTTTAGTTTTTCTCCAAGTACAGGGAACTTAGAATTCTCTAGAGATACAGTGTATTTAGATACTGTGTTCTCAAATATTGGGTCGAGTACTTACAACCTAAAAGTATACAACAGAAGTGACGATGATATTTCTATCCCTATTATTCAATTAAGAAATGGAACTAACTCTTTATACAGAATGAATGTAGATGGTATGACAGGTGAAGTAGGATCTGACGAAGGAAAACGTTTTGAAAATGTTGAGCTGCTTGCCAAAGACAGTATGTTTATTTTTATTGAAACTACCATAGATATAGAAAGCCTATCTTCTTCAGATACTCAGTTTTTATATACTGATGCTATTCAGTTTGATGCTGGTTCAAATCAGCAACATGTAGAGTTAGTTACTCTAGTAAAGGATGCAGTATTTATCTATCCTCAACGTGATATGAATGGTGTTATAGAAACACTATCGTTTGATGTCGATGGAGATGGAAATGCAGATGACACCGAAATACAAGGTCGTTTTTTAGAAAACTCAGAGCTAACTTTTACTAATGAAAAACCCTATGTTATTTATGGCTATGCTGCAGTAGATGATGGTGATGAACTAAATATTGAAGCTGGAGCACGAGTACATTTTCATGCCAATTCTGGGTTGCTAGTCACTTCAGGTGGAAGTTTAAAAGTAAATGGTAGTCTAAGTACAGACCCAGAACTTTTAGAAAATGAAGTTATCTTTGAAGGCGACCGTTTAGAACCTTTGTTTTCTGATGTTCCAGGACAATGGGGAACTATTTGGTTATTTAATGGTAGTGTAGATAACGAGATAAATTATGCTACTATTAAAAATTCCTCTGTTGGTATTTTATGCGAAGGCAATCAGTCTGCTCCTAATAATAAGTTACAAATTAGAAATTCTCAGATTTACAACTCCAGCAATTTTGGCATTTTAGGAAGAGCTACTTCCATTCTAGGGGAAAATTTAGTGATCAATGCTTCAGGACAATCCTCTTTTGCAGGAACTGTTGGTGGTCGTTATAATTTTACACATTGTACAATAGCTAATTACTGGAATAATAGCTTTAGACAATTTCCTTCGGTATTACTCAATAATTTTATTGTAGATGAGGATAATACTGTGATTCCAAATGCATTGTCTGAGGCTAATTTCAATAATTGTATTATTTATGGCAATGATAATCCAGAGTTTCTTTTAGAAGAAGACAATGGAGCAGATTTCAACTTTAAATTTACCAATTGTTTATTACGCTTTAACAATAATAACATCACTGGAGAAAATTACGACTTTAATAATACAGACCTTTATCTAGATAATTTTTTTAATGATGATCCAGATTTTAGAGATCCTTTTGCAAATGATTTAATTATAGGCGAAGACTCTGGTGCTAATAACAATGGTAATATATCCTTTGCCAGTCTTGTAATGCTAGACATACTTGGAGTTGATAGGACTGTTAATCCAGATATTGGAGCCTATCAAAGTATTGTTTTTGAAGAAGACTAGTAGAATTAAAAAAAACCTTATTTTTATATATCACTAACTACTGTAATTTATGATGACTTTTATTTTTGAAATTGCTTGCATCTGTGCTGGCATATTATTAGCTATAACGCACTTAGACATTCTTGATGGTGAAAGTAATTTTTTCAATAAAATAGCAAAAGTATTAAAGCCATTTAATGCAATTATTGGCTTTGCAACCTTAATCATTGGTGTGCTATTTATATTTAAAATAAAATGTATCATTTTTGGACTTGTAGGTATTGCTTGTGGCCTACTTTTAATTCCACAACGCTTAGGACGTTTACCTGGTATTGGAGAGGTTTTACAAAAGCTCTCCAATAAAATACAACCACACAAAGCTATAGTTGGAGATATAGCTTTGATTCTTGGTGTATTAGGATTATTTAATTTAAATCCATTCTGTTAATCTGTACGGTTTTTAATAATTTATTATTCCTTTAACCTCTATTTTAGGAATAACCAAAAGATCATAACGCTGTACAAGTTCTTCTAAATTTTTATTTAATTTAAATTTTTGTGGATAATAGAAATACCTCTTAATTAAAGGTCGCAAATCAATTACAACCCATTGGTCTTTTTGGCCTACTTCTAGCAATGCCTTACGACTTTTATAATATCTGTTTTTAGATAGAAAATTATCTACAATCTCATCTCCATCCTTGTAATAACGTTGCATAAACCCAATGTTTAGAGCTGTATTTCCATGATATTCTGCCAATTCATTTAGTGTATTACCAACTTCATACAAACTCAATGGTGAAAAACCTTTAGACAAATGATAGCCTCCCATTTTTATTAAAAGTTTATCCTTGGCTAAATCAAAATCTAAACGTTCTAAGCCTTTTCGTAATAGTGATTTCATATAAGATATTCGTGTTGCATTATTTTCATACCACTTTCTATTATTGTATAATAAATAGATAGCACTACTGTGCTTCAGAGCCTCAATAATTTCTATATTATTGGGTTGAGACTCCATAGTTTTTAAATACTTCTGGAATACCTCTGAGTTAGATAATGCAACATGTAAGTTTTGCTTGTCGTTTTGGTCATTTTTATAAAAGGTCCTTAGTTCCGCAATAGTTTTAGTATATAGTTCTTTATGCTGTTTCTTCAACACGTTAGATAAATTATTATACATCATATCAGCTAGCATAATATAGCTATCATAATATTCTTGGTCTATCCCAAACACACTCCACGAATTATCTTTTACTCTTTGTAAAAATTGTGCATCTTCTTTATAGTCAAAGAAAGGAAAAGCCAAGATAGCATCTCCATCAGCATCTCGCATTATATATTTTTGGTGCCATTGCTTAATCTTATCTTCTACATTTCCATTCAAATTGTTTAGTTGTTCTCCAGTTACTGGACCAACCTCAAAAGCCATAGCTTTGTAGTTTAAATTATGAAGCAGAGGAATAATAGCATTTGTAAATTCTGAAATACGCTTAGAGCCATGGTACTCTCCTATCATAGTATATTGAGCCTTAGCCATTTCTGCTTCTAAAAAAGCCTTTCCTTCACCTGATAGCTTACCATTGGTAACATCAAAAGTGTGAGTAAATGGTTTTAAATGTTGAGCCGTTAAACTGTCCTGAGCTACTATGTTTGTAGTAACCAAAATAGTTACAACAATAAAATTGATAATTCGTTTCATTTTATATGATTTTTTAGGTTGTGATACATTATTACTTTTAGGTTTGGGCTTAAACGCTTTAATTCTTCGCTAACTGCTTTTGCATGGCCAGCACCAACGATTAGTACACTACGTTTTACATTGGCATTATTCTTTAAAACATCAAGTATATTTTTTGCCATATTTACATTTCTATCATCCCATTTTTTTAACTGAATATCATAGTCCTCACCACTGAATCCTTCGTATCGTAGTGAATTAATTCTGAAATATTTATCCAAGGTTTCTGGTTTGTTAACGTAGCGTCCTAAGGAACCAGACACACCAGCAAAAATGTTTCCCCAAGAATCTTTGCGCATGGCTTTCTTAAATGCCTTTTTACCTTCTTTTGTTCCTGATTTTAAAGCGCGTTGCCAAGCTGTCCAATAGCCTTGATAACCTTTGTGACTGTCTACACCATAAACTTTTTTTAGTTCTAATTTTCGCATTAATTGAAAGGTTAGATCTGGATTTTGGTTACCATAAGGTTTAAACTTTTTTGCTACGCCATGTCTGGCAAAATAGCGATACATCCTATGGTTGGCTTGGTCTCCTATACTTAGATAGTAAGCTTGTAATGTTCTGAACTGTAAGCTATCTAATTTTGTATTCGGTGTTTGCTCCAGTATCCTAATTTCTTCTTTATCTGGACTAAAAGCTGTCTTAGCTTTAAGGTAGGCTTCCTTAAATTTGGCATTCCATTGACCCATTGCAGCAGTATCTCCTGTTTTAGAGTACTCAGCCATTATAAGTTCTGGTTCATATTTAAGTATCTTCTTAACCATTGGCTTATAAGCTCGCTTAACAATACCTGGAAGCTGATGCATATCACCAACAATTAAAATCTCTTGTGGCTCCTGAGCCGAAGTTGTAACAAAGCTTACTAATAAGAATACTAAGAGTAGTTTAGGTAAATTATTCATAACTTAAAATTTTAATGATGTTTCAAATGTCTTAAACTTTACTATTATTATAAAAGAGAATCTGTAAACTCATTAAACTCCTCTGTAAAAACTATACTTACAGTATTGGTCTTATTACTAGTTAAGTTTGTAGATAAAAAGGGTAAGTTCACAGATACCATTAAAAACAAGGCTAATATTTTCTTAGTTTCGCTAGTATGAAATTTAATATAAAAAGACTTAGTGTTTGGTTTATAATCTATTATCTCGTCACAGATGTTATTGCCGAGATCATTGAGGCAGATTCTATTTCTAAAGCTTTAGAATACCATTTTCAACCAAGAATACTAGCACTAACTTTTTCTGTAGGCATCATTTTCTTTTTGTACGCGCTCTGCTCCTATTCTGTATTTTACAGATGGCATAATAAAAAACCTTTTTGGAACAATATCTTAATTATTCTGCCTTGTCTTGTAATAATTGTGGCACTACGATTTCTTATTGAAGAAAAGTTTTACAGATTTGTTTTTGGCTTTGGCAACTACAGAGAGGATGTCTCGCTGATATATTATTTTCTGGATAATTTTTATTACGTTTTTCAGTATTGTGCTTTAGGCATTATCTTCTATTTCTGGCAGTATTCCAAATTTAAAGACGAGAGTACAGCGCAACTTCAGTTAGAAAACCAAAAAATGGAGTTAGACTTATTACGCTCACAAACCAATCCACATTTTTTGTTTAATACCTTAAATAATATTTATGCCTTAGTACATACCAATTCTGATAATGCCTTAAACGCTATAGAGAAATTATCGCTATTGCTTCGCTATTCATTATATAATACTAAAACAGAAGTACCTTTAGATGATGAAATCTCACAAATACGAAACTTTATAGAACTAGAAAGTTTAAGACATAAGACAAAACCTAATATTGATTTGAAGGTTGAAGGCATAACTAAACCTATCAAGATTCCACAATTTATACTACTACCATTTGTTGAAAACGCATTTAAACATGGAAAATTACATAGTGAAACTCAACCCATAGAAATTACTGTAAGTTTAAACAACAAACAGCTGAGCTATACTGTTATTAATGAAATCGAAGATAAGAAAAAAGATAGTGTTGGAGGTTTAGGTTTAGATAACCTTCAGAAACGTTTAGAACTACTCTATCCAAATGAGCATACCTTTTCTTGTAACTCAGATAATGCTATATTTAAGGCACAAATAGAATTACCAAGATGACCTGTATTATTATTGATGATGAACCTTTGGCTGTTAGTTTGCTAGAATCTTATGTCTCTAAAATTGAGGATTTAACACTCAAAGGTGCTTACAACAACCCATTAGATGCACTTAAAATTTTACGCGAAGAACCAGTTGATTTACTATTCTTGGACATACAGATGCCAGAAATTACAGGTGTTGAATTTAAAAAAATAATAAGTCCAGATGTTAAAGTCATTTTTACAACAGCCTATTCTGAATATGCCTTAGAAAGCTATGAATTAAATGCAGTGGATTATTTACTTAAACCAATAACTTTTCAACGTTTTTTAAAGGCTGTAGAAAAAGTACAGGAGAAAAATAACACTGCTGAAGTAGAAACTAAAAAAGATTATCTATTTGTAAAAACGGAGTATAGGCATCAAAAGATTTTCTTCTCTGAAATTCTGTATTTAAAAGGCTTAAGTGATTATGTAGCCATACAAACCAAAGATGGAAAAGTACTGACCTTACAAAACATGAAGGACTTTGAACAAAGCTTACCAAAAAGTAAATTTATTAGAGTTCATAAATCCTACATCATTAGCTTAGAACATATAGAATTTATTGAACGCAACAGAATTGTTATCAAAGGCGAATACATACCAATTGGCGCAACCTACAAAGATGCGTTTTGGAACAACATAAACAACTAATTAGTAGGCAAATAATGGTCTGTTGCTCATCATGGTATTCACTTTTTCAGCAATGGCTTCTAGCTTATTGTCGTTTACATAGTTCGTAAGTGCTTCATCAATTAAAGCAACGATACTTTCCATATCATTTTCCTTTAACCCTCTGGTGGTTATGGCTGGAGTACCTATTCTGATACCAGATGTTACAAATGGACTCTTATCATCAAAAGGTACCATGTTTTTATTGACTGTAATATCTGCTTTACCTAAAGCTTCTTCAGCAGCTTTACCAGTAATATTTTTGTTACGTAAGTCGATAAGCATCATATGATTATCAGTACCACCTGAAATAATATGGTAATCTTTATCTACAAAAGCTTTTGCCATAGCCTGAGCATTCTTCTGAACCTGTAAAATATAATGCATAAAATCATCTTCTAAGGCTTCTCCGAAGGCAATAGCTTTAGCAGCAATGATATGCTCCAGTGGACCTCCTTGATTTCCAGGGAATACACCAGAGTCTAATAATCCAGACATTTTTCTTAGGTTACCATTTTTAAGTCTAATACCAAACGGGTTTTCAAAATTTTCTCCCATCATAATGAGTCCACCTCTTGGTCCTCTAAGTGTTTTATGTGTAGTCGTAGTCACAACATGACAATGTGGTAATGGATCATTAAGTAATCCTTTAGCAATTAAACCAGAAGGATGTGAAATATCTGCCAATAACAAGGCACCAACATTATCAGCAATCGCTCTAAACTTTTCAAAATCTATATCTCTAGAATAGGCTGAAGCACCAGCAATAATCATTTTAGGTTGCTCTTTTTGCGCAATATCAGAAATATTGTTGTAGTCAATTCTACCAGTTTCTTTTTGAACACCATAAAAAGTAGGCTTGTATAATTTACCAGAAAAGTTAACAGGAGAACCGTGAGTTAAATGACCTCCATGAGACAAATCGAATCCTAAAATAGTGTCACCAGGTTTTAAGCATACAGAAAATACAGCAGTATTGGCTTGGCTGCCAGAATGAGGTTGTACGTTAGCATAAGCAGCACCGAACAAGGCCTTTGCTCTATCTATTGCTATTTGCTCTACTTCATCAACAACTTCACAACCTCCATAATAACGCTTACCAGGATATCCCTCAGCATACTTATTAGTAAGGACAGAACCTGCAGCTTCCATAACTTGTTTACTAACAAAGTTTTCAGATGCAATTAATTCTATACCTTCAATTTGGCGTTCTCTTTCGGCTTGTATGAGTTCAAAAATCTGTTCGTCTCGTTGCATTTTTTTAGTTTAAAGAAAAGTTTTTCAAAAATAATAAATACATTAGTTCCAGAATTGCGAATAAGCAGTTTTGAAATAAAATTATAAACATTTAATCAACAGCTAAACCATGCCATTATCTGCCAATAATCCAAATAGAACATCTTGGTTATACGTTAACAAGTATTCAGATTTTCCAATTCAGAATATTCCTTTTGGTGTTTTCCTTACTAGAGAAGATATTATAACTATAGGAACACGTATTGGTGATACAGCCATTGATCTTGGTGCACTCCACCAGTTAGGTTATTTTGATGGTATTCCTTTAACTGATGATATATTTCTACAGGATTCGTTAAATGATTTTATTGCTGATGGTAGACAAACATGGAGAGCAGTAAGAAATCGCATAGCTGAAATTTTTGATGCTAATAATGATACTTTGAAAAATAATACTAAGCATAAGGAGATCATTTGCTTTAGATTGGATGAAATTGAAATGCAAATGCCTGTTCTTGTTGGTGATTATACTGATTTTTATGCAAGTAAAGAACACGCAACAAATGTTGGCACTATGTTTAGAGGTGCTGATAATGCCTTAATGCCAAACTGGCTGCACTTACCTGTTGGTTATCATGGCAGAAGTTCTTCAATTATTACTACTCATATGCCTATTCATAGACCACAAGGTCAAACCTTACCAGAAGGTGCCGACAAGCCAGTTTTTGGACCAAGTAAGTTAGTAGACTTTGAATTAGAAATGGCTTTTATCACCACAGATGCTAATGATTTAGGAGAGCCTATTCCTGTTGAAGAAGCTGAAGAATATATCTTTGGACTAGTGGTGTTTAACGATTGGTCAGCACGTGATATACAAAAATGGGAATACGTACCATTGGGTCCGTTTTTAGGTAAGAATTTTGCGTCGTCAATTTCACCTTGGATTGTAACTTTAGATGCCTTAGAACCCTTTAGAGTAGAAAGCCCAAAACAAGATCCAAAACCACTACCTTATCTTCAAACTAAAGGTAAGAAGAGTTTTGATATTCATCTAGAGGCAGGAATCATTCCTAAAGGTGGAAAAGAAACTACAGTTTGTAAATCTAACTTTAAGTACATGTATTGGAACATGTCTCAACAATTAGCGCATCATACGGTTAATGGATGTCCTGTTAATTCTGGTGATATGATGGGAAGCGGAACCATATCTGGTCCAACAGAAGACTCTTATGGCTCTATGCTGGAATTGTCTTGGAAAGGTACTAAACCAATAAAATTAAAAGATGGTACAGAACGTAAGTTCATTAATGATTATGACACCGTAGTAATGCGAGGTTACTGTGAAAATGATGATGTACGTATTGGTTTTGGACAGGTAAAAACTCAATTATTACCTATTTGGAAAAAATAACTAGTAAAATCATATTGTAACAAAGTCTACAAAATCTCTACTTACATTATGAGTTATTGAATTAATTTTCAAATATTTATGAAGAAAAAGACCAAGTTATTAATAAGGGATGCCTTCCTTTCTACACTATTAACTTCGGTTATACTACTTATTTTATCACTAGCTTTTTTTAATATTCGTTGGTTTAATCCTTTACATAAAGCGTTTAAAGACTTTAGTTTTCTTGATATTTTTTATTCAGAAGGTTTTTATAATGACCAATCCATAGTAATAAATGACATAATATTAGTAAATGTAGAGGATAAAAGTAGAACAGAGATCGCTGAAGTTCTTCAACAAATTTTAAAAGCAGATCCGAGTGCTGTTGGATTTGATATTATATTAAAAGATTTAAAAGACGATTTTGAAACAGATGCCAAATTATCTGACTTATTAAAGCATGAAAAAGTAATAACATCATGCAAAACCTATAATGGTAAAATTGAGTACAGTCACCCTTTTTTTAAAGGCAAAACTAGTAATCATGGTAATACAACCTTTAATTCAGATACAACCCAAACCAGTGTTAAAAGAGAGTTTGAAGGCATTACCGAAATTAATGGGGAAAAATTAATGGCTTTTAGTGCGCTACTTGCTAAAAAACATCTAGGTAAAAAATGGAAAAAATATAAGCTTAAAGAAAGATTAAAGCAAACTCAGTATATCACATATTATGGACACTATGATGATTTTCTTCATTTAGATTTTAAGGATTTCAATGTTTACGAAAAAAAAGACATTTTAAAGGATAAAATTGTAATAATGGGTTATTTAGGAACTCCAACCGGAAATGTCTATGATATTGAAGACAAACATTTTACTCCACTAAATAAATATTCTGCAGGCAAAACGGATAAGGATATGTATGGCGTAACAATTCATGCCAATATTACAAACTCCCTAATTACTAATGATCTCATATTTAGAGTAAGTAATTTTTGGACTTACATCATCACGTTTTTAAGTATATTTTTTACTACCATGTACTACATGAAACTAAGTAAGACATATAAAGTTAGTTATCGTACTAGAAAACAACTATTTCAATTAATTTTTGCCATAACACTATTTTCAGTATCTCTATTTCTATTTAGATACAAAATCGTATTTCCGTTTGCAATTATTATTATTGGCGTAATACTTGCAGGAGGATATTTTAAATACTACAAACACTTAACTAGGTATATAAACACAAAACGAAAATGGAAAACCTATTTAAAATAAAAAATCTCATTTTTATAGTATTACTTTCTCTAGTGCAGTTACAATGGGTCTATTCACAGAAGAGATTAGTAGCTCATACCATTTCTGGCGAGCCCTATATTGAAGTAAATGATTCTATTAAAACCTTAACAAAAGGGACTATTATTGATAATAAAACAACCCTTGTAATGCAGCCTAAGGATGAAGTTACTTTAATAAACAAAGAAGGCGAAATAACCAGAGTGATAAATACTGGCCAACTAACATTAGAAGAATTATCTAAATTACCTAAGGTAAAAGACAACTCTTCTACAGTAAAAAAATACTTTTCATATTTCTGGAAAGAAATCACCAATACTATGGCTTCAGATACCAATGGCAGTGGTGTGGTTTATAGAGGTGATGAAGATATACTATTACAATTTCCATCTCATAATAGTTTAATTTTAGGAGCTGAATTAAATTTTGAGTGGCAACCCATTGATGGCAAAGAAAAGAATTATTATTTTGTGTTATTAGATTCTAGTAATGAGGTACTATTAACTTTAGGTACTCCTAGTACTAAGCTCTCACTTCTTCTAGATAATAAGCTTCTTAAAAAAGGAGAAACATACCATTGGTGTATTACAGAAACTGCCTATTCTAGTACCATAAATGATTTACCAAAAAACTCATTTACATTATTATCTGTAGAAGATACTAAAGGTACATCTAAAGAAATAATAACATTATCTCAGGACCTATTAAAATTAGGTTTTAAAAAAGAAAACCTTAAATCTATTTTGTGTCTAGATTTTAAGATTTGTTTTTAATCAAAAGGCTATTCTAGTAGAATAAAACCAGCCCATTTCACTGGTTCATTCCTATATTTATTTTGTAATACCTGTTGTGCATTATTAAACGCTAACCTAATATTATCGGTCTCTAACCAATTTGAATAAAATAGTGTCATAAATTCAGCAGTCTCATTATCTGGGACTTTCCATAAGCTCATAATTAAAATGTCTACTCCAGCCATTTTAAAAGCACGCTGTAAGCCATAAACGCCTTCACTACCATTTATATCACCTAAACCTGTTTCGCATGCACTTAAAACAACAACTTCTGTATTTGATAAATCTAAATTTGAAATTTCTAGAGCAGTTAAAATGCCATCTTCAATACTATTAGGGCTAACTCCATTTTTCCAAGCTTTATTGGCTCCAGATAGAATTAATCCAGATCGTAAAAGTGGGTCTTTATATAACCTATATTGATCTTCAGTATTTAAATCGAACGAGAATTCATTATTTGTTCTATTTTCCAAATTTTCATAAAAAAATCCATGTGTAGCTATATGCAATATTTTAGGGCTTTTACCAGACAATAATTTAAAATTTTTCTCGGAAGCATCATATTGCGTAAAGACCTTTGAGGTTTTTCCATCCTCTGTTAAAAGCTCTTGTAAATTTTGTATTTCTTTTAAAGTAGCAGGTAAATAATCCCAGTTTTCCCCTCTAGTTTTTGTGCCTCTAAGGCTAGAAAATAATGAATCTGAAACCTTTAAATTAAAAGGATCTGTAATTACTTCTTCGCTCTGTGTTTCTTCATAATCATAAGGATCATAGTTTATTCCTCCAAAAAACATAGCATCATTTGCTTCTATCATAGACAAACCCTTAACTATTTTTGAGCAACTAGAAACCTGAACAAGATTATATAATTCACTTAAAGATTTTTTACCATTAGAAATAGCTGAAAATTGAATTTGATTTAATATTCCGGAAGGTGAATAATATACAATGTCTGATTTTTTTATATGTCTTTCCAGAGGTTCCCAAATTAAATTGTACAAATTATTTTTAATATATAAATCAGTCTTATTTGACTTATTAATTAATCGTTCTAATTCTTCTTCTTCAAAAAGCGAGACTAATATTGGTTCTTTTGTATTTGGCTTTATAATATATGCTGCATAGAGCACAGAATCTGTTAGGACATTACCATATCTATATTTAAAGTGAGAAAACTCAACCGCAACTTCTCGTCTATTTAATTTATCTCTAATTGATTTCCAATCTTTACCGAAACTAATTTTGTCATTAAATTTATCTGAATAGAGTTGAACCAAATCTGACTCTTGTATTTCTTTAACTTGATATAAACTATCAATACTTTTATATCTATCAATAGGTGACAGGCTATATTGTTTACTTATCTCGGCCTTAACCGCTCTATAATCAAAGATCTTTTTATCAATTAAAGAATCTTCTAAAGCTAATAATTGTGATAATGTATTCTTAGATGCATTTAGCAATACACCTTTTAATAAAAGTTCGTTATTGAGAGATATACCGATAAGAGGTTTTACTTTTTTAGAATCATGTCTAATATATGCTGAAGAAATATTATCAAAATCAGCAGCAAGTGTTTTTAAATACTTCTTTTTTTCTATTTCACTTCGGAACTTAAAAATATTCTCCAAAATAGAAATATTATTGTTGTTTGCGGTTGCAATAAATTTTATTGCTTCTTCAAAATCATTGTTCTTTAATAAAGTAAGACCATAATTTGTTTGCAAATCTTTATAGATTATGCTTTTGGGATTAGCAAAATCTGAAATTAATTCTAAAGCATCATTAAACGTTTCTAAACTTTTATCAATATCATTAATTGAAGAATAAAAAGAAGCTAAATTGTTTAGCGCAATTGCATGATCAATTTTACCTTCTTCTGAAGAATTATTATAAAACCCTATAGCATTTTGAATAACTTCTATAGCTGTATTTGTATCGCCTTTGTAATTATGCAAAAAAGCTATGTTTTGAAGGTACTTTCCTTTTACATGGTTATCATCTTCAAAAAGGCTATCATATATTTCATAAGCATCGTTTGCTAAATCTATGGCTTTATCATAATCATCAAGCTCAGCATAAATTTGACCTAGATTATTAATAGCTTTACAATACTGATCATTGTTTTTACCTATGTTCTCCTCAATAAGTTTAACTGCATTTTTACCTGTTTTTAAAGCAGTATCATAATCACCAAAGTAACCATAAATTATGGTTAAATTAGCTAATAATGTTCCGTAAGCATCATTATCTACACCAATGTTTTCCTCAAAATGTTTTAAAGATAATTCCATATACTTTAAAGCATTTTGATAGTCTCCAGATTGTAAATATGTTTGACCAATATTGGCTAAAAGAATTCCATAATCCACCGATTTCTTCGATGATTTTTCCAAGATAAGCTTACTCTCTAAATATAACTCTATAGCTCTTTCATAATCTTGAAGAGCAGAATAATTCATTGCTAAATTTGAGGAAGCCAAACCATAATAATAGTTTTTTTTACCTCCAAGCTCAGCAATTATTTCTAATGCCAAATTACATTCCTTAATTGATGATTTATAATCATTAAGAAAATAATGCATTAGGCCAATATTTATGGTATATACAATAAAATTAATATTCTTCTTACCTGAACGTTCATTTACAAAATCTCTACAGTTTAAAAAAAGAGGTAAAGCCTCATTATATTTTCCCATTTGTTGAAAAGTAACTGCAACATTACCAGATTGAATAATATAGTTATAATCACTTTTACCTAAGCGATTTTCTACAATTGCTAAAGCTTCTTTAAGCATAGTTAAAGCCTTTTCATATTGTCTCATTTTTACATATAAAGAACCTAAATTGCTTAAAGTAGTTGAATATTCTTCATGTTGTTTTCCATGAATCGTTTCTCTATTCTTTAAGGCTTCAGTCAGAACAAATTCTGCTTCTTTATACTTGCCAGTATTTTGGTATAGTAATCCAATATTATTTAAGCGTTCTCCATAATCATTATGGTCTTTACCTTTATGCTTTTCTGTGAGTTTTAAATCCAATTCCATCAGTGGCTCAGCACTTTTAATATCACCACTCATATACAAACATATACCATAATAATGAAGGCTCTCAAGATAGTTTTCATCAACCTCATCAAAGTAATTATTTGCACTATCATAAGCTAATTTTGTAAAAGGCAGAGCAGCAGAAAAATTTCTTGCGTCAGTCATTTGGACACCTTTCTTAAATATCTTTTCCCATGATTCAACATCAGTTATTTCTTGTCCGAATAGATGAATAGAAAATACACAAAAAATTAATAGTATTAGTTTTCTCATTAGTTTTTTAGTATGTAAGAAGATTATCACATAAATGTAATGAAAAAACAGATATAATTTATCTACCTAAAAAGAAACATCTGCAGTAAACGTCACCATTTTTTTTGTTACAGGATGCATAAACGTAAGTGATTCTGCATGCAAATATAATCGGTCTGCTTTAGTGCCATACAAATCGTCTCCAAATATAGGCGTTTTTAAACCATTAGTATGCGCTGCATGTACACGTAATTGGTGCGTACGACCAGTAACGGGATAAAAATGAATTCTGGTTTTGTTGTTATTAATAGAAATTACCTTAAACTTTGTTGTTGCTGGTTTACCATGATCATAACACACGAGTTGCTGTGGTCTATGATCTAGGTCTACACGTAAAGGTAAATCGATTATTCCTTGATCTCTATTAATTTCTCCATCTAAAATAGCGATATAACGCTTTTTTACCGTTCTATCTATAAACTGCTTCTGTAGCTTTTTATGTGTTCTTGCATTTTTTGCTACCAATAATAATCCAGAAGTAGACATATCTAATCGATGTAACAATAAAGGACCTGTTGCATTGGGTAAATAGGCTTTCATCCTAGTCAACACTGAATCTTCGATATGTATTCCAGGAACAGATAAAAACTCGTGTGGCTTATTAACCAATAATAGATAATCATCTTCATAAATAATATCTAACTGCTGATCAAAATTTATGACTTTAGTAATCGGATTCTCTTCCACGTTTAATCCTGTCATCATATGGCCTAAAATAGGCTCACATTTTCCACGACATGATGGGTAAAACTGCTTATGCTTTCGTACTTGAGATTTTGGCGAAATTCCCCACCAAAATTCAGCCATAGCTATAGGTTTTAAACTATTTTTATAAGCATACTGAAACAATTTTGGTGCAGCACACTCACCTGATCCTGCTGGTGGTTGAGGAAGTTTAGTATTTTCAAAAACATCTAATAAATCTTTTGTTTCACCGTTTGCATTAAGAAATCGATATTGCTGATGTAATTGCTTTTGTAGAGTATTTGATAAGGTTTTACGTTCCTCTTTTAAAGCTTTAATGGGTTGTAGTAATTTATCCAAACTAACTTCAGCTTGTTTTATGTGCTCCTCACCTTCTCGTTTTAAATCTCGCAATCTAAAATGATAATAAATACTTTGTTGGCTAAGATCTTTATTTAACGCTTCAAATTCAGGTAATGTTAAGGTTTGCTTTGCCTCTTCACGTTTTTGTTTTCTTATAGCCTTTTCCTCTTTTATCTTAATCTTAAATGCCTTTAAATTATTATCAAATTGAGATTTAGCAGATTCCAATTGAGATTTTAAAAATTCTATTTCAGGATTAGACTCTAGTGCTTCAATATCGCTGTTTAATTTATTTAAATGTGCTTCGCCTTTTTTATAAAATCCTTCTTTATCTAGATTATTATATAATGGTGGAACGAATCCAGAAATATCATTACGTTCTGCTAATTTTCCCGAGAAAGCGGCTAAATAACCAATAGTACCAGTTTCATCTTGAACAATCATAACACCAAACATTTTTCCTATTGGTAAGCCTTCTTCGTTGGCATTTAAACCAAAATTATGATTAAAGTCTGTTTGACTTTCTAAGTAGGCCTGTACTTGTCTTGCAGCATTAATGGATAGCTCATGTGGTTCATAATAAAACGGAAATGTAAACTGTTCTGGTAAAACCATCTCAGTTGTAACCTTTAAAGGATGAAATAATGCGTTTTTATTAGGAAACATAATTGATTATTTGATAAAAAGTCAAATAAATAATATTAATTATTAATCTTATATTCTAGTTATTTAGTCCATTCAAAAGGCTTAACAGAGTTGTCTTTTTTCGTTTTGAAACTGGCAATGTAGATTTATTGTTTAATATAACATAACCTCCATCTTTACTAACATAACTTTTTAAATGTGCCAAATTAATTATATGTGAATGGTGGATTCTTACAAAACCAAAATTAACCAAAAATTGCTCGAAATCTTTTAAAACTTTTGCTACAATCTCTTTTTTACCATTATCAAAATATAATGCTGAATAATTACCTTCTGATTGTATTCTAATTATAGAATCTAGTTTATAAATATGAATTCCTTTAGATGTTTTAATAGCAATTTTATTGCGTAGAGGGTTCTGGGTTTGATTTTTTATAAAATTTTCTAATTTTATCTTATTTTCACTTAATAATTCTTTTTTGGCTTTTTCAATTGCTAATAGTAACTCTTCAGTGTCAACAGGCTTTAATAGATAATCTAATGCACTCATCTTAATGGCATTTAATGCATACTCACTGTAGGCTGTTGTGAATATTACTTTAAAATTTTGATGTTCTATTTTTTGTAATATTTCAAAACCATTACCATCTTTTAATTGTACGTCTAGAAATATAAGCTCTGGTTCCTCTTTTGTTATTAGATTAATAGCACTTTCTATTGTATCTGCATTACCACAAATTTCTATAGCCTTACAATATGTTTTAATTTCATATTCTAAAGCCCTTACGGCTTGGATTTCGTCCTCTATTATTACTACTCTCATTTTACCAAAGTTTTAGTAATGGTATTTTAATTGTAACTAAAGTACCACTGGTTTTTTTTAGTTGACATATCTCAAAATTATCTTGTGAAAAAGATTCATTTAATAATGTTACACGCTCTTTTGTAATAGTTAAGGCTTTAGATTTATGTGCTACTTTTTGTCGTTTTTTTGACTCACAAATTCCAATCCCATTATCTTGCACTACACATATTAGTTTATCATTTTTAGTTTTAAAAGAAATATCTAAAACGCCTTTATTATTAGGATTTGGAGCTAATCCATGAATGATGGCATTTTCAACTATAGGCTGTAAAAGCAATGGTGGTATACCATAATCCTCTTCTTTTAAAGAATCACATATTGTAATTCTGTAACTAAAAACACTATCATAACGCAAACTAATAAGCTTAATATATAGCTCTAACATTTCTACCTCTTGCTCTAAGGGAATTAGAGCTGTATTACTTTCTAAAATAAGTCGTAAAAGTCTAGAAAATTTAGATATGTATTTATTTGCTTCATTTATGTTACCTTGAGAATAATATCCTTTTATAGTATTTAAAGCGTTAAAAATGAAATGAGGATTCATCTGCATCCTCAGAGACTTTTGCTCTATTTGAGCTATTTGTTTTTCTAAAAGTATTTTTTCTTGCTGCTCTTTTAATAAACTATGTTCTATAGTGAAACGATTTTGCATTGATCTTATACGCTTACTAATAAAGTAATAAATGAGTAATATCGACACTATTGAAACCATTACAAGAAAAACAATTGACTCCCAGAAAGGTTTACTAATTTTTAATACTACTACTTTTTCATCACTCCAAATATTTTCATTCCCCTTAACTCTTAGGCATATTTTATGTTTCCCTGATGATAAATTCTTAATTTCTAAATAACGTGTTTCAATAAAATTCCAGGACTTGTCATTAATTCTATATTGATATTTTAACTCACCATAATCTGAAAACGAAATACCGGTAAATCTTATACTCAAATTATTCTGAAAAGGTTTTAAATTAGTTAAGTCTTGTTCTTTATTTCCATTAATTAAGATAGTATTAATATCTAAGATAGGCTTGTTTGCCACTCTAGATACTATATCCTTTTTAAAGGAAATTAACCCTTTGTTAGTAGCAAGATATATTGTAGAATCTATTACTTCTATGTCGTTTACTCTGTCAGTTTTAAGAGCATAATGATAATTCAAATTAGTAATACTTTTTGTACTGTCATCAAACTCTATATAATCAAGACCTTTATTAGAGCCAATCAAATATCCATTAGAGTAAGGTTCAATACTAAAACAAGCATTACTTAATAGTCCATCTTTCTTTGAGAATTGATATTTGACAGTATTGTTTTCTAGAATTGTTATACCTTGAGAATTTGTTGCAACAACAACAATATCCTTATCTGAAACGTAATGAATATCTAATATGGAAGAGTTTAGCTCTATAAAATTTTTTCCTATTTGAGAGATTGAGTCTTTATAAAAACTATATAACCCATAGCTAGTACCTAATAATATTTTATTGTTTTTGTATTTAGATATAACATTAGTTCTTTTTTTTAGAATTGTATACTTACTCAAATTTTTAGAACTAATACTATTAGTATTTCTTATTTCAGGAAATGTAACAAGTTCAGCTTCTTTAAACTTTAAAACTGATGAAGAGGATACAAAATATTCTTTATCATCATAATAGAAATCATTAGCACCAAAACTAAATTCTTTAGTTAAAGAGGCGTTAACAATAAGAGTTTTGCTGTCACCTACTGCATAAATCTTGTCTTTAAAACTCCTAACTTTATTAATCTTATTGTATGAAATAGTTGAAAAAACATTTGATGAGTTCTTATGATTAGTGTTAAGTCTAATGAGTCCACTATCTGAGCCTAACCATAGATTTTGATCTTCACCCTTTTCTAGGCTATTTATTTTGATTTCTTCCTTTGAAAAATTATTAAGCTTTATATCAAAACTAGGAATAAATATAATTCCACTATATAAAGTTGAAACCCAAAAATTATTCTGAGAATCTTTAATGATGTAAGCTATTGAGTTATCCTTAAAATAACTCTCCAAATCTTTATTTGCTTCTTTTACATACAAACCTGACCTGGTACCTATGTAGAGAGTATCATTAATTGATGATAAGTGTATGATATCTTCGCCATCTAAAGAAAGGTATTCTTTAACACCTGTTTTATCAAAGGAAAATAACGTTCCTTTACTACTAAAAATAAACTCTCCAAGATGCTCTACAGTTCTATACCCTTGAGAAGAATTACGCGCATCTTTAATGGAATGAATCAAAGCCTTTGACTCGCTTAAAATACTTTCCAAAGTCAGATAATAAATACTAGTACTATCAATCCAGTATCCATAAACTGAAGATTTTAAGAATTGGGTTTTAAAAGTATCTAGTTCAATATTAAAAGATAAAATACGTCCATTTCTATACAATACTTTAATAGAATTCTTGTATTCAAAAATATCGGTAATCATTCCGAAAAGTAATGCCTCGTTTAAGATTTCTTTATTTTCGGAATTATAAAAGTTATCATTCTTAAAGAATGATAACTTTCCGTTAAGCGTTATAAACCAAATACGATTGAGAGAGTCTTCATAAAGCCTAAAAACTTCATTGTCAGAAAGGCCATCATCTGTAGTGTAATGTTTAAAACTATAACCATCAAACTTTAGCACACCAACATCAGTTCCAAACCAGATATAACCTTTACTATCTTCAAATACACAATAGACATTAGAAGTCGGTAGACCATCTCCTATATCATATTTTACATGATAAGGGTTCTGAGAAAAAAGGAAACTTTCAAAAACTAAAACAAAGAGTAAAACTAAACGTATCAAAACAAAAACTTGCTTAAATATAGTGTAATAATCAGATATCACTTAAGATTTAAATTCCATTTAATCAATAAATAATACCAGTTATCAAGAAAAACTAACCTTCAATTAAGTTTACCTATACAAGTCTCAAAAAACTAAAAATTTAGTCAAAATAAATAGTTGATACCAGTTTTCATTAAATCAATAGGGATTGTATGATTAAATAAGAGATTTAAATCCAAATCAAAAATAAATAACCATGAAACAAAAACTACTTATTACATTTTTATTCGTAAACACTATCTTATATTCCCAAACTTCCTTGGTAAAAGATATTATACCAATTGCTGGTATTGGATCAATAACTACTAATAGTGAATTTCAACCATTCAATAACATGATCTTATTTGAAGGTTTAGATCAAAACTTTGGATTCGAGTTATATGTTTCTGATGGCACAACTTCTGGAACTATTTTATTGAAAGATATAAATGCTGGGTTTAGCAACTCTAATCCCAGTAATTTTTTTCATTTTGGTGGGACTAATGAGGTTTTCTTTGCTGCCACTTCAGCCAATGAAGGAAGAGAACTCTGGAAAACTAATGGAACAAATTCTGGTACTGTATTAGTTAAAGATATACGAGCAGGTTCTAGCTTAAATTCAAATCCTGATAATTTTATTGCATTTAATGGAGAACTGTTTTTTACTTCTGATAATACTAACGGCAGACAACTGACAAAAACTAACGGAACCAATTCAGGAACAGATTTTGTACCCAACACAACCACATTAATCAATCCTGAAGAATTAATTGTATTCAATAACGAATTATATTTCAGGTCTTATAAAATAGGTGTTCAGAATAAAGGTATTGAACTGTACAAACTAAATAGTTCTTATGCAGAAGAGTTAGTTTTAGATATTAATACAACCTCAGCTACAGCAAATAGTACACCACAAAATCTAGTAGTGTTTAATAACAAACTTTACTTTACAGCTAATGATGGTATAAACGGTAGAGAGCTCTGGGCTACAGATGGTACTTCTGCTGGTACATATTTAGTTGCAGATTTATTATCTGGATCATCTGGAAGTATTCCAAGAAACCTAACAGTTTGGGGGAATAGACTTTATTTTTCTGCAACATCCTCAACAAATGGTACAGAATTGTATTACATGACCACTACAGAATCTATTATCTTACACAAAGATGTAAATCCTGGAGCAACAAATGGATCTCCTGAAAATTTTTTCCCATTTAACGGAAAACTCTATTTTACAGCTGATAATGGACAAAACGGAAGAGAGTTATGGTCTACAGATGGTAGCATTTTTGGAGTTAATTTGGCTGCAGATATAAATACCGGAATAAGCTCTAGTAATCCAGAAGGATTTAGTATTTACAATAGCATTTTATATTTTACTGCTGAAGATGATACAAATGGTATAGAATTATGGAGCACTGATGGAACAACAGCAGGAACGGAGCTTGTAGATAATATTAACACATCAAACTCAAGCTCACCAGAGGGTCTCATAGTAATAAATAATAACCTACTATTTCATGCAGACGATGGCATTAATGGAAGAGAACTATGGAGATATTTAGATCCAACACTATCAATTCCATTAGAACAAACTGTATTTAATTATACAATAATCCCAAATCCTGTAGAAGATAGCTTTATAATTGAAGGCAGACAGCACATAACTCTAATAGAATTTTTTGATACTAATGGGAAATTTGTTAAAGATATTCCTAACCCTATTTCATCATATAATGCAAGTGATTTAAAATCTGGTGTATATTTTATAGTAATACACTCTAATCAAGGAAAAGTGATTAAAAAATTAATCAAGCTTTAATAGATGATTGAATATCTAAAAAAGAATAAGCTTGAATTATTTTTAATAGGCTTTTATATAGTCCTTTTTTTAATAGTGTACCTAATCTTTTAACAGACACAAAAGGCATTCTTGGTTTAGAATGCCTTTTGTAATTAATACAACTATTTAACCCAAAACTAGCATTACAATTTGCTAGCAACACTCTTTGTAAATTCTTATTAGTTTCAGTTATAGACTACACACCACTCTAATATGCTATTAGTGCATTATAAAAAAATACATTCAGTAGTTTTGGCACGACCTTTGAAAATCATCTTTCATAGTAACTCATAAATACAAAAACAGATGAAAAAAACAGTACTCCTTTTAGTTGTCCTTTCTGTGCTTGTATCATGTGTTGGAAAGAAACAAATTGAAAAACAATTACATTCTGGAAACTACGATCAAGCCATTACTAACGCTTTAAAAAAATTAGAGCGCAATAAGGACAAGAAGCGTAAACAAGTGTATGTAAACATGCTACAAGATGCCTATTACAAAGTTGTAGCAGAAGATTTACAAACTATAGCACACTTAGAAAAAGATGGCAATCCAGAACATTACAAGCGTATTTTTAATATCTATTTAGATATGGAAGCGCGCCAAAATGCCATTAAACCAGTATTACCTTTAAAGTTAGGTAACAAATACATCAATTTAGAGTTTAAAGACATAACGCAAGACATCGTAAATTATAGATTTAAAGCCTCTGACTATTTAATGGATAAAGGCATTACGCTTTTAGACGACGTTGATAAATACTTGGCTAGAGAAGCACATGCTATCTTCTCTTATGTAGAAGGTATAAACCCTAATTTTGAAGACGTTAGAGCGCTTATTACAGAAGCTCATGAAAAAGGAACAGATTACGTGCATGTTTCTATAGTCAATGAGACCAATCAAATACTACCACAACGCTTAGAACAAGAGCTATTAGATTTTGATACTTATGGTCTAAACGATTTTTGGACTGTGTATCATGCTAATACTAATGACGACAAAGTCTATGACTATGCCATGCAACTAAAATTACAACGCATTAACATATCTCCAGAACGCATCTTTGAGCAACAAGTGTTGCGCCAAAGACAAGTAATAGATGGTTGGGAATACCTATTAGATGATAATGGTAATGTTGTAAAGGATAGCCTTGGTAATGATGTAAAAGTAGATAAGATTATTACTGCCAAAGCACGTTTATTTAAGTTTAACCAGCATAAAGCAACTCAGGTTATTGCTAGAGTTGTTTATGAAGATTTAAAAACAAACCAAGTATTAGAACGTTTTCCAATAGACAGCCAGTTTATTTTTGAAAACAGGTATGCCACTGTTCGTGGAGACAGACGTGCTTTACAGCAAATTGATAGAAAACTCATTAGGCAAAGACCTATTCGTTTTCCAAGTAATGAGCAAATGGTGTTTGATACTGGAGAAGATATAAAACGCCAACTCAAACAGATCTTAAACAGCTATAGCTTTAATGGCTAAGTATAAAAGCTCCCAAGACAGCTTGGGAGTTTATTTTTTGAGTTTCGCTTAACGGTCTCGGCTATGAGTAGTTGCGTGGTTTAGTACTTAACTTTGCAAGTACACACCAAGTTGGAAATTCCTTCGGAATTTCCAAAGTAGGCGAGAACAAGTAATTACTTATAGCTATTGTTGTGTTTAGTTTTTTTATTTAACGGCTTTTGTTATTTCAGTAGCTCCTTTAGTTACTGAATCAATTAATTTATTAGCAGAATCCATAGCTTTCTCACTTGGATGTTTACTTCTCCTTATGCTATTCATTAAGTCATCAATTTCGATAAACATATTTGCTAATTTTTTATTGACATCTCTTTTCGAGTCTTCATTCAGTCCAATAAGTTCTGAGATAAAAGTTGCTCCTCCACCAATGAAATTGTTTAGGTGTGTGTATTTCAATAAAATCAGTCTGCTCACTCTATATTGATTGAAGAAGAAAAGTGAGAGCAATCCCAATGTAACTGATATAGTAATTCTAACTGACCATTGAAGTGATATGTCCAAAGCATTTAGTTTGTCTACTGTGAAGGATATTAATAAGAAAGTAGGTATTAGAAATACTGATGCAATAAACAAACCAAGATATATTTTTCGTTCAGTATTAGCAGCATCTTTTTCTTTTTTTACAGATACAGCAAAAGTGTCTTGCAGTTTATATTCAGCCTTCAAATCAATTAGATTCTGAATTCCTTCTGATATTTGAAGTTCAAAGTTGTTGGCTAAATTTGCCAAGTCAGAATCAACTTTAGCCAATATTTCCTGCTTAAGTTCTTCAACTGGTTCACTATGCTCATATTTTGGGCGAACTTTTTCAATTATCTCATCCATCTTTTCATATTCTGGAAGAATTTGATTGAAATAATTTATAAAAGCTTGTGAGTTTTGTTGTCTTGAAGTATTTCCCCAAGTCCTATTCCAATTATTGAATTTTGTATCAAATTCAGTAATCACTTTATTAAGTTCATCCCAATCTTGAGGGCTAACAAATTGGCTATTTCGAGATTGGTGATAATAATTTCTTTTTTGGGCAAATCTTTGATATATAGTGTTTCCTAATTGTTGGATTTGCGGTCCATTAAGATTTTCAAATTCTTCTACATCAAAAATTTTATTACTCATTTTCTTGGTTTGTTAAATTAAACACGATACTTAGATAACTTCAGTTTTAAATTGATGTTATCGCTAGTTAAGCGAAGTTAGCTTTTTAAAACCTGTATATCAATAGTTTAAATACAATACTTATAACTACTTATTAACGACTTTATACATAGTATATAAAAAACTCCCAAATTATATTGGGAGTTTTTATTAAAGTAGCTTTTGTTAAAACTTTTACTAAATACTAATTAAAACGCTGTAAATCTATTTCATTGATAGCACCATGCGAGGCATGAGCAACCGTAACACCATTTTTAATAATAAGGAGTTGTGGCGACTGGTGCATCACTTGAAATTTATAACCTACTTCATTAGATACTTCTCTGTAGCTTAATAAATCTAAATAATACAAGTCTACATTAGCATCTTCTAAATTGTAAGCAGCAGTAAACTGATTCATGACCATTCTACTAATTCCGCAACGTGTAGAATGCTTAAAAATTACCTGAGTTTTTGTTTTAGACTTCTCTTCTATTGAAGACAATTGCCCAATGGTGGTTAATGCTATCCAAGGCAACACTTTTTCTTCTTTATTGGTGGCTGAGGCACTCGAAGTCCCAAATAGTTTATTGATTAATCCCATAATTACTCTATAATTTTTGCACGTTCAGGTTTAGCATAAAACATATCATCATTAGCATTTACGTTAACACTTGTGTTTATAAATTCAGCAGCATTGCGCATATCCTTTATCTCAAAACCATCATTATTATACCATTGCAAGGTTTTAGGTAATTTTAATCCTTGGAGAGTTTCCCATTCATGATATTTTATAAAATGCCAATCTTTACTTTTTTCTTTACTAAAATAAGTGACTGTATAACCTAACCATTCCATTTTATAGGTTTCTGGATTGTAATACAAAACATACTCATCGTCTGGAGATTCACCAACACCTTCACCATAAGAAATATTAATTCCTGGATACGATTTACCTTCAAAAACCAAAGGTTCAGTTTCTGTATAAGTAATTCCATCATCTGCCAGTACAAAGGGCATCGCATAGAAATAGAACATAAGGTTATAGTAAAATTTAGGATTGCCTTTATAGACTTCTGTGTCTTGATCTAACCAAACGTTAGTTCCATCAAAACCTATTTTAAAAGCTTCAGTTTCAATTAAAGATTTTCTAGATTTTAAGTCGGTTGTGGTCGTCTCTATACCTTCAGGATTCTCCATGGCAAACACAAGAGTATTTGCTTTTGTCCATGCATCTAATCCTCCATGTGCTTTCATTATTTTACTAATAGTTTCAGGATATATGCTTGTTGTAATTTCAGCAGGTTCTTCTTTATAATCAACAGGAGATTGAACTGGTTTATCTTTACACGATGTAATTACTAGTAAAAGGCTAAATAAAGAAAGTACTCTTCTCATGGTATATTATTTTTTGCTATTTGACGAAAATAAGTTTGATAAATTACAAAACGTAATTTTAAGTATTATATAAAGTTTTTATATGCTCTTATTCTAATATTAACTTTCGGGTTATTCTATTAGTATTAGCAGTAACTTGCAAAAAATACATACCTTTTTCTAATTGTGAGATATTGATCTTTTTTGATCTTAGATTTGTTGTATTTGATAACACGCGTTTTCCTTGTATATCAATAATATCAATACTTTTATGATCTTCTGTGCTAAATTCTAAATTAAGAATAGTACTTGCAGGATTAGGATAAAACGAAAAATCTAAAGCACTAAACTCATTAATAGAAAGCGGATCTTCTACAAATTCACTTTCATACATATTTGTAACTACAGCTTCATTAAAATCGAAATATATAGACGCAGTATTAGGTATAATATCTCCAATTGCATAACCTGATTTTGGTTTTATTTTGAAATAGACATAACCATGACTGCCTTCTTCATCATCTTGTTCTGCTGGTAAGAATATTTGATCAAAAAACCACTCTAAGCTAGTTCCTGTTCTTGTCACTGTGTAATCATGGCTGGAACGAATCATCTGAAAAGTATCTTCATCTAATTGAGCATTTAATTCATCTTCTATTCTAATAAAAATGGCATCTGCAGTTCCTAAATTTTGAAAGCGTATAGTATAATACAACCACTCGTCTGAATTAAGAAAGTCATCATATATGATTCTTGGGCCATGAGATTCCATTTTATCGTTAGGATCATAAGAGCCTATAACTTCTTCAGATAAACTAGAGGAGTTATTATCACTATTGGCATCATTTCCATCTGTAATATAGCTCACTGTATTTTCAACAATTGTTCCTAAATCTACTGAAGGTGAACAGGTCATCACTACTTCTATTAACGCCTCAGATCCCGCTTGTAAATTTGTGAAATTTAAAGTAAAACCTGTTCCTGTATTAACCGTAGAATAGCCAGGATTATTGGTATTTACAATAAGAGATTGCAGGAATGGGTCTCTAACAAATTCTATGGTACCACTAGCAATATCTGAGGTGCCTTCATTAGCTAAAATGATAAAATTCTTATACGTAAATCCTGGTCTAGGTGGCTCTTGAGAATTAATTAGATTTAAAGACAAGTCCTCGCAACTTATAATTTCAGTTACAGGGAAATCAACAGATATTGTATTACCTGTATCTACGCTAATATTACTAAAGCTAGCAGTAGTTATATCAAAGCAATTTTCATTATCTGGAAACAACTCATAAGCTATTTCATACGTATCTGAAGCATTATTTGAGACAATAGTACCTTCTCCTGTGGATGACGTAATTTGTACTTCATTTCCATCTCCATTTTTTTCATAAATAAAAGTTCCACGTGTATAATTTGATTCTGTATTATCAAATACGCCATTCGTATTTTCATCTAAAAACGCACTTAGCTGAATCAACCCAACATCTTCACTGCAATACACATTAATGTCTAAAGGTATATTTATTTCTGGATCTTGGTCACATCGATTCAAATCGGAATAAAATTCAAAGGTTAGCAAACTACCTGTAGATTGAAATACCAACCCTGCCAAATCACTTATATGATTTGTTGCAGTTGGTGTGCCTGAACCGTTATATAACTCGGTGCCATCAGAATCCTTAACAATAATATAACCAGAATTAGAACCAAACGTATAAATAGTGCCTTCTACAATTTCTAAAGTTAAAGGCGATCCATCAACGCTAGAAAATGTGAAGAACATATCGTTGGCAGGTTGACAAAAAGTAACATCAAAAGCTTCACTGCAAGACACCTCGCAAGGTGCATTAAAATTAAAGTCTATACTTGTAATACTATAACACTCAGACAAATCATCGTCTATTCTAATAAAAACCTCGATGGGTTCAAGGGTTAAAGGAAAATTAGTTGGGTCAGCAATAGGATTAGTCGCTGAAATTAACTCTAAAACATCTGTGTAATAGGTGATTGTTAAGTTGCTTGCATCGTCTACCAATTGTGCTTCGTAGGTTGTTAAATCTACAGGGCCTAATTCTGTAGGACAAAATGATTGTGTTGGAATAGTATTGATCTCTGGAGTTATAGCATCATTAACTACTAAATCAAAAGGAAATATGCTAACACATCCTCCAGTATTAAAAACTCTAGCATATATAGTTTGCGGATTGGAAATATTCTCATATTCAGAAGGAAGACGATCATTAAAAGAACCATTTTCTGCCAATTCTAAAGTTTCATAAAACGTAATAAAATAATCGCCATTCTGAGAAATTTCAGGTATTTTAGAATCTAAATAAAATAAAGCTATTCCATCCGAATTAGCTTCACAAACTTCATAAGGTGTAATAGGATCTACATCTGGAAACGTATTGATATTCAAGTAAACAGAAGCAATATCATAGCATATGCCTTCATTAATCCTATAGTAAATGATATCGTTGTTTGGAACTAAGTTCTGAAAGAATTGAGGTATAGCATTTGTTTCATTTTCAGCATCCTCTTCTGTAAAATAAAAGATCGCATCAATATCTGAAGGCCATGTATTAATCTCCTCTGTATTTAAAGTAGTAATACCATCTGATACACCATCTTCATCACAAACAATATGCTCCGTATCGCTAGCAAATGGTGGCTCTAATACCTGTATAAAAAATGAAGTCGTTGCAAAATTTGCGGTTCCTGATTCGCTTACTCTAACATAGATTGTTGTGCTATTACTCTCATAATCCCATGGCGCAACAATGCTATTTGTAAAATTATTAGCATCTTCTTGTGTCTCAAAATATCTAACAAAAACACTTGTTGTATTACCATCTGTTATAATATCTTCATTTATTGTTAAATCAAATGTGGCAAAACCAGTTACTTCCCAAGAATTGTCAACATCTTCACAAACTTGAATGTTTGGTGGCTGATTAGCAATTTGCGCTGTAGATTGGCTATAAATACATAATATAATACCAACAAAAAGTAGTTTTAATTTCATGAAAGGCATTTTTATATTTAACAATATAAAATAATCTTTTTTAATACGTAAGTCTTAATATTTGGTAAAAAAAGTTAGTACATTTTATTAATTCAGTTACTTACCTTTGTAACAAGTTACAGCAAAAATCTTTTTGTTACCTAATAAAGATATATTTCTTTTCATGAATAAAGTAATTACTAGTAAACAAAACCCCTTAATAAAGCAATTAATTCAGCTCAAAGAAAAATCTAAAACACGTAAACAATCTGGTACTTTTTTAATCGAAGGTAAGCGCGAATTATCCTTAGCTATAAAAGGTGGTTATACTATTGAAACACTATTATTCAATCCTGATTTATGTTCTAAAAGTGAGGCTGAATCCTTATCAAAATATACAACAGATGTTATAGAAATCTCAAAAGAGGTTTATCAAAAAATAGCGCATAGAGATACCACAGAAGGTGTTATTGCAGTTGCTCTATCTAAAGATCATACACTTTCAGAATTGAACTTTAATAATACAAATCCTTTAATATTAGTTACCGAAGCACCTGAAAAACCTGGAAACGTTGGAGCTCTATTAAGAACTGCTGATGCAGCAAACGTCGATGCTGTTATTATTGCCAACCCAAAAAGTGATTTGTATAATCCTAATATTATACGATCTAGCGTTGGTTGTGTGTTTACTAACCCAATTGCAACTGGAACTTCAGAAGACATCATTAATTATCTACAATCAAATAGTATTGCAATCTTTTGTGCAGCGCTTCAAGCTTCTGAAAATTATACTTCACAAAATTACACTAAGCCTTCAGCAATTGTTGTTGGCACAGAAGCTACAGGACTAACCGAAGAATGGCTAAAAGCATCAACGCAAAATATCATTATTCCCATGCAAGGTGTAATAGATTCAATGAATGTTTCTGTTGCTGCTGGAATTCTTATTTTTGAAGCCGTTAGACAACGCGAATTACCACATTAATTTTATGACTTCTACAACTCTATTTTATATCATCATCGGAATTATTGTAATTAATTTTATCAAAGACAAGGTTCTAAATGCATTGAACGCTAAACATTATAATGATCCTATTCCAGAAATTTTAGACGATGTTTATGATGAAGAAGCCTATTCGAAATCACAAGATTACAAAGCAACAAACTATAGATTTGGCATTTGGAGTTCATTATTTTCTGTAGTATTAACTTTAGGATTTCTATTTCTAGATGGATTTGAGTATGTAGATAACATTGCTAGAGGCTACTCGGATAATCCAATACTAATTGCGCTAATCTTCTTCGGAATTATAATGCTTGGTAGTGATATCATATCTACTCCATTTTCTTATTACAGAACCTTTGTCATAGAAGAACAATTTGGGTTTAACAAAACCACAAAGAAAACTTTTGTTGTAGATAAAGTAAAAGGACTAATAATGTCTGCTGTTTTAGGAGGTGGACTACTAGCTTTAATTATTTGGTTTTATGAGCTTACCCAAGAACAATTTTGGCTCTATGCTTGGGCTTTGGTAACTGTATTTACCGTGTTTATGAACATGTTTTACTCTAAGCTGATTGTACCTTTATTTAATAAACAAACACCTCTAGAAGATGGCGAATTAAGAACTAAAATTGCTGATTATGCTAAAACAGTTGGCTTTAATCTGAAAAATATTTTTGTTATCGATGGCTCTAAACGTAGTACTAAAGCTAACGCCTATTTTTCTGGTTTTGGAAAGGAAAAAAGAGTTACTTTATATGATACTCTAGTTAATGATCTTAATGATGAAGAGATTGTTGCGGTATTGGCTCACGAAGTTGGTCATTATAAACGTAAGCATATTATTTTTAATCTTATTTCATCTATTCTTCTTACTGGGTTAACATTGTTTATACTCTCTATATTTATTTCAAATCCTTTACTACCTAATGCGCTTGGTGTTGAAATTCCTAGCTTTCATGTTGGATTAATCGCTTTTGGATTACTCTACTCACCTATTTCTGAACTTACAGGATTAGCTATGAATTACTTATCTCGTAAATTTGAATACCAAGCCGATGACTATGCTAAAAATACGTATAAGGCTGAGCCTCTTATTTCTGGTTTAAAAAAGCTATCCAAAAATAGTCTAAGTAACCTTACACCTCATCCTGCCTATGTTTTTATGCATTACTCTCATCCTACACTATTAGAACGTATGCGTAATTTGAGAGCTAAATAACATATTTATTATCCTTAACTTTGCGCTTCTATTTTAGAAAAAAATCAAGTGATAAATATTCATAGTAAAACACTTCAAGACCTAGAATTTACAACTGTTTTAGAACATGTTGCTGAGTATGCTATTTCTGGACTTGGTAAACAAAGTGTTTTAGAAATAAAGCCTTTAAGCTCTAAAGAAGAACTCTTAGAAGAACTTAATTACACCAATGAATATCTATCGTCTTTTGATAATGAGAACAGAGTCCCTAATCATGGATTTGATACAATAACTAAAGAGTTGCAATTATTAGGTATAGAAAATTCATTTCTAGAACCCTTTAGTTTTAAAAAGATTGCATCAATATCAAAGGTTAGTAATGAGCTTATAACATTTTATAAGAAATTTAATGAATACTATCCTTCATTAGATAGAAATGCTTCTTCAATAGAGTATACTAAGGATATTATTGACCATATTGAAGCTGTTGTTGATCGTTTTGGTGATATTAAAGATAGAGCTTCAGATGAGCTATACAGGCTCCGAAAAGATATAGGCACAATTAAAGGTAAAATAAACCAAAGTTTTGGTGCAGCTTTAAATACGTATTCTTCTTTTGATTATTTAGACGACATAAGAGAAACCGTTATAGAAAATAAACGTGTTTTAGCTGTTAAAGCTATGTATCGTAAAAAAGTAAAAGGTGCCATACTTGGAGGAAGTAAAACTGGAAGTATTGTTTACATTGAACCAGAAGTTACGTTTCAACATACAAGAGCACTTAACAATTTAGAGTACGAGGAAAAACAAGAGGTCGAAAAAATTCTTAGACAACTTACAGAAATTATTAGGCCTTACAGAAGTTTATTAAAACAGTATCAAGAGTTTTTAATAAATACTGATGTTATTGCTTCAAAAGCAAAATATGCCAAAGATCTTAATGCCATTTTACCAGATATTAACTCTGAAAAACGATATCATTTAAGAGATGCTTATCATCCATTACTATATACATCTAATAAAGAACAAGGATTTAATACCTATCCTCAAACCATTGGACTGTCTCCAGAAAACAGAATTATTGTTATTTCGGGTCCAAATGCTGGTGGAAAAAGTATCACGTTAAAAACTGTTGGGTTACTACAACTAATGTTACAAAGTGGACTTTTAATTCCTGTTCATGAGCGAAGCACTCTATGTGTTTTTGATCGCATACTCAGTGATATAGGTGACAATCAGTCTATAGAAAATCATTTGAGCACTTACAGTTACAGGCTTAAACAAATGAATTATTTTCTTAGAAAATGTAATAACAACACGTTATTTTTAATTGATGAATTTGGTACTGGTAGTGACCCAGAATTAGGTGGTGCCTTAGCAGAAGCCTTTTTAGAGGAGTTTTACCAACGAGAAGCTTTTGGTATTATCACAACTCACTATTCTAACTTAAAAGTACTGGCAAACGAATTACCATATATGCAAAATGCTAATATGATGTTCGATGAGCGAAGCTTAGAACCTATGTTTAAACTAGCCTTAGGCCAAGCTGGTAGTTCTTTTACTTTTGAAGTTGCACAGAAAAACGGTATCCCTTACAGCCTCATAAATAAAGCTAAAAAGAAGATTGAACGTGGTAAAATTAGATTTGATAAAACTATTGCTAAACTTCAAAAAGAACGTGCTAAACTTGAAAAAACAGAACGCTCACTAAAAGTTAATGAACAGAAAAAGATTGCAGAAAAGGATAAACTCGAAACCATAAATCAGCGTGTTCAGAAAAAATTAGAAAGCTATCAAGAACTTTATGATAGTAACCAACGTCTTATTTATTTAGGACAAAAAGTAAATCAATTAGCAGAAAACTATTTTGATACTAATCGTAAGAGAGAGCTGATGACAGAACTTTTTAAATTAGTTCAAATTGAAAATTCAAAACGTCAAAAGCAATCTGTAAAGCAGAAACGAGCTCAAAAAAATAAAGAGCAGCAAGTTAAGAATGAGGTTAAGAAAAAGGTAGACGTTATAAGACAAAATAAAAAAGCTGCAAAAGCAAAAATTAAAGATATCCCAAAGCCAAAACCTATACTCAAACTTGGTGATAGAGTACGCTTAGATGATGGTAGAGCTATTGGCACTATAGACAAGTTAGAAAAAAATAAAGCCATAGTTAATTATGGTGCCTTTACAACCTCTGTAAATGTAGAAAAACTAACATTGGTAGATTAAAAGTGTAGATTATCTAAAAATCTAGGTTGTTAATTACATTATTATATACATTGGCATAACCAAATTATAAAAAAGATGAAAACACTTAATCTAATACTCGCAATTTCTTTTATTTGTTTAACAGCTTCTATTAAAGCTCAATCTGTAAGCTTAGATGCTTATAATATTGAAGTAAAAGAGGTTATGCATAAGAAGTCAGTTGGTACACTTTCACCAGAAAAAGGTAACAAGTATATCGGAATTGAAGTTGTTATTACGGCTTTATCAGAAGACAATAAAGATTTTAATCTATCTAATTTAGAAGTAAAATCAACTAACGGAGAATATATTGCTAATTTTTCTAGTCGCTCTAAAAGGTATCCTAATATAGATGTTAGTAAATCAAAAATTAGACGCTTTTTTGCTCAAATAGATGAGTCATTTACATCAGGAGATCTTTATTACAAAGGCGAAATCGTTGGTAGTATTGCACTTACAGAAAATTCTAAAATAGGAGAATTTGTTACAGCGAAATAGTAATAATTACTTCTAAAATGTATTAGAGATTTACTTTTAAAAGTAAATCTCTTTTTTTTGTCTAAAAAAATAAAGTGCCTGTTTATTGTAAAACTTCTATCTTTATATTGAAATACAAAATTTCCAAAATTAATGACCAACTACGCCATAGTAGATATAGAAACCACAGGAGGAAAATATAATGAAGAAGGCATCACAGAAATTGCAATTTATAAGTATAATGGTCATGAAGTTGTAGATCAATTTATTAGTCTTGTCAATCCTGAACGTAAAATTCAGGAGTTTGTAGTTAACCTTACTGGTATTAATAGTAACATGCTTAAAAATGCACCTAAATTTTACGAGGTAGCAAAACGCATAGTTGAAATTACAGAAGATTGTATTTTGGTTGCACATAATGCACAATTCGACTACAGAATATTACAAACAGAATTTAGAAGACTTGGTTTTCAATTTGAACGCGAGACCTTGTGTACTGTAGAGTTAGCAAAAGAGTTGATTCCAGATCAAGCGTCTTATAGCCTAGGTAAGCTGGCAAGAGCTTTAGGTATTCCTGTATCAGATAGACACCGAGCAGCTGGTGATGCACAAGCCACAGTAAAGCTCTTTAAAATGATATTAGATAAAGATCTTGAAAAATCTATAGTGCAATCTTCCATCAGAACAAAGCCTAAATACCAATTAGAGCCTAAACATTTAGATATTATTGATCAACTTCCTTCAATTACAGGTGTATACTATATTCATAAAGAAGGTGGAGAGATTATTTATATTGGTAAAAGCAAGAACATAAAAAAAAGAATTAATCAGCATTTTACGAGTAACGCTCCAAAAGCTAAGAAAATTCAAAATAAAGTTGTTGCAGTTACTTACGAAGCCACTGGTAGTGAGCTCGTAGCATTATTAAAAGAGAGTGCAGAGATAAAGAAAAATAAGCCTATTTTTAATCGTGCTTTAAGACGTACTATTTTTACACATGGTTTATTCAGTTATGTTGATGACAATGGCTATATCAATCTTAAAATAGATAAAGCTAACGGAAAACAAAAGCCAATTACAACATTTAGCAATAGACAAAGTGCTAAAAGTTTTATGTTTAAAATTGTTGAAACTTACAGTTTATGTCAAAAATTAACTGGACTCTATAAAACCAATACATCGTGTTTTAATTACACTATAAAAAACTGCGAAGGTGCTTGTATTAATGAAGAACTTCCTGAAAGTTATAACAAAAGAGTACTTCAATTAATTGATAAAAATAGTTATGAGAGTAAAGATTTGGTCATTATAGATCGTGGTCGTGATGTTGATGAACGTTCAGCCATTGTTATAGAGAATGGCGTATTTAAAGGCTTAGGTTTTTTTAATCTTAATTATCAAATACATAATTTAGATGTATTACATTCCATCATTACACCAATGGAAAACAACAGAGATACGCAGCATATTATTCAAGCCTATCTCAGAAAAAATAAGCAATTAAAAGTTATTAGCCTAAAACAAAATGAAGTTAACTAATATAGTTTTATTCTTTTTATTTATATCAGTGACGACTTATAGTCAAGAAACTTTTAACTCCAATGATCTAAGAGTAACAAATGATGACCTAACAGCAACAAGTTTCCCTAAAAACACTTTGGCTTCTGCCTTGGTTATTTACGAAATTGGAAACACATTTGTAAACAGAGATAATTTTAGAATTACAAGCGAGATTAAACGCAAGATTAAAATCTTTAACAGCGATGGGTTTTATAATGGCAACATCTCTATTCACCTAAGAAAAAGTGGAAAAAAGAAAGAAAAGATATCTAATATCATTGCCTGGTCTCATAATTATGTTAATAATGACGTTGTAAAAACAAAACTAAATTCAAGTGATATTTACATTGAGGAATCAACTAAAAACTATGATCTTGTAAAATTTGCTATTCCAAACATTAAAGAAGGTACAGTTATTACTTACAGTTATACATTAGAAACACCTTTTGATTACAATTATGTGCCATGGTATTTTCAGTCTGAAATACCAAAATTAAAAAGTGAATATAAAACTAGTATTCCAGGAAACTGGGAATATAACATAAAGCTTGTTGGTGGTTTAAAACTATCTTATAGAAATGAAACAATAGAATATCATTGTATTGAAGTAGGAAACAGTGCATCTGCACACTGCTCTAATGTTCATTATATAATGGAAGATATTCCTGCCTTTAGACCAGAAAAACATACGACTTCCCTATATAATTATCTATCTAGAATTGAATATGAACTTGCTGTTTTTAAGAATTTTAGTGGACAATCAACAATCTACACCAAAACTTGGGAGCAAGTAGATAAGGATTTAAAAGCTAATGATAATTTAGGTAAACTATTTTATAAAAAAGGACCTATTAAAGAAATTATTTCAAAAATAAAAAAAGGAAATACAACGTTAGAAACCGCACAAAATATTTATAACTATGTCCAGGAAAACTACTCATGGAACGAGAGTTATTCTATGTATAGTGGTAATTCAATTAAAAATTTAATTGAAGAGAAAAGTGGTACTATTTCTGAAATAAATATCCTACTCCTTAACCTTCTAGATGCTTTTGATATTGAAACCTATCCAACTTTTGCATCAACACGAGAAAACGGGTTTATTACCAAAGTATATCCTGTAATCTCAGATTTTAATTACCTATTGGTAAAAACTGTGATTGATGGAGACACCTATTATTTAGATGCAACACATAAATGTAATCCTTTCGGTGAAGTACCTTTTAAATTGCTCAATCATTATTTTAGAGTTTTAGATGTAAAATATGGAAGCTATTGGGAAGATTATACACCTAAAAAGCCTTCAACACAGCAAAATAAAATTGAACTAACCATTGCAGAGAATAATGTTTTTAAAGGCAGCATGAATATTATTTCTACTGGTTATAATGCTACTGATACGAAAACTAATTATTTCAAAAATCCATCAGGTTATGTAAAAAATATTCAATCTGTTTATGATAACATCACACTTAATAATCATAAGTTGGTAAACGGCGAAAAAAATAGTTTTTCTATAGAAGAAGAATTCGATATTTCCTATCCTATTGAAGATATCAACGGAAAATTATATATAAACCCATTTATAAACCCTAGATTTAATGAAAACCCTTTTAAACTTCAACAGCGTACGTATCCTATAGATTTTGGTTATAAAGATGTTTATCTCTATAGAATTAAACTAAATTTTGATGATACCTATGAGATATTAGAACTACCTGAACAAAAGATGTTATCATTACCAAACAATACTGGAAAACTCATTTTTTCTACTAAGAAACAGGATAATACAGTAGAACTATATTTTAAAGTAAACTTTAACGAAACCTTATATGCTGCAGAGTATTATACTTATTTAAAGGAATTTTTATCTACGCTTGTAGACATACAGATGAATACATTAATTGTTGTACAGAAGAACTAACAAACTTTTCGCTACATTTGAAACATGAGTACTTCTAAACCAAAAAGCTGGAGAACCAAAATTTACGAAACTATCTATGAAGCCGATACGCTTCCTGGTAAGGCCTTTGATATTATACTTTTTGCTCTTATCATTATTAGTATTGTTTTGGTTATGCTAGAGAGTGTTACAGAGTTTGATGCTAAACATCATGAGTTTCTATACTACTCAGAATGGGTTATAACTATTCTTTTCTCTATTGAATATATTGCTAGGCTTATTAGTGTAAAACGACCTAAAAAATACATTTTTAGTTTCTATGGTATTATAGATTTGCTTTCCACAATCCCAATGTATCTGTCGTTTATATTCGTTGGATCTCAGTCTTTAATTGCACTTAGAGCATTACGATTAATGCGTGTATTTAGGATTCTTAAATTAGTGCGTTTTGTTGGAGAGTCTAATCGTTTAATGGTAGCCTTGAGAGCTAGCAGAGCTAAAATTGCTGTATTTGTTTTCTTTATTTTAATTGTATGTGTTATCCTAGGGTCAGTAATGTATATTATTGAGAGTGATCAAGATAGTGGATTTACTAGTATTCCAAGAAGTGTATATTGGGCCATTGTAACATTAACTACCGTTGGTTATGGCGATATTGCTCCAGCAACACCACTTGGTCAATTAATTTCCTCAATTATTATGATTTTAGGTTATGGTGTAATTGCCATTCCCACAGGCATTGTATCGTCTGAGATGACAAGAAAAGCTCAAAAAGAGGAAATACAAACAAATACACAAGTTTGTGCTAATTGTTTTAATTCAAAGCATAAAGACGAAGCTGAGTTTTGTGATCAATGTGGTACATCATTAGACAGATAAGCTTTTTAAATATTGAGCTCAAAATCAAAATATCTTATATGCATTGTTGGTCCTACAGCAATAGGAAAAACAGCACTTAGTATAAAGTTAGCACAGCATTTTAATACAGAAATAATTTCTGCAGACTCTAGGCAATTTTATAAAGAAATGTGTATTGGTACAGCAGTTCCTTCTCAAGATGAACTCAATGCAGCTAAACATCATTTCATTCAGCATATATCTATTACTGATGAATACAATGTTGGACGTTTTGAACAAGATGCCATTGCTAAAATCACATCAATTTTTAAAGAAAAATCAATGGTAATAGCTGTTGGAGGATCTGGATTGTATATGGATAGCATTGTTAATGGATTGGATAATTTCCCTAAAATAGATTCTAGTATAAGGCAAAAATTAAATTCTCATTTAGACAACAAAGGGTTACATCATCTGCAAGAGCAGCTAAAAAAATTAGATCTAGAAAGTTATAATGGTATTACATTAGATAACCCTAAAAGAGTTATTAGAGCTTTAGAGATTTGCATTGGTACTGGAAAGCCTTATTCCTCTTTTCTTAATAAAAATGATACAAATAGAAATTTTAAAACTATTTATATTGGTTTAAAAGCTGAGCGTGATATCTTATATCATAGAATTAATAAACGTGTAGACATTATGATGAAAACAGGTCTAATAGATGAAGTAAAATCACTACAACATTACCAAGAGTTAAATGCACTAAATACTGTTGGTTACAAAGAGCTTTTTAAATACTTAAATGGTGATTGGGATTTAAATTTTGCTATCTCAGAGATAAAGAAAAATACTAGACGTTTTGCAAAACGCCAGTTAACTTGGTATAGAAAAAATGAAAGTATCATATGGTTTAATTATCTTACAGATGCCAATACTATAATTAAAAGAATAAATGAAATTATTTAGCTTACTTATTTTACTTCTCATCTTCAATGTAAACCTCTTTGCACAAGATAAGCATGAGGCTTTAAAAGCTATTAACGCTGATATTTGGCAGAATTTCACTAAAGCTTATGAAACACTTGATTATGATTTATTTGCCTCAATACACGACTCAAGTTTACTTCGTGTATCTGGAAACCAAAAAACAATTAGGAGTTTTGAAAATTACATGAATGGTTATAAGGATAGATGGAAAACATCTACCAGAAAACAAACAATTACATTCAGATTTATTGAACGCATTGTGAATAAAACAAATGCTTCTGAAAGAGGAATATATAAATTAACCATAAATCCTGGTAAAGAATCTGAGGAAAGTTATTATGGAAAATTCCACGTACTCCACAAGAATATTAATGGAAAATGGAAAATTATATTCGATTATGATTCCACGGAAAATAATTCCATCGATGAATCGTCATATACTAAGGCTTTTAGTATAAATGATTTTCTTAAATATTAAAAAACCCAATGTAAAACATTGGGTTAATGATTATAGAAAAATCATGTAATTAACACTTACACATTCTGATTTACTACTAAACGGAAGCCTTCACCATGAATATTTAAAATTTCAACCTTATCATCTAATTTTAAATACTTTCTTAGCTTGGCAATATAAACATCCATACTTCTGGATGTAAAGTAGTTATCATCTCTCCATATCTTAGTTAATGCTAATTCTCTTGGCATTAAATCATTTTCATGTAAAGCTAATAATCTTAAAAGGTCATTTTCTTTAGGCGATAATTTAATTGGATCACCTCCATCAAACTTTAAGAATCTTAACTTAGAGTTTAAATCAAATCGTCCAATTTTAAACTCAAATTGTTTACTGTCTGCGATAGAATCAGTTGCCTTACGTTGCATTATTGCTTTAATTTTCATTAATAATACTTCGCTATCAAAAGGCTTATTTAAATAATCGTCTGCTCCTACTTTATATCCTTTTAAGACATCTTCTTTCATAGCTTTAGCTGTTAAGAAAATGATAGGCACATCAGTATTTTTTTCACGGATTTCTTTGGCTAATGTAAATCCGTCTTTGTAGGGCATCATGACGTCTAGAATACATAAGTCGTAGTCGTCTTTTTTAAACTTTTCGAAGCCTTCCATACCATTTTTAGCATGTACGACATCGTAATCATTCATCATTAAGTAATCTTTAAGAACGGTTCCAAAATTTGGATCGTCTTCTACTAATAAAATCTTCTTATTTATTTCTTCCATAATCATTATGATATTAATGGTAGTTTTAATGTAAATACACTACCTTTTCCTTTTTCACTTTCTACTGAAATATGACCTTGATGGTCATCTACTATTCGTTTTACATAGGCCAAACCTAAACCATGCCCTTTTACATTATGCACATTTCCTGTATGTTCTCTGTAAAATTTTTCAAACACACGTTTTTGAACTTGTTTAGACATTCCGTTCCCTTGATCTGCTATTTTTAAAATGATATTATTACCTACATTTTCTGTATATATATCAATCTTTGGTGCATCATTAGAGTACTTTATGGCATTGTCTAATATATTAACGAGCACATTTGTAAAATGTGTATCATTGGCTAAAATGGATGATTTAATAGCACCTAAATGTGTTTTAACGTAGCCATTTCTATCATCTATAATAAGCTGAACATGAGATACTGAAACATCAATTAAGTCGTGTAACTTAATACGTTCCTTACTTATGTTAAGCTCGTTTTTATCTAGTTTAGATATTCGCAGTACATTTTCTACTTGAGCATGCATTCGTTTATTTTCGTCTTTTATCATTTTTAAATAACGCCTCATCTTATCTTCATCTCCCATTATTTTTGGGTTCTTAATAGCATCTAAGGCCAAATTAATGGTTGCAATAGGTGTTTTAAACTCATGCGTCATATTATTAATAAAGTCGGTTTTTATCTGTGAGATTTGACGTTGCTTTATTAATTGATACAATGCACTTGAGTAAGCCAAAATAATGATTGACGTAAATAATATTGAGAGAATAAGCATTCCCAATATAGTAGAGAATAAAAACTCTCGTCGTTCTGGGAAATTGATTAATAAATTATAATCGCTTCGGTTATTGTTATCTCTAAAAATTGGGATACCATAATTGGTATTAACTTGTTTTTCAAAGTTTTTAGATTGCACTTTAGTAGCTAAATCATTATCGTAAATAGCAAATTCAAATTCAAGTTCAATTCCATCTTGTAAAAGTCTTTGCTCTAACAAACGCTCTACAGTTTTAGCAGATATGCGTTTGTAGATTGGATAGTCTTTAAACATATCTCTAAACGTAGTTTCAAATACACTTTTTCGAAGCTCGGTTAGATCTGAATACTCTATAAAAGTTTTCTCAGAACTGGTTACTTTTTGACCATCTAGAGGATTTACCTTGAATACTTTTTTGGTTCGCTTATTGGATAAGTCGCTGATTCTTATACTGTCTCTACCTATATCAAAGAACGTTGATGGAACTTTGTAACTTTCTTCAGAAATAACATTACTGTATTGAATGACTTCATCATTCTCTTCGTTTTGTACCTCTAGAAACAAATTAGTAAATGCCGTAGAGTCTGCCTCTACTCCAGTCTTTTCTTTGTAGTCTTTTAGTTTTCTTGAAAAGTAAATAAACTCTTTACTTTCAATGGTATTAGCTACAAAGCTTAAAGATCGCTTGACATTTAACTCAAACTGCTTATCTTGGTTTTGGTAGCTATCATTAATAAAGTAAGACTGTACAGCAATTATGCCTATCAGCGACAAACTCATTAACACTACCAAAAAAAGGAAAAGCCTTTTGTTCATCGTCCAAATTTAATATTTTAACATTTAGACCAGTTTGTGTTTAACCTTACATTAACAAAAATGTTAAAATCATAGTTGGGAATTAGGCATTAAGAAGCTCTCTATGAATTTTTAAAACCTGACGATTAGTTTCAACCAAATCTTCATTATTAATCACAAAATCAGCCTTTTGCATCTTATCCTCATCAGGTAACTGATTTTTAATTATGGCTAAAGCCTTAGATTTAGTCATACCTTCTCTAGATAATATACGAGTAATACGCTCTGTCTTATCAGCAGTTACTAAAATAATAACATCGTACTCTTTTTCTGCACCTATCTCATAGATAATGGCAACTTCTTTAATAACATAAGGTGCATTCTGCTTTTTTAGCCATCGCTTAAAATGCTGACCTACTTTTGGGTGCACAATAGCATTCATGGCTTCAAGTAAACTTTTATCTTCAAAAATCTTTGAGGCAATAAATGCTTTGTTTAGTCCTTGCTTGGAGTATGCTTTACGCCCAAAGAGTTGAATTAACTTTCGACGTATAACCTTGGATCTATTCATTAAAGCTTTAGCTTCTACATCAGCTATATAAATAGGTATTTCCAATGCCAAAAACATCTCAGCAACTGTTGTTTTTCCGCTTCCTATACCACCTGTTAATCCTACTATTTTCATTCTTCAATAATAATATTAATACTATTCTGCTTTAACTTTGCACTTTTAATATTAGAATTACTAGTATTCAAAACAATATCTAGATTACCAGATTTTGATGATGAAATTGTACTATAATCAGCTGTAATTTCAAAATCAGAAGTGTCTACAGACTTATAATTATTAAGACTTGTATAATACGATACAGGGATTTTTTTTGGGAAAAAATTTATTGAAATACCTTCCGGAATATTAATTATACGGACAGGAATACTTAAAGTTCCTTCAGTGAATTTTTCTACATCAATAGAAACTTCTACATCTTTAGTAGATAATTTTAAGTTGTTATTTAAATCAGATAATAACAGAGGAAGTTGTTGTTTTGTATTTTTATTTAAGTTCTTTTCAACGATTGTTTTAGTCTCGATAAAATTAACTGTTTTAATGATTTGTTCTGGTCCAATTAGATTAACTGAATCTGGTTTTATTTGTAGACCAAAGTAACTATCAAAACCTGTAGCATAAGATATATTAGCGTTTAACTTAATCGGTACTAACTTTGAAGACATTTTTTGAAACTCAAAGACAACACTATCTGGTTGTATTGTAAAAACTTCAAAATCATTACTCAAAATAGATTCTAGTTTATACTTGTTATCATTAGGCATCCACAAGTAATTAGTTTTAGACGTAATTACATCCTTTTCAGCATCTAAAACTAATTCTGCTGTCTTAAAAAAATAGGGCAAAAAGTTATAGCCAGTTGATTGAGCTTTAACTGTTAAAATAGAATCTGATGTTACAATGATATTAGAGTCTGGTACATTAACAATCTTAATTTTAAACTTAAGATCCTTATCATAAACTTTAGAAAGCTTAGTTAAAATTAGAAACAGAAAAGCTAAAGCAATAAAGAGTATTAATTGCTTTACTTGTTTAGTATTTAGTATACGTTTTATGCTTTTCATATTTTTTAAACTTTAGTATTAAAAAATAGGTGCTTAAAAATCTGTTCTGGTTGTTTTTTAAACCAAGATACAACTACTGTAGATTTTAAAAATCCATAGCCATAACCAAAGAATTGAATTATTACAGCAATAACAGACATTAAACCAATAGTAATGTTTTTATACATTATAGACGCTAAAATAAATGCTACAATGAAATATAAACCGTAAACAAGTATTGGTAACCATACATTAAATAATAGTAATACTATAGATAGTAAAAAGCCTATAGAAAACATCGTAGGAAACCAATAGACGATACTTTTAGTGTTTGGATGCCATAAGTTTAAAATTGGCCTTACTAGTCCAAACTTTTTAATTTGAGTATAAAATTTTGACCATGAAATTCTTCGTTTATGGAATACAAATGCATTAGGGAATAAGCGTGATTTATAACCTAGCTTATGAAGACGAATAGATAGATCTGGATCTTCTCCAGGATGAATGGTTCCAAATCCACCTGAAGCTTCAAAAGCCTTCTTAGAAATTCCCATATTAAAACTTCTAGGCTGAAAATCATTGACCTGTTGCTTTCCGCCTCTTATGCCACCTGTAGTAATAAAAGACGTCATTGCAAAATTGATTGCTTTTTGTAAATTAGTAAAAGAAGAATGTGCTTTATCTGGACCTCCAAAAAAATCAATATATGCATTATTAAGTTCTTTTTCTACATCTTGCAAATAATTTGAAGGCAATAGTATATCAGAGTCTAAGATTATAAAGTAATCCCCTTTTGCTCTTTGCATACCAAAATTTCTAGAATCTCCAGGACCTGAGTTTTCCTTACGATAGTATGCGATATTTAGAGATTGGTAGTTACTTATAACATCTTTACTGCTTAGTGTTGATCCATCTTCAACGATAACAATCTCAAAGTCCTTAGAACCTTCTAAAACCAAAAAACTATCTAGTAGCTCTTTAATTTCATCTGGTCTATTATAAACTGGGATTATAAAAGAAAAACTCTCTCGTTTCATCTAAAACAAAGGTAAGTAAATGACAAAAAAAAGCCACCTAAAAAGGTGGCTTTTAAAATAGATTATAAAATCTTATTGTTTTAAGATTCTTACTGTTTCTGTTACATCATTAATTGTAACTTTTACAAAGTAAGCTCCAGTTTGTAAAGAAGACATGTCTAATTCTCCGTCTACATTATTTGGAGTAGCTCTCATTACTTCTTGTCCTAACATATTGTATACTGCAACATTCTGTATGTTGTTTGCAGCATTTAAAGTTAACTTGTTGTTAACTGGGTTTGGATAGTAAGTAAATGCATTTTCATTTTCAGCATCTAGAGTAGATAATGTTGGGTCAGCGGCTGCGATAGTAATTTCAAATTCACCATCACGTGCATCTGCACCAGCAGCATTATTCCATAGAGAAACTCTAACATAAATCATATCTCCTGCCATCATATCTGACAATACCAATTCAGAGAAAAAGTCTCCTGGAGTTGCATTATCATCATTACAGCTTGAGTCTGTATTAGCACCAGTTCCATCAGCATCAAACTCAATTAAAGCTCCACAGGAACCAGTGTAAGCGGTAACTACAGTATCATCCATTGGCGAGCCCGTTACAGCTCTTGTAGTAATAGTAGCTTCTCCAGAAACAGGAACTTCAAAAACATACCATAAATCTCTTCCAGCACCTAAAGTACCACAAGAAGGGTCAGTTTCACCAGATGCTGTATTACCTCGTGTATCACCAACTGTCCATACTTCTGATCCAATCATAGAAGGCACAATGGTAGAGGCATTAATACAATCGTCATTTGCAGGAGGGCATGAGAAACGAACTCCAGGTATCACAATATCACAAGCAGAATCTTCGTCGTCAACAACTGTTAAAGTGATATCTGTATCTGTTGGGAATCCTGAAAAAGTTTCAGGTGTATCTATAGCAGTAAAAGTTACATCAGGTGCACTAGCATTATTAGTTACTGTAACACTAGCAGCTCCACCTAAATCATCTAACTCAAGTGTAAATGAAAAAGTTCCGGCATCACAATCAAAAGTATCTAATGCTAATGATGCTAAGTCTACTACAGCTGGTGTACATACAGCACAAGAAGCGGTAACACCAGGAGCAACTAAGTCATCAGGAATACCATCACCAGGTGCAGCAGCACCAAAATTGGCATTATAAACCTCAATACCATTAAGGTCTAAAATTCTATAACCACACTCATTTGTGTAATCTGGAGCTCCAGGACCAGCAGCTGGGTTAAATACTGTTGTAATCACATCTCCATCATTTACCATAAACGTATCAGAACCAGTAGCGCCTCCACCATCAGGAATTCCAACATCGTCTAATACTACAGCTCCATTTACAAGAACATCCATATTAGATACACCATTCCATCCGTCTCCAAAAGTATCGGTATATTCTATAGTGTATGTACACTGTGCACTAGAGTTAAACGAAAATGCCATTGCAAAAAATGCAAAGCACAATAAAGTAATTTTTTTCATAAATAAATCGGTTTTAAAGTTAAGAAATTTAAAAGGTGAAGATATTTATTATTGATGACTTAACATTACATGCTTTTAGCTAATCGATAAAATGCAAAAAAAAACGATAAATTTTAAAAAACTTAGATTTCAACAACTTTTTTATACGATTTTACGTACAAAAAAGTGCATTTTTTTATAAAAATGCACTTGTATAATTTTTAAATATTTTAACTAATTATTGTTTGATCACCTTGTATACCTTAGTTTCTTTAGACTTTACAATTCTAACAAAATAAGCTCCAGAATTAAGACCATTTAAATTAAAAGCGATATTACCAACTAAATTATCTTTTTTAACTAATACCTCTTGTCCTAAAATATTAGTAATAGTAATCTGGTCTAATTCAGTTTGTGTTTCAATATTTAATTTGTTTAAAACTGGGTTTGGATGTATTTTAATATTTAATAAAGCCGCTTCGTTTATACTTAAAGCATCATTATAAACAGATACTGAAAAAGGCTCTGTTTCATCACCTCCATTTTCCCACACTCTAAAATAGAGTTCTTCTCCAGGGACTAAGCCATTTAATTCTACTTTAGAATATTCATAGTCAGCATTTGGTGAATCGTTATTACAAGCTAAACTTGTTAAGTTATTCATTGGACCAGAGAATACTTCAATTACAGAATCAAATCCTAAAGTATTTGTAGCATTATCAGTATTTGTTTCTATGTTTACAGTACCACTTGCTGGCACAGTGAATTTATACCAAATACCTGGACCATCCAAACCACAGGAAGCACTCTCAGAATCTGATGTAGCTCCTAAAACAGAAGCATCTACACTATATTCATCATATAATGCACCAATGTCTAAGGTAATAGCATCATTTACAGCATCATTCATTGGTGGTGATTGACTACTATCTTGCTGAATGAGTATATCATCAATATAAATATAATAATCTCCTGAAGCCCAAGTTGCATAAAATCGAAATGCAAAATCTGAACCGATTTCTACTGTACTACCAGATATGGTGTAACTTTTGGTTACACAAGAGTTTGTAGATACATGATTTGAATCATCGATAGTTGCAATATCATTCCAAGTGCTTCCTCCGTTAGTAGAAAACTGCATAACCATATTTCCCCAACCAGCTGGTGTAGGCACTGTAGCAGTTCCCCAATTAACAATTTTGTAATCAAAGTTTACTTGTATATCGTTACCGTTAGATTGACCTTGTACATTTGGTGATGCTAAAGATCCTATTGTTGAGCTGTAAAATAAATTACGTCTTGTAGAAGTACCAGAACATGTTTGAATTGGTACTGTGAAGAATAGGTTTGTTTCCCAACCTTGGTTTCCGTTTTCAAAATCTTGTTCTATAAGAATTTGTGAATGCAATACTAAGCCAGTAAGTGCTAGTACTACAAATAAAGTAATTTTTTTCATGGGGCTTTTACTTAATTTGTTAACTGCCAATGAATTTTTAATCATAAGCAAAAACAAATCAAATAAAAAACATGTTTAAATACAAATTTATTCGATGAAATACATTTAAAAAAGAATTTTCTTACTTTTTTACAAACTTTCTTGTAATAGTTTTATCATCATTATACTTTAATTTTAAAAAGTATAATCCAGAAGATACAGAAGATACATCAATTACAGTATTTGTTGTGCTAATACTATAATTAGATACTAATACTTTTTCACCTTGTAAATTATATATAGTATAGTTATTGATAGGATTTCTAGAAATAACATTTAAGTCATTAGATACAGGAATTGGATAGATGTCAAAATTATCATTTTGATACTCCTCAATGGATAAAGTAGAACCTTCTATAATTTGAAGAGTTTGGTTAGCTGCAACATCATAAATAACATCTTCAATACCACTTAGCCATTTAACTTTGACGTAATCTACAATATCATTACTACCTAATCCAAAAAGTTCTTTTTCAGAATTTTGAGCTAAATAGCCTTCTCCACACATGGTATACCTATATTGTTTATTTCCGTTTATAGAAATCTCTATCAAAGAACCTACACCATCACTATTAGATTGTGTACCAGTTAATTTTACACCTAAATAGTTATTAGAATTACTAGTTGAATTATGATATAAAGATGGTGAATTATTCATGTTAAAAACTACAATATCACCTCTACCATCATTATCTATATCACCAATGGCATTAGAATAACTCATGTTACTATCTCCTTCCATACCTGTAGACGTAGCAATGGTAAAAGAATCGAATCCTTGGTTAACGTATAAATTATACGATGCTAATGTTGGATCACTTCCATCTCTACTTGAACTTACATAAAGATCTAAATCCATATCATTATCAGCATCTATAAACGAAGCTCCCCAACAAAAACTATTAAATATTGTACCAGATATTGTTGCTATATTAGTAAAAGTGCCATCTCCATTGTTTCTAAAAAATACGTTACCACCTGGTTCACTTATTGGAGAATGTGTGTTAGTTACATAAATATCTAAGTATCCATCTGCATTAAAATCTTCGACACTAACAGACATGGCATCTATTACTATACCTGTTCCAGTTGATAAACTTGCATCTGAATATGTTCCATCTCCATTGTTATGATACATTTTATTGGGAAAGCTCTTATCATTAGCAATGTAAATATCTTGCCACCCATCATTATCATAATCAATAAACCCAGAACAAAAGGTTAATTCAATATCTAATTCTATCCCTGCTATTTCGGTATAATCAGTAAAAGTACCATCGCCATTATTCTTATATAAATAGTTGGTGACACTAGTTTCAAAAACTCTTCTGTTAGAAATAAAAACATCCAAATAACCATCATTATCTATTTCTCCCCAAGAAGCGCCATAAGTGTATAAATTTCCTGTAGGAAGGCCTGAAGTAGAAGTAATATCAGTTAAACCAAGGTTGCCATCATTCTCAAACAATTTATTACCTTCATTATCTGTAGTAACATAAAGATCTTTATCACCATCGTTATCAATATCAACCCAAGTTGTAGATTTAGTTTGTCCTAAAATTGGTATAGATAATGGAAATATTTCTACAAAAGTTCCATTATTATTTTTATAAAATCTAAGTGGAATATTATTACCTGAGGCAACTGTTAAATCATCCCAACCATCGTCGTCAAAATCAACAAAACTAACTCCGGCTCCTAATTGTAAGTTTCCAGAACTATTTGTAATTCCTAATTGAGAAGACACCTCATCAAAGGTCATCTGTGCTATAATGACATTAAAACTCAATAAAAAGAAGCAGATGAAAAATAGTATAGACCTGAGGTTCATGATTTTATTTTTATTCTATAAACGTCTCCATAACAGCATCACTAACTCCCATATTACTAAAACCTCCATCATTATATAAATTCTGTAGTGTAACTCGTTTAGTTAAATCACTAAACAGAGTAACTGTATAATTGGCACAATCTAATGCTGTTGCATTACCAAGAGGAGACATTTTTTCAGCATAGCTAATAAAGCCATCAAATCCTTTTACACCCTGACCTGCTGTAGTTGGAGTCGGTGATTGTGAAATGGTGTTAACTCTTACTTTTTTATCTCTTCCAAAGAAATACCCAAAACTTCTGGCAATACTCTCTAAATACGCCTTATTATCTGCCATATCATTATAATCTGGAAAAACGCGTTGTGCTGCCATATAAGTTAAAGCAACAATACTTCCCCATTCATTCATAGCATCGGCTTGGTATAGACATTGCATTACTTTATGAAAAGACATTGCCGAAACATCTGTTCCTTTTTGAGTCCAATCGTATTTCTGATCCGTGTAAGCACGTCCTTTTCTAACGTTAATAGACATACCTATTGAATGCAAAACAAAATCTAATTTACCACCTAAGATTTCTACAGACTGCGATACTAAATTTTCTAAATCTTCTATAGAAGTTGCATCTGCAGGAATAATTTGTGAGCCAGTTTTTTCAGCAAGTTCATTAATTTGTCCCATACGCATTGCAATTGGCGCATTTGTTAATACAAACTTTCCGCCTTCTTCATGAACACGCTCAGCAGTTTTCCATGCAATAGAATTAGCATCTAAAGCTCCAAAAATAATTCCTCGTTTACCTTTTAAAAGATTGTATGACATGTAAAATATATTTTAGTTAGTTGTATTTAATTTCTATTCAAAGATACTATTAATTGAGTAACTCTTTTGCATGTATAACTGCTGATTCTGAAATTTTAGAACCTCCAAGCATCTGTGCAATTTCTACAATACGTTCGTCTCTATCTAATTCTTTAAGTTGAGTCTGTGTGACTTCATTTACCTCTGTTTTATAGACTTTAAAGTGCGTATCGCCTTTGGCTGCAATCTGAGGCAAATGTGTGATAGTAAACACTTGCATAAAAGCACTCATTTGCTTCATAATACGAGCCATTTGATTAGAAATTTCACCAGAAACTCCAGTGTCTATTTCATCAAACATTATTGTTGGTAAATTAGAATACTTACTTAAAATAGATTTTAATGCTAGCATTATACGAGATAATTCACCTCCAGAAGCAGATTTTTTTAAAGCATTGAAATTCCCTCCTTTATTAGCTGAAAATAAGAAGGAAAGTTCATCCATTCCATTAGAAAACAATTCATTAGTATGTACTACAGAAATATCAAATTCGGCATTTTCCATACCCAAATCTTTAAGTTGAAACTTGAGTTTATCTTTTAAATCTGGAATAACAGATTTACGTTTATGATGAATTTGCTTGCTTAGTTTAAAAAGAGAATGCTTTAACGTATTGGATTGTTTTTCTAATACATCAATATCAGTATCTAGATGTTCAGTTTTGTTAACTTTTAACTCTAAATCGTTTTTTATATCGATTAGTTCATTAATTGTGTTAACATTATGTTTATTGAATAATGTATTGATTTCTGAAAGTTTGTTTGAAATATCTTGAAGTCGTTTAGGATCTGCTTCAATATTACTACCTAGTAGTTCTAATTCATTATTGATATCGTCTAACTCAATAAAACAGCTATTAATTCTTTCATAGATAGATGTGTAAGAATCAGAGACTTTAGACATATCCAAAAGCGTAAGAGACAGAGTTCTTAAACTATTTAATAATCCAACCTCACCATCATTTAATATTAGATTTGAAATATCTAGTTTATCTTTTAGCTGCTCTACATTATCAAGTATTTTAAATTCGTTTTCTAAAACTTCTAAATCACTAGGTTTAAAATCAACCTCTAATAATTCTTGTAATAAAAACGAGTTATAATCATACTCTTTTAAGGCGTCAGCTTTTAAAACTTTTAGGTTTTCTAATTTTTCTAAGACACTTTTATAGTCAGCCAATGATTTTGTATAAGCTTCTAAAAGATCATTATTATTAGCAATAGCATCTATAATTTGAAACTGAAAATGATTTGTGGTTAGCTCTAAAGTTTCGTTTTGAGAATGTACATCTATTAGATGTGTACTGAGTTTTTGAAGTGCTTCTAACTTAACTGGTGAATCATTAACGAAAGCTCTAGATTTCCCAGAAGGTAGAATCTCTCGTCTAATAATGGTTTGTGATTCGTAATCTAAGTTTTCAGATTCAAAAAAAGATTTTAGTTTATACTTTTCAATATTAAAAACCCCTTCAATAATGCACTTTTTTTCTGGCTCTTTTACCATACTTAAATCTGCACGTTTTCCTAGAATTAAGGATAAACCTCCAAGAAGTATAGATTTACCTGCTCCAGTTTCTCCTGTAATAATGGTTAATCCTTTACTAAAAGCTACATTGATATCCTCAATGAGCGCGTAATTTTTTATGGATAAGTTTGTAAGCAAATCTTTATATTAAAAAGATTAAATGAAAACTAAAATTATGCTATAAAGATACTAGGTTAAAAACTAATATCTCTCCATTTTGCAGAGTGCATAGGTGCAACTTTGTTTAACGTAGTAATAAGGTCTGTAATATTTACACTTGGACCTCCACTAAAAATATCCTTTATTTCATCTGCTTTTGCATCAAAAAACACTCGCATTAAAAACGAATTAGGTCGTCTTTGATTTAAAGCATTAAGGTTATTTAAGGCTTTAGCAATGTTATTCTTAGCACCTTTTACATCCTCGCTCATTGTATCTAAGCCAACTCTATGGTAATTATACATAACGTCTCTGTATTCCTTAAACGTTTGAGATAAGAGATCTGTGATTAGAGTAAATCTAGTTTGTCTTCCATCTTGTAGTTTCCAACCTTTAGCATTGTTATCTTGTGAATATTGTAAGATAATCTGGGCTTGTCTAAAATATTCATCTCCTCCGTTTTTTGAAAAGCTATCAGCATCTATACCTAATATCATATAAATATGAAATGTAAGTACAGAAATTAGATTAGAACTAAACTGATTAGGATTGTATACTAAATTCTGAAATTCTAGGTATTTAAAATTAAAGTCTTGATCGTTAAAATTATATAACGAAGTAGAATAGGCAGAGTTAAAAACTGGTCTAGAGGATTGAATCTGTAAAGTAGCTTCAAAAGAATCATTATTATAATTCTGAATGGTTAATACCATGCTGCAATCTATTCGCTCTTGTGGCTTGTAGTTTTTATCTGTCCATTCGGTTGTATTAATAAATTCTCTTAACTGATTCTCTAAGGTCTTAAATACCTGAACATTTTCATTACCTGTAAGTTGTGCATTGACCACAAAATTACAGTTAAGCTCTTGAGAATAAGAGGTCGTCGCAAATGCAACACATAAGACAAGTAAAAATTTACGCATTTCTTTTTTTAAGTATTAAGTCCATTAAATCTTTGGCCACATCTGCCTTAGATTTAAGTTCATTTTCTATAACATCTCCATCCTTAGAGATAAAAGTAACTTTATTTGTGGAAACACCAAAACCTGCACCTTTATCATTGAGTGAATTAAGAACTATAAGGTCTAAATTTTTTGATAATAACTTACCCTTTGCGTGTTCTAATTCATTATTGGTTTCTAGTGCAAAGCCAACTAAATACTGGTTGGCTTTAATTTTGCCACAAGATTTTAAGATATCTTTTGTTTTCTCTAATTCTATAGTTAACGAACTATCAGACTTTTTTATTTTCTTATCAGCAACTTGTTTTGGTTTATAATCTGCAACAGCAGCAGACATAATCGCTACATCTGTGTCTTCATAATAGGTATGTACAGCATTATACATGGCTTCACCATTAGTAACTCTTGTTACATTAATTAAACTATGAGTCACTGTTTCTTTTGATGGTCCTGTAATTAATTGTACTTCTGCACCTAAGTTGGCAGCAGCTTTAGCAATTTCAAAACCCATTTTACCACTAGAGTGATTACCAATAAAACGTACAGGGTCTATAGCCTCATAAGTTGGACCTGCAGTGATTAACACTTTATAGTCCTTAAAAGGTAATTTACTTATGATATCGTTTTCTATATAAGAAACGATATCTTCAGGTTCAGCCATTCGTCCTTCACCAACTAATCCACTAGCCAATTCGCCAGATGTTGCAGGAATCATAATATTACCATATCCTTCTAATTTATTAAAAGAGGTCTTGGTAGACTTATGCTTATACATATCTAAATCCATAGCTGGTGCAAAATACACAGGGCATTTAGCTGATAAATATGTGGCTAGTAATAGATTATCACAAACACCATGAGCCATTTTTGCCATTGTATTTGCTGTGGCAGGCGCAATGATAAATAGATCTGCCCATAATCCTAATTCAACATGATTATTCCAGACAGCATTTTCATCTTCTTCATTAACAAACGACGAGTGAACAGGATTTTTAGATAAGGTTGAAAGTGTAAGTGGTGTTATAAAATCTTTAGAAGCAGGTGTCATGATGACTTGTACCTTAGCACCTGCTTTTATAAATTGTCTCACCAAATGAGCTGTTTTATAAGCAGCAATACCAGCCGTTACGCCTAATAGAACATTTTTACCACTTAAAACAGACATTTATTTTAGAGTTAAATTACTCTTCTGTAGAATCTTCAGTATTTCTGAAGTAAATTTTATCGTCTAACCATTCTTGAACAGCTAGTGCATGAGGCTTTGGTAATTTTTCGTAAAACTTAGAAACTTCTATTTGCTCTTTGTTTTCAAAAATCTCTTCTAAACTATCGTTATATGTAGCGAACTCTTCTAACTTATCAATAAGCTCACGTCTTATATCTGTGTTAATTTGTTCTGCACGTTTAGAAATTACGGAGATAGCTTCATAGATGTTATCTGTTGGAGCATCAATTTCGTTTCTGTTATACGTTAACGTTGTTGCAGGAGCATTGGTGTTTTTTAGATCCTTCATTATATTTTTAACTTTTTATATCGTTTAAACTTTTTATTTCTATGAGTTCAGCATACATTTTATCTGCAGCTTCAATTAATTCTGGCTTTTGGGCAATTTTCTTAAAAGCGTTATAAAATTCAATTCCTTTTTCTGTTCTATCTGCTTTTTTACGCTCTATACTATTGGTTGCTAATTTAAATTCAGAATCTAATTTCCAAAACAATGCATCTTCTCTAAACGCAGTTCCTGGATACTCTAATAACAAATTGTCCATAGATTTAATACACGCTTCGTAGTCTATAGCAACTCGAGCTGTAATATTGTATTGCTTAGCTATTTCAAAAGCTTTGCGCTCTAGCTTTGCATTTAACTCTTTAACCATAGCGTTACATTCTGCTAGCTTATCAGACTCAGGGTATTTATTAATAAATAATTGCAATTTATCAATTGCTTCATAAGTCTCTTTTTGTTCTTTGCTGTGCACAGGTGATAGCATATAATAGCTTTTAGCTGCTAAGAAAGCGGCTTCTTCTACTTTTTCGCTATTGGCATAAGCATTAGTAAAACGATCAAACTGATAACCTGAAATGTGATAATCTCTCATCATATAAAATGTATTAGAATACATAAACATTAGCTTTTCAGCTTGAGGCTTACCTCTGTAGTTTGGTACAATTTGAGCAAATAACCTATTGGCTTTGTTAAACTTACCTTCTTCGTATAGTTTTATACCTAAATCAAATTTAGTTTTTATATCTTCAGATTTAAGAGCTTTCTGAAACTCACTACAAGAGCTCAACACTAATAAAACACTAAATATGGCTATTAATTTTTTCATATCTAAAACAGTCTGCAAAATTACATAAATTAAACGGATTTTGGAAATCATATTTTCATACTAAAATAGTAGAGTTCATCTAACCTACTGAACTTTTAAATAAACTTTAACTAAAGGTGATTTAATTCAGCGTATTTACTGCTAATTTAATTTTAGATTTTAAAGCTTCTGTGGCTTCTACCAAAGGCAATCTTACAGTACAATTAGAAATATGCAATTCAGACAAAACAGCTTTGATTCCTGCTGGATTATTCTCTGAAAAAATGAGACTAATTAGTTCCATTAACTCAAAATGTAATTTATAGGCTGCTTTTGCTTCATCTTCTAAACCTAATTGAATCATTTTAGAAAATTTCTTTGGAAATGCTTGACCAATAACTGAAATCACTCCTGCTCCACCAGCTAAAGTTACGCCTAACGCTAAATCGTCATCACCAGAAATAATTAAAAAATCATCAGGTTTGTATTTTATTAGCTCTAGATACTGTTGTGTATTATTTCCTGCTTCTTTTACAGCAATGATATTCTTAAATTTTTTAGCTAAACGAAGTGTAGTCTCTGGCTCCATATTTTTGGCTGTTCTGCCTGGTACATTATACAAAATAACAGGAACAGGACTTGCTTCAGCTACTGCTTTAAAGTGTTGATAAAACCCTTCTTGTGTAGGTTTACTGTAATAAGGCGCTACAGATAAAATAGCATCGATATCACTAAAATTTGTGGTTTTAAGCTCATTTAAAACAGAGCTCGTATTATTACCTCCTATACCCAAAACCATAGGGACTCTACCTCCATTTGCTTTAGATATTGTAGAAATAATTTCTATTTTTTCTCTTGAAGTAATAGTAACACTCTCTCCAGTTGTGCCACTGATTACCAAATAGTTGATTCCATTTTCAATATTAAAATTTACAAGCTCGGATAAAGCATCATGATCTACTGAAAGATCGTTATTAAATGGAGTAATTAAGGCTACTCCTGTTCCTAGAAATTTATTCATTATAGCTTTCTTAAAACTGTTAGATATTTTTTTAATTCGAATTTAAAGGTCTTAAAATTATTAATCGGAACATCTATAATTAAATCATATAATCGCTCGTCTAAACCAGATAATCCAACCTTAAATTTGGCTTTAGACATTGCCGTTATTAAATTAGTTTCTAATTGATCTTTTTTATAATAACTAATTAAAACATCAAATTCATAATTTATAAAGGATTGCAAGTCTACACTTAATATTTTCCCTTTCCAACCAAAATTTTTAGATATAAAGTAGGTGTCCCAAAGGTTAGATATCTTTTTTTCGTCATCTATAAAAGCTACAACTTTACATTTTGGAGATACTAATCCTAATGATTTAAAATAAACTCTAAAAGATTCAAAATCATCATACTCCTCAATATTTAGTAAAACACCAATAGTTTGAACCTTAGAGTTACTAAACGCAGCACGCCTTGCGCTTAACAACGAATTAATGAATTTTTGATTTGATTTTTCTTTAAAAACCTTTAAAATCATTTATATTTAACCTTTGAGCAAATTTAGCAAAAGCTTATTCACAATTTGTTAATCTATTCATAGTTTTTAAATGACTTTTAAACACTTTTTAATTCTCTTTTTAGCATTAGGAATCGTTTCTTGTAAAAAAGAGATACATCTCAACAAAATTGAAGGTAAACGTATAGAGATAAATGATAGTCTTTCTTCAGACGTAGATATTGAAGCTTACATAAAACCTTACCGAGAGCATGTAAATAATGATTTAGATAGCATAATTGCTTATGCTTTAGACACCTACTCTAAGCGTGATGGTGAATTAAATACTGCTATTGGTAATTTAATGGCAGATATTGTTTATGAGCAAGGTAATGCAGTATTTAACAAAAGAACAGGTAAAGACATTGATTTTGTACTATTAAATCATGGTGGTATACGTTCTATCATTTCTAAAGGACAGATAACAAGCAGAACAGCATACGAAGTTATGCCTTTTGATAATGCTATAGTGGTTGTTGATCTTAAGGGTGAGCAAGTTAAGGAGTTGTTAGATTATCTGGCTGAGGCTAAACGTGCGCATCCTATTTCTAAATTAGAATTAATATTAGATAATGATTATAACATTATCTCTTCAAAAGTAAAAGACAACGCTATTGATTTTACAAAAAACTACTACGTCGCTACTAACGATTACTTGTATAATGGAGGAGATCGTATGAATTTTTTTAAAACCAACGATAGTCTATATGTACTAGACTATAAAGTTAGAAATGCTTTAATAGATTATTTTAAAAAAGTAGATACACTAAATCCAAAGATTGATAACAGGTTTATTAAACAGGCGAATTAATTATGAAAAGAAGAGCGTTTATTCAACAAAGTGCAGCAGCCTCAGCATTACTAGGTCTAAGTAGTTTAGGGTTACAATCTTTTGCACCAGCCACACGAAAAATCACAATTCTTCATACCAATGATGTGCATAGTCATATTGATCCTTTTGGACCAGATGACGGAAGAAATGCCAATAAAGGTGGTGTTGCAAGGCGAGCAACACTTATTGCTAATATTAGAAAAGAAAATCCGAATACGTTACTCCTAGATGCTGGAGATATTTTTCAAGGCACGCCTTACTTTAATTATTATGGTGGCGAGTTAGAATTTAAACTCATGAGTAAGCTTAATTATGATTTGGCAACCATAGGAAATCATGATTTTGACAATAGTATTGATGGATTATATGCGCAATTGCCTAATGCTTCATTCGATTTTGTATCTGCTAACTACGATTTTAAAAATACGGTTTTAGACACTCATGTAAAGCCTTATAAAATCTTTAATAAGAACGGAGTTAAAATTGGTGTTTTTGGGTTAGGTATTCAGTTAGAAGGCTTAGTGGATAAAAAAATGTATAAAGAAACTAAGTATTTAGATCCTTATGAGATAGCTAAAGACATGTCTAGAGAACTTAAAGATAATCAGAATTGTGATTTAGTTATTTGTCTGTCTCACATTGGTTATAACTACAAAAATCATCCTGAGCGAAAAAGCGATTTAAACCTTGCAAAACAAACTAAAAACATTGATTTAATTATCGGTGGACATACACATACTTTTTTAAAGAAACCAACAATTGTTAAAAATGTAGAAGGTAAAAATGTTTTAGTCAACCAAGTTGGCTGTTATGGTTTATACTTAGGGAAAATTGATTTTTATTTTGATGAAAATGGAAATAGTTCTAATGAAAGTACAACCATTATTGTTTAAAGTCTTGTAAAGTTTTTAAAACTGATACGTCAAAGCATTTATAAAAACTAACCAGATGAAAAAACACATTCCTTTAATTCTTAGAATTGTTGTCGCAGTAATTCTTATTCAAACACTTCGTTTTAAATTCACAGCACATCCAGATAGTGTATATATTTTTGAAACTGTTGGCTTAGAACCTTATGGTAGAATAGGAATTGGTGTTTTAGAACTCTTAGCCGGAATTCTATTATTAATACCAAAAACCGTTTGGGCAGGAGCTGCACTTACACTAGGCATAATTGGTGGAGCTATTATGATGCACTTAACACAATTAGGTATAGAAATAAATGGAGATAATGGTGTTTTGTTTTATACTGCAGTTACAGTGTTTGTTTTATCGCTAGTTATTCTTTTCATCTACCGAAAAACAATACCATTTATAGGAAAGAAATTAAGCTTCTAAAGATTTTTCTAAGAAATCTACAGGTTCTTCATTTTCCAATTTAGCTGTTAAGTAAAGTAATGTAAAAGCAAAGACTAGAAATATACTACTAATAATATTGAGCTCTGGATATTCTGCTACATAAAAATACGCAAGCTGAATGATCTCAGAAAATACTATAAATATAGAAGCCATTAACATATTTATTGAACGCTTGTCATCTCTATGCATAAAATTTATCATAGACACAGAAAGCAAGGCCATAATAACGCCATTGTATAAAAACTCTAAGGTATACTCATAAAATCCTAATACACCTTCAGTTGTAGCAGAAACTATTGAAACACAAAATATATCTAGTATTATCAATACAGCAATAGCGATGTAGTACTTAGATACAATTTCTCTTAAATTTAATCTTGAGAGAATTTGCCAAATTAATAAGATGTAAGACAATATATATAAACTATTAGCAACATAATATATATAATCTATATCATTAGTATAATCTATTTCAATATACCAAGTAGCAAAACTAAGTATCTGTCCTACGGTATATAATAACAAGAAAAGTTTGAAGAATATACAATCACATTCTTTATCAAATAGAAAAAGGGAGGTAAGTCCTAAAAACAATATTGTTTTAATAAGATCTGCATAATACTCAGACTGTATTATTTGTAAATACACAAATAATACACTAAGACATATAAGGGATACCTTAATTACTTTATTAATTACCATTTGATTTGTAGGTTAAATCTTGTCAAATATAATAAAATTTTACAATTAAACGAATAATTATGCTTTTTATCGGTAAAAAAAATTATAAAATAAGTTAATTCTTACAATATTACTTTTACTCAAAATATAGAGTAATTGATTTTAATTAGTAATAATAAGCTTTTGAGGGAATTAAGACAAAAATAACATGTAATGTATTAATAACAAAAATGTTATGTTAAAATCGATGAAATGCATAGTGTTGTTTATCACAACATATTTAAGAAGTCTTGTTCTGTAATAATAGGAATTTCTAATTTTTCAGCTTTAGTACGCTTAGAAGGTCCCATTTTATCACCTGCAACCAAATAACTTGTTTTAGAGGAGATAGAAGAGCCTACTTTACCTCCATTGTCATCAATTGTTTTTTTGAGTTCGTTTCGTGACATCTTTTCAAAAACACCAGACACCACAAAAGTTAATCCTGATAATATATTGGTCTGATTGGCTAAGTCCTCTTCGGATAACTGAAATTGTAAACCATAAGTCATTAAACGTTTTACTGTAGCTATATTGATTTCATCTTTAAAAAACTCAATAACACTCTCTGCAATACGCTCACCTATTTCATCCACATTAATAAGGTCATTATGTGTAGCTTGCATTAAGGCTTCTATAGATTTATAATGCTTAGCTAACTTTTTTGCAACTGTTTCACCTACATATCTAATACCTAAGGCAAACAATACGCGTTCAAAAGGAATAGACTTAGACTTTTTAATCCCTTCAATTAAATTTTCAGCACTTTTTTCAGCCATTCGTTCTAAAGGAAGCACCTGTTCCTTTTTTAATTCGTATAAATCTGAATAATTTGAAATAAGACTCTCATTAACTAACAAGGCTACAGTTTCTCCTCCTAAGCCATCGATATCCATTGCTTTTCTAGATATAAAATGCTGTATTCTTCCTACAATTTGTGGTTTGCAACCATTGTAATTTGGACAATAATGCTTGGCATCACCTTCTTCTCTAATGAGTTCAGTCTCACACTCAGGACAATGATCTATATAAACCGTAGTCTCAGCGTCTATTGGGCGTTTATTAAAATCTACAGCAATAATCTTAGGTATAATTTCACCACCTTTTTCAACAAAAACAGTATCGTTTATTCTAACATCTAACTTTTTAATCTGGTCTGCATTATGCAAAGAGGCTCGTTTAACTGTGGTTCCTGCTAATTCCACTGGCTCAAGATTTGCAACTGGTGTAATAGCTCCTGTTCTACCAACTTGATATGATATACTGTTTAAACGAGTAAAAACCTGCTCTGCTTTAAACTTATAAGCCATTGCCCAACGAGGTGCTTTAGCTGTATAACCTAATTCCTCTTGCAGAAACAAACTATTAACCTTAATAACAACACCATCAGTTTCATAAGGTAAATTATGACGCTCTATATCCCAATAATTTACAAAGTCTAAAACTTCATCAATTGAGTTTGCTAGTGTTGCTGCTACAGGAACTTTAAAGCCTAGGGCTCTTGCTTTCTCTAAACTTTCAAATTGTGTGTTTACACCTAGATTATTACCCTTCATGTTATATAACAAACACTCTAAAGGACGTTTAGCAACCTCTGCACTATCCTGTAGTTTTAAACTCCCTGATGCCGTATTTCTTGGATTTCTATAAGGTTCTTCTCCTTCAGCTAATCGTTTTTCATTCATTCTATTAAATCCTTCAAAAGGCAAAACAATCTCGCCTCGTATATCAAACCGATCAGGAAAATCACCTTTTAATTGTAAAGGAACCGATTTGATGGTTTTGATATTCGCAGTAACATTATCGCCTTGTACACCATCACCTCTGGTTATTGCTCGTAATAAGCGTCCGTTTTCATAGGTTAAACTAATAGAAGCACCATCGTATTTTAACTCACAGGTGTATTGGACACTACCATCAATCATTTTCTTAATACGTTTTTCCCAATCTTCTAAATCGTCTTTAGAATATGAATTATCTAAAGAGTACATTCTAAAGTTGTGCTTTACAGTCTCAAAATTCTTAGTGACTTCTCCTCCAACACGTAAGGTTGGTGAGCTTGGATCGTAATACTCTGGATGTTGTTCTTCTAAAGCTTGAAGTTCTTTTAGTTTTATATCAAATTCATAATCGCTTATGGTAGGATTATCTAAAACGTAATAATTGTAATTATGAAGACGCAATTCGTCTCTGAGGGATTGTAATTTATCTTTAATACTCATTTAAGTTTGATCTAAGTCTAACCATTTTGGCTTGGGTAATGGTATAAAATTATTCATTTTTTCTAATAAACCTGCTATTGAATTATCAACAAGTATAGCATCTAGATGATCTTGTTTTAGAAATCCTTTTTTAACCATAGTTTTACATTGTTCTATTAAATCATCGTAATAACCATCTATATTTAAGATACCTATCGGTTTGGTATGTAATCCTAATTGTCCCCAAGTTGCAATCTCAAAAAACTCATCCATAGTTCCAAAACCTCCTGGAATTATAATAAAACCTTCTGACTTTTGATACATAATAACCTTACGCTCGTGCATGGTTTTGGTTTGTATTAGTTCTGATAGATTATTATGAACAATTTCTTTTGTAGATAAAAAATGAGGAATTACTCCTATGGAGTTTCCGTTATGCTGCATTACACCATCTGCTACTCTTCCCATAATACCGATTTTTGCAGCACCATAAACCAACGTAATATTGCGTTCTGCTAGAGTTTTACCTAATCTAAAAGCGTCATCTGTAATAGTTTCATTATTACCTAAACTACTACCACAAAATACAGCTACACTTTTCATTGCTTTATTGCTTTAATCATTCGGTCTTTACCAAAAATATCTAGTTTTAATTCAATATCACCAAAACCACTATCGTTTAATAATTTAACCATATCCTTACCTAAAGTTTCATTAATTTCGAAATATAATATGCCTTTAACCGCAAGAAAACGTTGAGAAAATGCAATAATGGCTTTATAAAATAGTAAAGGATCATTATTCTCAACAAATAATGCTATGTGTGGCTCATAGTTTAGCACATTAGGTTGCATCAATTCTTTTTCTGATTCTCTTACGTAAGGTGGATTAGAAACGATAACATCAAACTCTAATTCATTAAAATCATCTTCCCTAGTGAAGTCGTTTAGAATATCAACGTTTAAAAACCTAACATCTACGTCATTCAATGTCGCATTTGTTTTAGCTAGATTTAAAGCTTCCTCAGACACATCTACTGCAAATACATTGACTTTACTTAAGTGCTTTGCTAAAGCTATAGAAATACAACCACTTCCTGTACCAATATCTAAAATTCTTAAAGGATTTTCAGTTGCTCTTACAGACGAATCCTTAATAATGAAGTCTACTAATTCTTCTGTTTCTGGACGTGGTATTAAGACTTTGGTATTAACTTTAAATTCTAAGCCAAAAAACGCTGTACTACCAATAATGTATTGAATAGGTTCAAAAGTTTTTAAGCGTTCTATGGCTTCGGTAAACTTTTCTTGTTTTTTTCCGCTCACTACAACATAACCATTAAGCGCAATATCTGTTCGTTGCATACTTAAAATATGCTCTGCTAATCGATAAAAAAATGCTTCACATTCCTCTTTAGGATAGAGATCAACTAAGGCTTCAATACAATTGCGCTTTAAAATTTTTAGTATCATAAATCTTTAATCATCCATACACCACAAGAAAAATGACCTGTGTTACCCAAAGGACCTTCTAGGTGTTTAAATTGGAACTGCTCATAAATATGAATTGCTACTTTTAGTTGTGAAGCAGATTCTAAGTAACACTGCTTATAACCTAGTTGTTTTGCTTTATCTAAACATTTTTGAAACATACTTTTTCCAATACCTAAACCTCTAACCTTAGGAGAAAAGTACATTTTTTGAAGCTCACAAACATGGCTTTCAAAATCCTGTAATGGTTTTATGCCAGCACCTCCAAGAATCTCTCCTTTATAATCAACAACATAATACACTTCATTATTAGCCTGATAACTTTCATACATTTTTGGAGTTTCAGAATCTGCATAAGCCGTACCTTCTAAAGGAAGCTTAAACTCAGGAAAACACGCTCTTATAACAGATTCAATGGAAGCGTTATCCTTAGCTTCAATCTCTCTAATTATTATGGCATCTGTAATCATAAAAATAGGTTAGCTTTGCGATTGTGAATATACATGTTTTGGGAGTTTCATGAACTACCTAATTCAGCATAATTATTAAACACTTATGAAGAAATTAATTTTAGTCATTTTTTCTTTTTTGACTCTAAGCAATTGCTCTGTAAAAGAAAAACCAGAATTCATTGGTTTAGAAAATATTAAAATTAGTGATGCAAATAATATTACTGTTCAAATTACTGCTGATGCTACCTTTAACAATCCAAATGATATTGGTGGAAAATTAAGCACAGAGAGCATCAAAGTTTACGTTAATGATGTAGAAATGGCAACATTATTATCTGATGAATTTAAAGTACCAGCCAAAGAACATTTTTCTATTCCTTTAGAAGTTAAAATCCCAACAGACAGCATTATCAGTAACAAAAGTATTGCTGGTCTTTTAGGGAGCTTATTAACACAAAAGCTTAAAGTGCAGTATAAAGGCGATATTAAATACAAGGTTATTGGTTTCTCTCATAAATATAAAATAGATAAAACCGAAACTATTAAGATTAAATTATAATTGCAGTCTCACGAGTATTATATAAAACGCTGCTTAGAAATCGCAAAACTGGGTTTAGGAACAACTCGACCAAACCCTTCTGTTGGTTGTGTTATTGTTGCTAATAACATCATTATTGGGGAAGGATTTACAAGTCCTTATGGAGGACCTCATGCAGAGGTTAATGCTATTAATTCTGTCCAAGATAAATCGCTTTTAAAGCTCGCAACACTTTATGTTACTTTAGAGCCTTGCTCTCATCATGGAAAAACTCCACCTTGCTCAGACATTATCATCAAACATGAAATTCCTGAGGTCGTTATTGGTTGCTTAGATGATAATCCTGAGGTCAACGGAAAAGGTATTGCAAAACTTAAAAAAGCTGGATGTAATGTTACAATCGGAATTTTAGAAGAACAATGTAAAACACACCATAGACGTTTTTTCACATTTCATAATAAAAAAAGACCATATATTATTTTAAAATGGGCTGAAACCTCTGATGGTTACTTAGCTCCAAAACAAAAAAAAGAACAACGACCAGTTTGGATAACTAATACTATTTCTAGACAACTAGTACATAAATGGCGAACAGAGGAACATGCTATCCTTGTTGGCACAAATACTGTACTTGAGGATAACCCAAGTCTAACTGCAAGAGATTGGAAAGGAAGTAATCCTATAAAAGTTGTCTTAGATAGAGAACTTAAGCTACCTAAGTTTGTATCTATATTCAAAAATCCTGATGACTGTATTACGATAACAGATATAAGTAATAATAGTCAGAAAAGCGATAATTCAAATCAATGGACGATACATCCTCCTCAAGATATTAATGATTCTAAATTTAATAGTAATATGGTATCGTTTATTGATTACTCGAAAGAAAAGACAATTGCTCATCAAATTTCTGAAACACTGTATAAATATAAAATACAATCTATTATTATTGAAGGTGGTGCAAAAACACTTCAAACCTTTATTGAAGAAAACCTTTGGGATGAAGCCAGAATTTTTAAAGGTCCAACTTTGTTTGATGGTGGAGTAAAAGCACCTGTAATATCTAAGAAAATTAAAAACCAAGTGCTTATTAAAGATGACGTATTAACAATATACTCCAATGATTAAAACGCTAATTTTTGATTTTGGTGATGTCTTTATCAACTTAGATAAGCAAGGTGCTATTGATAATGCCTTAAAGCTGTTTAATATAAAAACCTTTTCTGAAGACATGCTCAAAATCAATATGGACTATGAACAAGGGTTTATTACTACAGATATCTTTTTAGAATTTTATAAAGTTAATTTTCCTCAACACACAGAAAACACCATTATCGAGGCTTGGAACTTCATACTTAAAGACTTTCCTTATCACAGAGTAGAATGGTTAAAAGCACTAAAAAATATTGGAAACTATAATTTAATATTGCTAAGTAACACCAATAGTTTGCATATAGATTATATTAAAAAGCATGTATCATTTTACAATGAGTTCAAATCGCTTTTTAATGCCTTTTATTTATCGCACAAAATTGGAATGCGAAAACCTAATAAAAATATCTTTCAGTATGTTTTTGAACAGCATTCACTTAATCCTAATAACTGCTTATTTATTGATGATACTATCGAAAATACTAATGCTGCAAAAGAACTAGGACTAAATGTTTGGAATATAGATGAAACTTCAGAGGATGTCATAGATTTATTTACAATAAAATCAGATTTGTTTTGATTTATTTATTACTCAGCATAACAGCATCGACACTCATCTTTGTAATTTTTAAATTACTTGGGAAATTTAAAATCAATACACTACAAGCTATTGTTGTAAATTACATAACAGCCTGTTTCGTGGGTTTAATTGCAACAGATGTAAAGTTTAGTATAAACGATGTAATTGAAGCAGAATGGTTTACAGGAGCAATTTTGCTTGGGTTTCTATTCATTTCTATTTTTAATGTTATGGCACTAACTGCACAACGCAACGGATTATCTGTATCATCTGTTGCCAGTAAAATGAGTGTTATTATCCCAGTAGTATTTGGCATCTATGTTTATAATGAATCTATTGGATTTCAAAAGTTATTAGGTATCATCATTGCCTTAATAGCAGTCTATCTTACCTCAGTTAAAAAAGAAACTAAAGCAAACTTAAAAACTAATCTATGGTTACCTGTTATTCTGTTTTTTGGTTCTGGTATCATAGATACATCAGTAAAATATATAGAGACTACTTATGTTAAAGAAGGTGGAATCCCAATGTTTACAGCAACAATTTTTGGTGTTGGTTTTATTATAGGTTTAGTACTTTTAGCTATACAAAAATTAAATGGAACACTCAGATTTACACCTTTAAGTATTATTGGCGGAATCATTTTAGGTATTGTAAACTACTGCTCCATGTATTATCTATTATTGGCCTTAAATTATAAAGACTTAGAAAGTTCTACATTATTTACCATTAATAATGTGGCTATTGTTGCTATATCTACTTTAATTGGTTTATTAGTATTTAAAGAAGCCATTTCTAAAACCAATTGGGTTGGTATTTGCTTAGCTCTTGTATCTATAATTTTAGTAACGCTAGCCATTTGAAAGACACTTATAAAACGATATCAGTACCTTCTCAAGAAATATTGTTTAAAGACAGAAACAGTAAATTCTTTGGTTATGCATTTCCTGTTAAAAGTGAGGAAGATATAAAAACTAATATTGAAACCTTAAAGAAGCTCCACAACTCTGCAAGACATTGGTGCTATGCTTACCAAATTGGTACAGATACTATTAACTACAGAGTTAATGATGATGGAGAACCCAATAACAGTGCAGGAATGCCAATTTATGGTCAAATCCAATCTTTTGATGTTACCAATGTGCTTATTGTGGTAGTACGCTATTTTGGTGGTGTTAAACTTGGTGTAGGAGGACTCATTAATGCCTATAAAACAGCTGCGCAATTAGCATTACAGCATTCTGATATTAAAGAGCAATTAATTTTAGAAGAATTAGAACTTAAGTTTGAATATAAATTAATGAATTCTGTTATGAGAATCATTAAAGAAAAGCAATTAAAAATAGTAAAACAAGATTTAGAATTAAGCTGTAAAATAATTTTAGCCGTAAGAAAACGAGATTTTGAATCTGTTTTTAATCAGATTTCGTCAATTTATGGTTTAGAAGTAATGAAGATGAACGATTAATTATGCAGTTTATCTAAAATGTATTGTGGACATCTCGTAGGTCTATTCTTACTCATGTCAATAAATGCTAAAACGGTATTTCCCAAAGCTAGAATTTCATTTTTCTCATTTACTAATTTATAATCAAACTCAATAGATGCTGTTGGTGTTTTTTTTAAAGTAGTAATCACTTTAACTAAGTCGTCATAACATGCAGATTTTTTGTAGTTTATCTGCAAAGAAATAACAGGAAGCATAATTCCATTATCCTCCATAGCCTTGTAAGTAATACCTAAATTTCTTAGCCATTCTGTTCTTCCCATTTCAAAATATTGCGCATAATTACCATGATAAACAACTCCCATTTGGTCGGTTTCACCATAACGTATTCTAAATTCAATTTCATAAGAGTGAGAATTACCAACCATAGTATTTGAAAAATATTTTGTATTTTCGAAAGCTTTAAACATGGTAAAATATTTTTAAAAATTCAATAGAAATAGATTTTTTTTTTAAGAATTTTGTTCACATATTTGCTATGCATTAAAAGACAAGAGAAAAGCTAAATTCTCTTTTTTTTTGCTAAACTAACTAACAACAATAATTAACTAAAAGAATGAGTGTAACTGCGCAATCGGTATGGAATAACTGTCTGTCATTTATAAAAGATAATATTCAACCGCAAGCCTACAAAACATGGTTTGAGCCAATTGTAGCAGTTAAGCTTACTGATCAAGCATTAAGTATACAAGTTCCTAGTAAATTTTTCTACGAGTGGTTAGAAGAACATTACGTTAAAATCCTTAAAGTAGCTCTAACCAAAGAGTTAGGTGAAGATGCTAAGCTGGTTTACGTTATTAAAATGGAAAATACATATGGTAATAAACAACCCTTTACAGAGAAAATTCCGAGTACAAATAGACCAGCCGTAAAATCTCAAGACGTAGATATTCCATTAAATAACAAAAGCCCAGAATTAAAAAATCCTTTTATTATTCCAGGTATCAGAAATGTTAAGATAGAGTCTCAGCTTAATCCTAATTATAATTTCGAAAATTTCTTAGAAGGTGACTCTAACCGATTAGCAAGAAATGCTGGTATTGCAGTAGCCAATAAACCAGGAGGCACCTCATTTAATCCATTATTAATATTTGGTGGTGTTGGATTAGGAAAAACGCATCTAGCACATGCTATAGGAGTTGACATTAAAGATAAGTATCCGGAAAAAACTGTACTCTATATTTCAGCTGAAAAATTTACCCAACAATATATAGACTCAGTAAAGAAAAATAACAGGAATGATTTTATTCATTTTTATCAAATCATTGATGTCTTGATCATTGATGATGTTCAGTTTTTCTCTGGTAAATCGGGAACACAAGATGTTTTCTTCCATATATTTAATCATCTACATCAAAATGGGAAACAAGTAATTTTAACTAGCGACAAGGCTCCTGTTGATATGCAAGATATTGAACAACGATTACTATCACGTTTTAAATGGGGACTTTCTGCTGAATTACAAACACCTGATTTTGAAACTAGAGTATCTATACTAAAGAATAAACTCTACAGAGATGGTGTTGAAATGCCAGAAGACATTATTGAATATGTGGCTAAAAATATTAAAACTAATGTTAGAGAATTAGAAGGCGCTATTATCTCTTTAATTGCACAATCTTCATTTAACAGAAAAGAGATTACGTTATCTCTTGCTAAAGATATAGTTGAGAAGTTTGTAAAGAATACCAAACGTGAAGTTTCAATAGATTACATTCAAAAAGTAGTTTCAGACTATTTTCAAATGGATGTTAGCACTCTGCAATCTAAAACTCGTAAACGTCATATTGTTCAAGCGCGTCAACTAGCCATGTTCTTTGCGAAAAAATATACAAAAGCTTCATTAGCTAGTATTGGTTCGCAAATAGGAAAAAGAGACCATGCTACAGTACTCCATGCTTGTAAAACTGTAGATAACTTATCCTCTACAGATAAACAGTTTAGAAAGTATGTAGAAGATCTTGCCAAGAAACTTTCGCTTTAGATAACAGATTACATGACTAAAATACTAATGGTGTGTTTAGGTAATATATGCCGTTCACCTCTAGCACAAGGTATATTAGAAACTTATCTACCCAAAGAATTATTTTATGTAGATTCTGCTGGAACTGCAGCTTACCACATTGGAAAGCAGCCAGATTATAGATCTATAGCTACTGCTAAGGACCATAACATAGATATCAGTCATCAAAGTGCTAGACAGTTTAATGCTAAAGACTTTGATACTTTTGATTATATATATGTGATGGACTCTAGCAATTACAACAATATATCTCATCTTGCAAAATCTGACAAAGACCTTAAAAAAGTGTCTTTAATTTTAGACCAAAATCCTAATTTACAACTAAAAGATGTTCCAGATCCTTATTATGGTGATCGTTCAGATTTCAATCATGTTTATAATGTCTTGAATTCTACTTGTCAGATCATTGCTAAGAAATTAAAAGCATCCTAATCTGATAATTTTTAACATTTAAGCCTATTTTTTCGTATTTTTAAACACAACAAAACCCTAAGTTAAACTGCTATGAAAAAACTACTTATACTTTTGTTAGGACTTTTCTGTTCCTATAATTTTGCTCAAACTGTTGAATTAGAAGCTTTTGCAAACGGATTAGTCAGACCAGTTAATATTAAAAATGCTGGTGATGATCGTTTATTTGTAGTAGAACAGCAAGGCTCTATAAGTATTGTTAATTCTGATGGCACTGTAAATTCTGCTCCTTTTTTAACGATCACTGATCGTGTTGGTGCTATTGGTGGTATTGGTGACGAGAGAGGCTTTCTTGGTCTAGCATTTCATCCAAATTACGCAACAAATGGGTTTTTTTATGTTAATTATATAAACTCTAGCGGAGATACTGTAGTCTCTAGATTCTCAAGATTAAGTCCAACTAGTGCTGATCCTAATTCTGAAGTTAATCTACTAACTATAAATCAACCTTTTGCCAATCACAATGGAGGTGATATGGCATTTGGTCCAGATGGCTATTTATATATCTCGGTCGGAGATGGAGGATCTGCTGAGGATCCGCAAAATAATGGACAACGTCTTAACACGCTTTTAGGTAAAATTTTACGTATCGATGTAGATACAGCTGAAAACGGTAATAACTATGGTATTCCTAATGATAATCCATTTGTCTCAGATCCTAATGCTCTAGATGAAATTTGGGCTTATGGCATAAGAAATGCATGGAAATTCTCTTTCGATAGAGCAAATGATGATGTTTGGATCGCAGATGTTGGACAATACGATATTGAAGAAATGAACAGAGTACCATTTTCTGAAACCTCAGTTGGTCTAAATTATGGATGGCGTTGCTATGAAGGTAACGATCCTTTTAACACAAGTGGTTGTCCTTCGGCAGGTACATTAACGTTTCCTGTGGCTCAATACTCTCATTTTGGAGATGGTGATTTTAAATGCTCCATAACTGGAGGTTATCGCTACAGAGGAACTGAGTTTACTAATATGCAAGGTCTCTATTTCTTTGCCGATTACTGTAGTGATGAGATTGGATACTTAACTGAAAATGGAGGTAATTGGAATAGAACATTTTTATCTCAAGCTGGTACCAATCGTTGGACAGCTTTTGGAGAGGATAGTAATGGCGAGATATATGTTGCAGGTATAGTATCTGGTTCTATATTTAAAATTATTGATACAGCTCTTAGTATTGATGAAAATGATCTTAATAGTATTTCTATACATCCTAACCCTTCAAATGCCTTTGTTAATTTTGAGTTTCAAAATACACAGCTAACAATAATTAGAATTATCGATTTGCAAGGTAAATTTGTTAAAGAGATAAATGTTAGTGGTCTACAAAATTACACCTTAGATGTTCAATCAATTGCAAAAGGTGTTTATTTTGCTGAAATTGAAGCCTCAAACGGAAATTCTGTTAGTAAAAAACTCATCATCAATTAATGCAAGATAGCATTGGTAAGCTTTATTTAATTCCAACGCGCTTAGGAGATAATCCTCCTCTTGAGGTATTACCTATTTCAATTAAAAAAATAATTGAACGTATAGATCATTACATTGTTGAGAATGAAAAAACTGCTAGGCGTTTTATAAAGCGTGTTACTCCTAATAAATCTCAACCGTCTTTAAAGATCAAATTATTAAATAAGTATACGGATTCTTCAGAACTGTATACTTTTTTAGAAGACTGTAAACAAGGTAAAGATGTTGGTTTATTGTCTGAAGCTGGTTGTCCTGCAATTGCAGATCCTGGTTCTGATATTGTTGACATAGCTCATAAAGAAGGTATTAGGGTGATTCCTTTAGTTGGTCCTTCTTCTCTACTCTTAGCACTTATGGCATCAGGTATGAATGGGCAAGGCTTTACTTTTAATGGTTATCTACCAATTGATAACACAGAAAGAAAACGTAAAATCAAACAATTAGAAAAGCAATCTTTTGATTTACAACATGCACAAATATTTATAGAGACTCCTTACAGAAATAATAAAATGTTAGACGAACTATCAAAGCATCTTCATCCTAGCACAAGAGTATGTGTTGCTTGTGATCTAACTTTGCCAACAGAATATATAAATACTCAGACTGTATCAGATTGGCAAAAAACAAAAGTAGACCTCCATAAGAGGCCTACTATATTTATCATTCAAAAAGACTAGTTAATTAAACTCTAGCTTTTGCTTTTTTATTCGCTTCTATTGAAGAGGTATCATATCCTGAAAACTTCTTCATGTAGTAACGAATCGTTGTTCCGTAAGCATCAGAAAAATTAGTTTTACCATAGCTTCTCAAAAACTTTTTTACACTACCTGGTCCTGCTAAATGTGCAGCAGCTAAAATACCTGATTCTGTAATTTTCACACCAGCAATTTGTTTTCCAACAAATCGTTTAATATCCTTTCTAAGAATCCATTTATTTCTAGAAGTGTTAGCTAAAAAAGCTTTCTCCTGTAATTTTGGAGATTGTAAAAATACTTGAGGATTGTAAACACCTATCATTTTAAGCGTTTCCGCTCCAAATTGATATTTCCCTAAATAACCTAATGTATTTACAGTAAAATAATTACCTCTAGATTCTTTAAATGCCAAAGCTTCTTTAAAGCCTGTAAAAGAATTACCTAGAACTGGTGCATATTCATTAAAATCATCTTTCTTAGTTTCGATGTCAGCGGAAGCTAAATCTTTTGAAACTGTGAAGTTAAGCTCTAATCCATCCGTAGAATATTTTGTCATATCTACTTTAGAATCTGGATACAATGCTAATACTAGCAAGGTACAAATTGCAAGAGGGATTGCGTAATAATTAAATTTTTGTTTAATCATAACTGCCTATTTTAAGGTAAAGCAAATATTTTCCCCAAAAGCTTTACAATTTTTCAGCGTGCAAAACTACAACTATTCTTATAAACGTCAAAATAAATCGATAAAGTGTTTGATTTAGAAGTACAATAGATGAAATGCAATACCTCTTTTACCACTAATTTCAAGTGTTGGCGCTGGTATTTTAACTGTATTCACTATAGAGAATATAGTACTCAAAACCCTTGATTTTGTTGGTATTTTAGTCAAATCAACATCTAAACTAAGGTAGAATTGTCGAGTATGCTGCTGATTTGGAAATAAAATTGACGTATTTTCACGAGCTGAAAGCATACCTTCTCCTCCATATCCAATAGCTAAATTAAGCCATTTTGGTAATTTACTCTCCTTAAAAAAAGAATATAAATTTCCACTTAACCAATACGTTTGTCCATTATAATCTTTTAAGGCTTCTTCTAATAGTCCACTACCAAGCTTATCTGGGTTTTGATTTGCAAAACTTGTTCTATGGAACGAATACTTTAAACTAATACGCTGCTCTTGCCATAACAATTCCTGACCAACATATAAACCTGTTCCGCCAAAATTAGCAGCCATATCTCCCCAAGAAAATCCCCATTCTTCCGAAAATCCATCAAAAATTTCAACTGTGGTTAAAAATCCGAGAGATAAAGCAGCACCATTAATTAACTGTGCTTTCTTATTAGCACCACTCCAAGCCATAGTTTCTGCGCCAAGACGTGTTAAATGATATGATGAGAACGAATGACCAATTTTATCCACTTGTAACCATTCATCATTATCATTAGCTGTTTTAAAACTAGAACGTTGAAAATCTTTATACCACAATCTATCTAAACCAATAAGCGTTGCTGTTACAATTGAAATTTCTGAAATAATAACTGCACGTTTTCTATTAGTATTTAAAGAATCACTAGGTTTTAAAAATTTATCAAACTTAGATTGACTAAATCCGTTTAAACTGCACAAGACACATATACAAATAGAAATGGCCTTTAAGTAATACATTATCTATTGATTCCTTGAGATGTTAAGTAACGTTGATATGCTCTGGCATTAATATTATGCTGAGCAAGTGATTTTGCAAATTTATGATATCCTAATCGTTGCGCATCTGCAGCAAAGTATAGATATTTATGCTTTTCGTAATTAAGTACTGCATCTATGGCTGAAATATCTGGCATAGTAATTAATCCTGGAGGTAAACCAGCGTTTTTGTATGTATTATAAGGTGAATTTATCTCTTTATGAACATTAAGAACACGCTTAATAATTGTATTCTTATACTTTGGTAACTGATAAGCTGCAAACTTTAGAGTAGGATCAGCCTGAAGTGGCATACCTATTTTTAATCTATTAATATAAACACCAGCAACTCTAGGTTGCTCTTCTTTTTGTTTAGATTCTTCATATACTATAGAAGCCAATGTCATAACATCCTTTTTAGACATTTCTAATGCCTCTGCTTTTTTAGATCTGGATGCAGTATTCCAAAATTTATTGTATTCCTTGAGCATTTTACCTCTAAATTCTTCTGCAGAAGTGTTCCAGAAGAATTCATAACTATTTGGAATATATATCTGTAACGCTCTTAATTTCTCTAAATCATTAGCTTTTAAGAAGACTTCATCATGCATAACTGCAACTAATGATGCACTATCTGCTTCTATTTGTTTTGAAATTCGTCCTGCTAGATTTTCAATGTTGGTTTGATTGTTAAACGATACTTTTACAGGAAGGTTTTTACTACGAATTGTATTAATAATATCATTATTAGTCATTCCTTTTTCAATAGCATATCTACCAGCCCTGATGTTATGAACATATTCTTTACGTTTGGCTAAAGCATCAAAACCATCGATATCTTCTAAAAGAGGTTCAAGTATTGCTCTAACATCATCATAGCTGGCGTTAGATGAAATGAAAATATATTCCTTATCCGATTCAAAAGCTGTGTTTGGAGCTAACATTGCGCTATAAACAAAATAAGCAAAATAGCCTGCTATGCATAAGCCTATTAGTATAACACCTAAAAGTATTTTCTTTATATACATTAGTTAGTTATTAATTGTAATATGTATTCGTTACTGAAAGATATTCCATTAAAATTCCAATCTTCCTTGAGTCCAATTTTTTTGAATCCTTGAGTTTCAAAAAGTTTTAAACTCTTTACATTATGTTCATCAATGTTGGCATACAATTGATGTAAAAATAAATGCTTAAAGCAATACTTAATGACTAATGATAACGCTTCAGATCCATAACCTTTATCTCTATCTTCTGGATTAGAAATTAATATACCTATACCAGCTCGTTTGTTTTTTGGGTCGAAATCAAAAATATCAACTAACCCAAAAGTCTTATGCTCTAGAGAGGTTATTACTAATCGTAACTGTTTAGCTTCAAAAATATCTTTGTGTGCGTTTTCTAAATATTGTTCTAATAAAAATTTAGAATACGGTGTTTGTGTATTGCTGAGTTCCCAAATAGATTCATCATTTTCTATCTGATATAAAAACTCCAAATCTTCTGGCTCTAATGCTCTTAGACCAATATATTTTCCTTGTAATGTTTTCAAGATAATTCTCCTTTGAACACAAACGTAGCTTTACCTGTTAACCAAATATTTTCAAAACCGTTATCAGTTTTTTTAAAGCTAACGTTTAAATTTCCGCCTTTAGTTTTAATAGTAATATTTTCTTCAGAACTCTTATTAGAATGATACATCGCAATAGCTGCAGCAGTAACTCCTGTTCCACAGGATAAAGTTTCGGCCTCAACACCACGCTCATAGGTTCTCATTTTAAATGTAGTGTCATCTAATTGTTCTACAAAATTAACATTACTACCAGCTTCACCATATAAACCACTAAAACGAATCTCTGCTCCTAATTTATCTACGTTTAGATGATCAACTCTATGCTCTATTTGCACATGGTGAGGCGATCCTGTATCTAAAAAAAGTCCGCCTTTAGTAACCAAAACATTTGCTACATTTTGCATTTGCAAACTCACCATATCGTCTTCAATTACGGCATCGTGTATGCCATCAATAGCTTCAAAGCTTGTCGTCTTTTCAATAATACCAAGTTGTTTTGCAAAGGCAGTTATACAACGACCACCATTACCACACATGGAACTTTCGTTACCATCAGCATTAAAATAAATCATTTTAAAATCTAACTCATCATGATTCTCGAGTAGTATCAAACCATCAGCTCCTATGCCAAAACGTCTATCACATAATCCTGTAATGTGTTTGGTATTATTTTTGTCGAATTTTAACAGACGATTATCAATGATGATAAAATCATTGCCAGTTCCTTGATATTTATAAAACGTTTGTGCCATAAGTGAATCGCAAATATAAGAATTATGATATCACGATATGCTGTTAAATAGTCGTTAAAGTTGAATTACAAATTCAATAATCAATTAATTTTAAACGTTGATTTATAAACCTAAAAACTAAAAAATTATGAAGAAGATTTTGACATTGGTATTAGTTTCAGCATTAGGTGGACTAATTACACTTGGATCTTACAAACTTTATTTCGAAAAAGAATCGGATTTGGCAGTTAAGTCTGAAGATAAACCACAATTTGTAGTTCCTGTAAACAATACAAACAATAGAAGTATTAATAGTAATGTTAATACACCAAGTTTTGTTGATGCAGCAGATAAAACTCTAGATGCTGTTGTACATGTTAAAAATACAGCTATTGTTAGTGGACAGAATTCATTTGAAGATTTTTTCTTTGGTAGATCGTCTCAACGCGCTCAAGTTGGTACAGGAAGTGGTGTTATCATTGATGCACAAGGTTATATTGTTACTAACAACCACGTTATTGCAGGAGCCAGAGATATTAGTATTACTTTAAATAACAACAAAACATATACTGCAGAATTAGTAGGTACAGATCCAAAAACAGACATTGCATTATTAAAAATAGAACCTGATGAGGCATTACCATTTTTAACATTTGGTGACTCTGATCAAGCAAAAATTGGCGAATGGGTTTTAGCAGTAGGTAACCCATTTAACCTTACCTCTACAGTTACAGCAGGAATTATTAGTGCAAAATCTAGAGATTTATCTGGCAAATCAGAACAATCATTTATACAAACAGATGCTGCAGTTAATCCAGGAAACTCTGGTGGAGCTTTAGTTAATACCAATGGTGATTTAATTGGTATTAATACTGCGATAACTTCTCAAACAGGGTCTTACGTTGGATATTCTTTTGCAGTACCAAGCAATATTGCCAGAAAAATTGTTTACGATATTATGGAGTTTGGTAGTGTTCAAAATGTAGTGTTAGGCATTCGTGGTGGTGCTCTTAATGGTAAAGTAGCTGAAGAATTAAATACAGACGAAACCGAGGGCTTTTATGTAAGTGGAATAGAGAGTGACTCTGGTGCAGAAAAAGCTGGTATTAAAAGTGGAGATATCATTAAAAAACTAGATCAAATTGAAATTAATAAATTTTCAGATTTAAGTGGTTACCTAAAAACGAAGCAGCCAAACGATATCGTTGATGTTACACTTCTTAGAGATGGTGATACAAAAATTGTCCCAGTTAAACTCATTAAAAACGAGACTCAAGTTGTACCAATGGTTGGTTTGGTTAAACCTGCTACAAAAAAAGATTTAAAACGATATGATTTAGAGTATGGTGTTAAGATTAGTAATCTAACAGATAATAAACGTCTTAGTGAATACTGGAAGAATAATAATGTTGAAGAAGGCTCAATTATCTTATCCATTAATGAAGAAAAAGTAAGTTCTATTGATGATGTTAAACGAATTATTGACTCTAGATCAGATTATGAACCTTTAACTCTTGAAATTATGAATATTAAGGGAGAAAAAGACCGCTTTTACTTTAGATAAAAGCAATTAAATTCAATATAAAATCTAACCCTTCAAGAGTAATTTTGAAGGGTTTTTATTTTTTCAAAAAATTATTACGAAAACGATTGAAATATAGTATTTTTGCGGCAAATTTTAAACCTGACTTGGTCAGAACAACACAACACAAAACACTTTAAAATGAGTCTTAACGGAACTTACGAAAAAGAACTCGCTTTTCAGGCAGATCGAAGAAAAGCAACAGTAGAATTTATTAGAATAGTAAGCGACCTTTGGTACGACAAATCTATTGAATTGGTCCTGTTTAGAAATCAGTTGATTGATAGAACAGTTAGTGATATTCTTAATCTGCATGAATATGCAGGTGAGTTTGTACAAAAACCAATTTCAATTTTTGATTCAGTAGAACTTGCAAAGGCTATTAATGATTTAGATTTTCCGCCATCAAAATTAGATATTGGTAAACTTACCTACGAGTATCATCTAGAAGATGGTAATTATAACAATGCTACAGCTTTTGTAGCAGACAAACTTATCGATGCCAATAAAAACGGAAGTATAAAACCAAAAGATGTTGTTCTTTATGGTTTTGGTCGTATAGGACGTTTAGTAGCACGAGAGTTAATGACCAGAACTGGTAAAGGCAATCAATTACGTCTAAGAGCTATTGTAACTCGTGGAGATATTAACCAAACTGTTTTAGAAAAACGTGCATCATTATTACGTAACGATTCTGTTCATGGTGATTTCTCTGGTACAGTTGTCGCTGACGCTAAAAATTCGGCATTACTCATTAATGGAACAACAGTTAATATTATTTCAGCTAATGCGCCTGAAGATATAGATTACACAGCTTATGGCATAAACAATGCCTTGGTAATAGATAATACTGGTGCTTTTAGAGACGATGAAGCACTTAATAGACATCTACAATCTAAAGGTGCAGACAAAGTCTTATTAACAGCACCAGGAAAAGGTGTCCCTAATATTGTTCATGGTGTTAATCATTTAGAAAACAATCCTGATGACATTAATATGTTTTCAGCTGCATCTTGTACAACAAATGCCATTACACCAATCCTAAAAGTAATGGAAGATTCTTATGGTGTAAAAAGTGGTCATTTAGAGACTATTCATGCATACACTAATGATCAAAATTTAGTGGATAACTTCCATAAAAAATACAGACGTGGACGTGCTGCTGGATTAAATATGGTGATTACAGAAACTGGTGCTGGTAAAGCAGTAAGCAAAGCGTTACCATCATTTGAAGGAAAACTAACCTCCAATGCTATCAGAGTTCCTGTGCCTAATGGATCTCTAGCCATTTTAAATTTAGAATTAGAAAACAAAGCCTCTGTAGATAGTATTAATTCTGTGATGAAAAAATACGCTTTAGAAGGTGATTTGGTTGAGCAAATTAAATACGAAATGAGCGATGAGCTTGTCTCAAGTGATATTGTTGGAAGCTCTGCTCCTGCTATCTACGATAGTAAAGCTACCTTAGTAAGAGCAGATGGTAAAAATGCTGTGCTTTACATTTGGTATGATAATGAGTATGGTTATAGCCATCAAGTGATCAGGCTTGCCAAATATATCTCTAAAGTAAGACGCTATACGTATTACTAGATTTATAACATCTAAACAAAAACGTTTACCGTATATAAGAATAGCCTCTCTTAATAAGTGAGGCTATTTGTTTAAAAATTAAAGGAGATAAATTCTTATATTGTTCAAAATTTAATCAACTAAATATAACCCTAGATGAAATCACTTAAACTGTGTATTCTTGCTATCATTTGCATAAGTTTTCATTTTAGCAATGCCCAACAAACACCAACCCAAGAGCCTAAACAAACTATTAACGATGGTACCATTGATGATAAGTTTGAGTATGTTCTAAGAAAATCTGGAAACTTTAAAGGTACCAATGGCGCTGCTTACGAAGCTGTGCAACGCAACATGTTTTTAAGGTTAAAAGCGCATACTAACGACACCATAAATACATTAAAGAAAAATTTAAGCGATACTAAAACCGTTGTTAGTTCACAAGCTAAAGAAATTGAAGACCTTAAACATAATTTAAGCAGTACACAGTCTAATTTAAATGCTACAAACGACGAAAAAAACAATATGGCATTGTTAGGTATGCAAACCAGCAAAACCAACTACAATATTATTATGTGGTCTATCATTGGAGGATTACTAGCTCTACTCCTTTTTTTTATCTATAAATTTAAAAATAGTAATGCTATTACTAGAAAAGCTAATCATAAACTAGCTGAAGTAGAAGAAGAATTTGATGAACACAGAAAAACCGCCTTAGAGCGTGAGCAAAAAGTAAGACGTCAATTACAGGATGAAATTAACAAGCAAAAAGGAAATACTTAATTCATAATAAACTTAATATAAATTCTAGCAAAAAAGTGCTATATCTTAATCCTTTTAAAATGAAATACGTATTTACGCTAGTTATTGGTTTAATTACCATGATGAGTTTTGCACAAAAAAAACAACTTTGGGCAAAATCCTTTTTGGGTGAAGAAGCACCAAAACTTATTGTTGAACAATGGTTAACAGAGGCACCAAAAACCGAAGGTAAATTTGTACTTATCGATTTTTGGGCAACATGGTGTGGTCCTTGCAAAAAAGCTATCCCAGAACTTAATGCGTACCAAAAAGAATTTAAAGACCATTTGGTTGTTATTGGTCTTAGTGACGAAACTGAAGCTACCATTAATAAAATGAAAACTCCCAAAATGGAGTATTACAGCGCTATTGATACCAAAGAACGCTTAGAACGTCAATACAAAGTACAAGGCATACCACATTGTGTTATCATAAACCCAAAAGGTATTGTCGTTTGGGAAGGTTGGCCTCATTTAGAGGGTTACGAGCTTACTGCAGAAGTTATAAAAGAACTCATTGAAGCTTATTAACTTTTGTCCTTGCTAGGAATGTCAGTTAAAGCGTAGTTAAGAAGCAAAACTATCATTATATAAAATGTCTGTTCGAGCGCAGTCGAGAACTACTTAGCTAATCAGTCTCTAAAAAACATAATACATCATGACCATTCGGCAAGCCACCAAAAACGATTTAGATGATTTTGCTCCATTATTTGATGGCTACAGAATATTTTATAAACAAACCTCTAATCTAACAGCAACTAAAGCCTTTTTAAACCAACGACTTAGTAAAAATGACTCTGTCATTTTCTTGGCATATAAAGCTGAAAAGGCTGTAGGTTTTACGCAACTGTATCCATTATTTTCCTCAGTGTCTATGCAACCTATGTATTTACTTAACGATTTGTTTATAGACTCAAACTATCGTAATCAAGGCATTGGAGAAGCCTTAATTACTGCTGCAAAAGACTTATGTAGACAAGAAAAACAAAAAGGCTTAGCCATACAAACGGCAGTTGATAATCCTGCGCAACAGCTCTACCAACGCTTAGGTTTTGTAAAAGATACCGATTTGCACTTTTTTTGGAGTACAGCATAATATACGTAAAGTTACGTATTGTCTTTAAGTATTAAATATACTAACTTCGTTAACAGCTGATAAAGGCTATTAAAACAGTCTTTATCTTTGCATTAGCAAACATTAAGAATAACTTATGATTAGACAAAACCCATTTTCGCTTTATGATTTTCTTGGCTATTTTATACCTGGAGCAACATTAATATATCTGATGTTATTCTTCTCGAATTTAGATTCATCTGAATATGCTTGGGATTTTAATAATGTGGTAGGTTCTGATAATGTGAGTATTCAGAACTATTTGTTCTTTATAATTATCAGTTATGCTGTTGGACATTTAATAAACTTCCTTTCATCGATTCTCGTTGAACGATATGGAAATTGGATGTACGATTATCCTTCTAAATATCTTTTAAAAATTCATAAAAAATTTAGTTTTAAAACCATAACAATTAAGAGAATTGGAATATTTATTAGTATTCTTCCTGTGTCCATTTTAGACTTATTGTTAGGACAATTATTTAATTTTAAGAACCTCTACGTTCAACATTTGGATGATTTTCTAATTCACGGAATAAAAACAAAAAGCAGTAAAATACTTACGGAACTAATTCCTGAAGATGAGTCGAATAATTTACCTGAAAGCATAAATGATTATGACTTTTTCAGAATACTGCATCATTATGCATTTGAACATACCAAAAGCCATCAATTCAAAATGGTAAACTATGTTGTTCTTTATGGTTTTCTTCGCTCTTTGACTTTTATTTGCGTTATAATCTTTTGGTATTTAGTTTATCTACAACTCTTTGAACAAAATGAATTCATATTTGCATACCATTATTTGATAATTAGCCTTTGTTCATATATATTTTTTATGGCGTTTATGAAATTCTATCGTAGATATACATTAGAGGCGCTAATGATTATTGCAATAGAAAACAAAAAAGAATAACGTTTGCCAACACCGTGTATAATTAATTGCGGCTGAATTTCCTCTCGGAAATTCAATCTTATTAATTATCTTTCAGTTACGGAGGGAAATCATAGCTGATTTTCCACAACGAGCCATACACGAACACGTTAACGAAACCTCTCAAAATCTTCGCTTTTCAATTAAACAGATTAATCGCATCTTTGCAGTATGCGTATAGATATTATAACCGTGTTACCAGAATTGCTTAAAAGTCCGTTTGAGGCATCCATATTAAAACGTGCTATAGAAGCTGGTTTGGTACAAGTAAATTTTCATAATCTTAGAGACTATGCAACTGGTGGCTACAAAGCCATTGACGATACCCAATTTGGTGGAGGAGCTGGTATGGTAATGATGATAGAACCCATAGATAAATGCATTAGTAAACTCCAAGCAGAGCGTAACTATGATGAGATTATTTATATGACACCAGATGGTGAGACTCTAAACCAAGGTATTGCTAATCATATCTCTTTAAAAGAAAATATTATAGTACTCTGTGGTCATTATAAAGGTGTAGACCAACGTGTGCGAGATAAGTTTATTACTAAAGAAATTTCTATTGGCGATTATGTGTTATCTGGTGGCGAGCTTGGAGCTGCTGTTTTGTGTGATGCAGTAATCCGTTTAATTCCTGGTGTATTAGGTAACGAGACTTCTGCCCTAACCGATTCGTTTCAAGATGGTTTGTTAGCTCCACCAATATACACCAAACCACGAGAATATGATGGCATGAAAGTTCCAGAAGTTTTGTTTAGTGGTAATTTCCCAGAAATAGAAAAATGGCGCGAAGAGCAAGCCTATAAGCGTACTAAAGAACGACGACCAGACCTGCTAAATGATGAATGATTAAAAATTAATGGCTAACGGAAAATAAATTTGAAAAACACTTAAACGCTTCAACACACAAAATAGTAATGCAAACACCAAAAATAGAACAGGTTTCTAAAAAAGTACTCGTAGGCCATTCTGTAGAGATGTCATTACAAGAGAATAAAACTTTTGAGTTGTTTTCTGGATTTATGCCAAAACGAAAACAGATAGTCAATGCTATAAGTGAGGATATTTATGAAGTAATGCTTTACAACAACACACATTTTAAAGCATTTAGTCCTAAAAACACCTTTACCAAATGGGCAACCTTAGAAGTGTCTAATACAGACAAGATTCCAAACCACATAAATACCTTAGTTATAGATGAAGGCTTGTATGCTGTATTTTTGTACAAAGGTTTACCTAAGGATTTCGGAAGGCTTATGCGCTATATACTTAGCGAATGGTTACCACAATCTAACTACCAATTAGACCACAGACCACATTTTAATGTGCTTGGTGAAGCCTATAAAAGAAATCATCCAGATTCAGAGGAAAAAGTTTATATACCAATAAAAATATAATTTCATATGGAAAATATTGAAAATCTAACTTTTCATTATACCATTACTGGTATTGCTATATTTATATTTCAGTTATTAGTAATTGCAGCTAGTATTATTATAATTATAAAATATAAAAAATCAATTGGAGCCAAAATTATATTAGTAGGTACCTTGTTAACTTTATTATCAATTATCTTATCCCAAATTGGTCCTTTAATTTTAGATCATCCAAGTGATGAAGAATTTTTTAAAAATCAGATTATAATAACATATCTAAACACTATTTCTTTTTTTGTTTTTACTATCGGTTTCTTTTTATTCGCTGTTAAAGATTTAAAACATGAAAATAATAATATCTAAAACTTTTCAATATTAACTTTTTAACTATCTTTGCAGCCAATTTCGGATTAACCTCTGACGAGATACGTGAATGTTGATTCGATAAGAACCATTTTAAAACAACAAAATGAATTCTTTAGTAAAATTTGTACAAGACGAGTTCGTAACACGAAAAGATTTTCCGGAATTTGGAGCAGGTGATACTGTTACAGTGTATTACGAAATTAAGGAAGGAAACAAAACACGTACACAGTTCTTTAAAGGTGTAGTATTACAACGTAAAGGAACAGGAAGTTCTGAAACTTTTACAATTCGTAAAATGTCTGGAACTGTTGGTGTAGAACGTATTTTCCCAGTAAACTTACCTGCACTTCAAAAAATTGAGGTGAACAAAAAAGGTAAAGTGCGTAGAGCAAGAATCTTCTACTTTAGAGGTCTTACTGGTAAGAAAGCAAGAATTAAAGAAGTTAGAAAATAAACAAAACCGTTTGTTTTTTGAAACAATCAAAGCCTTAGAGACATCTAAGGCTTTCTTTATTAACAAATGTTAATAAGTTCAGTTTAAAAGTTGTGAATATCTATACAGTGAAAAAATTTGGAAATATGTAACCTAGTTATATATTAGCTGAACAATTAACAACAAACAGTGTTTGGTTTTGAGATTAATCTTGAATTTATGTTAAATTGTGAATAAAGTAACGTTCTTTATAGGTATTGTTTTTTGAGGTTTGAAGACAGCATGTGTATGCATGTGTAGTTAACAGATCATGACACTTTGAAAGTGATGCATGCGCAAGTAGGCAAAACGGAAAAAGTGAAAAGTTCTAGACAAGTAAAGGAATCGAAAGTGAACTTGAACACAATAGAGCAATGTCTTGAAGTGAGTTTAACGCGCAAGCGAAGGATAAGCGACAAGAGATCAAAAAAAATAATCCAAAACTGAAGCTTAGTATTAACAAGTCAATACATTTTGAAAGTTAAGAACCGTTTCGTTGAAATTGTGAACTTAAACTGAAAAGGACGAGGCTCGTAAGAGCAATCAGCTGAATTTAGTGGTAACATTAAATAGGTTTATGCAGAACATTTCAAAAGAAGCCATGTCAACGTAGTTTTGCTACTGTGAGATGGCTTTTTGTTTTTGTATATTCCCATTAAGTGATTGTGTTGTTGCATCATATCAGCATAAAAAAAAGTCCGAATATTTTGTATATTTGCACTCTCAAAAATAAGCCGAATAAGCATTTAAATATTCGCTTAATTTAATTACACTAAATTTCAATCAATGTCAAAGATTATATACACTATCACTGATGAAGCACCAGCTTTAGCTACACGTTCTTTTTTACCCATTGTAAAAGCTTTTGTAGAGCCATCAGGTATAGAAATTGATACAAAAGATATTTCTTTAGCTGCTAGAATTTTGGCAAACTTCTCAGATTATTTAAATGATGATCAAAAGGTAGAAGATGCCTTAGCACAATTGGGAGAGCTTGTTAAACAACCAGAAGCTAATGTTATAAAACTTCCTAATATTAGTGCTTCCATTCCTCAACTTAAAGCTGCCATTAAAGAATTACAAGCTAAGGGTTATGCTTTACCAGATTATCCAGATGACCTTGAGACTGAAGAAGATAAAACTCTAAAAGCGCGCTACGATAAAATTAAAGGAAGTGCTGTTAATCCTGTTCTTAGAGAAGGTAACTCTGATCGTCGTGCACCAAAAGCTGTAAAAAATTATGCAAAAAAGAATCCACACTCCATGGGAGCTTGGAGTAGTGATTCTAAATCTCATGTAGCAACAATGTCTCATGGTGATTTTGCGCACAACGAACAATCAGTTACCATACCATCTGCTACAAGTGTAAACATTTTACATACAGATAAGAATGGTAATACATCAACTTTAAAAGGAGGTATTGCACTTTTAGAAGCAGAAGTTATTGATGCTACTGTAATGAGTAAAAAAGCACTTCTTACGTTTTTAGAAGAACAAATTAAAGATGCCAAAGATCAAGGCATTTTGTTTTCATTACACATGAAAGCAACGATGATGAAAGTGAGTGATCCTATTATTTTTGGGCATGCTGTACGCACTTATTTTGCAGATGTATTTACGAAGCATAATGATACTTTTGAAAAGATTGGTGTTGATGTTAATAATGGTTTTGGTAACTTATTAAGTAACCTAGAAGAATTACCTGAAGCAAAGCGTCAGGAGATTCAGTACGATATTATTCAAGCTCTAGATCAGGGTCCAGATTTAGCTATGGTTAATAGTGATAAAGGTATCACTAACCTTCATGTTCCTAGTGATGTAATTATTGATGCTTCAATGCCAGCTATGATTCGCACCTCTGGTATGATGTGGAATAAAGATGGACAATTGCAAGAAACAAAAGCTGTAATTCCTGATAGTAGTTATGCAGGAATCTATACTGCTACCTTTAACTTTTGTAAAAAGCATGGTGCCTTTGATCCTACAACAATGGGAACTGTACCTAATGTTGGTTTAATGGCTCAAAAAGCGGAAGAGTATGGCTCTCATGACAAAACTTTTGAAATTGTTTCTGATGGAACTGTGCAAGTTGTAGATGCAATCGGAACTATCTTAACTGAGCATACTGTAGAAAAAGGAGATATTTGGCGTATGTGTCAAGTTAAAGATGCACCAATACAAGATTGGGTGAAATTAGCAATCACAAGGGCAAAAGCAACAGGTTGGCCAGCAGTATTTTGGTTAAATGAAAACAGAGCTCACGATGCCGAATTGATTAAAAAAGTAAATACCTATTTAAAAGACCATGATACGTCTGGTTTAGATATTAGAATTTTATCACCTATCAAAGCTACTGAGTTTACTTTAGCTCGTGTTAAAGACGGTAAAGATACGATCTCAGTTTCTGGTAATGTATTGCGTGATTATTTAACAGACCTCTTCCCTATTTTAGAATTAGGTACTTCTGCAAAAATGCTATCCATTGTGCCATTAATGAATGGTGGTGGTTTATTTGAAACAGGTGCTGGAGGTTCTGCTCCTAAGCATGTACAACAGTTTGAAAAAGAAAACCACTTACGTTGGGACTCTTTAGGCGAATTCTTAGCCTTAGCAGTGTCTTTAGATCACTATGCAGATGTAAATAACAATGAAAAAGCTAGAGTAATTGGTGAAGCTTTAGACGAAGCTACTGAACGATTACTCGAAAACAAAAAAGGACCATCTCGTAAAGTCAAAGAACTAGATAATCGTGGTAGTCATTTTTATTTAGCCATGTATTGGGCTGAAGAATTAGCTAAGCAAAATAAAGATGCTGAATTGAAAGCACGTTTTTCTTCAGTATCTGAAGCATTATCAAATAACGAATCAAAAATTGTTTCTGAGTTAAACGATATCCAAGGAGTTGCCATGAGTATTGGAGGTTATTACGAACCAACTGATAACTTGGCAGATTCTGCCATGAGACCTAATGAAACGTTGAATACTATTTTAGCTACAATACAATAGACGATCTAAAACTTTTAAAAAAAGACTACCTTTTTTGGTAGTCTTTTTTGTTTTTGTTGTGTATAGTATCTTTAGCCTATGAAAACTAACTTAGTTGCTAATTGCCATAAGGCAATTACTAATTACATTCATCATACACCAGTTCTAAGCTCTTCCCTTATCAATGATATTGTTGGAGCTGAGCTATTTTTTAAATGTGAGAACTTTCAACGCGCAGGATCGTATAAAATTCGTGGTGCTACAAATGCTATTTTAAATCTTTCAGAAGAACAAAAGTCTAAAGGTGTCGTTACGCATTCATCAGGAAACTTTGCGCAAGCCTTATCCTTAGCAGCTAAATCCATTGGTATTAGAGCCTATATCGTTATGCCAACCTCTGCACCTCAAGTAAAAATGGAAGCTGTAAAACAATACGAAGGTGATATTATTTTATGCGAACCAACCTTAGAGGCTAGAGAAAAAACGGCTCAAGACATTGTTGATAAAACAGGAGCAACCTTTATTCATCCATCAAATAACACCAATGTAATAATTGGTCAGGGCACAGCAGCTTTTGAGTTACTCAACAAGCATGCTAATTTAGATGCTATTTTTTGTCCTGTTGGTGGAGGTGGCCTTATTGCAGGAACCTGTTTAGCAGTAAATTCTCATCAAAACGGTTGTTTAGTTTATGGTGCTGAACCGTTTGAAGCTGATGATGCCTATCGTTCTTTAATTTCAGGCAAAATTGAAACTAACGATACAACTAATACCATAGCTGATGGCTTAAAAACGCAACTTGGCGATAAGAATTTTCCGATTATAAAAGAGCATGTGTCTTCTATTATAAGAGTAACTGAAGAGGATATCATCGAGGCGATGCAACTCGTTTGGGAGCGTATGAAAATAATTATAGAACCTTCTAGTGCAGTTACAGTAGCTGCTACTATAAAAAGTAAGTTATTAGTCAAGGGTAAAAAAGTAGGTATAGTCATTTCTGGTGGTAATGTAGATTTAGCAAAGCTTCCGTTTTAAGAAAGTGTTAAAGTAAAAATCGTCTTACAACTTATCCTTATTTTTGCATAATGAATCGCATACAAAAAGGACTATTTTTCTGTCTTCTTATAACTCTTAATTTAACGTTTTCTCAAGAGAAATTTACCTTGAGTGGAATTGTAACGGATTCTGAAAGTAACGAAACTTTAATTGGTGTTACTATATTATTTCCAGAGTTACAAACTGGTACAGCCACAAATGAATACGGTTTCTACTCTATTACTTTGAGTGAAGGTACCTACAAAGTACAACTGAGTTATTTAGGATATCAGACCACATCTCAAACCATAGAATTAAACTCAGGTAAAACGCTCAATTTTCAATTGCGTGAATCATCAGAGAGCTTAGACGAAGTTGTAATTACCAAAGATGTTGAAAAGCTTAATATTAGAAAGCCTCAAATGAGTCTTAATTCTTTATCTATAAAAACCATTAAGCAAATGCCTGTGGTTTTAGGAGAAGTAGATATTATTAAATCAATTACACTTTTGCCGGGAGTTACAAATGCTGGTGAAGGCTCTTCTGGTTTTAATGTACGTGGTGGCGCAGCAGATCAGAATCTTATCTTGCTAGATGAAGCTACTATTTTTAACTCATCGCATTTATTTGGGTTCTTTTCCGTGTTTAATCCAGATGCAATAAAGGATATTAAGTTATATAAAGGAGGAATTCCTGCTAAGTATGGAGGACGTATATCTTCTGTATTAGACATATATCAAAAGGAAGGTAATAGTAAGGAATTTCATATGAATGGTGGTATTGGTATTGTAGCCAGTAGATTATTACTAGAAGGTCCTATTGAAAAAAATAGAGGTTCGTTTTTACTTGGTGGACGAAGTAGTTATGCGCATTTATTTCTTCCACTATTTGATATTGATAGTAAAGCCTATTTCTATGACCTTAATACTAAATTGAGTTATAGAATAAATACTAACAATAGTATTTACTTATCTGGTTATTTTGGAAGAGATGTTTTTCAAATTGCAGATAGTTTTGAAAATGAGTATGGTAATGCTGTATTGAACTTTAGATGGAATCATTTATTCTCTGATAAGTTATTTTCTAACTTATCGCTAATATATTCTGACTACGATTATGATTTAAAACTAAATTTCGTAGAGTTTGATTGGACTTCTGGAATCAGAAATTTTAATTTAAAATACGACTTCAAACATTACATCAAAGATGGGTTTAAACTAGAATATGGTATAAATAGTATTTACTATAAGTTTAATCCTGGAGAAATAGAACCAACGACAGAAAGCTCTGGTATTAACACATTTAAACTTATTGACAAGTATGCTTTTGAAAATGCTGTATATATTGATGCAGAGCATCAAATTACAGACAAGTTAGCTCTTGGTTATGGCGTAAGATTTAGTTCCTTTTTGAGGTTAGGACAAGATGAACTCAATGTATATACCAATGATAATCCTCTCCTATTTAATGAAGATCTGCAAATTTATGAAAAAGCAGATCCTATAGGTACGGAAAGCTTTAAGCGTAGTGATGTTATTGAGTCTTTTTTTAATATTGAACCAAGGTTTTCTCTCGCGTATCAATTAAATAATGAAAGCTCTTTAAAGGCTAGTTATAACAGGATGACGCAGTACTTGCATTTGCTATCAAATACAAGCTCTCCAACTCCTTTAGATGTTTGGACACCAAGTGGTAGATACGCAAAACCCCAACTACTAGATCAGTTTGCTGTCGGCTACTTTAAAACTATAAATGATAACGATTATTCTCTTGAAGTTGAAGCCTTTTATAAAACTATACAAAACCGGATAGATTATATAGATGGTGCAGATCTTATTGCTAATAATGCCATAGAGCAAATTATCTTAAATGGAAGAGCAAGAGCTTATGGCTTAGAACTTTTGTTTAGAAAAAATGAAGGTGATTTTAAAGGTTGGATTGCTTACACGCTCTCAAAATCTGAACAACAAACAGAAGGAAGAACACCTCTAGAAACAGGTATTAATAAAGGCAAATGGTACAATACACCTTTTGATAAAACACATGATGTCTCAGTGACCACAAGTTACGAGCTCAATGAAAAATGGTCTTTCGGTAGTAATTTTCTGTTTCAAACCGGATTACCAACTACATTTCCGAATGGTCAATACCAATTTAATGGTATTAGCATTCCTAGCTTCGATTCTAGAAATACTAGTAGATTGCCAGCTTACCATAGATTAGATATCTCAGCAACTTACAACCCAAAACCAGATAGTACAAAACGATGGAAAGGTCAATGGGTTTTTAGTATTTATAATATTTATAATAGAAGAAATGCAGCCTCAATAACCTTTAGAGAAAATAGAATGACAGCAAGAAACGAAGCGATTAGAACTGCTATTTTTGGCATTGTTCCTTCTGTATCGTATAACTTTAAATTTTAGTTATGAAAAAATATGTAATACTTATTCTAACTACATGTCTATTATTGTCCTGTGAGGATGAGATCGCAGTAGATTTAAATACTGCTCCTCCTCGTTTAGTTATTGATGCTTCAATTAATTGGTTTAAAGGTACCTCAGGAAACGAGCAACAGATAAAGTTATCTTTATCAGCACCATATCTTGCTGATGAAATTCCTCCTGCAAATGGAGCTACAGTTATTATAACTGATGCTAATAATAATACATTCAGTTTTATAGAAGATGGTGTCTCTGGTTTGTATAACAACACTAATTTTATTCCGGAAATTAATGGTATTTACACACTTGTTGTTACCTATGAAGGTGAAACTTATACAGCTACAGAAACACTTAAATCTGTAGTATCGATAGATTTTGTGGAGCAAAATGACGAAGGAGGTTTCACAGGAGAAGAGACTGAACTAAAAGCCTTTTATACAGATCCAGTAAATGAGGAGAATTATTATTTCTTTGAATTTATTAATGATATTCCTGCTATTCCGGATTTAGAAGTTTATAATGATGAATTTACTAATGGAAACCAAATATTCGGATTTTACACTGAAGAAGATTTAGAAACAGGAGATATAGTTACCATCCGAAATTATGGTATTTCAGAACGTTTTTATGAATTTATGTTTATTCTACTGCAACAAAATGGTGAAGAAGGTGGTGGACCTTTTGAAACACAACCAGCTACAGTAAGAGGAAACTGTGTTAACCAAACCAACTCAGATAATTTTCCGTTTGGTTATTTTAGAGTGTCTGAAGTTGATGAGTATATTTATACTGTGCTGTAACTATACTTCTACTATACTATTATTATCTACTCTTTTAAAAACGTAGGTATAAATCCACATAATAGTAAATGATGGTATGAAATCTGTACCAGGAATAATTTCTTCTATAAATGCAAATACACCAGCAATTTTACCTGAGTCGCCTTTATATAATCGTATCATTAAATAGGCAGATATTGGAGCCCAAATAAAATCTATAAAAGGTATTAACCCAATAAGATCAAATAGTATACTAAGCGTTAGATTTCTATATTTATGTTTTAAATTCAAAAGGTTTCGTTTTCTATTTTAAAGCAAAAAAAGTGCCAATTTTTAAAGACACTATTAATTATATGTTTTTATAATACATAATTAGTTTAAGACGAACGTTCACTTATTAATTTTGAAACCACTTCTATTTAAAAATTTATTACTGCTTTTCTTGGCTTCTTTTTAACGTTAATTTAGGAAAATAAGAATATGCTAAGTTTAGCTTTGCATAAATGTTTAACCTAGTCTTTTAACAAAGATTTCATACCAATAGCGCTGCATAACATAAGTCAAATAATGAAAATCCGCTTAATTTTCCTTTTGTTCTTATTCAGTTTCCTAAGCTCGTCTTTTGCTCAGAATAAGAAAATACTTCAAACAAAGCGTACAAAAGTAGCACCTAAAATAGATGGTGTTTTAAATGATGTCGCTTGGCAAAATGCCGAAATTGCAACCGACTTTGTACAGTTTAGACCAGAAATTGGGACAACAGCTCCTCAGGATAAGCGAACTGAAGTGAGAATAACTTTTGATGATAAAGCTATTTATGTTGCTGCTTATCTTTACGACGACCCAGAACTGATAATGAAGCAATTGATAAACCGTGACAATTTTGGGCAGACCGATTTTTTCTCTGTAATTATTAACCCAAATAATGATGCTCAAAACGATACTAATTTTTTTGTGTTTAGTTCGGGACAGCAAGCAGATGCTATTGCAAATCCTAGTATAGGAGAAGACTTTAGTTGGAATGCCGTTTGGCGAAGTGCTGTTAAAATAAATGACGATGGTTGGACGGTTGAAATGGAAATACCCTACAGAACATTAAGGTTTGCAGATGAGGAAAACCCAATTTGGGGATTGCAGTTTAGTAGACAATTTAGACGAGACCGATCACAGTACACTTGGAACCCAATTGATCCAACGAAAGGTAATTTTGGCTTATACCATGGAGAGCTTCATGGATTAGAAGGTTTAAAACCACCTATACGACTTAACCTCTATCCCTTTACCACAGGTATACTTAACAATTTTGATGGTGAAACGAAAACTGACCTTACTTTTGGTATGGATGTAAAATATGGTATTACCGATAATTTTACATTAGACGCTACACTTGTTCCTGATTTCAGTCAAGCTGGTTTCGATAATGTAGTACTCAATCTTGGTCCTTTTGAGCAGACCTTCTCAGAGCAGCGACAATTTTTTACAGAAGGTGTTGATCTATTTTCAAAAGGTGGTTTATTCTTTTCAAGACGCGTTGGTAGCGCTCCAACTGGAGAATTGAATTTGGCCGAAAACGAAGAAGCCAATGTACCCAATGTGGTTAAGGTCTTAAACGCTTTAAAAGTATCTGGTAGAACAAAAAATGGTTGGGGACTTGGCATTTTTAATGCTATTACCGAAAAAACCTTTGCTACTGTCACTAATACTGATAGTGGTGAAAGTCGCAGAGAAGTGGTAGAACCCTTTACAAACTATAATATTTTAGTAGTAGATAAACAGTTTGGTGGCAATTCTGCTATAAGCTTAATTAATACTAATGTGCTAAGAGAAGGCGAATTTAGAGATGGAAATGCCACAGCTATTGTAGCCAATCTAGTAAACAAAAAAAACACTTTTAGGTTCGATACTGAGCTTAGAATGAGTAATGTAAACTACCAAAGTCAAGACAGTGAAACTGGGTTTAGCAGTTTTATGTTTGTGGGAAAAGTTGCTGGTAACTTCCGTTATAGTTTTGATCATCGGTTTGCCGATACTAAATACGAAATCAATGATCTTGGGCTTAATTTTAGGAACAATCGTAACGATTTTGGCATGGATTTATCTTACCAAACATTTGAACCTTCAGGTAAATTAAATAGTTACAGAATTAATTTCTTTACCAATTACAGACGCTTAGTAAAACCAGATACTTATTCGCGTTTCAATTTAGGAGGTGGTTACAGAGCATTTACAAAAAAGTTAGATGCTTATGGCTTTAGATTAAACATTGAGCCTGGTAAGCAATACGATTTCTTTGAGTCTAGAGATGGTCGTCCATTTATTTTTGAAAATTTTATAAGTACAGGTGGCTGGGTTTCTACCAATTACAACAGGATATTTGCTATTGATATAAGAGCCAATATTGGTGCTCTATTTGAAGATGGTCGCGATCTATTTACTTACGATTTTAATATAGAACCAAGAGTACGAGTATCTGACAAATTACTAATGGTTTACGGAATTTCATTTAACCACAGAAATGGAGACAGAGGTTACGCAACTGCAGTAGATGACCAACCGATATTAGGTGAGCGTAATCGACAAATTGTTACTAATAGTATTTCTGCTAATTATACCTTCAATCCTTTTCATACACTAGGACTCACCTTCAGGCATTATTGGGACACAGTTAATTACGATTATGAACTATATACCTTACTAGATAATGGAAGGCTTACCACTGCCGAAGGATTTACCGTTGATAATGTTGGAGGCAATCCTAATATTAATTTTAGTACGTGGAATATAGATTTAAGCTATTCTTGGCAGTTTGCACAAGGGAGTTTCTTGACGTTTTTATACAGAAATCAGCTTTTTAATTTTGATGAAAATGCAGAAGACGGATTTTCAGATAGTTTAGATTTACTATTTAGACAGCCAATGCAAAATACGTTTTCTATACGTTTGCAGTATTTCATTGATTTCAATGGTATGAAATCTTTTTTTAAGAAAAATAAACCTTCATCGTAATTGTTCATTTATAGTTTAAGTAGTATTTTCACAGCTGATGAGTTATACGATAATTTCAGCAACCAATATTATAAAATCTTATGATGATCTTAAGGTTTTAAAAGGTGTGAACCTTTCAATTTCTGAAAGCGAAATCATCTCTATTGTTGGTGCTTCTGGAGCAGGTAAAACTACATTACTTCAAATACTTGGCACGCTTGATAAACCAGATTATAAAACAGATACCGAACTCATAATCAACTCTAAATCTATAAAGGATTTAGAGGATAAAGCCTTAGCAAAATTTAGGAATCAAAATATCGGATTTATTTTTCAGTTTCATCAGTTATTACCTGAGTTTTCTGCATTAGAGAATGTTTGCATTCCTGCATTTATAAATAAAACTCCAAAACAGGAGGCTGAAAAAAGAGCCAAAGAATTATTAACATATTTAGGTCTCAACGATAGAATTCATCACAAACCTAGTGAACTATCTGGTGGCGAACAACAACGTGTTGCTGTTGCAAGAGCACTTATAAATAACCCAAACCTAATCTTTGCAGATGAGCCGTCAGGTAATTTAGATAGTGAATCTGCTGAACAATTACATCAATTGTTTTTTAAACTTAGAGATGAGTTTGGTCAAACCTTTATCATCGTTACTCATAATAAAGAATTAGCAGATATGGCAGATCGTAAATTAGTGATGAAAGATGGAATAATTGTAGCTTAACATTATGATAAGAATCGAACTATTACTTATACTCTTTTTTGGCTTTACTAGCTGTTATACTATTGAACGAGACTGTAAAGACTACAAAACTGGTACTTTCTACTTTACCTATACTATTGATGGCGTTGAAACAAAAGGTACATTTACCCGAACCGAAAATTTAAACATCGATTACTTTAATGGCAAAGTAGACTCCGCCTCTATTCGTTGGATTAATGATTGTGAGTTTATACAGAGAAAGATAAATCCGAAATCTATGTTTGAACAAGAAGCAATACACTTTAAAATTTTAACGACTACTGACTCTTCGTATACTTTTGAATACAAGTTAGCTGCAAAAAAAGCCAATCAGAAATTAAGGGTTGAAAAAGGTGTGGCTTATTTAAAAAAATAGAATTTATTTTCCAATGCAGAAATTAGTAAAGATATTGCCAAGAAGGTCATCGTTAGTAATCTCACCTGTGATCTCACCAAAATGATACAAGGCTTGTCGGATATCAATTGCTAACAAGTCACCTGAAAGCCCAGTTTCTAGTCCATGCTTTACTTTTTGGATTTCTTCAAAGGCCTTTAATAAGGCATCATAATGACGTGTATTGGTGATAATAGTTTCGTTGTTTCGAAGTGCACCAGTATTTATGAGATTTAGGAGTGAATTGGTCAATTGTTCTACACCAAAACCTGTTTTAGCCGATAATAATAATACTTCAACAATAGTATTATTAATCTCGGTTAACTGAATGTCATCAAGCGTATCGATCTTATTTGCAATGACCAATAGTGGCTTCTGAGGATATTTATTTCTTATCTTTTCAATCTCAACTCTAACAGTTTCAAGGTTATTAATATTTTTTTCAGCATCAAACAAATACATGGTGACTTGAGACTGCTCAATTTTTTCAAAGGTCTTTTTTATACCAATACTCTCAACAACATCTTTAGTTTCTCTAATTCCTGCTGTATCTATAAATCTAAAACCTATACCTCCTAAAGAGATTTCATCTTCAATTGTATCTCTAGTTGTTCCCGCAATTTCAGAGACTATGGCGCGATCTTCATTTAGTAGAGCATTAAGCAAGGTAGATTTGCCAACATTAGGTTCACCAACTATAGCTACAGGTATTCCGTTTTTAATAACATTACCAACAGCAAAAGAATCGATTAATCGCTTTAATACAACTACAATTTTATCAATTAATGCTTTAAATGCTGAACGATCTGCAAACTCAACATCTTCTTCAGCAAAATCTAGTTCCAATTCTATTAAACTCGCAAAATTCATAAGTTCTTGCCTAAGTTTGGCAATTTCTGTAGAAAAACCACCACGCATTTGCTGCATTGCAATTTGGTGAGATGCTTCATTATCACTAGAAATTAAATCTGCAACAGCTTCGGCCTGAGATAAATCTAATTTGCCATTTAAAAAAGCACGAAGTGTAAACTCACCTGCATTGGCCATTCTACAACCTTCTCGTAATAATAACTGAATAATTTCTTGTTGGATGTATAAAGATCCATGACATGAAATCTCAACCACATTTTCACCAGTATAAGAATTAGGATTATTAAACACAGATACTAGAACTTCATCTATTTCACGCTTACCATCAACAATATGTCCAAGATGAATAGTATGAGTTTTCTGCTCTGATAATACTTTTTTGCTTACAGATTTAAAAACGCCAGATGCTATCGTAATCGCATCAAGACCAGACAAACGTATTACTGCTATAGCTCCTGCTCCAGATGGTGTAGCCAAAGCCACTATGGTATCATTAGGAATCATTATTCAAATTTAATTATACAAAAGTACAAGTTATAAGTGTTAAAGCTATTCTCTTTTGTAGGATAACTTTTTATATTTGCATCAACTCAAATAAAATTATTTGTTATGAAGAATTTAAGTATACTTTTTATCCTTGCACTATTAGTTAGCTCATGCAAAACTGAATCTAATAAACCTACCAGAGATGGTTATTTAATTACAGGAAATGCTCCAGGTGTTTATAATGGTATAAGAGCTTATTTAAAAGTTGCTGATGCTAGAGGTAGGCAAATTCCTATGGATACTGCAATTGTTATGAACGAAAAATTTGTTTTTGAAGGTAAATTAGAAGACCCAAATATGCATTTTATAACTGTAGACAATGTTATAGGAACAAAGCAGTTAATATTAGACAATGGTGATGATGTTATTATTGATGTTAACAAAACTAATATTGCTAATTCTGAATTAAAGGGATCCGGATCAACAGTATTGTTTAATCAATTTAATTTAGATTATCAAGATGCTAAAAAAGACTTGGTTAATTTAAATAACCGAATAAGGTTAGCGAAACAAAAAAAGGATGATTCTAAGGTAAAAGAGTTAACAGCTGAGATGACTAAAAAAGACTTAGACTTAAAAGAAATGGGTTATAAGTTTATAGATGAACATCCTAACAGTATTGTTTCCTTAATTTTATTAGATCGTCAAACTGCCTCGAGAGATTTAAATCCTGATAGGTTTATGCAGAGTTATAATAACTTAGACGATGAATTAAAGAATTCATTTAAAGGAAAGGCATTAAACCAAAAAGTGACTGCCATAGTTGAAACGCTTAAACGTAACGAAGCTCTTAATATTGGTAAACCTGCTCCTACATTTACTGCTCCTGATACCAATGGAAACCAATTAGCTCTCAATGATGCAAAAGGAAAAGTTACCATTATAGATTTTTGGGCATCTTGGTGTGGTCCATGTCGTAGAGAAAATCCTAATGTGGTAAAAGTTTACAACAAATACCATGATAAGGGATTAGAAATTATTGGTGTTTCCTTAGATAGACCAGGACAAAAAGAACGTTGGTTAAAAGCTATACAAGACGATAAACTTACATGGAAACATGTTTCTAATCTGCAATATTTTAATGACCCAGTTGCTAAGCTATATAACATTTCTTCTATACCTGCAACCTATATATTAGACGAGAACGGAACAATTGTAGCAAAAAACCTTAGAGGACCTGCTTTAGAGACTAAAATTGCAGAGTTACTAAACTAGATGTAAAAAAAAATTTAAAAGAGCTTCTTTAATAGAGAAGCTCTTTTTTATAACTATACGTTAATAACCAGGATTTTGTTCTGTGCCAATACCAGGATTAGCATTAATCTCTATAATTGGTATCGGTAAAGTAAACCTGTAATCATTGGCTGACAGCGTACAAGCACCACTTTGATTATTACAATCTGTTAGATCTCTAGAAATTTCTCTATTTCCAGAAACGCCTAATCGTTTTAAATCTTTGTAACGATGTCCTTCAAAGCACAACTCTATACGACGTTCGTCTAATATTGCACCAAAAGCTTCAGCTTGAGATCCATAGGAAGGTGTTGGTTGGTCAGACCCAAAACGAGCATCTCTTAGCTGATCTATCAATGAAGCTGCAGCCGTAAGATTATTTTGTGCTGCTCTAGCTTCTGCTAAAATTAATAACATTTCAGAAGATCTAAACACTTTAAGATCATTCATAAGCGGTTGCCCTTCAGAGCCTTGATATTTTTGGATTACAATAACATCAGTATTTACAGGATCGGGATCTGTATTGTAATTAGGATTTATAATTGATGTTGGTGCTACGTTAACAGTATAACGAATATCATTAGGATCTAAAGCATTAAATAAAGACCTATCCATTTCAAAATAAGGTCCACCAGTTATAGTAGCATCTACAAAAGCAAACACCGAACCAGCCCAACCTCCTCCAGTAGCAACAGAGCCAGTATTTACTTGTCCATCATAATTGTCATTTTGGGTTCGCTCTAATTTTAAAATAACTTCAGTATTATCAGCATCTAAAAACATTAGTTGATATTGAGTTGTATTTGCTAAAGGATAACTAGCAAGCAACTGAGAAGCTAAAGTAGCACCAGTATCATAGTCTCCTCTTGTAATAGCAGCTCTAGCACGTATAGCAGTTATAGCATCTCTAGATATAAATGTTGTATTAGATTGTTCAGTACTTAAAGTAGATGCTAAGTTTAAATCAGAATTAATATAATCCCAAAGTTCACCTGTTGTATTTCTGCTAGGAGTTATGTCTAAACCTGGAATAAAATCAATTACTGGAGTTCCTGGAGCATTATCGTTGGTTGGATCTGGACTAAAATACGTTAGTAATTCTAAATTAGCATATGCTCTAATAGCGTGAGCTTGAGATAAAATACTATTAAATTGATTTTGCTCATTAGCCTCAGGTGTAATATTTGCTGCAGCTTCAATTAACAACGTTGCTCTATTATTAACCCTGTAATTTCTTACCCAAAAATCTCGTGCTGCATCACTTGCAGCATTAAGTACAAAATCATAGAGTGCTAATCCTTGTCCTCCACTATCAAATCCTATTGAAACCTCATCACAAAAGTTTGCGGATAAAGATATCTCAGGAGTTAAATCCCATTGATCGTAAACACCTAATAATCCTAATTGTAAATCAGTCACTGTGCTAAACGCATTTTCTGCATCTAAACGACCAGGCTGTCTAATGTCGATTGAATCACTGCATCCTACTAGTAATACTAATAATGCAATTACCACTAAATTGTTTTTCTTTTTCATAGCTTTCTTTTTCTTTTAAGATGCTAGAATGAAAAAAAGGTTGCGTTAAAATTATAATTAAATGTTAAAATCCTGAAGTGAATACGTCCAAAATAATAGTGTAATACTTTAAAAAAAACAAGTTAAGTCCATTAAAATATTATGATTAATTATGCTATTATAACTTACCTGTTTTATGCATAACAAATAAAATAATAATTGGAACAGCTAAAAGTAATACCATAAGTAAGTTCGTTTCTATGAGTTGAGGTAATAATAATAGTGTAACCACATAGCCACCAATAGCGCCACCAAAATGTGCATCGTGTCCAATATTTCCTATTTGCTTTTTCATACCATATATAGAATATAATAAATAGCCTATTCCGAATAAATATGCTGGTATTGGTACAGGAACAAAAAACATATATAAACTCATATCTGGTCTGATAAGAATAGCAGCATACAAAATTCCTGTAACAGCACCACTAGCTCCAACAGCACTGTAATAATACTCATCTTTATGAAAGTAAAGTGATAGTAAATTCCCTAAGATTAAACTGATTATATAGACGATAATAAAGTTTAAAGTTCCTAAAGCATCGATAACCACATCTGCAAAAAAGAATAAAGTAAACATGTTAAAGACCAAGTGCATGGTATTAACATGTAAAAACCCAGAGCTAAACATACGTATTTGTTCGCCTCTTCTTATACTTCCGACATTAAATTTATAACGTTCAAAAAAACTATAATCTCCCAATGCTTTATATGTTATTATAACATTTGCAGCAATAATAACAATAGTAGCTAAACTTAAATCCATCATAATCTATAAAACTTTCAGTCAAATAAAACATATATTTGCTCCTGCAAAATTAATGATTTAATGCAGCTTTTAGTATATCTTATTACGTATCCTTTTTTGTGGTTAATATCTATATTACCATTTAGGCTACTATACGCTTTTTCAGATGTTGTTTACTTACTTATTTATCGAGTTTTTGGATACAGAAAAAAAGTAGTTATTTCTAACTTAAAATTAGTGTTTCCTAATAAGAATGATGATGAATTAAAACGAATAACTAAAGCTTTTTATCATCACTTATGTGATATGATGGTTGAAGCCATTAAATCTATGACAATCTCTGAAAAAGAGATGAAAAAGCGCTTTACTTTTTCTAATGTTGAAGAAATTCAGAGGATAGAAAATAACAATAAGAGTATTATATTAATGTGTGCTCATTATGGTAGCTGGGAATGGATTTTTATTCTACAAACGTATGTAAAATCAAAAGGGTATGCAGTTTATAAACGACTTGCAAATAAGTACTTTGATCGTTTAGTTAAGCGCATTCGTGCTCGTTACAATAGCCATCTCATTGTTACCAAAGAAACGATTCCGATTTTAAAATCATCTAAATCAAAGGGTGAATTAACCATTAATGGTTTTGTTTCTGATCAAACACCCAAACCACAAACGGCATTTCATTGGCAAGAGTTTATGGGTATAAAAGTTCCTGTACACACTGGTGCAGAAATGATTGCTAAAAAACTAGATATGGCTGTTGTATTCTTTGGTGTTGAGCGTTTAAAACGTGGTTATTACAGAACCACATTTAAAACCTTAGCAGAAAACCCTAATGATTTTAAAGATTATGAAATCACAGATTTATTTTTAAAACTTGTTGAAGACCAAATTAATGAAGCTCCAGAATATTACCTCTGGACTCACAAACGTTGGAAACACAAAGATTTATATGAAGAATATGGGCATAAACTTAAAACGTAAACCATTGCTTTAAAAGCAAATCTTCTGTGCAATTATCTACTACATTATTGTGAATAAACTCGTTAGACTCGCCTACATATCTATAGTCATTAGCCCAAGTTTTATGATGTTTTGATAATGCTACCAAACTATTACAAATAAATTTTACTTCTGCATTAGTGGTTGTAGGATGAATTGAAAGTCTAATCCAACCAGGTTTTCTCACTAAGTCACCAATGGTTATCTCATTAGTAAGTTCGTGAGAAGTTTCATAATCTACATGCAATAAATAATGACCATAAGTACCTGCACAACTACAACCACCTCTCGTTTGAATCCCGAAACGATCATTGAGAAGTTTTACACCTAAATTATAATGCAATTCATCAATATAAAACGATATAACTCCCAATCTCTCTTTATGCTGTTCTGCAAGAATATGCAAATTTTTAACAGGCTCTAAGGCCTTAAAAATCGTATTTAGGATTTGATGTTCACGCTCTAACATTTTTTTTACTCCCATTTGCTCTTTTAGTTTAATGGCTAGAGCTGTTTTAATCGTTTGTAAAAAACCTGGTGTACCACCATCTTCACGATCTTCAATATTATCTATGTACTTGTGTTCTCCCCAAGGATTAGTCCAACTCACTGTACCACCTCCAGGACAATCAGGAATCATATTCTTATAAAGTTTCTTATTAAAAATAAGAACGCCACATGTTCCAGGACCTCCTAAAAATTTATGAGGTGAAAAGAATATAGCATCTAAGGCTCTGTCTTCATTTTCTGGATGCATATCAATATTAACATAAGGTGCAGAACAAGCAAAATCCACAAAACAAACGCCTCCATGTTTATGCATCAGTTCTGCAATATCGTGATATGGAGTTTCGATTCCAGTAACATTAGAACCACCTATAACAGAAGCAATTTTGAGTGTATAATCTTTATATTCAAGCAAAAGTTCTTCTAAGTTTTCCAGACTAAATAATCCTTCTTTTCCAGGCGGAATCACCTCTACTTTTGCTATAGTTTCTAACCATGATGTATGGTTAGAATGATGCTCCATATGAGATACAAATACTACAGGTTTAATTTCATCAGGAACACTAGTATATTGTCTAATATTTTCTGGAACTTTTAAACCTAAAATGCGCTGAAATTTATTTACAACTCCAGTCATTCCGTTTCCTGAAACTATCAAAACATCATCTTCATTACAATGAACATGGTTTTTAATAATATGCTTAGCTTTATGATACGCTTTAGTCATTGCAGTTCCAGAAACTGTTGTTTCTGTATGTGTATTGGCTACATAAGGTCCAAACTCATTACAAAGTTTTTCCTCAATGGGTCTGTATAATCTTCCAGATGCAGTCCAATCTGTATAAAGAATCTTTTTTAGACCAAATGGCGATTCAAACTCTTGATCTATACCAATAATATGCTTTCGAAACTGATTAAAATAAGATTCTAAATCTGTAGAATTAGTCTTATGTTTTGGAGTAGTAATCATTATCTAAAGATACTAAATATTAGCAACTGCTTTAATTTCTGCAATAAATCGATCAGCCAAATTATTAGCACTCTCTTGAGATGGTGCTTCTGTATATATTCTGATAATAGGTTCTGTGTTACTTTTTCTTAGATGTACCCAACTATCAGCAAAATCAATTTTTACACCATCAATGGTTGATATATTCTCATGATTATAATTAGACTCCATTGTATCTAATATAGTATCAACATCTAACTGTGGAGTAAGCTGAATTTTTTTCTTACTCATATAATAGATAGGATATGAGGCTTTAAGTTCACTTACACTCATTTTCTTCTCAGCTAATAAACTTAAAAATAAAGCCACACCAACTAAAGCGTCTCGTCCATAATGCAATTCAGGGTAGATAATACCACCATTACCTTCACCTCCTATTACAGCATTGGTCTTTTTCATTAAATTAACAACATTCACCTCTCCTACTGCGCTAGCTTGGTATTGTCCATGATGTTTTTCTGTAATATCTCTAAGTGCTCTCGTTGAACTCATATTACTTACAGTATTACCTGGAGTTTTACTTAATACATAATCTGCACAAGCTACAAGTGTATATTCTTCTCCAAACATTTCACCATTCTCGTCTATAAAAGCTAAACGATCTACATCTGGATCTACAACAATACCAAAATCTGCACGCTCTTTAACTACAGCCTCAGACAAATCTGTTAAATGTTCTTTTAAAGGTTCTGGATTATGAGGAAAATGACCATTAGGTTCACAAAAAAGTTTCACACCATGAACACCTAATCTATCAAGAAGCAGTGGTATTGCAATTCCACCTGTTGAGTTTACACCATCTACAACAACTTTAAAATTAGCATTCTCTATTGCTTTTCTATTAACCAAATTCATTTTAAGTACTTCATCTATGTGCATATCAATGTAAGCTTCATTTTTAGTAATTTTCCCTAAGCTATCAACATCAGAAAACAACATAGAATCACTATCTGCAATCTCTAGAATTTTCGCACCATTTTCTGCATCTAAAAATTCACCTTTCTCATTTAACAGTTTTAAAGCGTTCCATTGTTTTGGATTATGACTCGCAGTTAAAATAATCCCTCCATCTGCATGTTCCATTGGCACAGCTACCTCAACAGTTGGTGTAGTAGAAAGCCCCAAATCAATAACATGGATTCCTAGACCAACTAAGGTATTCATTACTAAATTCTGAATCATTTCTCCAGAAATCCTTGCGTCTCTACCAACCACAACACGATAATTTTCTTTCTCACGCCTTTGTTTTAGCCAAGTACCATAAGCAGACGCAAATTTAACAGCGTCAATAGGTGTAAGATTTTCGGATACTTTTCCACCAATTGTTCCTCTAATTCCTGATATAGATTTAATTAAAGTCATTCTAAAATTTGTTTCCGCAAATATACAATTTGAATAGCGTTTATAAATTATGAATTTGTATTTTAGGCTAATGAATTTTTTGGCTCATATTTATCTTTCTGGTGATGATGACTTAATTACAATTGGTAATTTTATTGCAGATGGTATACGAGGAAAAACCTACAAAGATTACCCAAAAGCAGTTCAAATTGGTATTCTTTTGCATAGACAGATAGATACATTCACAGACTCAAACATCATAGTTAAGCAAAGTACTAAGCGGCTTCATAAAAATTATGGACATTACAGTGGTGTTATTGTAGATATTTTATATGATCATTATCTTGCTAAGAATTGGACATCGTATTCTCAAATAGATTTAGAAATATACACACATAATTTCTATGACACTTTAGAGAATAATTTAGAAATATTACCTATGCGTATTAAACGAATGATGCCACATATGATTTCTGATAATTGGCTTTTAAGCTACGCCAACATTGAAGGTATACAGCGGGTTTTAGAAGGTATGAATCGGAGAACACAAAATAAATCTCAAATGAATAAAGCTGTTAAGGAATTACAGTTATATTATGATGAATTTGAAAATGAATTCACTGTTTTTTTTGAGGAACTTAGATTATTCTCTAACCAGATTTTGTTAGACTTAAAAGCTACCTACAACTATGAATAAAGGATTTTATCTTTTACTATTAATGTTCGTAATACACGTTTCCTGTAAAGACAGTAAAAGTAAAAATACAACTAAAGATAAACCCATTGCTAGTTTTGAAAATGGTCTAGTGGTCTCAGCTAGAGAAGAAGCTTCTAAAATTGGTGTAGATATTATGAAACAAGGTGGTAACGCCTTTGATGCGATGCTCGCAACACATTTTGCATTAGCAGTAACTTATCCTTACGCAGGTAATCTAGGTGGTGGTGGTTTTTTGGTATATAGATTAGAAAATACTTTCTCAGAGACACTAGATTTTAGAGAAAAAGCACCACTTGCGGCAACACGTGATATGTACTTAGACAAAGACGGAAACATTATTGAAAATTTAAGCACTCAAGGTGCTTTAGCTATAGGTGTACCTGGCAGTGTTGAAGGTGTTTTTACTGCACATGCTGAATTTGGTTTACTTCCTGTTGAAACCATACTTAAACCAGTCATTGCATTAGCTGAAAACGGTTTTATAGTTACAGAAAAGCAAGCTGCTCGTTTCAAAAAATACGATAGCATATTTAAAGTTGTTAATGAAAAACCAATCATTTATAATGCTACAATAAAGCAAGGAGATACACTTAAAAACATAAAACTTGCTGAAACTTTAAAACGAATTTCTAAATATGGCTATACTGAATTTTACACAGGTAAAACTGCTGATATTCTAATCGATGAGATTTCAGAAAAAGGAGGTATAATTACACATGAAGATCTAAAACAATACGAGTCCAAATGGCGTAAGCCTCTAACCTTTAATTATAAAGATTTAAGAATAATTTCAATGGCTCCACCATCTAGTGGTGGCATATGCTTAGGACAAATCTTAAAAACTATAGAGCCTTATGATCTAAAGTCTTATGGTCATAATTCTAAGAAAATGGTTCAAGTATTTACAGAAGCTGCTAGACGATCCTATGCAGATAGAAGTTTCTTTTTGGGTGACCCAGACTTTATTGATATTCCTAAGCGGCATTTATTGAGCGATGTGTATCTAGAAGAACGCATGAAAGATTTCAATTTCAATAAAGCAACATCATCAGACTCAACTAGTTTTGGTATGATTGAAGGTTACAGTTTTGAAGCTAGCGATTTACCTCTCGAAAGTAATGAAACTACGCACTACTCTATTGTAGACCAACATGGTAATGCTATTTCGGTAACAACAACTCTAAATGGAGCATATGGTTCAAAACTTTTTATTGAAGAGTTAGGTTTTTTTCTCAACAATGAAATGGATGATTTTAGTAGTAAACCAGGAGAACCCAATTTATATGGCTTGGTAGGTGCCGAAGCTAATAGTATAGAACCAAAAAAACGAATGCTAAGTTCTATGACTCCAACAATTGTAGAAAAAGATGGCGATTTATGGATGATTGTTGGTACACCAGGAGGATCTACAATTATTACCACTGTAGCACAAGTTATTTTAAATGTAGAAGAATATGGTATGACCATGCAAGAGGCTGTAGATGCACCACGTTTTCATCATCAATGGCTACCAGATCAAATTACTTTTGAACCAGATAGGTTTAATAAATCACTCTTAAATCAACTAAAGAGCTTAGGTTATAAGACTGTTGAAAAAACTAATATTATAACTGGAAAAGTTGATGCTATTCTAGTTAGAGAGGATGGTACTTATGAAGCAGGAGCTGATTCTAGAGGAGACGACACTGCAAAGGGTTACTAATGAATTTTATTACAGAACTAACAAATCGCTTAGAATCAGAACGACATGCAGAATTCGCTTTGCAAATGCATGAGTACATGAAACGTCAGTTTCCCTTTTTAGGTGTAAAATCACCTCTTAGAAAGCAACTATTAAAAGAAGTACTAGCCAATCATAAAGAAGACGTTATTAAGAATGTACGCAACATTGCTGAAACTTTATACGCTAAGTCAGAGCGAGAATATCACTATTGCGCCATTGAAATTTTAGCTAAAATATTAAGCAAAAAATACAAAGAAGAAGATTTAGAATATATCACAGCATTAATCTATACAAACTCGCATTGGGATACTGTAGATTTTATTGCAAAGCATATTTTAGGTTCTTACCTTCTACAATTCTGGGAAAACAAACAAGAGGTTATTACAAAAATATCGCAATCAGATAATATGTGGTTAAATCGTTCTGCTATCTTATTTCAATTGGGCTACAAAGAACGAACAGATGAAACCATACTTTTTGAACAATGCCTAGCTCATAAGCACTCTAAAGAATTTTTTATACAAAAAGCTATTGGTTGGGCTTTACGAGAATACAGCAAAACTAATCCTGATGCTGTACTTAACTTTGTTGAAACAAATAAATTAAAACCTTTAAGCGCTCGTGAGGCATTAAAACGAATACAATAATGTACGATGTAGTTATACTTACTGACAGAAAACATGCTTACCCAAATGACATAGATGGTTATGTGAAAAATGTCATCGTTGAAGATGCATTACTTCAAAATGCATTAGGGAAAATTGGATTAAAAACTCTGAGATTATCTTGGGACGATGAGCATTTTGATTGGTCTTCAACAAGATCTGTTTTATTTAGAACAACTTGGGATTATTTTGACCGCTTTGATGAATTCTCATCATGGTTGAATACGGTTTCAAAACAAACAAGACTCATTAATTCTGAGGCAATTATTCGTTGGAATATTGATAAACATTATTTAAAAGATTTAAGCAACAATGGTGTGCATATAGCAGAAACCTATTTTATTGAGAAAGGCTCTTTAAAATCCTTGAAACAAATTCACGAAGAGTTAAATTGGGCTGAAACAGTGCTTAAACCTTGTGTGTCTGGTGGTGGATGGCATACCTATCGTTTAAATTCTGAAACTATTCCGCAGCATGAAGCAATATTTGAGAAGCTTATAGCTCAACAATCTATGATATTACAACCCTTTCAACATAATATTGTGAGTAAAGGTGAAGTCTCCTTTATGGTCTTTAATGGACAGTTTACACATGCAGTTTTAAAAAAGGCGAAACAAGGCGATTTTAGAGTTCAAGACGATTTTGGAGGTACAGTACATAATTACATAGCTTCAGAAGAAGAGGTGAAATTTGCCGAGAATACTGTGAATGCTTGTAAAGAAATGCCTTTATATGCAAGGGTTGATGCATTTATTGATAATTCCGGAAAATTAGCACTAGCAGAGTTAGAATTAATAGAACCCGAACTTTGGTTTAGAAATCATCCAAAAGCTGCTGAGATTTTAGCCGAAGGTATTAAAGAAGCCCTTTGATACGTTTTGTCGTTCCGCAAATGAAGCGGAATAAATAAAAAAATGACTAAAAGATTTAAAAAAATATTAGGTACAATTGTGTTCCTAACCTTACCATCGCTCCTATTCTTTGGGTTTTTGTTTTTTAAATACAATGAGCCTCTACCAGAGGGTGCGCAAGGAAATGATGCTGATAATCTTGCCATTAAAATGCTAGATGCTTTAAATGATAACGCTTATCATAACACAGATTATATTGAATTTACATTTGAAAACAGACACCATTACAAATGGTTTAAATCTGACAATACATGCGAAGTTCATTGGGATCATTTCATTGTTTTACTAGATTTAGAAGAAAAAGATAGCTCTAAAGTTTTTGTGGCTAACAACGAATATAATGGTATTGAAAAACAAGATTATATTAAAAAAGGATTGTCCTACTTTAATAATGACACCTTTTGGTTAGTAGCTCCATATAAAGTATTTGATCCAGGTGTAGAGCGTCGTTTAGTAAAAACCAAAGATAATAAAGAAGCATTGTTAGTTACCTATACATCTGGCGGATCAACACCTGGAGATTCGTATTTATGGCATTTAGATGATTTCGGTAAACCTAAGAGTTTTCAAATGTGGACCTCTATTCTACCAATCGATGGTTTAGAGGCCACATGGACAAATTGGATCACAACTGAAAGTGGTGCTCAGATGCCAACATTTCACAAACTACTATTTTTAGGGATTGAGATTGGAGATGTTATTGGAATTCAAAATAAAGATGAATTAAAAAAAGATGATATTTCTAGTTTAGATGTCATTTTCATGAGAACAGGAATGTCCTCACCTATCCCAATTCAAGATATGTATTTAAGAAGTTTATTTGAATCTAATGATGATAGAATACATAAAAAAGTGATCACAAACAGAACTTTTTTAAATAAATTCATAAAAGCTTATAAAAAATTAAAGCCATTAAATCAAGATGGTCATTTTAAAGATTCCAGGTTCTCTATTTTAGTAAATTATAAATCAAAAGATACAGATACACTAGGATTAACTGAAGAAGGTGGTATAATCACCATAAATGATTCACTTTATGAAAGTTCAGAAAGGCTAGCAAATATTTTAAAAAAAGAATTATTGTATTACATCAAATATTAATTCAATACTCTATCCAAAATTAAATAGTTGATTAAATGTCATATCGAGCGGAGTCGAGATATCTATTTATAAGATTTCGCCATTACTATAAAAATGACAAACCTACTTACTATTAACTATTTAGAACGTTGCCCAACAAACTGCTGAGTCTTTAACTTAAAAAGCACATTAAAACTGGTTAAGCTTCCGTAACTTCTGGTAATATATTGCTGAAGGTCTATTTTCTCTTGTTCCTCTAAATTACTAGAATTAATCTTTTGTTCCATAACGCGCAAGCGATCACGAACCATCGTTATTTTATGAAAAAACTTATCAATAGGCAATTCATTAGACTTTAAATTGTCGTCACCTGGTTGCATAATAAGTTTACCACCTTTCCATTTATCTGCAATTGAAACCACTTCAGAAACATCACTCCATTTTTTAAGTATATCAAGTAAACTTTTCTCTACCTCATAAAAGCTAACGGTATCAACCTCATCTTCTGCAGCGTCGATAACTTCAAATTCAGAATCAATATCAATAGTTTCTAATCCATTATCAATAAAGGTTACCCAATAATGTATTGCCGTTACATTAGTGACCACACCTTTTCCAAATTCAGAATGGTTAATCCGAGATCCAATGCCAAGTAATTTCATATGCAATTTATTAAATGATTTGTTGTAACAAGTATACTAATTATTCAAAACTATTTTAAGGATTTCCTATATTTATGTTAATACATAATTCTATTTCAGGAATTATTGAGAACTTTAATACTAAATCAGCTATAATGAGATTACAATCACTTTTACTCTGCTTCCTTTTTCTAGCAACGTGGTCTTGCCAATCGCAAGACAATGACTCTTGTGAATTTAAAGATAAAATTACGATACCTTATGATGACTGTGGTTATGTTGAAGTTCCAAACACATGGAGTGATTTATCTCAAGGTTACACCAAAATTGCTTATATCGTTTTTAAATCTAAATCTGAAAACCCTAAAGAAGATCCTGTAGTTTTTGTACAGGGTGGACCAGGTGGAAATGTTTTACCATCAGCACATTTATACGCCAATATAAATTTAGATGCTGATCGCGATTTTATTTTATATGATCAACGTGGTATTGGATTTTCTAATGAAATTTGCCCAGGACTAAGTGCATCGTTCTTAGAACTAATGGCTAGTGATATTACATTAGACAAAGAAGATGAAGCATTGCTAGAAGCTAGTTCAGATTGTATAAAATCTTTAAAAGACCAATCCTTTAAAATGGCTTTTGGGACCACAGAGAGTGCCAAAGATTTAGAAGCTCTCAGGAAACATTTGGGTTATAAACAACTCAATTTATTTGGAGGTTCTTATGGCACACGATTGTCTATGAAATATATGGAGTTGTACCCAAATAGTGTAAGAACAGCTATTTTATCAGGTTTGTTTCCACCAGAAATAAGATTATACGATAAAATTTACACAAATATTAATCGTTCTATTGAACTCCTATTTACGACTTGTAAACAAGATGCAGACTGCAATACAAAATACCCAAATCTTAAATTAGAATTTGAAGCCATTTGTAAGGCTCTAGATAAACAACCAAAAACGTTTCTCATAGGCGAAACTAATTTTGTAATTAATAAGCAAGATTTCTTACTACTATTACAGCAATTACTGTATGACAGACAAACCATAGCTAATACACCTAATTTTATCATGGCATTTAAGTCTGGTAATACAGAAGTGCTCTCTCAATCAATCCAAGCTTTTGCAGCCAGATTAAGTGTAATCAATGTTGCTACATATTGGTCAGTGAATAGCCTTGATGAGAAAAAGTTTAAGAATAAAAGTTTACTGCAAAAGGATGCAGCGCAATACCCACTACTAAGCTCAGGAATTAGCCTGTTTGGCTCAGATCCTGATGTTATGAAACATTGGCCTTCAAATACAGCAGACCAAACTCCTATGATAGCCTTAAAATCTGATATTCCTACCTTACTAATTAGTGGAGAATGGGATCCAGTAACGCCACCTTCTAACGGAGAGATAGTTTTAAAATCCTTAAAAAATGGTTCTCATGTTGTCTTTCCAAACGATGGTCATTGTCCTATTAACTTATGTTTCTTTAATATGGCTAAGGGTTTTCTAAATAATCCATTAGAAAAAGTAGATGATGCTTGTGCTAAAACACCAAATCCTATCCAATTTAATTAAGGATTTAATGCCTAAAGTTTTGTTTATAACAAAGTGTTAAGCCTTTCTTTTTTAATACTCAAATGAGTAACTTTGCAACTTTGTCTATCCAACAGGTAGCTTAACCCATTTATGAGTCAATTTGAAGAGCATATTGAAGTTAAAGGTGCACGTGTTCATAATTTAAAGAACATCGATGTTACGATTCCTAGAGAACAATTAGTTGTAATTACTGGTTTATCTGGAAGTGGGAAGTCGTCTTTAGCATTTGACACGATTTATGCCGAAGGTCAACGACGTTACATCGAAACATTTTCCGCGTATGCAAGGCAATTTCTTGGTGGATTAGAACGACCAGATGTAGATAAAATTGATGGTCTCTCTCCTGTCATTGCTATCGAGCAAAAAACAACAAGCAAATCGCCACGATCTACTGTAGGAACTATCACTGAAATTTATGACTTCTTACGTCTATTGTTTGCCAGAGCAAGTGATGCTTACAGTTATAATACTGGCGAAAAAATGGTAAGCTATAGTGATGAGCAAATTAAAGCACTCATTGTTAACAGTTTTGAAGGCAAACGCATTAATATTTTAGCTCCAGTTATACGATCTAGGAAAGGACATTATCGCGAACTCTTTGAGCAAATAGCAAAACAAGGGTTTGTGAAAGTTAGAACAGATGGTGAGATTAAAGACCTTGTTAAAGGCATGAAACTAGATCGTTATAAAACACATGATATAGAAATAGTCATCGATCGTCTTAAAATTGATGCTACAGTAGATAATGATAAACGCTTAACTGAAACTATTAACACAGCCATGTATCATGGAAATAATGTACTTATGGTTATAGATCAAGATTCTGGTGAAGTTCGTTATTTTAGTCGTAATTTAATGTGTCCTTCTTCTGGAATATCCTATCCAAATCCAGAACCTAATAACTTTTCTTTTAATTCTCCAAAAGGTGCTTGTGACAATTGTAATGGTATTGGAGAACTTTATAAAGTTAATGAGAAAAAAATAATTCCAGATGATAGTCTATCTATCCAAAATGGTGCATTAGCACCTCATGGACCTCAAAAAAACAGTTGGATATTTAAGCAGTTTGAAACGATAGCGCAACGCTATAAGTTTTCGTTAAGTGATCCATATAAATCTATTCCTAAGGACGCTAAAGAGATGATACTTTACGGTGGCAATGAAAAGTTCTCAGTAGAAAGTAAAAGTCTTGGTGTTACAAGAGATTATAATATTGATTTTGAAGGCGTAGCCAATTTTATTGAAAGTCAGTATAAAAATTCAGACTCTAGATCTTTAAAACGTTGGGCTAAAGATTATATGGATAAAATATCATGTCCTACTTGCGAAGGTTCTCGATTGAAAAAAGAATCACTTTACTTTAAAGTGAATGACAAAAATATTTCGGAATTAGCACATATGGATATTTCCGAACTCTCAGAATGGTTTAGTAGCTTAAGTAATAATCTCAGTGAAAAGCAACTAAAAATTGCTGAAGAGATTATAAAAGAAATCAAGACCAGACTTCAGTTTTTATTAGATGTTGGCTTGAACTATTTATCCTTAAACCGAAGTTCTAAATCACTATCAGGAGGAGAAGCGCAACGTATTCGTTTGGCAACTCAAATTGGCTCTCAACTCGTTGGAGTCCTTTATATTTTAGATGAACCTAGTATTGGTTTACATCAACGTGATAATGAAAAATTGATTAATTCTTTAGAATCTCTTCGAGATGTTGGAAATTCTGTCATCGTAGTTGAGCACGATAAGGATATGATAGAACGTGCAGATTATGTTATTGATATTGGTCCAAAAGCAGGTAAATATGGTGGCGAAATAATAAGTATAGGAAATCCTGATGAACTAAAATCACACAATACACTTACTGCTGATTACCTTAATGGTACTAAAGAAATTGAGGTGCCAGCAAAACGACGAAAAGGAAACGGAAAGTCGATAAAACTCACTGGTTGCACAGGGAATAATTTAAAGAATGTCTCCATAGAAATTCCGCTTGGTAAAATGATAGGCGTCACAGGAGTTTCTGGTAGTGGTAAATCAACGCTTATAAATGAGACGCTATACCCAATAATGAATGCACATTATTTTAATGGCGTAAAACGACCAATGCCTTATAAATCCATTAAAGGATTAGAACATATAGATAAGGTTATTGATATTAATCAATCACCAATAGGACGAACACCTCGAAGTAATCCTGCTACTTATACTGGAACCTTTAGTGAAATTAGAAGTTTATTTTCTAAAATCCCTGAGGCTATGATTCGTGGTTATAAGCCAGGACGTTTCAGTTTTAATGTAAAAGGAGGTCGTTGCGAAACTTGTCAAGGTGGTGGATTACGTGTTATAGAAATGAATTTTTTACCAGATGTTTATGTAGAATGTGAAACCTGCCAAGGCAAACGTTTTAATAGAGAAACCTTAGAAATTCGTTATAAAGGAAAATCGATCAGTGATGTCCTAAATATGACCATAAATGAAGCTGTAGATTTCTTTGAGCATATTCCAAAAATTCACAAAAAACTAAAAACCATAAAAGATGTTGGCTTAGGGTATATTACACTTGGTCAGCAGAGCACAACCCTTTCTGGTGGTGAAGCACAGCGTATTAAACTAGCTACAGAATTGAGTAAACGAGATACTGGCAATACTTTTTACATACTAGATGAACCTACGACTGGTCTTCATTTTGAAGATATTAGAGTGTTAATGCAAGTCCTTAATAAATTAGTAGACAAAGGCAATACGGTTTTAATAATTGAGCATAACTTAGATGTTATTAAAATGGTGGATCACATCATAGATATTGGCTACGAAGGCGGAAAAGGTGGTGGCGAAATTGTTGCCAAAGGGTCTCCAGAACAATTAATAAAAGATAAAAAAAGTTACACAGCTAAATTCTTAAAAAAGGAATTAGTGAAACAAAACGTATAAAACGAAACGATTATGAGAAAAGAACACAATCACAAAGGCTGGAATGAAATTAAAACCAATGATTCATGGGCAATTTTCAAAATCATGGGTGAATTCGTTAATGGTTACGAAAAGCTCAGTAAAATTGGTCCTTGTGTATCAATTTTTGGTTCTGCACGGACAAAACCAGATCATAAATACTACAAACTCGCTGTAGAAGTTGCTGAAAAAATTGTAGCTCATGGTTATGGTGTTATCACTGGTGGTGGACCAGGAATTATGGAAGCTGGTAACAAAGGTGCTCATATTGCTGGTGGAACTTCGGTTGGTCTAAACATTGAATTACCTTTTGAACAGCATGACAATCCTTATATAGATTCTGATAAGAGTCTTGATTTCGATTATTTCTTTGTTAGAAAGGTAATGTTTGTAAAATACTCTCAAGGTTTTGTGGTAATGCCTGGTGGTTTTGGAACATTAGATGAATTATTTGAAGCCATTACACTAATACAGACTCATAAAATTGAAAAGTTTCCAATTATTTTAGTTGGGAAAGAGTTTTGGGTAGGTTTAATGGATTGGGTTAAGAAAACTTTATTAGAATCAAACAACAATATTAGTGCTAAAGACTTAGATCTAATACACTTAGTAGATACATCTGATGAAGTCATAAACATCCTAGATAGTTTCTATAAAGAATACGGATTAAGTCCAAATTTCTAGGAAATCTAAGCGCCTACTTATAACAATGACACAACTATGAAAAAGAAAAAAATTACATTGCTAATCTATGGCATTATGCTATGTTTTAGTGGTGTTAAAGGGCAAGAGAACTTAAAAGTGATGTTCTACAATGTGCTTAACTATCCTCTTGAAGATGCTGTACCAAATAGAATAGACGATTTAGGCGTAATATTAAACGATTATGAGCCAGATTTATTTATGATTTGTGAACTCAATAATGAATCTGGAGCCATGGATATTCTTAATTCACTTAAAACCAATGTATCTGCTAATTTTGAAATGGCCAATTTTGAGCTTAATACATCTGATGATACAGGAAGTGATCAAAACGATCTGCAGAATTTAATCTATTACAATAGTGAAAAATTTAGTTTACAAAGCCAAGATATTGTCACTACAATTTTTAGAGATTTTAATGTCTATAACTTACGATTAAACTCTACAGATCAAAATACGAATCCTATTGATTTTACTGCAATCGTTTGTCATCTCAAAGCATCTAATGGACTTGCGAATGAAGCGTTAAGAGAACAAATGGTTGAAGACTTGGAAGATTATTTAGACCTCTTACCAGCAGAAACCAAAGTGTTATTAGCTGGTGACTTTAATATGTATACAAGTTCAGAAGATGGTTTTCAGGCACTAACCGACTTTAACAATAATATTTGGTTTATGGATCCTGCAGATCGTGTTGGTAGTTGGAGTAATAACACAAACTACTTAGATGTATTTACACAATCTACGAGAACACAAACAGGATTGGGAGGCGCAACTGGAGGTTTTGATGATCGTTTCGATTTTATAATGACAACAGAAAATCTAATGATTGATCCTGAATTGTCTTATGTAGCTAACTCTTATAAGGTGTTTGGTAATAATAACAACCCAAACTGTTATAATAGCAGAATAAATAGCAGTGATTGTTCAGGCTCTGATTTTTCTTTTGCTATAAGAGAAGCGCTTCATAACTTTAGTGATCATCTGCCTGTTACGATTGAGCTACAAACCAATGCATCACTTACAAATCAAGAATTTTTAGCTGAGGCCAATATAGAGTTTGTTGATGGCAACTTAATTTCAGATCAATTACGATTAAAAATTAATCCTTCTATTGTAATCACAAGTCCTATAGAAATATATGATGCTTTAGGGCATTTAGTAAAAACTATTACGCTGTCAAATTCAATAATTCAAACAGTTACAGTTTCAGAATTATCTAATGGATTATACTTTTTACGTTTTCCTGAAGTTAACATAGAGACTTTAAAATTTATTAAAAACTAGTTGAAAATCAATATCTACATACTATTTAGTTTTCTTTTTTGTGTCACAATTAAGGCACAAAACACTATGACTATTGATGCTGAGCTAGATCCATATACCAAAACTATTCATATTGAACAAACCATAACTTTCTATAATAATTACGAGCAACCACTATTTTCATTATATCTAAATGATTGGAATCACAGTTACTCATCAAAATCAACACCACTTGCTAAACGTTTTGCTGAGGAGTTTAATAACAAGTTTCATTTTGCTAAGAAAAAAGATAGAGGCTATACGATGATTTCTGCTATAAAAGGTGATAAAAATCAAGACTTAACCTTTAAAAGATTAGATAATCAGCAAGATGTGGTTAGAGTATTTTTAAAACAACCTGTTTTACCAAAATCATCTTACACGCTAACTTTAAGCTACGATGTCATTGTTCCTAGTGATAAATTTACGTCTAATGGTGTTACTGAAGACAATGTTTATAATTTAAAATATTGGTATATGACGTTGGCTGTTTTTGATGGTAATTGGCAATATTATAGTAATAAAAATATAGATGATCTTTATGTAGAAAAAAACGATATTACTCTAAAGCTAACCTATCCATTAAATTATACCCTAGTTTCAGATTTAGACAGAGCTAATACAGAGCCATTAGGAAGTAAACAACAAACCTTTTTTACTGGAAAAGATAGAGTAAGTAGTGAAATTATTTTTACCAGACTTTCAACGTATGAATTTGTACAGACTGATGATTTTACGATTATCTCTAATCTTCCAGACAAGGGAATAGATGGTGCTGAGAAAGCAATAATCACAGATAAAATTACTCGTTTTATAACTGAGCATCTTGGACAATATCCTCATAAATCGTTATTGGTTTCAGAAATTGAATATAAAAAAGATCCACTTTATGGTTTAAACCAACTTCCTGATTTTTTAAGACCTTTTCCAGACAACTTTCAATATGAAATAAAACTCTTTAAAACAGCTTTAAAAAGATATTTAGATAATACACTCTTGGTAAATCCTAGAACCGATTATTGGTTAAGAGATGGTCTAATCATTTATTATTTAATGAAGTACATTGAAACTTTTTATCCAAATACCAAACTTATTGGAACACTTGCTAATATTTGGGGAATTCGCTCGTTTCATGCAGCAGATTTAAAATACAATGATCAGTTTAATTTGTATTATATGCAAATGGCAAGAACGAACAGAGATCAGCCCTTAACAACATCTAAAGATTCGCTCATAAAATTTAATGCAAGTATTGCAGGAAAATATAAAGCAGGTGTAGGTCTTCGTTATTTAGATAACTTTATAAATAATGGTGTCGTAGAAAAATCGATTCAACAATTTTTAAAAGATAATCAACTTAAATCTACGAAAACTAAGGCTTTTGAAACTATTTTAAAACAAAATTCAGAAAAAAATATTGATTGGTTTTTTAATGAATATATAGCTTCTAGAGTAAAGTTAGATTTTAGAATAAAAGATATTGAAACACAGGAGGATTCCGTTACGTTTACAATAAAAAATAAACGACAAAACTCAATGCCTGTTTCACTCTTTAAGTTAAAGAACGATACCATCGTTAGTAAAGAATGGATTGAAAATATAACAGGAGAAAAAACACTCACTCTACCCAAAGACAATTTAGATAAGCTAGCATTAAACTTTGATGGTACTATTCCTGAATTTAATCTGCGAGATAATTATAAATCTTTAAAACCTTCGATTTTTGGAAATAAGCCCTTGCAGTTACGATTAGTAAAAGACATTGAAGACCCTTACTATAATCAAATATTTTTAATGCCAATAGTGCAGTTTAAGAATATTTACGATGGTCTTACCTTAGGGACTAAATTTTACAATAAGACGCTTTTGCGTAAACGACTTAACTACAGGTTTTCGCCTCAGTATGCAACTAATTCAAGAGCTCTAACTGGAGGTGGCTCTGTATTTTACATACAAAACATTGAAAAAAATCAAGATTTATTTAGTATAACTTATGGTGTTGGTGGAAGTTACTCTTCGTTTGCTGAAGATGCCTTTGTTACAAAAATTACTCCTAGTATTCGTTTAAGTTTTAGGGATAAAGACAATTTTAGATCTAACAAACGATACTCCATCCTAGCCAGGTTTTCTAGTATAAAACAAGAGATTGGTGATGACGCAATTGTAGATGTTGTTGAGCCAGATTATAATGTATTTAATTTAAGGTTTTCGCAATCGTATATAGACTTGTTAAAGTTTGAGAATTCTAGATTCGATTTACAATTTGCCAAAGATTTCGGAAAAGCATCATTTAATTATAGATATAGAAAATTATTAAATAGCAATCAGCAATTCAGCTTTAGGTTTTTTGCAGGTTTATTTATCTATAACAATACTGATCCAACATCAAATTATTTTAGTTTTGCGTTAGATAGACCAACAGATTACCTGTTTGACTATAATTATCTCGGACGTTCAGAAGCATCAGGAATATTTAGCCAGCAATTAATTTTAGCTGAAGGTGGATTTAAATCAAAGTTGCAACCAGCTTTTGCCAATCAATGGATGACAACAAGCAATGTAAGTATTTCCATTTGGCGTTATATACAGGCTTATGGTGATTTAGGCTTAGTAAAAAATAAAGATTTCAACGCGGAATTTGTCTATGGCTCTGGTATTCGGTTAAATCTTGTGCAAGACTATTTTGAAATCTATTTCCCAGTATATTCTAACCTTGGATGGGAAATTGCACAAGATAATTACGACCAAAAGATTAGATTTATTTTTACAGCAGATTTAGATACATTATTTGGTTTATTTAGACGTAAATGGTATTAAATTTAGATCTCTTTAATTTATCAATTTCATAATTGAAATTTGATTCTTTTATTTTTTTTATATCATTCTTACTAAAAACCAGTTTTTACTAGATTTTTATTAAGTTTTTAACAACTAACAACATTGTGATATTTAAGCGTTTTAGCTAAATTTGCACCAAAGATTTCAAGAGTATGCAAACCAATCCTGACTTAGATAAAAACTTGTCTTTTGAAGATTTCAAAATAGAAATCTTAAACGATTACAAGATTGCTGTCACGTCTAGAGAATGTAGCCTACTAGGACGCAGAGAAGTTTTAACAGGTAAGGCAAAATTTGGAATCTTTGGTGATGGAAAAGAAATTCCTCAGCTAGCTTGGGCCAAAGCTTTTAAACATGGAGATTTTAGATCTGGCTATTACAGAGATCAAACCTTTATGATGGCTATTGGAGAACTTAGCATTCAACAATTTTTTGCTGGTTTGTACGCCAATACAGACTTAGAAGAAGAACCAATGTCTGCTGGTCGCCAAATGGGTGGTCATTTTGCAACACATAGTTTAGATGATAATGGGAACTGGAAAGACCTCACAAATCAAAAAAATTCTAGTGCTGACATCTCTCCTACTGCAGGACAAATGCCTAGATTACTTGGTTTAGCTCAAGCTTCTAAAATATACAGAAATGTAAAAGGGATTGACACTACCAATTTTTCAGATAACGGAAACGAAGTTGCTTGGGGAACTATTGGTAATGCTAGTACAAGTGAAGGTTTATTTTTTGAAACTATAAATGCCGCTGGAGTATTAGAAGTGCCAATGGTTATGAGTGTTTGGGATGATGAGTATGGAATTTCTGTGCATGCAAAGCATCAAACAACCAAAGAAAACATTTCAGAAATATTAGCAGGTTTTCAAAGAGAAGAAGGTACTAATGGTTATGATATCTTAAAAGTTAAAGGTTGGGATTATGCCAATTTAGTAGAGACATATCAAAAGGCTGGTAAAATTGCTAGAGAAGATCATACACCAGTTTTAATACATGTTACTGAATTAACGCAACCGCAAGGTCATTCTACTTCAGGATCACACGAACGTTATAAATCTCAAGAACGTTTACAATGGGAGAACGAATACGATTGTAATGTAAAATTCCGTGAATGGGTTTTAGCTAACGGATTCTCTACTGAAGAGGAACTCAAAAACCTTGAAAAAAGTATTAAAAAACAAGTACGAAATGGTAAAAAAGCAGCATGGTCTGCATTTATAAATCCTATAAAAGAGGAACAAGAAGAATTAATTGTACTATTAAATGCAATTGCTGAGACGAGTAGTAATAAAAACTTTATTAATAAAATTGCTAATGACTTAGCAATCATTGATGAACCAATACGTAAAGATGTTATTTCCTCAGCACGTAAAGCTTTACGCTATATCATAAATGAAGATTCTGCTGAAAAAGCAAATCTTCAAGATTGGATTAAGAATTACATCTCAGTAAATGAAAATCGTTATGGATCTTATTTACACAGTCAATCTGATAGCAATGTTTTAGAGTGTTTTGAAGAACTTCCTACCTATGATGTTAATGCAGAGGACGTTGATGCACGTTTAATTTTACGTGATAATTTTGATGCCATTTTTTCTAAATATCCAGAAGCTTTAGTTTTTGGAGAAGATGCAGGACATATAGGTGATGTTAACCAAGGCTTAGAAGGATTACAAGAAAAATATGGTGAGTTGCGAGTAGCTGATGTAGGTATTAGAGAAGCTTCTATCTTAGGCCAAGGGATTGGTTTAGCCATGCGAGGTTTAAGACCAATAGCTGAAATTCAGTATTTAGACTATATACTGTATGCTCTGCAAATTATGAGTGATGATTTGGCCACTGTACAATATAGAACCAAAGGTCGACAAAAAGCACCTTTAATTATTAGAACAAGAGGTCATCGATTAGAAGGTATTTGGCACTCAGGCTCTCAAATGGGTGGACTTATTCATCTACTAAGAGGTATTCATATTTTGGTGCCTAGAAACATGACAAAAGCTGCTGGTTTTTATAACACTCTTTTAGAATGTGATGAGCCTGCATTAATTGTAGAATGTCTTAATGGATATCGATTAAAGGAAAAAATGCCTAATAATTTAGGCGAATTTAAAACACCTATTGGTTTAGTAGAAACCATTAAAGAAGGTACAGACATTACTTTGGTCTCTTATGGTTCTACTTTACGTCTTATTGAAGAAGCTGCCAGAGAATTACTTCAGGTAGGAATAGATGTTGAAATTATAGACTGTCAATCGTTATTACCATTCGATCTCAATCATGATATTGTAAAAAGTATTACTAAAACAAACCGTCTTTTAGTTATTGATGAAGATGTTCCAGGTGGTGCTTCCGCTTATATTTTGCAGGAAATATTAGAGCGTCAAAATGCCTATGAGTTTCTAGATAGTAAGCCACATACTTTAACTGCAAAGCCACATAGACCAGCTTATGGCAGTGATGGTGATTATTTCTCAAAACCCTCTACAGAAGATATTTTTGAAAAGGTTTATAGCATAATACATGAGGTAAATCCTGAAGATTTTCCTGCGTTATATTAATTGTTTATCAATTATTTTCAGGAGATATTTAGAATTGGTTGTTTAATAGACAAACACTAAAATCTTACTCATGAAAAAATTATTTAAACTATCACTTTTAGCCTTAGTTGCATTATTGTTCGTACAATGTTCTAACGATGACAACACTCCAGATAATCCACCAATCCAGGAAACAGTAACAGATGCAGATGGCAATGTTTATAACACCATTACTATTGGTAACCAAACCTGGATGTTAGAAAATTTAAAAACTACTAAATATAATGATGGTTCACCGATAACTGAATGGGTTTTTGGAGAATCTTGGGGAAGTTTAAATAATCAGCAAGACTTCTATCAATGGGCTGGAACTGACGATTTAAGTAATATTCATGACGAAGAATTACCTTTCGACTATTATGGTGCTATGTATAATCATTTTGCTTTAGAGAGCGGAAAGTTAGCACCTCAAGGCTGGCGTATTCCTTCTAAACAAGATTTTATGGAGCTTGAAAATTATTTAGCTGAAAACGGATTTGCTGGCAATGTTGCACAAGCTTTAAAATCAGAAACAGGCTGGTCAGAATTTAGTGGAAGCGGAAGCAATGCATCTGGATTTAACGGCCTGCCAAATGGCTATGTGGCTGCTGGAGGAACAGCAACTGCCTCCGAAGCTATTTGCTCTTGGGTAACATCTGATGTTGCAGATGGCGCAGTCAACTCTTCTTTAACTAGAACATGGGTACAACTTTTCGATGAAACTGACATACTATATTCAGACACTTCAATTGTTTTAGGAGCTGCAGTTAGATGTATAAAAGAATAATCTTTTAGGCTTAAAATACAATTTGAGACCACATTATACTTTGGTCTTTAATAAACATTTGTAATTTTAACGTTCAAGTGACTTAGACTTGAACGTTTTTTATGTTTCCTGATTTTAACCTCTACAGCACACCACTACTAGTTCTTGTAATTCAAGGCTTAATTTTTGCATTTCTTTTGTTGTACAGATACAACGACAAAAGAAATCCATCTGATTTATATCTTGGACTAATTCTCTTACTAACATGTTATAGTCAAACTTGTTATACAGTAGGTTTTATGGGTTGGTATAATGAATTTAGAACTACAAAAATCAACTACTTTCTTTATAATATTGGTATCGCATTAGCACCAATGATATATCTCTATGTGAAATCCATTACAACTTCAAACTTTAAATTTAGACGAAAAGATTGGTGGCATTTTGCTCTTGCTCTAAGCTTTGTTATTTATAGAATAAGTATATACACTTATGATGCTCTGCAACCAGGTTTCAATGAAACACAGAATGGGTTTTTAAAAATTAATCTCGATGAAGCTTACATTCAGCCCATAATGAGCTACGTCGAATTTCCTTTTATGCTGCTGTATTTGGCTTTCACACTCCAATTATTTTATAATTACAGAAAAAAGATTCAGCAGTATTTTTCAAATACATATCGATTGGAATTAAATTGGATTCTTAGTTTTTTAATTCTTTTTACACTATTGTTCTTATATGGTACCATTCAAACTGTAATTGGCCAATATATCGATTTGAATTATCAGCAGCGTTGGTGGCTTAATCTATTAACTGCTCTTGTAACTTTATATGTTGGTATAAGGGGCTATTTCACAGACACAACTAAACTCAATAAATTAGATTTTAGCTTTTCACCAAGTACCAAAAGCATACCTGATAGTGAAGATACATTTGAATTTAAAAATATTTCTCAAGAAGATATAGACCATATAAAGTCCTTAATGGAAACTGAAAAAGCTTACCTCAATCCAGAATTAAATTTATCTGATTTGGCAAAACAAGCCAATATGACTCGTGCACAATTATCTGAGATAATCAATTCAGGCTTTAATAAGAACTTTAATGACTTTGTTAATGGATACAGAGTTAATGCATTTAAAAGCATGCTTCAAGAAGGCAAGCATAAGCAGCTTTCGCTACTTGGCGTTGCCTTTGAATGTGGTTTTAATAGTAAAGCCACCTTCAACCGTGTATTCAAAAAAATTACAAACTTCTCTCCTACCCAATACCTCAATTCAGAGTTAAATTAAGACGTCTCATATCGTATTTGGTACGTCTTAATACAGTTTAAGTCGCCTAAACATTTATTCTATCGCAAATTTGTATCAAACAAAACGATAACAATAAATGCAATACTTATGAAATCAATTTTAAAAAAATTAATCACTCCTGTCTTACAAAAACACTGGATTAACGATTTAATAATCGCAATTCCAAGGATATTATCCGGATTGTTTTTAACCACAATGTTTGGGGCAGACAAATTTGGAATGCCTTGGACAGCTGATAGTCAAAACCTTAATTTTTTTGAAGTCTCAGCTTGGTTCCCAAAAGATGTGGCCGAATTTGGTGGCATTTTTGCTATGGCACCAATATTCTTTGCATGGATGGGAGCATTTAGTGAAGCTGTTGGTGGCTTGTTCTTAATGTTAGGTTTTAAAACCAGAATAGCCTCATTCTTAATAATGTGTACAATGCTTGTTGCAATTTTTATGCAGAAATGGAATCAAGGCCTTTGGGCTATGCTCCCAGCAATGGGCTTTCTTTGGGTAGCATTATACAATCTAATTCTCGGCTCTGGAAGATTTGGTTTAGATTATCTCATTTCAAAAAAATTAAACACTAAAAATTAAAATTATGAAAACAATACTTAGGCTTATAATAATTACAATGGCTTTAAATCTTTCTAGTTGCGTACAAGAAACGCATATAAAACATTTAACACTTAAAGTAGATATGAGAAGTGTAAATGACTTTAATAGCGTTGGAGTAAGAGGCTCAATGACAGATAAGCAATGGCAAGAAACACTTCCGCTTATAGACAATAACAATGATAGTATATATGAAATTACACTCTCTGAAAAAACTGCAATCAATAGTATAGAATTCAAATTTGTAATTAATAACTCTGATTATGAATTAAAAGGATATGACAACAGAGTCATCAATTTTGAATATAAACCTGAAACGATTATTTATGAAACTATATTCAACAACTCAGAAGCCACTATTACTAAGAATTAGAGTATCACTTATTCTAATCCTATGTCTTTTCGCTTTTAATATTACTAGTGCTCAAAATGATAAACATGAATCAAAAAATATTCAATGGATCAATTTTAAAATTAAAAACAATTCAAAAAACAGAAATCATTTTGTAGTAAAAGGGCCTAAGGCAGAGGGAAGTAAGTTTGGGTATGGATTCCCTATGATGCCTTACGAAAAACGGAAAGAAAAATGGTCAGTTGGTACTAAAATTTATAAAGAAAATAAACTAGGCTTCAGGAAATTATTAGTAACAATAACAGCAAATGATGAAGGTAAGGTGGTAAATTTATTTAAATAACATAAAATCATTTAGTCATTAAACCATCACAGTTGTGATGGTTTTTTTATATTTAACAAATAACTTAACCCCAAATGCTATAAAGTTAAGTTATAAAAATTATGCTGTTATATTTTTATAGCATTTAGTAATAGATTTAACTTATTAAAAGGAAAACATAATGATTAAAAAAAACTTTAACGATTTAGCTCTCTTAATATTAAGAGTTGGTTTTGGTGGTTTAATGCTAACTCATGGTATTCCAAAACTTTCAAAATTGGGAGATAGTCCTATAGAATTTCCAGATCCAATTGGAGTCGGTGCAACTTTATCATTAATTTTAGTATTAATTGGTGAAGTCCTAGGACCTGCACTTATCATTATCGGTTTTAAAACAAAACTAGCTGCAATACCTGCTACTATTACCATGTTGGTTGCTGCTTTTGTAGTACATCTTAATGATGATATCGCAACTAAAGAGAAAGCGCTGCTCTATCTCATAGCATTTTTAGTGATATTTTTGGCTGGACCAGGAAAGTTCTCACTTGATAAAAAGTAATGGGACAAAAACAAAAACTCATTACAAGAGATTGGTTGGCAATAGAACGTACTAAGTTAGCAAATGAAAGAACATTTCTTGCTTACTTTAGAACATTCATCGTTTTTTTAGGAACAGGTATTACTATTCTAAAACTTGAATTGTTTCAAGATTTAAAATCATTTGGAATTGTTTTAACAGCTTTATCACCTATTCTACTAATAATTGGAATTGTTAGATTAGTTAGTGTTAAAAAGAAAATCAGAAATCATTACTCAGATTAAATCAAATTTTTGTTTACTGCAATACATTGTTTGGCATGAGTTGGCTCTTGTTTGTCGAAATTTATTGTATAAGATTCTAATGTGTCTTTGATTTGTATAAGAATTATAAAACAAAGAATTATGAAAACTTCAAAATGTATTATTATCGTTCTTATTCTCCTTCTTATGCAATCATGCATCATGAAATCTTTAAATCCGTTTTACAAAAAAGAAAGCATCGTTTATAATGCTTCTCTCATTGGCGAATGGAAAGACTCTAAAAAAGGAAAATGGCAAATAGCATCATTTAAAGAAGAGTTTGAAAAAGAAAATAGTGGACAAGAATACCTTAATAATGAAGATAAAGAGTCTTTGGAAAAGTACAAAGATGGCTATATAATATCTTACACTAAATCTGATAAAGAAGCCATATTTATTGCTGTGCCTTTTAAAGTAAATGAACAGCTTTATATAGATTTCACACCCTTTTATTATGAAGATGATGACTTAAACAACCTGTTATCACAGCACTTACTTAAAACTCATTCTGTGGCAAAGTTAATTGTAAATACTAGTGAAATAAGCTTTTCATTTCTAAGCGAAGAAGTAATGAAAGACATCTTTAAAGAGAATAAAATTAGGTTAAACCATACTAATACAGGAATTGATGATAATCTGCTACTTACAGCAAACTCATCAGAACTACATAATTTTTTAACAAAGTTTGATAAACTCGATATAGAAAACAAATGGAGAAGTAGTGATGTTTTTAATTTGAAAAAAATAAATGTACAACCTTAATCAACTTGTAAAGCCACCTACACGCCACAATATCATTGTATTTAATTTGGTATTGTGGTTTGTTGTGTTCTGGATTTTACTATTTATTTTCTCTAAAACTTCCAAACCCATAAAAATAGATTATATCTATACAGCAGGTTTCATTTTTACTCTAATTTCTCCTGTACTACTTAATTTTTACATTTTAATCCCAAAGCTTTTAAAACGTCAACGTTATCTGCTTTATATTCTTGGATTCATTGCCAACATTGCTATTTGGGAGCGGCTTCATTCATGGCTTTTTAGAGATACTTTAGACGCTATTTTTAAGGACTATTTTTTTGTCTCTTATCATTCTAACACCAGTATTACCATTATCTTTATTGTTGTACTAGTGGTTACAGCATTCGTAAAACTTACGGAGGATTGGATTTACTACAATGCAAATGAGAGTAAGCTTCTTCGTGAAAATAATCAAATCATAGAATCGCAATTGTTAGCTCTACGCTCTCAAATAAATCCTCATTTTTTATTCAATTCTCTTAATGTTATATACAGTATGGCAATCGAAGAAAAAAAAGATATAAAAAGCGCTATTTTACAATTATCTGATATTTTAAGATATATTATTTATGATGCTGACACCAAAAAAGTGCCTCTTAGCAAGGAAATAGAATTACTATCTAATTATATTGAATTTCAAAAATATAGGACTCACAATATAAATACAGTTCGTTTTAATACATCTGTAGATAATGAAACGTTTCATATTTATCCGATGCTACTTTTGCCAATTGTTGAAAATGCTTTTAAACATGCAGATTTCAGTAAATTAGGTAAAACTATTACACTAGATTTTATTCAAAATAAAACTGATTTTATGTTTAGTGTCTCCAATCCTATTTCCGAAAATAACTCAACTGAAACTGTAGACTTTTATTCTGGTTTTGGTTTAGAAAGCATAAAAAAGAATTTAGAGATAGTTTACCCAAACCAACATTTACTTAACATAACATCCGAAAATACTAAATTTAAAGTTGAACTTAAACTATTTAACTTATGATCATAAATTGTCTTATCATAGATGATGAGCCTTCTGCGCAATCTGTTATTAAGCATTTTATAAGTGATGTGAGTTTTCTAAAGCTTAAAGGCGTCTGCAACTCTGCTTTAGAAGCAATAGATGTCTTAAATGATAATAAAGAAATAGACCTTATTTTTTTAGATATTAATATGCCAAAACTTTCTGGCTTAAGTTTTTACAAATCACTACAAAATCCACCTAACGTAATTTTTACTACAGCTTATAGTGACTATGCACTTGAAGGTTTTGAGGTAAATGCTATAGATTATCTATTAAAACCATTCTCTTTTGAACGTTTTTTAACTGCTGTGAATAAACTAAAAACTGCTATAAAACATGAAAAATCTAATCAAACTGAATCGCTTATCATTAAAGCAAATAAAGTATTACATAAAGTAAATACAAAAGATATTATTTATATTGAAGCTTTCGGAGATTATATAAAAGTACATTTACGAGATGAATTTATTCTAACTAACAGCACGTTTAAAAATATGCTTAATCAACTACCAAATGAATTATTTGTACAAATACATAAATCATTTTCAATAAATTTAAACTACTTAGAAATTATTAAAGGTAATACCGCACAGGTTCAAAAAAAATCGTTACCAATAGGGCAATCTTATAAGGCTAAATTATTAGAACGATTAAAAGAATAAAACTACCTAATTAACTTTTTATATTTAATGCGCTTTGGCATTAAATCTCCTCCAAGTCGTTTCTTTTTATTCTCTTCATAATCGCTAAAACTTCCTTCAAAAAAATACACTTGACTATCGCCTTCAAAAGCCAAAATATGTGTGCAAATACGATCCAAGAACCATCTGTCGTGAGAAATAACAACAGCACATCCAGCAAAATTTTCAAGCCCTTCTTCTAAGGCTCTTAATGTGTTGACATCAAGATCATTAGTAGGTTCGTCTAAAAGCAATACATTACCTTCTTCTTTGAGCGTCATTGCAAGATGCAAACGGTTTCTTTCACCACCAGAAAGTAGATTTACTTTCTTGTTTTGTTCGCTACCCGAAAAATTAAATCGACTTAAATAGGCTCTAGAATTTACCTGCTTACCTCCCATCATTACTAACTCTTGTTCATCACTAAAGTTTTGCCAGATGGTTTTGTTAGGATCTATGTTAGAATGTTTTTGATCTACATAGGCTAACTTAGCTGTATCTCCGACTTTAAACTCTCCTTTATCCGGAGATTCTTCTCCCATTATCATCCTAAATATTGTGGTCTTACCAGCACCATTAGGTCCAATTATACCAACAATTCCAGCTTGTGGCAAATTGAAGTTTAAATCATCATAAAGTAATTTATTATCATAACCTTTTGCAACATTAACAGCTTCAATGACATTAGTTCCTAATCTTGGACCATTTGGTATATATATTTCAAGCTTTTCATCAAGTTGTTTTTGATCTTGACTCATCAGCTTATCATAATTCTTCAAACGTGCTTTCTGTTTGGTCTGACGACCTTTAGCACCTTGTCTTACCCATTCTAACTCGCGTTCTAAAGTCTTTTGACGTTTTGAAGCAGCTTTACCTTCTTGTGCCATACGTTTAGATTTCTGGTCTAACCAAGACGAGTAATTCCCTTTCCATGGAATCCCTTCTCCTCTATCAAGTTCTAAAATCCAACCTGCTACATTATCTAAAAAGTATCTATCGTGTGTTACAGCAATTACAGTTCCTTTATACTGCGCTAAATGATGCTCTAACCAGTGTACAGATTCTGCATCCAAATGGTTCGTAGGTTCATCCAGTAGTAACACATCTGGTTCTTTTAAAAGTAATCTACATAAAGCAACACGACGCCTTTCACCGCCAGAAAGTACACCAATTTTTTTATCACCATCTGGAGTGCGCAATGCATCCATGGCAATTTCTAATTTAGTATCAAGTTCCCAAGCATTAGCTGCATCAATTTGATCTTGTAGCTCTGCCTGGCGATTCATCAGCTTTTCCATCTTATCGGGATTACTATACACCTCTTCTAAGCCAAACTGATCATTAATACTATTATACTCATCTAATATAGCTACGGTTTCTGCTGCACCTTCACGAACCACTTCCATGACCGTTTTTTCTTCATCTAATTGTGGTTCTTGTTCTAGATAACCTACAGAATAGTCTTGCGAAAACACAACATCACCTTGGTAATTCTTATCTACTCCAGCAATAATTTTAAGTAATGTAGATTTACCAGAACCATTAAGACCTAGAATTCCAATTTTTGCGCCATAAAAGAAGCTTAAGTAAATGTTTTTTAAAACTGGTGTGTTAGCACTTTGAAACGTCTTTGTAACACCAGACATGGAAAAGATTATTTTCTTATCATCGCTCATGTGTAATTAAATAAATTGATAGAATATATTAAACTCGACCTTTTAAGGCATTAAAAACCCAAGCAATAGCAAAGAATCCAACACCAACAGCTCCAAAACCCCATCCTGCAACTTCATCATATCTAAATGCGCCAAGTGCAATTAGTCCTAATCCTACTATTATCATAATAGTTGTAGCCCAAGCCAAAACTGTATTTTTATTCATTGCCATAATCTCAATCTTAATTTTTTGATAGTTAGTCGAAACACAAATATCGTGTTTTTTAAATAAAAAAAGCATCCCATTAAGGATGCCTTTTGCAAAAAACGAATCGTGTTTTATTTTACAGGAACTTCAATAATCACTAATTCTGAATGTTTAGTCGCATTAATAGAGACTCTTTCTGTTTCAGTTATACCTAAAGCATCCCTATTAGCCAACTTAATATCATCAATTTTAACCTCGCCATCTACTAGGAAAACATAGATTCCATTTTGCTTAGATTTTAATTCTACATCTAATGATTTACCTGATTCTAGGTTAGCTCTATAAATATAAGCCTGCTGACTTATTGGTAAAGCTTCTCCTTCTAATTTGTCCTTAGGAGCTACAACTGTTTGTAGTCTATTCTTCTTGTCTTCTTCAGAGAATTGACGTTGTTCATAATTTGGCTCTACGCCTAGTTCTTCTGGAAGAATCCATAGTTGCAAGAAGTTAACTTCGTCTGTTTTACTGTCGTTAAACTCTGAATGGGTTAATCCTGTTCCTGCTGTCATAACTTGAACTTCACCAACTTCTATAGCACGTTTATTTCCCATACTATCCTTGTGAGATAAAGCACCTTTTAAAGGAATTGATATGATTTCCATATTTTGATGTGGATGCGTTCCAAATCCCATTTTAGGTTGTACTACATCGTCATTTAGAACTCGTAGTGCTCCAAAATTCATGCGATCTGGATTTTGATAACTCGCAAAACTAAAGGTGTGATTCGATTTTAACCATCCATGATTAGCAAATCCTCTTGTTTCTGATTTATGTATTACAGTTTTCATAGTTTCTATTTGTTTTTATAATTAAGTTAAAATTATTTAGATTCTTCGCTTCGCTCTGAATGACAGCGTTATTAATTACGTGGTAAAAAACCCATTTTACCCATTTGAAAATCTCTCATTGCTTCTAACAACTCTGTTTGAGAATTCATAACATAAGGGCCATAAGTTGCAATCGTTTCTTTTAAAGGTTCGCCTGATAAAAACAATAGCATGCTGTCTTTTTCAGCCTTAATGGAAAAACCTTCACCATCTTGGTTAAATTCCATCAATTGATTTTTATCTAATTCTAAAACTTCTTCGCCATTAACAGTGACTTTACCTTTTATGAGATAGAGTAATCCTTGATGCAAATTGGAATATGACCATGTTTGTTCTCCTCCATCTTTTGCAATAATCATAAATGCATTTACAGAAGTCTGTGTGGTAATCTTGCCAGGTTTACCATCAAAAGCACCAGCAATAATGCTCGTTTCTACTTTACCATCTTTAGAGGTTATCGCTGTAAACTCATCATTTTTAACGTGCTGATAGTTAGGTTGAATCATTTTCTTTTTGGCTGGTAAATTCAACCATAATTGAATACCCTCTAGCGTTCCACCTTTTCGAACAAAATCTTTGGTAGGACCTTCAGCATGGATGATTCCTCTTCCAGCAGTTGTCCATTGCACATCACCTGCCTTAACAACACTCTCGTGTCCTAAAGAATCTCTATGTAATTGCTCACCTTGAATTAAAAAAGTTACAGGCTCAAACCCTCTGTGTGGATGTGGTCCTAAATCAAAAGGATTGTCTTCTTCAGATATTTCAAATGGTCCGTAATGATGTAATAATACAAATGGATCTACCATCTCTATATGTTGTGTTGGAAACGGTTGTCTCAATTCTATAGGTCCCATATTTACAACATGACTCTTCCCTGCTCTTTTTATTGAATTTAGTTTCATTTTAAATTTCCTTTCATTATAAATAGTTTCCATGGAAACTATTTTATTAAAAAAATAGCTAGCGAATTTTATCAAGGAGATCACTAAGCACTCCTGCTTCTTCTTCAGTAAGATTATTTAAATAATCCTGCTTCATTTCTTGACTAATTTCGTCAAGTAAATTTAAACCAGAATGTAGAATTTCAATTTTAACTACACGTCTATCATCTTTACAATTAAAGCGTTGTATCAATGCTTTATCGCAAAGTTTATCCATAAGCCTTGTAGCATTTGGCGCGCGTTCTATCATACGTTCTTTAATAGTCTGAACTTTTAAAGGTTCGTTAGCACCTCGTAATATTCTAAGGATATTATACTGTTGTGGTGAAATGCCATAAGGTTTAAAAAATGCATTTTGCTTACTTGTAATCCAATTTGCTGTGTAAATAAGATTCAATAAGGCCTTCACTTTATTATTTGCAAAACGCGATTTAATATCTTTTGAAATATCTCCCATTAATAAAGTGCATTATCAAAAAGATTAATCTCTTCTAATAGCAAATTCTTTAATTCTTGGTTAATTATTTCACCGTTAGAAAAATTATCTCCAAAAGACGGTAAACTAAAACTACCAACAATATTTCCTCCCATAAAAGGAAAACGACCTTTAGCGATGTCTAGTACAGTAACTCCTCCTCTTCCTCCTGGTGAAGTTGCCATTAATAACATTGGTTTATCGCTCCACAATTTATTATCTATCCTCGACATCCAATCAAATAAATTCTTAAAAACAGTGGCATAAGCGCCATTGTGTTCGGCTAGCGATAACACGATTCCATCAGAGTGTTTTATTTCATTTAGAAACTTTTGCGCATTATCTGGAATACCGTGAGATAACTCGTAGTCAATACCATATAGTGGTAATTCAAAATCATTTAAATCTAACACCTCCACAGAAGCATTATCTACTAATCCTGAAGCATAAACAGCTAATTGTTTGTTTATTGAAGCACTACTATTACTTCCTGCAAATGCTATTATTTTTTTCATATTCTTATCTTTAATTATTAATTATAGTACAAATTTACAATAAATAATTTTATATTCCAAGGAATATATTTCCATAGATTATAATTTATAGAGAATTATTAATATTTAACAATATTTTCGATGAACTACACGTTCCAAATTTTTATTTTATCGTTTAAACACTTAGTTTTATCGTTTAAATACCTACTTATGTTATTAAATCATTATTTAGATCATACTTCATTAAAAGCAACGACTACAGAACGCGACATCATTACACTCTGCCAAGAGGCGATGCAACATAGATTTTATGCTGTTTGTGTAAATAGTTGTTTTATTCCCTTAGCGAAACAAATTCTTAAATCAAGCCATGTTAAAATTTGCACAGTTGTTGGTTTTCCTCTCGGTAATTCTTCAACAAATGCAAAGGTATTTGAAGCCAAAGATGCTGTTGCTAATGGCGCTAATGAAATTGATATGGTACTCAATATCGGTTTATTAAAAAGTAGAAACTATATGGCTGTTCTTAAAGATATTGCCGAAGTTAAAACTGCAATTGGAAGGATTCCGCTTAAAGTGATTATTGAAATAAGTGAACTTTCTAAAAATGAAATTGTAAAAGCTTGTGAAATTTGTATTGATGGAAAAGCCGACTTTGTTAAAACCTCAACTGGTTTCAGCTCTAGTGGTGCTACTCTAACAGCTGTTAAAATAATGAAGAAAACTGTTAAGGATCGTCTTAAAATAAAGGCATCTGGTGGAATAAGAGACTACGAAACTGCATTAAAGTATATTGAAGCTGGTGTGGATAGGATAGGGACTTCTAGTGGAATTGAAATTATTTCTAAAGCACCTAAGTTAGCAAGTTAATATTTTTTAACAGTTATTTATATTAAAAACTAAATATCTAGTCTATTTTTGGATAACAACCAATCACTTAGGCTAATGAAATCTTTTCTGACTTTAACTTTCATCTTATTTACTTTCTTTTCGTTTGGTCAAGAAAAATCAGATCAGGAGCAAATAGAAGCTACACTTAACAATTATATAGATGCTTTTTACAAAGGCGATACTCTTAAGTTAAAAGCAGCAATAAAACCTAGACTTAATAAGTTTGGGTACTGGAAAAATAAAGAGTCTGGTAATTACGATTATTACGATCATATGAGTTATGACAAAGCTCTAGCTTTTGTAACAAAAATGAAAACAGAAGGTAAAACAAGAGATGAAAATAAAATTAGGAATGTTAAAGTACTAGACATTGGAAATCATATTGCATCTGCTAAAGTCACAGCTAATTGGGGAATTGACTATGTGCTTCTTTCTAAAGATAATGGTAAATGGATGATTGAACAAGTGATTTGGGAAGGACCTTATCAAAAAGAGGTTGAAGAACAAACAACAACATATTATTTTATTAGACATGCGGAAAAAGACAGAAGCGACAAAACCAACAGAAATCCTCACTTAACCAAAGAAGGCTTAGAACGTGCAGAGCATTGGGCTAAGATTTTCTCTAATGTAAAGTTTGATCTAGTGTACTCTACAGATTACAACAGAACAAAAGAAACTGCCTTACCTACCGCAAAACAAAACAATGTTGAGATATCACTTTATGATCCTAGAAAATTAGACGGAAAAGCTTTTATGGAAACCAATAAAGGAAAAACGGTTTTAGTGGTTGGTCACAGCAATACAACACCAATGTTTGCCAATGCTGTACTTGGTGAAAAAAAATACAAGCTAATAAATGATTCTAGTAATGGTAATGTATATATAATAAAAGTATTAGGAGATTCAATAACCAGTGAACTACTAGTTATTAATTAGATCTACACTAATATTTTCTAACTCAATTTTAGACAACAATATCAAACTATCAGTTTCAAAGAGTTGATCTAAATTAGAAAGTACTATAGTATTATCTTTTGGTTTGTAATTATTGTAATCCACAAAGCGCAAACCATTAGTAGTGCGCTCATTATAGGATTCTCTAAACCGTAAGCCTTTTCCATCATCTTCATTATAAGAATAGGCTAAATAATCAACCTTAAACGTATTTTTATTAATCCAGTAAATAAATACATCTTCGAAGTCTTCTCCTCCTCCATCTTCGTTAAATGTTACATTAATTTTATAGTATGGTTGGCCTTTTACTGTAACTCCCCGTAATAATTTTTTATTAACTGCACCATCATTTAATCCATAAGGTAAAACTGAAAAATAGTGTACTGAGTTTACTGAAGCTGTATACTTCACCTTAGTTGAATCTGGAAGTTTAATAAAATCCGCATTAATAAAGCGCTCAAAACCTTCATTAGATAGTATGTCAAAAACCGAGTCTTCATCAATTTTAAAAGCTCTTGTTAATATAAAATTGCCTTTACTACGCTTAGCCAAGTAATGCTTATCTCTAAAATCAAATTCTATTTTAGAATTCCCAAACTTCTCACCTCCAGAAATCGCAATAGATTTATTTACTATGTCATCTGCTGATAAACTTTTAGATTTAGGCTTTTCATTACAAGCAAATAAGACTAAACTAAAAATAACAACTAAATATCTCATATTACAGCTTTCGTATTAAAGTCGTAAAGCTAAGTCTTTGATTACATTTTTAACCTTTTTACTTATTACTTATTACTTTTACAATTACCTTTGACCACTGTGCAAAAAAACGTAAACATACTCAACAAAAAGGCCAAATTTCAGTATGAAATTCTGGATAAGTATACTGCAGGTATTGTTTTAACTGGTACAGAAATAAAATCTATTAGGTATAGTAAAGCCTCTATTGCAGAAAGCTTTTGTGAGTTTAATGAGCGTGGCGAACTCTTTGTGATTAACATGACCATAGAAGAATACTTATATGGCACGTATTTTAATCATAAGCCTAAAGCTGAGCGTAAGTTATTATTAAACAGGAAAGAACTCAAAAAACTAGAACGCGATGTTAACACCAAAGGTCTAACGGTTATTCCGTTACGTTTATATATTAATGAAAATGGCTTTGCAAAACTTGAAATAGCATTAGCCAAAGGAAAGAAAATTTTTGATAAACGAGAGACCATTAAAGACAGAGACAACAAACGTAACCTCGACCGTATTAAGAAAAATTTTAAATAATTTAAGATTGCTATAACTCTTTATAGTGTCAAATATATCTATGTTTGGTGCTTTAACATTTATTACTCTATTCCAGGCAACCTTTTTACTAAATTATACGTCTATAGTAATAGAACACCAATCGACAACTATGTATAAAGCTCAACGCTACTTCGCTATAACATTATTTTTTTTAGTAAGTTTTCAAACTTTTGCGCAAATAACTGGGATAGTTAGTAATACCAAAAACGAACCCTTATCCTTTGTGAACATTTTTATTGAAAACACCTATATAGGTACCACTAGTAATGAGGATGGTGTTTACGAGCTTAACGTCACAAAAACAGGATCTTATACAGTTGTATTTCAGTATTTAGGTTTTAAAACCGTTAAGAAGCAAGTAGATATTCAATCATTTCCTTATCAGTTAAATGCTGCTCTTATAGAGGAAGATATATCGCTTGATGAGGTGGTTATCAATGCCGAAGAAAATCCAGCTAATATTATAATACGAAAAGCAATAGCTAAGCGTAAAGAAAACCAGAGTAAAATTCAGAGTTATAAATCTAACTTTTATTCTCGTGGTTTAATACGTATTAAAGATGCTCCAGAAAAAATACTTGGAGAAGAGATTGGAGATTTAGGTGGTGGATTAGATTCTACTAGAAGTGGTGTTATCTATTTATCAGAAACGGTTTCTAAATTAGAATTTCTAAGACCAGACAAGCTAAAAGAAAAAATACTAGCATCTAAAGTTAGTGGTAATGACAACGGATTTAGCTTTAATAATGCTATAGATGTAGATTACGATTTATACAGTAATACTGTTGAAATCGGAAATCAGATTATCACACCAATTGCTAATAATGCCTTTGGTTATTATCGCTTTAAACTAGAAGGTGTATTCTATGATGTTAGAGGAAATCTTATTAATAAAATAAAAGCAACACCCAGACGAGAAAACGACCCTGTTTTTGAAGGTTACATCTACATCGTTGAAGATCAGTGGACAATTTATGCTGCAGAATTAGACATCACAGGTATACAAGCACGTATTCCTGCTGTAGATAAAATCAGAATTACGCAAAATTTCTCCTATTCAGAAAGTGATAATATTTGGGCTAAAATTTCTCAAAATATTGATTTCAAATATGGCATATTTGGAATAAAAGGTGATGGCAGATTTACAGCAGTGTATAGCAATTATGAATTTAATCCAGGATTAACACGAAATAATTTCACAAGAGAAATTGTATCCTTTGAGAATGAAGCTAATAAAAAGGATTCGACGTTTTGGAATACGATAAGACCAGTACCTTTAACCACAGAAGAAATAACTGATTATATAAAAAAGGATAGTATTCAAATCGTCAGAGATTCTAAAGAATATAAAGATTCTGTAGATACAGTAAGAAACAAATTTAAACTAGGCAATATTATAGGAGGTTACAATTATAGTAACTCTTACGAAAACTGGAGTGCAGGAATCACGTCTCCTATAGAAGCTATTAGTTTTAACACAGTTCAAGGTTGGAATGCAAATGTTGGTGCTTACTACACTAAAGGATTTGATGAAAATTATGAACGTTACTTCTCCATAAGAGGAAATATTAATTATGGCTTTAGTGATGATCGTTTACGAGGTAGTATTTCTGCAACCTATAAGTTTAATAATAAAAGTAGACCATTTTTAACACTTTCGGGTGGTGTTGTAACGCAACAATTTAATACGAGTAATCCAATATCAAAAAGTTTAAATACAGGATTCTCTTTGTTTTCTGAACAAAATTTCATGAAGATTTTTGAAAACAGTTTCATTCAAGCGTCTTATTCTAATGAATTGTTCAACGGATTTAGAGTTAATGCTAGTATAGGATATCAAAGACGACAAGCCTTATTTAACACTACAGACCAAGCTTGGTATCCTCAAGATAACAGGGATTATACAAGTAATAATCCACTAAACGAAAACGCATTTGGTGTAGCACCTTTTGATACGCATAGCATTATGAAATTAAATGTTTTAGCACGTATTAATTTTGCTCAAAATTATCTAAGCTATCCTAATGGGAAATTCAATATTCAAAATTCTAAATATCCTACTGTTATTTTAGGTTACGAAAAAGGATTTTCATCTTCTATTTCTGACTATGATTTTGATCAGATTAAGATTAGAATACGACAAGGACTTAATCTAGCAGATAAAGGACGTTTTCAGTATAATATAAGAGCTGGTAAATTCTTTAATGCAGATGATATAGCTTTTGTAGATTATCAACATTTTAATGGTAATCAAACTCAAATTGGTTCAGGATCGTATTTAGATGTATTTAATAACCTGCCATACTATACTGCAAGTACTAATGATTCGTATTTAGAAATGCATGCTGAGCATGACTTTAATGGTTTTATTTTAGGTAGAATTCCACTACTTAAAAAACTCAATTTTAATCTTGTAGTTGGTGCACACGCCTTAGCAACACCTGGCAATAATCCTTACCAAGAATACACTATTGGTTTAGACAATATAGGTTGGGGAAAGTTTAGGTTTTTACGAATAGATTACGTTCGTTCTTATCAAAGCGGCTTTCAAAGTGATGCTATTTTGTTTGGGTTGAAATTGTTTTAAGTATCTTTAGAGGATTAATCATATTTTATGAAATTCAGCATATCTCTAATTGCTCTACTCTTATGTCTTAGCAATACTTTAGCTCAGCAAACAACAGATTATTCAAAATATGTAAAAACCTTAGACTCTACCATTGAAACTTTATATAGTGTGATCTCAGGAGAAAAAGGAGAAGAACGTAATTGGGACTTGTTTAAATACCTATTTAAACCAAATGCAAAACTAATTCCTTCAGGAAGAGACAAAGACAATATACATGTTGTACGCTACATGTCGCCTCAAGATTATATAGAATCTTCGGGTAAATGGCTCATTGAAAATGGATTCTACGAAAAAGAACTTCATAGAACAGTTCAAACTTTTGGTAATATTACTCAAGTATTCAGTTCTTACGAATCTTTCAAAAGTAAAAACGACACTAAACCCTTTATGCGTGGCATTAATAGCATTCAATTACTAAATGATGGTCAACGTTGGTGGATTGTAAATATCTATTGGCAACAAGAATCTAAAGACAATCCAATACCCAAAGCATATTTACCAGATTGATCTCTAATAAATTTTTTCTTATCAAAAACTATAACTTTACAATATTCAAATTCACATAAAATATCAAATCATGATTAAAGTTTATAAGCAATCCTTATTACTATTCTTTTCTTTTTTAATTGGTATTACTGCATTAGCACAAGAAAATGCAAAACCTGTTTTTAAAGATGGTGAAGCTCAAATTGTAGGTGCTTTTAGTAATCCTGATAAATGGATACGACATGATTTATGGGTAGAAACAGAATTTAATACAGATGGTGATGACAAACCAGATCGTATGCATGTTTCTGTAACTAGGCCAGCACAGACAGACTCAGAAGGTCTAAAATTGCCTATAATTTATGTCACTAGCCCTTATTTTGCTGGTGTAGCTGGTGATGTCGATGGTCTGTTTTGGGATGTTAAACATGAATTAGGCGAAGCCTCTAAAACAGAACGTATGCATCCTGAAGTCACACGACGTGGACAGCGACCTATCATTTCAAATTCACATATTGGAAAATGGGTGCCTCGTGGTTATATCGTTGTGCATTCGTCTTCACCTGGAACTGGCTTATCTCAAGGTGCTCCAACTGTTGGTGGCGACAATGAGTCATTAGCACCAAAAGCAGTTGTCGATTGGCTATGCGGAAGAGCAAATGGCTATACTTCACCAGATGGAAATGAAAAAGTAGAAGCCTTTTGGTCTACAGGAAAAGTTGGTATGACTGGAACTTCATACAATGGCACATTACCTTTAGCTGCTGCTACAACAGGAGTTAAAGGCTTGGAAGCTATTATTCCTATTGCACCAAACACATCCTACTATCATTATTATAGATCTAACGGATTGGTACGTTCTCCTGGTGGCTATTTAGGAGAAGATATAGATGTATTATACGACTTCATCAATAGTGGTGGCGAAGAATTAATACCTAATAAAGAATACATTAAGGACAGTAAGTCCTCTAAGAAATTCATCCGAAAAAGAGATTACGCTAATAAAACGGTTCGTGATACAGAAATGGCAAATGGTATGGATAGAGCATCTGGTGATTATAATGAGTTTTGGGCAAGTAGAGATTACTTAAACGATATGAAACCCATGAAAGCTGCCTTACTAATGTCTCATGGTTTTAATGATTGGAATGTGATGCCAGAGCATAGCTATAGAATTTATAAAAAAGCTAAGGAAATGGGATTGCCAACACAAATTTACTATCATCAGTTTGGACATGGAGGTCCACCACCAATAACTATGATGAATCGTTGGTTTACGCGTTATTTACATGGTGTAGAAAATGGTGTAGAACAAGATGCTAGAGCTTGGATCGTTAGAGAATTTGATGACATGGCAAAACCTACAGCTTATAAGGATTATCCAAATCCTGATGCGAAAGATGTTACCCTACAATTAGGTGCTGGAGGCAATACAAAAGGAACTCTGTCCTCCAAAAAAACAAATGGTAAAGAGACGCTTGTAGACGATTACTCATTCTCAGGTAAAGACTTAGCTACTGCCGAAACTTCTAAAAATCGTTTGTTATATACAACACCTATACTTACTGAAGATTTGCATATTTCAGGCGTTCCAAAAGTGAGTATTACCTTATCTAGTAGTAAGCCTGCAGCCAATCTTTCAGTTTGGTTAGTATCCTTACCTTGGAATGCAGGCAATACAAAAAAAACTAGAATTACTGAGAACATAATAACAAGAGGTTGGGCAGATCCTCAAAATTATAAATCGCTTACTGAAAGTGAACCTTTGGAACCTGGGAAATTTTACACGGTTACTTTCGATTTACAACCAGACGATCAAATTATTAAAAAAGGTCAGCAAATTGGGCTAATGATTTTTTCAAGCGATAGTAATTTTACCTTATTACCTGAGGCTGGCACAGAACTTACTATTAAATTAGAAGACACAAGCTTAACATTACCAATCTTAGGTGGAAAAGCAAGCTATAGTAAAGCTACAAATAACTAGTTAATATTCTGTAATTATTAATATTAAAGGGTTAGAAATTCCAATAGGAATTCCCTAAATTTGTGCTTCAATTTTAGAATTTAAACGTTTATACAATGAGTAAATACGATATTATTGTTTTAGGAAGTGGACCAGGTGGTTATGTCACAGCGATTAGAGCCTCACAATTAGGCTTTAAAACAGCTATAGTTGAAAAGGAAAGTCTTGGTGGAGTTTGTTTAAATTGGGGCTGTATTCCAACAAAAGCACTTCTTAAATCTGCTCAAGTTTTTGAATACTTAAAGCATGCAGAAGATTATGGTTTAAAAGTTAAGAATGCTGAGCATGATTTCGATGCTGTTGTAAAACGTAGTCGAGGTGTTGCTGATGGAATGAGTAAAGGTGTTCAGTTTTTAATGAAGAAAAATAAAATAGACGTTATTGAAGGTTTTGGTAAACTTAAACCTGGAAAAAAAGTAGATGTTGACGGAAAAGAATATAGCGCTGACCATATTATTGTTGCTACAGGAGCTCGTTCTAGAGAGATACCTAGCTTACCACAAGATGGAAAAAATGTCATAGGTTATAGAGAGGCTATGACATTAGATAAGCAGCCAAAGAAAATGATTGTTGTAGGTTCTGGTGCCATTGGTGTTGAGTTTGCGTATTTCTATAATTCTATGGGAACTGAAGTTACTATAGTAGAATATATGCCAAATATTGTTCCTGTAGAAGATGAAGATGTCTCTAAACAATTAGAGCGTAGCTTTAAAAAATCTGGAATTAACATCATGACCTCTGCAGAAGTAACAAGTGTTGATACCAAAGGAAAAGGTGTAAAAGCAACAGTAAAAACAAAAAAAGGAGAAGAAATCTTAGAAGCAGATCTAGTACTCTCAGCCGTTGGTATTAAATCTAATATCGAAAATATTGGTTTAGAAGATGTTGGTATTGCTGTAGATAGAGATAAAATTTTAGTAAATGATTACTATCAGACTAACATTCCCGGTTATTATGCTATTGGTGATGTTACTCCAGGCCAAGCATTAGCTCACGTTGCTTCTGCTGAAGGTATTTTGTGTGTAGAGAAAATTGCTGGTCAGCATGTTGAGGCTTTAGACTACGGAAATATTCCTGGTTGTACCTATTGCCATCCAGAAGTCGCTAGCGTTGGTTTAACAGAGAAAAAAGCCAAAGAGGAAGGCTATGACATCAAAGTTGGAAAGTTTCCATTTTCAGCTTCTGGTAAGGCCAGTGCTTCAGGTGCTAAAGATGGTTTTGTAAAAGTCATTTACGATGCTAAATATGGCGAATGGTTAGGCTGTCACATGATTGGAGCTGGTGTAACTGATATGATTGCCGAAGCTGTATTAGGACGAAAACTAGAAACTACAGGTCATGAAGTTTTAAAAGCTGTGCATCCTCATCCAACAATGAGCGAAGCGGTTATGGAAGCTACTGCAGATGCTTATGATGAAGTTATTCATCTTTAAAAAATAAATAAATTATAACTAAAGAAGCGATTCAGTAATGGATCGCTTTTTTTTATTAGAAGCGATATCCAAGACCAATAAATAAGACTTTAGGTGAAAACTCTTCAAAGCCTAATGTATACTTTAAATTAATATCTAAATCATCATTAAGATGCCATGCCGTATTGATATCACCTCTGATCTTAAATTTATTTACAAATAAATCGAAAAAGTAATTCATACTTGGCCCAACAGCTAGGCTTATTGCTTTTGCTACATCGTACTTTACATAAATAGGAGCATTTAAAAACTCAAAATCACCAAGTCCAATATAGAGTAATTCTGGTTGTATATGAAATCCTTCATCTATTTTAAAATCTACAAAAACGCCTCCATAGGCTTCAGTTAAAACTCTTTGATCAAATCCAAAATTTGCTCCATCAAATTGATTAAAAAATGTAAGGCTTACACCACCTTTTATACCAAATCTTGTATTAGACTCTGATTGAGAGAAAATCAACTGACTAAAAAAAACTACACTAATAATTAATTTAGATACTTTCATAATATTACAGCTATTTCATAAAACTCTCTATAGCTAACTCATAACTTTGCAAACCAAATCCTAAGATTACACCTTTAGCATTAGGCGAAATATATGAATGGTGTCTAAATTCCTCTCTAGAAAACGTATTAGAAATATGAACCTCAACAACAGGTGTTTTAATAGCTTTTACAGCATCTCCAATACCAACTGAAGTATGAGTATACGCCGCAGCATTAAGAATTATGCCATCATAAGAAAACCCAACGCTTTGTAATTTATCTATAAGCTCTCCTTCTATATTACTTTGAAAATACTCAATTTTAATCTCAGAATACTTTTGCTTTATCTCTTGTAAAAATTCTGTAAAACTTAAACTACCATAAATATTAGGCTCACGCTTACCTAATAGATTGAGATTTGGACCATTGATGATAATTAATGTCTTCATATAGTAAAGATATTACTTTTTAGAGCATAAAAAAAGAGACTTAATTGTCTCTTTTTTTATTTTGTATTAAATGCGTTAGATTTAGAATCTGTATCCTACACCAACGTTTAATGTATTAACAGAACCAATTCCTTCAACGTGTTCGTTTAATTGGAAACCATAACGTGCTTGAGCAAAAATATTCTCAGTAAAAGAATATGCTACACCAAGAGCTAATTGTAAATTTAATGATGAAAAGTCATCTCCAAAAGCCATGTCTAATGCATCAGGAACATCACCACTAGCAAAACCAATCTGCGGACCAGCTAAAATGCTAAATTCTTCAGATACATGGTACTTAGCCATAGCATTAACGTTAAATAAATTGTAAGTCACATCTTCACTAGATGAATTTGTGTAAACTAATTCTGGTTGTACACTAAAACTATCTGAAATTCCAATATCAGCAAAAGCACCTACATTGAAACCAGAACCAGATTCTCCATCGATAGAGACATTAGAATAACCAGCGGTTAAACCAAAGCCAGTTTGTGCATCAACTGAAGCAAAAGCAAATACAGCTAAAGCTGCAAAAAATAATTTTTTCATAATTCTTTAAGTTTTAAAATTGATAAGCAAACTAAACACTTTTTTTTGACATATTAAAAAATAAAAAGCTACTTATTAACAATTTAATAAACATAAAAATTTAATTAATTGATTTTCAGAATTTTAATTTTATCGTTATTAACAATTACTGTAAAAAATACGACATATTACTTAGATAATAACTTAATTTTACTCTTATAAGCTGATTATTAAATGACTTGGAAGCAGATTTTAACTGATTTTAAGCACTACTTAAAATTAGAACGTGGTTTATTAAAGAATTCTATAGATAGTTATACTCATGATGTAGAGCGATTAATAGGATTTCTTAATCTGCACCATAACGAAAGCTCTCCTGTAACCATAGATTCTGAAACCATACAATCGTTTATCTATGATGCATCAAAATCTCTTAATCCAAGATCACAATCGCGTTTAATTTCTGGATTACGAAGCTTTTTTAATTATCTAGTTTTTGAAAATTATAGAAAAACCAACCCTTTAGAACACATTGAATCACCAAAAATTGGACGAAAACTTCCAGATACATTAAATATTAATGATATAGATTCTATTATTAATGCAGTAGATTTATCAAAACCTCAAGGCGAGCGTAATAGAGCTATTTTAGAAACTTTATACAGTTGTGGTCTACGTGTAAGCGAGCTTATTAATCTAAAAATCTCTGACCTCTTTTTTAATGAAGGTTTTATTAAAGTTACTGGTAAAGGTGATAAGCAGCGTTTTGTGCCAATTGGAGCATCTACTCAGAAGTATATTGATATTTACAGAAATAGTATTAGAAATCATCAAACTATTACTGAAGAACATAGGGATATTTTATTTTTAAATAGGCGAGGTAAGCAATTGACCAGAGCTATGATATTTACCATAATAAAACAGCTCGTAGAAAAAATTGGTTTAAAAAAGAATGTGTCTCCACATACATTTAGGCATTCTTTCGCAACACACTTATTAGAAAATGGCGCAGACTTAAGAGCTATACAAATGATGCTTGGCCATGAGAGTATAACTACCACTGAAATATATGTTCATTTAGATAAGTCGCATCTAAAAGATATCTTAGAAACATTTCATCCTAGACGATGATAATAGATATTAGAGCAAAATTAAGCTTAAGCTCAAAAAGACCATAAATACTCTAATCTTTAATGTTTTTTTTAACTATTTAGCAATATTTACAGCTCTGGTTTCTCTAATAACAGTAACCTTAACTTGTCCTGGATAGGTCATATCTGTTTGGATTTTCTGAGATATCTCAAAAGACAGTTTTGAAGCAACATCATCAGAGACTTTTTCACTCTCAACAATAACTCTTAGTTCTCTACCAGCTTGTATGGCATAGGCCTTTTTAACACCTGTAAATCCGAAAGCAACTGCTTCGAGATCTTTTAAACGTTGTATGTAAGAATCTAAAACTTGTCGTCGAGCTCCTGGTCGAGCTCCTGAAATAGCATCACAAACTTGTATAATTGGTGATAATAGCGTTGTCATTTCAATTTCATCATGGTGAGCTCCAATAGCATTACAAACTTCTGATTTTTCACCATGTTTTTCGGCCCATTTCATACCTAGAATAGCATGAGGAGTCTCTACATCAGTTTCAGAAGATGGTACTTTACCAATATCGTGTAAAAGTCCTGCTCGCTTGGCTAATTTTGGGTTTAATCCTAACTCTGCTGCCATAACACCACATAGTTTAGCAACTTCTCTAGAGTGTTGCAATAAGTTTTGTCCGTAAGACGAACGATACTTCATTCTACCAACGAGTTTAATTAATTCTGGATGTAAACCATGAATTCCTAAATCGATGACAGTGCGTTTACCGACTTCTATAATTTCTTGGTTAATCTGTTTCTCAGTTTTACGAACAACCTCTTCTATTCGTGCTGGATGAATTCTACCATCTGTTACCAATTTATGAAGTGATAGTCTAGCAATTTCTCTTCTTACAGAATCAAAGCATGATAAGATAATTGCTTCTGGTGTATCATCTACAATAATTTCTACTCCTGTGGCTGCTTCTATGGCTCTAATATTACGTCCTTCTCTACCAATGATTCTACCTTTTACGTCGTCTGATTCAATATTAAATACAGAAACACAGTTATCGATAGCTTCTTCGGTACCAATACGTTGTATGGTATTAATTATAATCTTTTTTGCTTCTTGTTGTGCAGTTAGCTTAGCCTCTTCTACTTTATCTTGTACAAAAGACATGGCGTCAGTCTTAGCTTCTTCTTTGAGTGACTCTACAAGTTGCTCTTTAGCATCTTCAGCAGATAAACCTGAGATAACCTCTAATTGTTTGATTTGGCTTTTGTGTGCTTTATCTAATTCTTCTTTTTTCTTGTCAACAAATTCTAAGCGGAAATCGTAATCTTTAATTTTATCTTCTAGGCTTTGCGTAGCCTTTTTAGCTCTAGAAAGCTCATTACTTATTTGCGATTCTTTATCTCGAGTACGTTTTTCAGCTTCGGCCATTTTTTTATCACGAGATAAAATAACTTTCTCATGTTCTGCTTTAAGTTCAATAAACTTTTCTTTGGCCTTTAATTCTTTTTCTTTCCTGAGACTCTCGCCTTCAATCTTTGCCTCTTTTAATATAGTTTTAGCTTCGCTTTGCGCATTTTTAATGATTTTTGATGCATTGCTTTTTTCTAATGACTTAGCAATGATATAACCAATAATAACACCAACAACTGCTCCACCTACGATCATTAATATTGTGTTTGTATCCATATTTTTAGTTTAGTGTATAAAAAAAGCCTACATCAGTTTTGGATTCTGTATAAACTCCTTAAAAACAAGTTTAGGGCTAACAAACTGGTCGAAGATCCATTCTAAGATGGCTTGTTCTTACAGCTTAAACTCACCCTTTTTAAAGAATTAACGTTGAGTTTATCAAAAAATAATAACTAATGTAGGCAGTAACCTTTTATTTTAAAGAACGTTACGATACTAGATGTGATTTTAGTAAATCGTTTAAAGCAGCTAATCTGTCTTCAACCTCTTCACTAACATGTATAGTATCTATATTTTTTTGTTCTGTTTGAGATGCAAATTGTAAAGCACACATGGCTAAAACATCTTGTTTATCTCTTACAGAGTAATTTTGCTCAAATTGACTAATCATGGCTTCAATCTTCTTAGCTGCTTTTCGTAAACCTTCCTCTTGGCTTGGAGCTATCGTTAATGGATATACTCTATTGGCTATAGAAAGTTTTATTTTAAGCTGCTCTGCCATAACATGTTTTAGATTATTCTGACAATTGCGCTATACAATGGTCAATTTCTCTTATTAATGTATTTATTTTGAGCTTAGTATCTCGTTTATTATCATCACTGCCTAGCATTGCATTGGCTACTTTGAGTGATTCATATTTATCTATCCAAGTACTTAACTCTTCTTGATGTCTTATGACTTCTTGCTGATATTTTACTAATTCTTCAGATAATTTTGCATTAGTTTGCCTCAAAACCTCTTGTTTGTGCAGAACTTTGCTGATTTTATTCTCTAAGGAATCAACAATATCTTCAATTTTACTCATTTGCAAATAACAATACTTACCTCACAAAGTTAACATTCCAAGTTAGAAATTAAAACTGTTTCACAATATTTTTTCGTTTTAACACGTATTACTATGTACAATAGCAAAACATAATAATTAATGACTCAATATTTGTTGGGTTCAAACAAATTAATATTTTAGCTAGTCAATACCCTTTACTTGTATATGAGATCATTGATCTTTTTTTTATTATTAACTGGTTTATGTTCCGCTCAAGTTGAATATCCCAAAGATTATTTTAGAGAACCATTAGATATACCATTAGTATTATCTGGAACTTTTGCCGAGTTACGTTCTAATCATTTTCACTCAGGATTAGATATTAAAACACAACAACGTACAGGATTAAATGTTTATGCAACAGCAGATGGCTATGTGAGTAGAATTAAGATATCGCATTATGGTTATGGTAAAGCTATATACATTACACATCCTAATGGTTATGTAACTGTTTATGCACATTTAAAAAAGTTTGATGATGCTATTGAACGCTACATTAAAGAATGCCAATACCAAAAAGAATCCTATGAAGTAGAGGTGTTTCCTGATCCTTCTGAACTGCCTGTAAGTAAAGGTGAAATTATTGCATTTTCAGGAAACTCTGGTGGTTCTGGAGGTCCTCATCTTCATTTTGAGATAAGAGATAATGCTGAACGACCAATAAACCCAATGTTGTTTGGTATAGATATTAAGGACACCAAAGCCCCTTTTATTTCTGCGGTTTATGCCTATCCTAAAACAGATGCCTCACATGTTAACGATTCTTACTCAAGAAAAGAACTTAGATTAATTCCTAATAAAAATGGAGATTATTCTGTAGAGCCTATAAAAGCTTTTGGTGAAATAGGTTTTGGTATTGTTAGTTACGATCAGCAAGATATGGCACCTAATAAAAACGGATTGAGTAACATACAGAGTTTTTTTAATGGCAATAAAAACTTTGAACTAGATTTTAAACGCTTCAGCTTTAGTGAAACCAAGCATATAAATCGTTTAATTGACTATGAGGTATATAAAAGTAAGCGATCTAGAATACAAAAGTTATTTGTACAGAACGGAAATTCATTGAGTTTATACAAAGATATTAATGCAGATGGTTATTTGAAAATTGAAGACAGCACCTCATCTGTTTACAAGGTAAGATTAAGAGATTTTAAAGGCAATGAAAGTTGGCTTACTATTCCTATTCTAGGTAAATACAAAGCACCAAAACCCATACAAACAGAACTGTCTAGTCAGTATTTTATTCATGCAGACCAAGTTGCTAGTTTAAAAGATCAGGACGTTTCGGTTTATATTCCAAATGGTACATTTTATGATGATTTTCATATAGATTTTAGTGTTAGAAGCGATACCTTAACACTACATAGAGATGAAATTCCTCTGCAGAAAAGCCTCACAATAACTTACGATATTAGCAGTTATGAAGGAGAGGATAAAAGCAAACTTTACATTGCCAGATTGTTTGGCTACAAAAGAACTCCAAGTTATGTTTACACCACTAAAAAAGGAGATCTTATTTCTGCCAGAACAAAACTATTAGGCACCTTTACATTAGAGGCTGATTTAGAAAAACCTATAATTAAACCCATTAACTTTCAGAATAGAAAATGGGTAAGTAAGTTAACTAAACTAAAAGTTAAGATTGAAGATGAAGACTCAGGAATAAGTAATTATAGAGCTACTATAAATGGTAAATGGATTTTAATGGAATATGACTATAAAACAGATCTATTAGTTTATGATTTTGAAGACAATGTAATACAAGATTCAGAAAATAATTTAAAGATTATCGTTACAGATAATGTCGGAAATAGTTCTACATTTGAAGCAACCTTTTATAAAAAATAAAACCTAACACACTTGAAAGCACTACTTTTTCGCTTACTCATTATATTAATACCAATACTTGGTTTTACACAAACCGCAACCATAACAGGTGTTATTTTAGATGCTAACCAAGAGCCACTTTCAGATGTTAGTATTAAAGCAGGATCATTAGGAACCACAACCAATAATAATGGCTTTTTTAGTTTAAAAATACCAAGTGATCAAGATTTAACCATAGAATTTACCCATTTATCGCACAAACGTATTGTTATTACTGTAAACTTAAAAAATGGTCAAGTTTATGAGTTTAATCCTTTAATGAATGAGAATGTAGAACAGATTGTACCTGTAGTAGTAATTGGAAACTCTAGAAAATCAGTTGAAGGTGTTACTACAATTTCTCCAGAACTCATTAGAACCATAAAAGGCGCACAACCTGGAGTTGAAAATATATTAAAGACTTTACCAGGAGTTAACATTTCAAATGAATTAAGTACCCAATATTCCGTACGTGGTGGAAATTTTGATGAAAACCTAGTATACGTCAATGAAATAGAAGTTTACAGACCCTTTTTGGTACGTTCAGGAAATCAAGAAGGATTAAGTTTTGTAAATTCTGATATGGTTCAAAACGTTGATTTTTCTGCTGGTGGTTGGCAAGCTAAATATGGAGATCGATTATCTTCAGTATTAGATATTACCTACAGAAAGCCTGTTAGCTTTGGAATTAGAACAGATTTAAGTTTACTTGGAGGTAGCGTAGCTGTAGAGACTATGTCTAAGGATTCTAAATTCTCTGGAATTACAGGTCTTCGATATAGAAATAATAGTTTAATTTTAAATAATTTAGAAACAGAAGGTAATGTTATACCAGAATTTGGAGATATTCAAACCTACTTAACCTATAATTTCTCGGATAAATTTCAATTAAATTTTCTAGGTAATCTATCATTAAATCGATACGAATTTCAGCCAACAAATAGGCAAACCAACTTCGGTACCTTGCAAGACCCAGTTGCGCTATTGGTATTCTATGATGGTCAAGAAAAAACACGTTACCAAACCACTTTTGGCGCCTTTAAAGCTAATTACTTTGTCAATGAAAATCTTACACTAAAACTCATGGCTTCTGCGTATCATACCACTGAAGAAGAGTATTTTGATATTTTAGCACAATACCGATTAGGTGAAGTTAATACCAATATTGGAGATGAAAATTTAGGTGAAGTTGAATTTAGTGAAGGTATTGGCTCACAACTTACGCATGCACGTAATGATTTAGATGCCTTAATTACAACTGTTCAGCACAGAGGTGATTATAAAATTGAAGATGATATTGATAATGAGGCAACTATTGAATGGTCCATAAAATATAATAGAGAAGATATAAGAGACCGTTTGGTTGAGTGGGAAGTGATTGACTCTGCAGGATTTTCTATTAGACCTCCTAATTTTCAATTTCCAAACGAGCAACCTTACGCACCTTTTGAAGGGCCTTTAACGGCTTTTCAGAATGTTAGAGCTACCAATAGTGTTACTATAAATCGTATACAAGCATTTGCACAATGGAGCAAGCGAGGTTTGCTTGGTAACCATGAAGTGTTTTATAACCTTGGTGCCAGAATGCATAGTTGGAGTGTTGATAGTGAAGTACCTAATCAATTAGGTGAAACCTCGTCAAACCAAGTAGTGTTTAGTCCTCGTGGTCAGTTTGCCATTAAACCAGATTGGGAAAAAGATATGCTTTTTAGAGCTTCCGCAGGCTTGTATTATCAGCCACCTTTTTACAGAGAGTTACGAGATTCCTCTGGTATAGTTCAACCTAACGTAAAAGCGCAGCGATCCATACATGTTGTTCTTGGGAATGAGTATAGTTTTAAAATATGGGACAGACCTTTTAAACTCATTTCTGAAGCCTATTACAAAAACATGTCTGATGTTAATCCATATACTTTAGAAAATGTCAGGATTCGTTACAGAGCGCGTAATAATGCCAAAGCCTATGCTTATGGAATAGATTTGCGACTAAATGGTGAATTTGTTCCTGGTACCGAATCTTGGTTTAGTTTTGGATATCTTAAAACCGAAGAAAACATAGATGGTCGTGGTTATATAGCGAGACCAACAGACCAGCGTCTTAAGTTTGGTATATTATTTCAGGATTACGTACCAAATATTCCTGATTTAAAAATGTACTTAAACCTGGTATATAACACAGGAGTTCCTGGTGGTTCTCCTAGTTATGCAGATCCTTATGATTTTCAGGTGCGTTTGCGCGATTACAGACGTGCAGATTTAGGTATTTCTTATGTATTGGTTGATCGTGAGAAAAAGAAACGAAACGAATATACTTCACGATGGAAACAACCTTTTAAAGAATTATCTTTAGGTATAGAAATCTACAATATGTTTAATAATCAAAATTCTATTACCAACACTTGGGTTAGAGATGTGTATACCAAAAGACAATTTGCTATTCCTAACTTTTTATCGCCACGTATTTTTAATATAAGATTGTCAGCTCGGTTTTAAATGAAACATCTTGCTACATCTTTTATATTGTTTTTTAGCTTGCTAGCTTTTTGTCAAAACAAAGAGAAGCCTATTTATTACATTGATGTTGATGGTGCCATAATCACAAAAAAAATATTTATTGAAAAAAAAAGAAAACCAATTGATAATGGTGGTTACTTAAATATTTATCTCGAAAATGACACTTGTTTTGTTAGTAAACTAATACCAAGAAAAAATTATGGTATACTTAAAGAAAATGAACATTTAAACCTATTAAACCAAATTAAAGATAACAGTAAAAAAATTATAAGCTATTATACTTTAATTCTTTATCATCCAGGGAAAGACCAATGTAATGGTGGTAGAACGTTTAATGTCCATAAAATTCCAAGAAATATTTTTAGTACTAAATATGTAAAACATTTAAGGAGAAAAGAAAACTACTCAGTGTTTTGGATTCATCAAAAAGATAGTGAGCTTAATTTTACTAAAAAAGGTATTATAAAATGGCAATCAGATAAAGACCAATATGTAGAAAATATGTTTTTTAAATACCACTACTCTTGCAATAGTTTTGTCATCATCAATAATAAAACTAGAGAATATATCTCAGTATTTGGAGAATCTGGAGCGCCAACTGTATTAGATGTAGTAGATGAAATGAAAAAATCTGATAAATGAAATCTTTTATCTTTTTAATTTTTATTGTATTCTCTTCAATATCTTATTGTCAAGACAAAGAAAAACCAATTTATTATCAAGATATTGATGAGAGTATTATTTCTTTAGAGGAATTTGAGAGAAAAAGTAGTTACAACGGTATTCGTAACATAAATCTTTATTTCGAAAATGATACGGCTTATTTCTACAAAAAATTTCCAAGTAAAAGATTGGGTAGGCTTAGCCCAGAACAATTAAAGTTTTTGTACCATTCTATTGATGAAATAAACACTTTCAAAATAAACAGAAATAATATAATAATAATTCAATATTATCCAGGATATGAGAATAAATATCCTGGAAATAGGCTGTCTAAATGGAATAGGTATCATAAAGATTACATCCGTAAACTTAAAAAAACTAATAAGTTTGAATTCTTATGGGTTTATGGCAATAGTGAAGGGATTGAAACTCATCATACAGATAGATTTAAATGGTTATTTGATAAAAATAAAAATATCCAAAAACTATTTTTTCCATTTTACATTAGATACGGAAGCTTTGCTATAGTTAATCAAAACGGAGAATTTATTTGCGTATACGGTGAATATGGTAAGCAAACAATCCTAGAAGCTTGTAAAGAAATAGGTTACAAAATATATTAGCTAGTTTTTCCGCAACCATCCCAAAATTTCAGAATCATCTAAATACCATTTATTGTCTTTAAATTCTAAATCAATAGTATCTCTTGAATGCTTACCTACATTCTGTTGCACTATCTCAATGGTATCTTCACTAACTTTTGAGATTATAGCTACATGACCAAATTTATTAAAAATATTACCATCAAAAATTAATAGATCATTCACCTTAGGTTTTGTTTTACTTCTATTAGAAAACTGCATCAGATTCCTATCAGAATTAATAGATCCATCACTTAAATTAGCGTTGTAAAAGTCTTTAGCATGTCCGTAAGAATTAGACATCTTGTGATTTAGGTGTTCAAAATAATATCGCTTAACAAATTCTACACATTGCCATTTTAAACCTAAATTATAGCCATCTTTTGTGAGATGTCGACCAGAGGTATTTGAAATTGACTTATTGTAAATTACATAAACACCATTAAAAACATCTAAAGTGTCACCTATTTTAGACACTTTAAATGGTACAGGGTTTTCTTTGCTTTTAGAATTTGAAAGCACTTTTCGATTTGGAGATGAATACTTTTTAGACGTATTATCCTTACAAGACAAGACTAAAAAAAGTAAACCAAAATAAATAGCTAAACCCTTCACACTAATGATTTAAGTACATCAACAACGTAATCTACTTCTGTTTTAGTGTTATAAATGCTAAACGAGAATCTTACTGAAGGTTTTTGTAATTCGGCATGGCTTAAAATAGCAGACAGAACATGTGATTGTTGTGTACTTCCGCTTTGGCAAGCACTACCTTTAGAACAAGCAATTCCTTTTAAATCTAATTGAAATTGAAGCATTGCGGCCTTTTCTGGTTTTAATGGTAAACGAACACTGAGCAAGGTATATGTGCTTTTATCTATATGACCTGATGCTCCATTAAATGTTACATTAGGTATGTTAGCGTTAAGCTGCTCAATGAAATAGCGTTTCAGTGTTTTTATATGAGCTTTTTCGTCTTCAAGATTTTTATACGCTATTGAGAGTGCTTCATCCAAAGCTGCAATATTATGAACAGCCTCAGTTCCTGCTCGCAAACCACGCTCCTGATCTCCTCCAATAATTAAAGGTCTTAATCCTGAATTTTTACGAATAAAAGCAAAACCTACACCTTTAGGACCATGAAATTTATGAGCGCTAGCAGCTAAAAAATCAATAGGTAATTCAGCAAGATCTAACTTATAATGTCCAATGGATTGCACAGTATCACTATGAAATAATCCATTAGCTGACTTAACTGTCTTAGCTACTTGCTCAATATCTAAAATATTACCTATTTCATTGTTAATATGCATTAAGCTAACTAGAGGCTTTTTAGATGTAATTAGTAAGCTTTTTAAATGACTTATATTAACATGACCTTGCTCATCTACTTCAACAAATTTTAGATCTATACTAAACTCTTTTGCAAGATGCTCAACAGTATGTAATACAGCATGATGCTCTATTTTAGAAGTAATTATAACATCCACTCCTAAATCTCTAACAGCGCTTCGTAATACTAAGTTATCAGCTTCAGTACCACCAGAAGTGAAACAAATTTCAGAAGCTTCTACATTGAAATGAGCAGCAATATTTTTTCTGCATTGCTCAATGATTGATTTTGAGGATCGTCCAAAACTATGTGTTGAGGAAGGGTTGCCAAAATTAGACCTCAATACTTCAGCCATTTTATCAATAACCTCTGTTCTTAAAGGTGTTGTTGCAGCATTATCTAAATATACCTGTTGCATAGGTACAAAGATGCAATATTTTCAGAATAAAATCATAAATTCAAAAGAGTCATAAAATTTAAGGTATTAGAACACGTTTTAAAACTACAATTCTTATATTTTTGTGATCTATAGATATACTATGACAAGAAAATTTATTACACTATTATGCACCTTTTTACTAATTTGCTCTTGTGATGATGGTGATATTATTACAGCTCAATTAGAGTTTGGTGATGATTTTGATTATTGCGAGGATGATGGTTTAATTTTTTATAAAACCATTGATGATCCTTCAGAATCATTATCCTTGTACATCAATGATATTACCATAGAGGATTTAAGAGCTTTTGATACTATTTTAGAAGATGTTACAGAAACCATAAGTATAGATAAAAGCATAAACAGCACTAACGTATTTAATTACAGACGCTACAGTGACATTTCTATAAATGGTGCTGAATTGTTTTGCTCTCCTATTCCACCTTCTGTAACTATAACACTTGATGAAGAAGATACCGAAGGTACTGCAAATTTTGAAGTGATTGTGTTTGAAGATGATAATGATGGTATTCCTTGGGAAGATGAGGACGAAAATTTAGATAATGATAATAATCCTGCCACAAATCCTACAGATACTGATAGTGATGGATTACCAAACTACTTAGATGAAGATGATGATGGTGATAATGTATACACCATTGATGAAAATTTTGAAGATGATAGTGATGATAACCCTTTTACAAATCCTTTAGATACAGATTCTGATGGCATACCAAATTATTTAGATAATGATGATGATGGAGATGGTGTACCTACAAGAGATGAGGAGCGTATTAGCCAAGATAATAATCCGCTAAATGACATTACAAATGATGAGGTTGGAGCAGATTATTTGAATAGTGCTATAACAGAATCCTTCCCTGCTACAGCATATAGAAGTCACTTTATATCTAGAACATTTACAACTACCATAACGCTTGGAAATGTTGCTTTTGGAGATTTTGAAAATATAGATTTTAGTGTCTTTGGAATTAAGGTAGAAAATGGTTCTCCAATTGAAAGAACAACTATTTTTAATTAAGGTTTAACATTCTGAAAAATATATACTTCAGTGGCTCCATAGCCATAGTTTTTATAATCTGCATCATAGAATTTAAGGTTGTTATATCTTCGAAGCATGGTTTCTAATTCCATTTTAAGTACACCTTCACCAACGCCATGAATAAACACCAATTTTTGAATATGCTTTTGTATTGCAAACTCGAGTTGACGCTTTGCTGTATTAAGCTGTAGATTTAGCATATCGTGATTTGTCATATTTTTAACAGAATCCACTAACTTATGAATATGAAGATCTACTGTTAAAATTGGCTTGGCACGATCCTTTGGTTTTAGTTTTTTGGATTGTTGTTTTACACTAGATTCCTTTTCTTCAATAATACTATTTAAGGACGTATCTTTAAATAATGAAGTTTCTAACGAAACTTCATTATTTACTCTTACCAACTCATGCGTTTCAAAATTAAATTCAAAATCATCTGTAGATAAAATGGTAATGGTTTGTCCAATAATATTAACGACATTACCAGTTATATCATCATCTAATACAGACACTGTATCACCAACTTTAAAGTTCATCGTCTTGATCTTCGGTTACCGTAGTATCTTGGTTATCATTTTTACTTGGAATATTTCTAGAGATTCTATATAAACCAAGCATTAAAAGTACTATACCTCCAATGAGTATATATAGATTTTGATCAGCATCAGCCTGAGCATATATTGCAACTGCTCCACCAAAAAGAATACAGAGTAAACTTAAAATTCTTGAATAATTCATAATATTAACTATGTCTTATATATTTTGGAATACAATAATAAACATAATAAATTAAGATTTAGGTTTAGAAAAATTATCATAAAAAATAACAGTACTAGCTTTTTCATTATTTTTGATGCAATGACTAGTCCAGAAGAATATATGTTACCATGCCTAAACAAAGCCTTTTTAGGATTTGAATGTATGGGTTGTGGATTACAACGGTCTGTAGTATTACTTTTTAAAGGAGAATTTAGTGCTGCATTTCATATGTATCCAGCTATATACACACTCATACCTTTATTTGGTTTCGTATTTTTTAATGCCATTAAGCCTATTAAAAATAGTCACAAAATAATTATAACCTTAGCTATCCTAAATGTTATTGTCATATTTGGTAGCTATATCATAAAAATTTCAACTTAAATACTTATCACATGGAACAACAAAAATTACCTAATGCTACCATTTCTATTGTACTTGGTATTATTTCATTTATAGCCTGTTTTTGCAGCTCAGGTATTGGTGGATTATTATTTTCTGGTATTGCTTTATTTTTAGCTAATAAAGACATTAAGCTTTATAATGAGAATCCAGATTTATATGATAATTATAGTCAAGCAAATACCGCAAGAATAATTGCTATCATTGGTTTAGCCATTGCAACAATTGTATTCTTATACTTTGTTTATATGGTATACCAAGCTGGTGGGTGGAGTGCATACCTAGAGCAACAAAGTGACATTATGAAACAACTTGGTTTTGATTTATAGAATTAACAGTCATAAAAAAAGGCGATTCTTAGGAATCGCCTTTTTTCATAAGTAGTCCTTTTATTCAAACTCTTTCAAGGTTTTTATAATAATTGTAACACAATCTAGTAATTGATCTTTAGTCATTACCAAAGGTGGCGCAAAACGAATAATATTCCCATGCGTTGGTTTTGCTAATAAACCATTATCTCTTAGCCTTAAACAAATATTCCAAGCCGTATCACTGTCTTCATCGTCATTAATAACGATGGCATTTAATAAACCTTTACCTCTTACTAAATTAACAATAGTACTAGTTTCTATGTATTTATTTAACTCTGTTCGGAATAGATTACCTAATTCAAAGGCGTTTTTAGCTAACTTTTCATGTCTAACCACTTCTAAAGCAGCAATAGCTACGGCAGCTGCAATAGGGTTGCCGCCAAATGTACTTCCATGATTTCCAGGTTTGATGACATTCATAATACTATCATTAGCTAAAACAGCAGAAACAGGATAAGCGCCACCAGATAAAGCTTTACCAAGTATTAAAATATCTGGCTTTACATCTGGCACAGAAGAACAATTTTTATCAGAACAATTACAATTACCGCAGGTTGCTAATAAACGCCCTGTACGTGCAATACCTGTTTGTACTTCATCAGCTATAAATAATACATTGTGTTTTTCGCACAAGGCTTTTGCTTCTGCTAAATAACTATCAGAAGGCACATACACACCAGCTTCACCTTGTATAGGTTCTACTAAAAATCCTGCTACATTATCATTATTACTCAGAACATCTTCTAATGCTTCAAGATTATCATATTCAATTTTAATGAATCCATCTGTGTAAGGTCCAAAATTCTTACGCGCTACAGGATCATTAGAAAATGATATGATTGTTGTTGTACGACCATGAAAGTTATTTTCACAAACAATAATCTGAGCTTTATTTTCATTAATACCTTTTACTTCATAAGCCCACTTTCTACATAACTTTAAAGCAGTTTCTACAGCTTCTGCACCTGTATTCATTGGTAAGAGTTTATCAAACCCGAAATATTCTGTTGCAAATTTCTCATAACGTCCTAACATATCATTATAAAATGCACGAGAGGTTAAGGATAACGTTTGTGCCTGATTTGTCATTGAATTAACAATTTTAGGATGACAATGTCCTTGGTTCACTGCAGAATAAGCCGATAAAAAGTCATAATACTTCTTACCTTCTACATCCCAAACATACACACCTTCTCCTCTACTCAATACTACTGGTAATGGATGGTAATTGTGCGCACCATACTTGTTTTCTAAATCGATCGCTTCTTGCGACGTTAATTGGTCTAAAACAGCCATTTTAATAAAATTTTAATGTGAATAAAATAACCATTCCTGCTCTACCTTTATTCCTTCAAAGACTTTGCGTACCATTAATGTAGTTATGGTGAAGCCTTGAAAAAGCAGCGTGGGAGAGAAATCATCCCTAGAGGATTGCAAATTAATAAATATAACTGTGATATAAAACTTAGTCAGAAATTTTTCCAGATAATGAAGATACTTGTAACTCTAGTCGTTTTATTTCTCTTACAATCGCTTTTTTGTCCATTTGCATCCATGAGAATAGTTTCAACATACAAGAACCCATTAAAGCTATCGTTCCTAAAACTCCCCATTTTATAAGATCATTAGTGACTTCAACCTTAAAAAATTGAATAGCACAATAGATAAAAAATCCGAAAAAGACAATTTGCACTATACTCATCATATAAACGATCCAGCTATTTTTTCCTGAAAAAATACCAGATATCATTTGTAACAAGTTTTGTTCTTCTAATTCATCATAAAACTTAGCCTCTTCTTCGGTAAGTGTTTCTTTTATTAATTGATCTATATCTTCCATTTTAGTTTTCATAATTCATTTTTTAATTCTTATTGTTTATTGTAAAAATGTGTTGGCATATAAAAGTTATTATTTGCAAAATCTTTTTAACTATGCTTGGTTTTTATATTTAAAATTGTTTTTAATTTTTCTCTTGCGTGAAATAATCTCGATTTAACTGTTCCCACAGATATATTCTGCAAATCACTAATCTGTTTTAGGCTATAAGACTCCATATAAAAAAGCCTTACTATGACCTTTTGGTTGACTGGTAAATCATTTATAGCTTTTAATAGTTTTTGTTTTAATTGATCGTTCTCTGAGTATTCTGTACTATCGCTTTCAATCTCAAAGGTGTAACCTACAACCTTATTTCTTTTTTTTGCTTGCAATCGAAGCCAATCTGTTGATTTATTACATACAACTCTGTAAGCCCAATATTTAAACTGTTTAGGGTCTTTAAGTGTGCTTATTCTATGTATTATAATTGCCCAAGTATCTTGAGCTATATCCTTTGCAGCATCTTTATCCTTAACCATCCAATAGGCTTTATTACAAAAAAGTTTATGCCAACGTTTCACTAAAGTAGCTAAAGCTTTTTTATCACCTTTCTTAAAGGATTCTACTAATTTTTCATCTATGCTTTGGTCAGTTTTCAATTACGCATGTTTGGTTTGAAACGTTCTTCTTTTGTAAACATCTCTTAGTAACTTTACCCAAAGATTATATCTCCGTTCTTTTTTAGTTTCAGTAAAATAATTTTCAACTTTATCAAAAGCCTCTTCAATTAAAGCATTATGCAACCAACGAATTACGAAGACCCAAAAAAATGTAGCTTTAAATGTTGTTTCTGCTCTAATCTCATGAATTATTTCTGTGTTCAAATCATTAATAGCATTTATTATTAATTCATGTGTTCCATTAAAACCATCAGGTTTAGTGAACTGGAATTTTATACGTTCGCCTTCAATAAATTCAATTATTGTATATCGTATACGTCCATGACCACCTTTACTCCCAACTCTTAATCCATCTTTAAATCTTATCGCTGGCCAGTTTTCATAGGGCCAAACCAAATCATTTGCACTAGATAATGTTTTAAACAATCGTGATACTTGTTCTTTAGGCTGATGAATTTGACGTTTATGAATATTTACAACTTTCATACACTATAGACGAAGAAAATTAAAAAGGTTCAAATTATTTCCCAAGAAAGTGAGAATCTTATAGGATTTTGTCATAAAGATAACCTAAAATATGGCTATTAAATTTGAGCTATCTATATATATTTGCACTCTAATTGAGAATACATGCCACGAAGAGAGCGCAACAAATTTGTAAAACGCGGACAAATCATTGAGATATTAATCGAAGATTATGCTTTTGGTGGAAAAGGTATTGGACGTATTCGAAATGAGTATGGCGAATTTGTAGTTTTCGTTCCCAATACCTTACCAGAACAATTAGTAAAAGCTCAAGTAAAAAAATCGAGTAAGAAGTATGCTGAATGCAAATTACTTGAAGTTCTAAAAGCTTCTAAAGACGAAATTGAAGTCCCTTATCAAGATATTCCTGGTGCTCCATACATACAATTACCCATAGAAAAGCAACATAACTTCAAAAAACAGAGCACACTAGATTTGTTTAAACGTATTGGTAAAGTTGCTGATATTGAAGATAAATTTGATGAGTTTGTAAAATCACCTCATACGTTTAATTACAGAAACAAAATGGAATATGGTTTTTCTGCTATTGGTTATGATAGAGTGCAAAAAACAGATGTTGATGAATTTACATTAGGCTTTAAAAGACGTGGTCTTTGGTGGTGTGGTGAGAACTTAAATCGGGATTCCGGCTTATTCGATAAGGAATTGGAGAACCATCTAAAAGATATTAGACACTATTGTGAATCTTCAGGTTTAGCAGCTTGGCATGGTCCAAGGAAAGAGGGTTTTTTCAGATACTTTGTTGTCAGAAAATCCTATAAAACAGATAAACTCTTATTTAATTTAGTTACTACATCTTATGATCTGTCTAAGTTCGATTTGGATAAATTTGCAAACTATTTGGTAGAATTGTTTGGTAATAGAGTTGCAGGTTTACTTCATACCATTAATGATGAAGTTGGAGATCGCACAATAGCAACTACAGGAAGCATAAACCTCGTATATGGAGAGGATAAAATAGTTGAGAAGCTGTTAGGTTTAAACTTTGAAATAAGTATGAAAAGCTTTTTTCAGACCAACCCAAAATGTGCCGAAAAATTATACTCAAAAGTTATTGATTATGCTTTAGAAAATAAAGAAGCTATAGATAATTCTGTTGTGCTAGATTTATTCTGTGGTACTGGTACAATAGGACAAATTATAGCCAGTAAAGCTAATAATACTCAAATTGTTGGAGTAGATATAGTTGCTTCAGCAATTGAAGACGCTAAGAAAAATGCTAAGCGTAATAATATCAGTGGTTTAAAATTTCATGCAGCAGATGTTGGTAAATTCTTATCTGAACATCCAGATTATACCAATAAAATTATAACTATTATTTTAGATCCTGCTCGTGCTGGTATTGCACCTAAAACCCTTAAAAAAATAATAAACCTTAACGCAGAACGTTTGGTTTATGTATCTTGTAATCCTGCTACACAAGCTAGAGATACTGAGCAATTAATGCTTGCTGGATATCACTTAAAAAAGATAAGCTTAGTGGATCAGTTTCCACATACAGCACACATTGAAACTGTAGTTTTGTTTGAGAAATAATTAATGAAAAAGCTAAATATATTTATACTTATAATTGCCATCGGACTAATAGGGTGTGAGCGTGATGATATTTGTGCAGAGGCAACTGAAACCACTCCTACATTAATTATTAACTTTAATGACAACGAAACTTTAGATGATCCTAAAAATGTTCGTCAGCTCCTGGTGGTAGCCTTAGACCAATCTCTAACACCAATTGCTACCATAGGATCTATATCTACAACAAATGCAATAGCACTTCCTTTACACGTACAAGACGAGAACGAAACCACACCAATTACCACACGTTATGCATTAATACAAGATGCAGATTTTGATGATGACGGAGATGATACCACGTTTTCTAATACAGATATTATAGAAATAACATATACGACAGAGTTTATATATGTATCAAGAGCTTGTGGTTATAAAAGTATTTTTAATTTAGAATCTACCTTTAATACTGCTTTTAATATCATAGATGATGGTGATCTTTGGATTACTAATTTTGCTATACAAAACTTTACTATAGACAACACTAATGAAACGCACATTCTTATTTACCACTAAGTTAATGCTTATATTACTGTGCTGTTCTACACTTATGGCACAAGAAACCAAAACTGATTCTATAGTTTATAAGCAGGACTATGGCTTTCGCTTAGGTGGTGATATTTATAAATTAGTACGTACAGTAGTAGATGACGATTATACAGGTTTTGAAATTAATGGTGATTACAGGTTAACTAAACGTTGGTACTTGGCAGGAGAATTGGGTACAGAGGATAAAAGAACAACCACAGATTTTTTAGACGTTACCACAACAGGAAGTTATTTTAAAGCTGGTGTAGATTATAACTTTTATCGTAATTGGCTCAACATGGAAAACATGCTATTTGGTGGTTTTAGAGTTGGTGTATCTTCTTTTAAGCAACAGTTAGATAGCTTTACAATTTACGATGTTAACAATACACTTTTTGGACAATACTCCTCTGTTGTTGGACAAGAATTTAATGGCTTAACAGCAATTTGGGTAGAAGTTCTTTTTGGCATGAAAGCCGAAGTACTTAATAATCTTTACATGGGATTAAATGTTCAGCTTAAAGGTTTAGTTAGCCTAGACGAGCCTTCAAATTTTGAAAATGTTTACATACCTGGTTTCAACAAAACCTTTGATAGTGGACGTTTTGGTGTAGGCTTTGGTTATAACATATCATACTTAATACCTATTTTTAAAAAGGATAAAACCGTTAAGGTAATCGGTGAAGAATAGTAATTATCAACTTTTTACTTCAATCAAAATTCATTATATTATTCTAATAATTTCAAAATCTCATGGATAAAGAAGCCATCGTAGAATTATTAGAAGAAAAGCATCAAGACTTATTTAAAGTTTTAGACTCCAAAAACCCCGAACAATGGACCTCTGGACCTAAAGGCAAATGGACCACAGGACAACATGCCTTACATTTATTACAGTCTATAAAACCTCTCAACACTGCTCTAAGTATGCCTAAATTTTTGCTAAAATATAAATTTGGAAAAGCCAACAGACCAGTTAGAGCTTATGATGCTGTTGTTAAACGCTACCAAGACCGTTTAATTGAAGCTAAAGGTAAAACCTTTAAAGGATCTCAGAACATGAAACTACCTTCCTTTAATGATAAGAGCTATATATTGACTAGACTACAAGTAGAACAAAAAAAATTACAAGTAAAAACTCAACGTTTAAAGGATAAGGATTTAGATCATCTTATTCTTCCTCATCCATTACTAGGTAAAATGCCAGTGCGTGAAATTATTATGTGGACTGCTTACCACGTGCAACATCATACTAAAACTTTAATGGAAAACTATGATTAATGGTATAAAAAAGAAAAAATCGAATCGATTATCACTATCTTAAAATATAACTTTTAATTATCTTAGTCTTAAATAATATACCAAAGCTTAAGCATAAATACAGAATAATAAAAACTCAATAATGACCAAAAAACTCTTTCTTTTAATTCTAGGATTATCACTGTTTTTTTCTTGTAATAACTATGAAAACACTAACTCACCAATAGTCTATTACAATGGAGATATTATTACTATGGTTGGAGACACGCCAAATTATGTTGAAGCGATTGTTGAAAAACAAGGCAAGATAGTTTTTACAGGCTCGAGCGAAGAAGCAATGAAGATTGCAGGCAAAGGTCATAAAATGATAAATCTAGACGGCAATACGCTTGTTCCTGGATTAATAGATGGCCATGCGCATTTTGCTAATTTTGGAGCCCAAGCGATTGGTGCACAATTGTTGGCATCGCCTGACGCTAATGTTAATGATATAGAAACTTTAATTTCGGTCTTAAAAACATGGAATACATCAGAAAATAGAGCCTTAACAGGTTGGATATTTGGTACGGGCTTCGATGATTCTATTTTGATAGAAAAACGATTTCCTACCAAACACGACTTGGATAAAGTCAGCACGGAATTTCCTATTATAATCACTCATATTTCTGGACACTTTGCCGTAGTAAACTCAAAAGGATTGGAAAAGTTAGGCATTGATAAAAACAGTAAGGACCCAGAAGGTGGGCTTATTAGACGCGAAAATAAGTCTACAGAACCCAATGGAGTTTTGGAAGAACTGGCTGCAATCCCTTACATATTACAAGCGATAGCACCTAAGTCTGAAGAGGCTTTAGTACGATTTTTCGAAGCTGGGCAGGAAATGGCCTTGTCTTACGGTTATACAACTGCTCAAGAAGGAAGAGCGATGCAAAATCATGAAATGCTAGTGGCCATGGCAGAAAAGGATAAATACAAAATTGATGTAATAAGCTATATAGACTATGCGTTTGTAGATAAATACATGGATAGTAAATGGAATAGTAGAACGTATACAAATAGGTACAGGATTGGCGGAATGAAAGTAACCTTAGATGGTTCCCCACAAGGCAGAACTGCTTGGAGAACGGAGCCTTACCTTTTGTCTCCTGATGGAATGCCTCATAATTATAGTGGTTACCCAGCAATACCAAATGACAGTGTCCTTACATCTATATTCGAAAAAGGTTTTGAAAATAATTGGCAAATTTTATCACATACAAATGGTGATGCAGCCATTGACCAATTTATAAGAACATTAAAACCATTACAAGAAAAATATGGTAAAGACCATAGGCGTGATGTAATTATTCATGGGCAGTATATACGTGAAGATCAACTAGACGAGGCAAAAGAAATGAATATGATTGCATCTTTATTTCCATTACATACGTTTTATTGGGGAGATTGGCATAAGGAATTAATAGGTGATTCATTAGTTCAAAATATAAGCCCAGTAAAAACGGCATTAAATAAAGGTATGAAAATTACCATTCATACAGATGCGCCAGTTGCACTTCCAAATTTAATGCGTGTATTATGGACTGCTGTAGAACGTACTTCTCGCTCAGGTGGAGTCATTGGTCCTGATGAACGATTAACTCCATATGAAGCTTTACAAGCCATAACCATCTGGTCGGCATACCAACATTATGAGGAAGATAAAAAAGGAAGTCTAGAAATCGGAAAACTAGCCGATTTTGTGATTTTAGATAAAAACCCATTGACAGTAGAACCAAAAAACATAAAAGATATTCAAGTCCTGAAAACAATAAAGGAAGGTAAAATTGTATTTGAAAAATAACGATTATGATCAAAGGACTTTATGAAACTCATTTATTTGTAGAAAATTTAGAACGCTCTATTGCTTTTTACTCAGAAACTCTTGGACTAAAACAATGTCGTCTTGGCACAGAACGTAGAACTGCTTTTTTTTGGATAGGAGAAGATAAACAGTTTATGCTTGGACTATGGGAAAAACCTAAAGAAGAGATTGATATACGTCACTTTGCATTTCAATGTGATCCAGAATGGGTTTTAAAACACTCTGTTGAATTTCTTAAATCTAAACAGCTTAATTTTTGGAATTTTTTAAACAACGATAAAGAACAACCCATGGTTTTTTGTTGGATGCCTGCCATATCAATTTATTTCAATGATCCAGATGGACACGATCTAGAATTTATTGGAATTTTACCTGGTAAGTCAAAATCTAATGAAGAAAAACGTGTAGTGACTTATGAGGAATGGTTATCCATCAAGGAAGATTAAAAACAAACACAAATCATAGTACATCTTGGTACTTTACTAATCTTTTACTTAATTCAACATTTATAGTGGCAAATGGATTCTGTATCTATGTGCAGAATGAAAAAAGCCAATGATCTAACTACAAATTCTTCTTCGCTTTTTTACTCCCTTCATACATTTCGTACTTTACTAAACGACTTTCTAATTTAGCATTAAATACTTTAATTTTTCGGGATGGTCTTAATCCAACAGATTTTAACGCTTCAAGGTTAGAGGTAATTAACCAAGCATTGGTTTTAGGGTAACCATGTTTTAGAGTCGTACCAATATTACCATAAAACTCTTCTACATTAAGATTTTCTAATCGTTCGCCATAAGGTGGATTAAACACCATGTGCAATGTATCTGTTCCTGATTTTTGAGTCTTAAAGAAATCCTCGTGCTTAATGGTTATAAACTCATCTAAATGTGCATTCTTTATATTATCAGTAGCTTTACGTACTGCTGATGGCGATTTATCATAACCCAAAATTTTATAATGAAAATCTCTAGTCTTTTTGAGCAAGCTCTCTTCTATTTTTTCAAATAGATCTACATCCCAATCTTGCCAACGTTCGAAAGCAAACTCTTTTCGCATTAAATTGGGTGGAATATTACACGCAATCATAGCAGCTTCAGCTAAAACCGTACCACTACCACACATAGGATCCATAAAATCGGTTTGTCCATCCCAACCAGAAAGCATAATTAAACCCGCTGCCAAAACTTCATTAATTGGTGCAATATTAGTTGCGGTTTTATAACCTCGTTTATGTAATGACTCACCAGAGGTGTCTAACGAAATGGTGCACAATTGCCTGTCAATATGAACATTTATCTTTAAATCTGGAAATCGTAAATCTACATTAGGTCTTACACCTGCAGAATCTCTAAAACGATCTACAATAGCATCTTTAGTTTTAAGCGCAATGAATTTTGAGTGTGTAAACACATGTGAATGTACAGTTGCATCTACTGCCAAGGATCCTTCTGGTTTTAAATACGTTTCCCAATTGATTTTATACACTTGGTTGTACAAATCTTTCTCGTTTGATATTCTAAACGTCTTAATGGGTTTTAAAATCTTAATCGCAGTACGTAATCCCATATTGGCTTTGTACATAAAGCCTTTATCACCTACAAAACTTACATTTCTAACACCTTTTTTTATCTCTTGAGCACCTAATTGCAACAACTCTTTAGATAAAAGTTCTTCAAAACCATATAAGGTCTTTGCGACCATCTTAAAATTATTGTCCATACTATACGTCTAATCGGTTGCAAAAATAGCTATTTTTGCAAGGTAACTGCTAACTTATGCTCAAAGAACAATCCACTTGGTATGCGTCTTGGTTTGATACACCGTTTTATCATACGCTCTATAAAGATAGAGATTATGAAGAGGCAGAATTATTTATGTCTAATATTACTCAGCATTTAAGCTTACCAGAGCAGTCTCGAATTCTAGATTTAGCCTGTGGTAAAGGTCGTCATTCTATTTTCCTAAACAGATTAGGTTATAACGTTACTGGAGTAGATTTATCTGAAAATAGTATTGCGCATGCTAAACAATTTGAAAATGAGACTTTAGAGTTTAAAGTACATGATATGTGTCAACCTTTTGGCAGTACTTTTGATGCTGTTTTTAATTTGTTTACAAGCTTTGGTTATTTTGAAGACGATGAAAATAACATCAACACTATTAAGTCTATTAAAGCGAATTTAAATAACTATGGATTTGGTGTTATTGATTTTATGAATTCTGAATATGTTATTGATAATTTAGTTGATGAGAATACCAAAACAGTTGATGGCATTGATTTCTTACTTAAGCGACGATTAGAAAATGGCTATATTTTTAAAGATATTTCCTTTATGCATGAAGGGGAAGCGTATCATTTTGAAGAACGTGTTAGAGCATTTACTCTAGACGATTTTAAATTACTCTTTAAAAAAGCAGATGTTGACCTTTTAGAAGTTTATGGAGATTATAATTTGAATAGATTTAATAGTAAAACTTCAGAACGTCTCATTTTAATCTTTAAATAAATAATACTTGAACAAATTCTTATTCCCAATATATGCAGTTGTTTTAGGAATACTTCTGGTTCTTCTTAATAAGAATAAGAATCCTAAAAATTCTAAATTACTACTCTCCTTTAGTGGTGCTTTTCTTTTAGCGATAACCTTATTTGAATTGTTACCAGATGTTTATAGTCATTTAGAAGCAAAGTGGACAGGCCTTTTAATAATGTGTGGTATTGTCTTGCAAATATTTTTAGAAACACTTTCTAAAGGTGCTGAACATGGTCATATTCATAATCATGGTACATCACATAAATTTCCTTGGTTATTATTTATTAGTCTATGTATACATAGCGTATTAGAAGGATTTCCTATTCATCAGCATAACGATATGGTTTATGGTGTACTTATTCATAAAATTCCTATCGCTATGATTGTGACTGGATTTTTGGTTAATGCAAAATTTAGCAAACAGCAGATTATTATTTTTCTAACCGTTTTTGCACTAATGACACCACTTGGCACATGGTTATCTAATGAAGTTCCTGAGCTTGGAAACTACACAATTTATATCAATGCTCTCGTCATTGGTATATTCCTACACATTTCAACCATTATTCTTTTTGAAAGTAGCGAAGGTCATAAATTTAATATTGCCAAATTATTAACCATAATTGCTGCTGTAGTTATCGCTTATTTTATTTAGAAAGAATTAATGTGGTAGTTCGCCAATATCTAATCCACTTTCGTGTTTTTGTTTAGCATGTTCATACCCTTGTTTCCACCATTTTACCATAAGGCGTTTGCTAAAAATTAGTGAGTTCTCAGTTAGCGTCGTTGGTGTATAGTATAAATTTAGCTGAGCATCTTTAGTTTTTGCAGCTAACTTTCCAATAGTAATGTCACTACGTTCTACCTGATTCATTAAATGACCAAATAAATTAAGCATCAATGAAAAAGGATTCTTACCTAACACCTTTTGTTTCTCAAGGTTTTCAGATTCTAAAACAATAGCATCTACTTCTGTTGCACCACGCTGTATAGCTTCGCGAATTGGAACCACACAACCCAAACCACCATCTGCATATTCATAACCATTTCTTTTTACTAAAGACATAAATGGTATGTAATTACACGATATCCAAATCCAATCGCAGAATTCTTCATAAGTACAATCATTAATAGACTTATACTCTACACTATTCTTGGATAAATTAGAAACAGTAACCACAACATCATGACGAATTTCTTTTATCCTATCAAATTCTTCTCTATGAAATCTTTTTTTTATGTTGCGTCTTAGAGCCTTACTCTCACCAAAAGTCCGTTTCATCCTTATAAATTGCCATAAGGAATTCACAAAATCTATAGAGACAAATTCTCTATCTCCTTTTTTACGTTGAACAAAAGGGCTGATGCTAAAAATATCATGTTGCTGTACGTTAGTAAAAATATCATATACCTTAGCTACTTTATTACATGCTAAATGCGGAATAAGAAGACTCCCTGTAGACGTACCTAAAAACATGTCGTACTCTCTACCAAGGTCTTCCATAAGGTATTGTGCCACACCTCCTGCAAAAGCACCTTTACTGCCACCACCAGAAATAACGAGAGCTCGCATATTAATTAGCTTTAATTAGAAGATAAAGATGCAGAAATTATCTTAATTAGACCAAGGATTTCTATGAGATCCTAGTATCTATCTAAAATTACTTTATAGTCTGGATGTTTTGAAAGCGCCTCTACAAGTTCTTTAGCATATTTTTTAAATCGCCAATTATGATGTGTTGTAGCATCTTTTAAACTTGCGAGAGCATTCTCATTAAAAGCTTTTAAGCTATTGAGGTAAGTGAATGCTAATTGTCGAGTTTCAAAATGAAAATCTGACGTGGTATAATGTACCAACTCTTCATAATACGCTTGCTTATTCCCATCTTCATATCCAAAGGTATTTAAAGCGAGTGCTAACCATAACTGTCTTATATTTTTATCGTTAAAACCCACTACATCTTTGGTTTGGTCTAGATAAGTATATCTGTCTTCAGAAAAGTTATTCCATAAATTATACAACGCAGCTTCAATAGTTACATATGATGCATCGTTTAATAAAGTTTCATAATGATCTTTCAAATCTTTTGGTATCGTTTGCACATGTTGTGCAATAGCCTGTCTCACCTTTAATGAGCTATTAAAAACCTCTTTGGTAACACGTTCTGGAACTTGCGCAATGATCTTGGATTTAGCCTCATCAGAAATTGTTGATGTTAAATAATAGTCGCAACGAGCATTTTTAGCTTCACAATCTACCATTTCATATTCTTGAATAAAGAAAGAATTGTTCTTCAATAACTCTAGAGCCTTATTAAAAGGAAATGTTTCTGCTGTTAACCAGGTCGATGCAAAACCAGAAAGGTCTTGATTTGAAGCCTTTTCAACTTCACTAATAAAATCTTGAGTCTCTACATTTGCAAATTGATGTTGCTCTAAGTAGCGTTTTACTGCAGTTTTAAAAGCCTCGTCTCCAACTTGTTCACGTAGAGCATATAAAGCCCAAGCACCATGCTCATAAAACGTTAAACTACTGGCTTTAGGATTGAGTAGCTTAGAACCTTGCTTGGCTAAATCTTGCGAAGCTAAGTCTTGAGCAGAATTATAGAGTTTCCAATAAAAATAATGGTCTCCAAAAATCTCACGCTCAGCTAATAACGCATAGTAAGTAGCAAAACCCTCTTGCAACCAATGATGCTCTCCAGATTTAGCAGTAACCAAATCGCCAAACCATTGATGTGCTAACTCATGAGCATTTACATTCACATAGTTTTTATCATTAAAAGCGATAGAATCGATCACAAAAGCATCAGAGAAAATAGTAAGACTTGTATTCTCCATACCAGAGTATAAAAAGTCGTGAACAGGAACTTGCTTATAATTCTGCCAAGGATAAGGATAATCTATTTCACTTTCTAGAAAATCAAACATACGCTTTGTGTAACGATAGGTTGGCTCTACCTTAGCTGAATCTTCTGGATAATAGTAATACTCTAATGGAATACCACTTTTAGAAGTTTCTGTGATTTTATTATACTTACCAATGGCAAGAGCAACGAGATAGCTGGACATTGGTTGATTCATATCATAATGAAAGGTAGTTTCTAAAGAGCCCTCTAATGCAGTTTTGATTTTACCATTAGAAACAACTTCATATTTATTATTGTAGTTAATCCATAAATCAAATTCAACTTTCTCGTTAACATCATCAAAACTAGGCAACCAATGGCTCGTGTATTTACCTTGACCTTGAGTCCAAATCTGAATATCACCTTTCCTTTTTAAAAAATAAATTGCCTTTTCTGGTTTAGCTACATAATACAAATGAAATTTATACTTCTGATTTCTTTTTAATTTTAAGTGAAACGTCAAACGTTTAGTGTCATATGAATATTCAATATCTTTTATCCTTTCTCCATTAGGTTTAAAAAATTTAATTTCTTTAAAATCCATATTAACAGCATCTATATAGACAGAATTAATAGCACTTTTAGTTTTGAACGTATAATTAATCTGTCCAATAATTTTTGGATTTATATCAATACCTAAACTATCTGTTTTGATAATAACTAGACCTTCTGCTTTTGTAAAATCAATATATTCGGTTTGTTGGGCAAATACAATGTGTCCAAAACACAGAATAAAAAAGAAATAAAGATATTTCATACAACAATAATAACAAGTATTGCTCCAAAATAGTATTTTTTAAGGTTTCTGCTTTAAACGAAATCCATTAATTTCGTTGTTATGAGTATTAACCTTCAAACACCAATAGATTATTTAAAAGGTGTTGGGCCAAATCGAGCTGATTTGTTGCGCACAGAATTAGGTATTCATACCTATCAAGACCTCATCAATTTATTCCCTAACCGTTATATAGATAGAACACAGTTCTATAAAATAAATCAATTACAACGCCATTCTGCCGAAGTACAAATTATTGGTCAAATAACTGCACTGAGAGAAGTAGCTCAAAAACGTGGTAAACGTTTAGTAGCAACTTTTAGAGACGAGAGTGGCATTATGGAACTGGTATGGTTTAGAGGTCAGAAATGGATACGAGAAAGTTTAAAATTAAATACGGATTATGTCATTTTTGGCAAAATAAACTGGTTTAATGGTCTATTTAGTATGCCTCATCCAGACCTAGAATTAGCAGAAGACCATAAAAAAAGTTTACGCTCTTCTATGCAACCTATTTATCCTTCTACAGAAAAATTATCAAATAAGGGTATTACCAATAAAGTTATAAGTTCTGTAATGCAAAATTTATTTTTGGAAACTAAGGGTGAATTTGTAGAAACACTATCTGATAATGTATTAAAAACACAACGATTAATTTCTAAATCAGATGCGCTTTTAAATATCCACTTTCCTAAAAATTCTGAACTACTTTCTAAGGCAGAATTTAGATTAAAATTTGAAGAATTATTTTACATTCAATTACAACTAATTCTAAAAAATTTGATCCATAAATCAAAGATAAAAGGTTTCGTTTTTGAAAAAGTTGGCGACTACTTTAACACCTTTTTCAATGATCATTTACCCTTCGAATTAACCAATGCACAGAAACGAGTCCTAAAAGAAATTCGTCATGATTTTGGGAGTAATGCTCAAATGAATCGTTTATTGCAAGGTGATGTAGGTTCTGGAAAAACCATAGTTGCCTTCATGTCAATGCTCATAGGACTTGACAATGGTTTTCAATGTTGTTTAATGGCGCCGACTGAAATTTTGTCAGTTCAGCACTATAATGGATTATTAGAATTATGTAATAAATTGAATATCAGTATAGAAATATTAACAGGTTCAACTAAAACTTCAAAACGTAAGGAAATTCATGAAAATCTAGAAAATGGTCAACTACAACTCCTTATTGGCACTCATGCTCTACTCGAAGACAAGGTGAAATTTAAAAATTTAGGCCTCGCCATTATCGATGAACAGCATCGATTTGGAGTCGCGCAACGAAGTAAACTTTGGAAAAAAAACACCTCTCCTCCACACATACTTGTGATGACTGCAACACCTATTCCAAGAACCTTAGCCATGTCTGTTTATGGTGATTTAGATATCTCAATAATTGACGAATTACCAGCTGGTAGACAGCCCATAAAAACGGTACACAGATATGACAATAATCGACTTAAAGTATTCAGATTTATCAGAGATGAAATTACTAAAGGAAGGCAAGTTTATGTTGTGTATCCATTAATTCAAGAAAGTGAAAAAATGGATTACAAAGATCTTATGGATGGTTACGAAAGTATTTCTAGAGATTTTCCTACTCCTGAGTATCAAATATCTATAGTTCATGGAAAAATGAAACCAGAAGACAAAGATTATGAGATGCAGCGCTTTGTAAAGGGAGAAACTAATATTATGGTTGCAACTACTGTTATTGAGGTTGGTGTTAATGTGCCAAACGCTTCTGTTATGGTTATAGAAAGTGCAGAACGCTTTGGTCTTTCTCAATTGCATCAACTTAGAGGTCGTGTTGGTAGAGGTTCAGAGCAAAGCTACTGTATACTGATGACTAGCCATAAACTTGGTGAAAATAGTAAAACCAGACTCCAAACTATGGTTAACTCTAGTGATGGCTTCGAAATTGCTGAAGTAGATCTAAAACTTAGAGGTCCTGGTGATATTATGGGCACGCAACAAAGTGGCGTACTTAATTTAAAAATAGCCAATATAGTTAAGGATAAGGCTATTTTGCAGCATGCACGCTATTGCGCACAACAATTATTAAAAAAGGATCCATCGCTTTCTCATTCTGAAAACAGGGTGATTCTTAATACTTACAGACAATTAAGTAAATACATAAATATTTGGAACTATATCAGCTAACTTAAAATAATGAAAATGAAAGACTTAAGTAAAGTATATATTACGATTCTTACTGTAATTGCAATACTATGCTCTATTAATGCGCAAACCAAAACAAAATCTAATGTATTCTATAAAGATTCTGAAAGTGCTCAGAGTATACTAGATGCTTACTACGATTGTATTTCTGGTCCAATAGGTGAACAAAGAGATTTTGATCGTTTAAGAAACTTATTTCATCCTGAAGCTAGACTTATATATAGTTATTGGAATGAAGGATCAACTAAAGCTAATCTAATGGTTTTTAATACTCTTGAAGATTTTATTAATAAACTAGATTATTTAGATAAAAAGGGGTTTTACGAACACGAGATTAGCAACATTATGCATTCATTTAGTGCAGTTACACAAGTATTTAGCACTTATACTTTTAGAGCTGAAGATAATAGTATACCAGCCAATAAAGGGATTACCAGTTATAATTTATTTTTTGATGGAGAACGTTATTGGATAATGTCTATGTTTTGGGCTGCGGAAAACGAAAGGTATAAAATCCCAAAACAATACTTAAAACATTAAAAAATTCTGAAACCAACCATCCACATCTATTTAAAAAATTCCAAAACATTAGCTTCAATGCGCTCTTGAATATTGGACAGATCCGCTTTTACAAACGTATCACCAGTAATATTCTCATATAACTCTATGTAGCGCTCACTTACAGATTCAATATAATCATCAGACATTTCTGGTACCGTTTGCCCTTCATGACCTTGAAAACCATTTGCAATAAGCCATTGCCTCACAAACTCTTTAGACAGCTGCTTCTGTGCTTCTCCTCTATCCTGACGCTCTTGATAACCTTCAGCATAAAAATAACGCGAAGAATCTGGTGTATGGATTTCATCTATCAAAACAATTTGTCCATCGTTAGTTTTACCAAACTCATATTTTGTATCTACTAAGATTAAACCTCTAGACGCAGCGATCTCTGAACCTCTTTGAAATAATTTTCTTGTGTAATCCTCTAAAACACGATAGTCTTGCTCTGAAACAATCCCTCGTTTTAAAATGTCTTCTCTAGAAATATCTTCGTCATGATCTCCCATTTCTGCTTTAGTTGCAGGTGTTATAATAGGTTCAGGAAATTTATCATTTTCTTTCATACCTTCTGGCATTGGCACACCACATAGCATTCGTTTTCCTAACTTATATTCGCGTGCAGCATGACCAGACATATAACCTCTAATAACCATTTCCACTTTAAATGGTTTGCATAAATGACCAATAGCTACATTTGGATCTGGAGTGGCTACTAACCAATTTGGCACCAAATCTTCTGTGGCTTTCATCATTTTGGTTGCAATTTGGTTTAAGATTTGACCTTTGTAAGGAATTCCTTTAGGCATAACAACATCAAAAGCACTTAATCGATCTGTTGCAATCATTACTAATTGCTCATTGTTGATATTATAAACTTCTCTAACCTTGCCTTTATAGAGGCTTGTTTGATTTGGAAAATCGAAATTAGTATCTATTATTGTATTCATCAATCTCTATTCTCTATGCTTTTATAAGCTTCAATAACTTTCTTAACCAGTTTATGTCTAATAACATCTTTATCATCTAAGAACACAATACCAACACCATTAATATTCTTGAGTATTAAGAGCGCCTCTTTAAGCCCAGAAATTGTACGTCTAGGTAAATCGATCTGACCAGGATCTCCTGTTAACAGAAACTTTGCGTTCTTTCCCATTCTGGTTAAAAACATCTTCATCTGCGCATGTGTTGTATTTTGTCCTTCGTCTAAAATCACAAATGCATTATCTAAAGTACGACCTCTCATAAATGCCAATGGTGCAATTTGCACTGTTCCATTTTCAATAAAGGTTTCTAATTTTTCAGCAGGAATCATATCGCGTAATGCATCGTATAATGGTTGCATGTAAGGATCTAATTTTTCTTTTAAATCTCCTGGTAGAAATCCAAGATTCTCTCCAGCCTCAACAGCTGGTCTTGTTAAAATAATACGCTTAACCTCTTTGTTTTTAAGGGCTTGTACTGCTAAGGCAACTCCTGTGTAGGTTTTACCTGTTCCTGCAGGACCAATAGCAAAAACCATATCATTCTTCTTTACAGCATCAACTAATTTACGCTGATTAGCTGTTTGCGCTTTTATGAGTTTTCCACCAACACCATGAACTATAACTGCTCCAGATTTGTCTGAAGTTGTGTAATCTTGACTACTTGCACTTGTTAAAACACGCTCTATAACATTTTCGTCTAACTTATTATATTTAGCAAAATGCTTCATAAGCATATTCATTCGACGATCAAATTCTTCTAAAAGATCCTCATCGCCATAGGCTTTAATTTTATTGCCTCTAGCAACAATTTTAAGTTTTGGAAAATAGGTTTTAAGGAGTTCTATATTAACATTTTGTGCTCCAAAAAATTCCTTTGGAGTGATTTCTTCAAGTTCAATGATAAGTTCGTTCAAAAGCTACTAGAATTTATGTTTGTTTTATTAGTTTTGTGTTTAACAAATCTACATAAAATTACAGAGGTCTGTATTAAAAAAATATCAACAATTGGCTCATGGCAATCATCACATTAACAACTGATTTTGGAGAAAAAGATCACTTTGCTGGTGCCATAAAAGGAGCTATTTATAGTGAGCAACCCGAAGTGAAAATTGTTGATATTTCACATTCAGTATCACCATTCAGCATCCCAGAAGCCGCTTATATTATACAAAATGCTTATAGTAGTTTTCCTAAAGGAACTATTCATATCATTGGAATAGACTCTGAGTTAAATCCTGAAAACAAACACATTGCAGTAAAATTAGACGATCATTATTTTGTATGTGCAAATAATGGTATTATGAGTATGATATGCTCAGAAATAGCTCCAGAAAAAATAGTTGAAATTAATATACATGATAAAGTAGCTTCTAGTTTTCCGGTTTTAGACATTTTTGTAAAAGCTGCTTGCCATATTGCTCGAGGTGGAACTTTGGAGGTGATAGGAAAAGTTATCAACAACATTAAACCGATTAAAAATTTAATACCATTTGTAAATGATGAAAAGAGCCAGATTATTGGCAGTATTATTTACATTGATCATTATGGGAATGTTGTAACTAATATAAGACGTAAATTTTTTGAATCTGTGCAAAAAACTAGACCTTTTGAAATTTCGGCTCGTAACTACAAATTTAAGCGTATATATGAGCGCTATAGTGATATTATTAACTTTGAAATTCCTGAAGAGAAACGCAATGACGAAGGTCGTGGTATGGTGGTTTTTAACTCATCAGACTACCTAGAAATTGCTGTTTATAGAAGTAATATGGAAACGGTTGGTAGTGCCTCTAGTTTAATGGGACTAAGTATGAGAGATACAATTACTGTAAATTTCTTAAAGGTCTAAAGATGATTGTACGCATAGTTAAAATGAGTTTTGAGGTTTCTAAAATTGATGTGTTTTTAAAAAATTTTAACCACAACAAAGATAAAATAAGAACGTTTGAAGGATGTGAATTCCTAGAACTGTATCAAGACAAAACCAATTCAGCTATTTTTTTCACCTACAGTTACTGGAAATCTGAAGAGGATTTAGAACGATATAGACATTCTGATTTATTTAAAATGGTTTGGGCAAAAACAAAACCATTATTTAATGCAAAACCTGAAGCTTGGACTGTGGATAAGGTTGCTACGCTAAAGTGATTTATGGTTAGTGAAAAGAAATAAATAGTATATTGATAGTTTAATATCGCTTAAGTAATGAAGCAGAGACTTTATAGTAACCAATATTAGATATTATAGTATCTGCCATCATTAAAAATTGAAGCTAATATAATTAAAGTACATACTGAATACCTAAATTTAACATGCTAGCAATTCTCAAAAAAGAAATAAATACATTTTTCACCTCACCAATTGGCTATTTAGTCATTGCTGTTTTTCTTGTTTTAAATGGTTTATTTCTATGGGTTTTTGAAGGTGACTTTAATATTATAGACAGTGGTTTTGCGGATCTATCTGGCTTTTTCTTGTTAGCACCTTGGATTCTTATTTTTCTGGTACCAGCTGTTACCATGCGAAGTTTCTCTGATGAAAAAAAGCAAGGCACTTTAGAACTATTACTCACAAAACCAATATCGCATTTAAACATAGTTTTAGGTAAATATTTTGGTGCATGCATACTCATTATTATTGCTCTTATACCAACATTACTTTATGTATTTACTGTATATCAATTAGGGCAAACTGTAGGTAATTTGGATATTGGAAGTACTCTTGGATCATATTTTGGATTACTCTTTCTAATTGGAGCTTATACTGCAATTGGTGTTTTTGCATCAACCCTTTCTAATAACCAAATTGTGGCATTTATTATTGCGGTTTTTATTTGTTTCTTTTTCTATTTTGGTTTTCAAGGTATTTCAAACTATAATTTTTTAGGCGATACTTTTTATCTAGAAAATCTTGGTATGGACGCACATTTTAAAAGTATGAGTAGAGGCGTTTTGGATACGAGAGATATTATATATTTTTTAAGCATATCTGCTCTATTCATAGTTTTAACCAAATTAAATATTCAGAACAGTTAAATATGATTATTACTACTCTTTTAGTTGTATTTATGATTCTGGTGTTTGTGCTAGTCTTTCTATTTATAAGAACAATTGATAAAAGAAAGTGGCTTACTCTACTTGTAAGTTTGGTTCTAACACCTTTAGTTTATTTTTATATGTTCTATCCATTTTTAAATATCATAGTCCCTTTTCATCATCAAAAACACTTTAATAGTGAAGCTTGGACAAAAAAACCGGGTTTGCGTTATGAGATGGTAAAAGACATAACCGATTCTAAATTTTTAATTGGTAAAGATAAATCTGAAATTGAAGCCTTACTAGGTAAATACGAATGGCTAAGTTGGGATGATGCTAAAAAGCAGCATGATGAAAACCTATGGAATTATGGCATGGGTTTATTACCAGGTGCTTTTAATGATGATAAAGAATGTTTAACGCTAGTATTTAAAAACGATAAAGTTTTTGAATTAAAACGATTTCAAGAACAAATAGTCTTTGAAGATGAATAGAACAAATTATTTAAAATATCTAGGCTTTTCATTAATAATCATCATAGCTATTAATGTCATTAGCTCTAGGGTATATCAGCGTTTTGATCTCACTTCAGATAAACGATTTACTATTTCAGAGTCTACAGAACAACTTTTAAACACTATTGATTCGCCACTAATTATTGATCTATTTTTAGAAGGCGATTTACCTTCAGAATTTAGACGATTACGCTCAGAAACCAAGCAATTACTAGAAGAATTTAGATTAACTAATCCTTTAATAAAAGTTAACTATATAGATGTGCTCGCAGATGAAGAAACCAAAGACAGAAATATTGAAGAACTAACAAAAAGCGGTTTAAAACCATATGTCAATAGTAAAGCTAGTAATTCTAAAGTTTCTAAAGAACTAATTTTCCCTTGGGCTTTTGCAAGTTTTGGTGATAATAACATCACTAAAATTCCACTTTTAAAAGATGATATTAGTAGTTCTCTACAAGAGAAAGTATCAAATTCTATTCAGAATTTAGAATATGCTTTCGCAGATGCTTTTAGAAAAATAACTCAGAATAAAACAAAACAAATTGCCGTATTAAAAGGTAATGGTCAACTCAATGATATTTATATTGCAGACTTTCTAAACACATTAAGTGACTACTACAGAATTGCAAAATTTACATTAGATAGTGTTGCAACAAATCCTAAAAAAACACTAAAGCAGCTAAGTGAATACGACTTAATTATTTCAGCTAAACCTACGCAAGCGTTTTCTGAAGAAGAAAAGTTTGTATTAGACCAATATACCATAAGAGGTGGAAAAAGTCTATGGCTGACCGAATCTGTTATCATTGAAGAAGATAGTTTAAAAAATGCATCTGGAAGTAATATTGCTGTTTTAAAAGATCTTAACCTCAACGATTTCTTTTTTAAATATGGTGTTAGAATTAACCCTGTAATTGTAAACGACATGTATTCTGCTCCTATTTGGTTAGCATTAGGCGAAGGAAGTAAGGCGCAATTTCAACCCTTACGATGGCCATACTCACCATTAGCTAAGAGCGAAACTAATCACCCAATAAGTAAGAATATTAATTTAGTACGTTTTGATTTTGCTAGTCAGATTGATACACTAAAAAATAATATTGATAAAACTATTCTATTACAAAGCTCAAAATTATCAAAGCTGCAAGGTGTACCAACATCAATTAGTTTAGATTTAGTGACACAAGAACCTGATCCTTCTACATTTAATAAAGGTCCACAACATCTTGCTGTTTTACTTGAAGGCTCTTTTACCTCTGTTTATAAAAATAGAATAAAACCGTTTCAACTTTCAGATGCCAAAGACAATGGTATTGCTTCAAAAATGATTATTATCTCAGATGGTAATGTTATACAGAATGGTGTGCTAAGAAATCAACCTCAAGAATTAGGTTTTGATAAATGGACAGGAAAAACTTTAGGAAACAAAGAGTTTTTGCTCAATGCTGTAAATTACCTTTTAGATGATAATGGATTAATGAACATTAGATCTAAAGATATAGCTATAGCCTTTTTAGACGAGCAACGTAGTGTTGATGAGCGTACAAAATGGCAATTTATTAATCTTTTATTACCCATTGTGTTACTTGCCCTTTTTGCCTTCGGATTTAATTATTTAAGACGAAGACAATACAGCTAAAAGTTGTTAATAAGTTTGTTTTATTAAACAACTCTATTAAGATATATTTGTAGGACAATTTTTTAGATCAAATTTTAGATGAAATTCATAGTATCGAGTACATATTTGTTAAAGCAATTACAAGTTTTAGGAGGCGTCATTAACAACTCTAACACCTTGCCTATTTTAGATAACTTTTTATTTGAATTAGACCATGCTAAACTTACCGTTTCTGCTAGTGATTTAGAGACTACCATGTCTTCTACAATAGATGTAGAAAGTGATGCCAAAGGAAGTATTGCATTACCTGCAAGGTTATTATTAGATACACTTAAAACATTCCCAGAACAGCCATTAACTTTTGTAGTTGAAGACAACAATACTGTAGAAATAAGCTCTAATCATGGTAAATATGCATTAGCATATGCAGATGGCAATGAGTTTCCTAAAGCTGTTGCTTTAGAAGATCCAAGCACAACAACAATAATGGGAGATATCCTTGCTACTGCAATTGCTAAAACAATTTTTGCTGCTGGTAATGACGATTTACGTCCTGTAATGAGTGGTGTGTTTTTTCAGTTTTCAACAGAAGGTTTAACCTTTGTAGCCACAGATGCTCATAAACTGGTTAAGTATACTAGAGAAGATATAAAGGCAAATCAGGTGGCAGAATTTATTATGCCTAAAAAACCTTTAAATCTTCTTAAAGGTATTTTAGCAGGCTCTGAAGATGATGTTACCATAGAATACAATGATTCTAACGCCAAGTTTACATTTAATAACTCTGAACTAGTTTGTAGACTTATAGATGGAAAATATCCTAACTATGAAGCTGTAATTCCAAAAGAGAATCCTAATAAATTAAATATTCAAAGAAATCAATTTTTGAATTCTGTAAAACGTGTGTCTATTTTCTCTAATAAAACTACACATCAAATCCGTTTAAAGATTGCTGGAGCAGAACTAAATATCTCTGCGGAAGATATAGATTACAGTAATAAAGCCGAAGAGCGTTTAAGCTGTGATTATCAAGGCGATGATATTCAAATAGGATTTAACTCACGTTTCTTAACAGAAATGATTACTAATTTAAGCTCAGACGAAGTACAATTAGAAATGAGTTTACCAAATAGAGCTGGTATTTTAACACCAATAGATGGTTTAGATGAAGGTGAGCATGTTACCATGCTTGTTATGCCAGTGATGTTAAATAATTAATAGTTTCATAATTTATATACTATTAAAAACGCTCACTTTAATAAAAGTGAGCGTTTTTGCATTACCTCTCTAAAACTCTCCATCCTCATGGAGAAAAACTAACTAACTAATAAAATTAAGAGATAAGGGATACGATGGTGGCTCACCATTACTTGCTCTAACAGCATTCATTATAGGAAATATTAAGGCTATAATTCCAAGAAAAATAAAACCTAATAAACCTAAGCCAAAAAGCAGTATCAGTGGCACACAAATAATAGAGTAAACTATTAAACTAATTTGAAAATTTATAATACGTTTGCCATGCTCATCCATTTGGTATACTTTATCTTTTTGGGTTACCCAAATAATTAAAGGAACTATAAGACTTCCTACTGCAGTTATATACAATAATAACTGACTAAGGTGAGTGATCATTAATAATTGATTGTCTTCGCGCATCATGTTGTAACGTATTTATTTTGATGCTTATAGGACGCTAAAGAAGATAATTTGTTACAATTTTTTAATTATTATTTAGTTTTATTCCATGTTTATGTAATGCATTAATAAATCTTTGATCATCTTTTAAATATCTGAAAAAATCTTCATATTCCCTTTTTAAAGTTCTTGTCTGTTTATTACGAATGGTATCTAAATGATAAAGCACACTATCTGTCATCTCTAAGCTTGAGTACACTACTGCTAACTGATGACTTTTTTCTCTATCACTACTATTTTTATGAATTGAATCAATTATTCTGTATGTGCTTAAAGTATCTCCAACTTTTGTATAACAAAATCCTAAGAACCTATTAAATACATTTTCTTTAGGTACCATTTTTTTTAATGGCTCAATAGCTTCATTGTATTTGTTTTGATCCATATATAACCTAAAAAAAGATCTGTTTATCACAAACTTATTATAACCCAAATCTTCTTTCTCAATTTTTTTCATTAATGCTTCAGCCTCCTCATATTTACTATTAGACATAAGTGCAGTAAAATAGGTATTAGCAGTAGCAAAAGATAATGGATCTAACTTATAGGCAATTTCTGCTTGCTCTAATTGTGCTTCATATTGCTGAGTATAATAGTAAAATGTAGAAAATTGATGCCTTGCTGTAACATCATTAGGTGACAATTTAATTGCTCTTTCAAAAGAAGTTTTAGCCTCATCGTGCTTACCTTTAATGTTATAAATTAAACCTCTAACAGAATAAATTCTAGATACTTTATCATTTATTTTTATAGCTTCATCTAAATAATCATTAGCTAATTGCGATGCTTCTCCAGGGTTTCTAGCAGAATAATATGTCTCAAGATAAATTGAATTAGCAATTTCAGCATAAGCTTCAGCATATTTTGGGTCTAAGCCTATAGCCTTTTCGTATAACTCTATACTTTTTGCTAAACTTTTAGCATTTCGTTTATCAGCTTCTTTCCTTCCTTGTAAAAATAATTTATAGGCTTCTACATTTTTGGTTGGTATCTGAGCTAAATAAGTTTCCTCTTCAACAGTAATATTAATTTCTAACGCACTAACTATTTCTTTAGAGAGTTCTGATTGTATATCAAAAATATCTGTAAGTGTTCTATCATAGTTTTCTGCCCAAATATGCTCATCAGTTTTAGCATCAATAAGTTGAGCTGTGACCCTTAACTTATTACCATATTTTCTTATACTACCTTCTAATATTAATGAAACTCCTAGCTCTTCAGCTATTAGAGGTATAGATTTATTAGTTTTCTTATAACGCATTACAGAGGTTCGTGAAATAACATGTAATTCTTTAATCTTTGATAAATGAGTAAGTATATCTTCTGTCATTCCATCTCTAAAAATCTCAGCATCATCATCAGTACTTAAATTTTCAAACGGCAACACAGCTATTGAATAATCGTTTATTTCAATCGATTTATGATTAAATTGAAAATGTAAAAAAATAAGTAGCAGTAACGCTATTAATACACCTACCAATATTGTAATACGTTTTTTAGATTTAACCTGTTCAGATTTGTTGTTATGAACTTTGAGCTTACCTTTAATATCTTCAGCCTTTGGAACAATTAAACTATCATTAGCAATTGCAAAAAGCGGTATAGCTTCTTCAACATTTTTCAATTCATAAGCATCTAAAAACTTTGATTTAATATGAGTATGATTCCTTGTTTGATCATGGACTTTATCAGAAATTAAAATACTGCCTGGTATAGCACAAGACTCTATTCTTGCTGCAACATTAACAGCATCTCCAATAATATCATCTTCAGTATGAATGATATCACCAACATGAATACCTATTCTAACAGGTATTTTTGGTTCAGATAAGAAAACTACTTGCAATTCAATAGCACATTCTACTGCATCAATAGTACTTCTAAATGTACTCAAAGTACCATCACCAAAATACTGAATTACTTTTCCGTTAAATGCTTCTATAGTCGTTTCAAAAGTACTTCTTAAACGTGCTCTAATTGCTACAGCATTAGCCTCATCTTTCTGCATTAATGCTGTGTAGCCTTCTATGTCAGTAAACATAATAGCTGCAAGCTGTCGCTCTTGAGTCATTCTGAATTAATTTGTTAGATGTACTAAATTAAACATTTTGCTAAATAAGTATGATATTAAGGTATATCAATCCTTTAAAAATAGGAATATTAACTATATTTAACTCAATTAAGTTAATCAACAACACAGGTAATGGCTCAAATTGCTTCTGAAAAAATTATAAGATTATTATCTCATTCCACTTTTTTTTCTGAAGTTTCCGAATCTTCACTATTCCATTTAAGTCAGTTTGTTACAGAGGAATCCTTTAAAAATAATGAAGTAGTTTTCAATAAAGATGATGAAGGTGACGCTATGTATGTAATTGTTCAAGGACAGGTTAAGGTTCATGTCAAAGATCATATTTATACACATCTTAATGAAGGTGATTGTTTTGGAGAATATGCATTAATAGATAATGATGTACGTTCTGCATCTATTACAGCCACTAAACCTTTAACACTTTTAAAAATAGAACATCATCATTTTATGGATTTACTTCATAAAGACAAGAATCTTGTTAAAGGTGTTTTGTCATTACTTATAAAACGTCATCGTGAGTTAGATGATATACAAGAACTATTAACAAATTCTAATAGAGCTTTAGAACTTGCTAGTTCAAAAACGAAAGGTCTTATTGAAGGTGCCATGGATGCTATTATTATGTTTGATAGTAAGTTTAGAATTGTTTTAACCAACCCTTCAGCCAACGAATTATTAGAGAATAATGACACTATACAACGAAATATACTTTTCTTTTTTGATGAACCAAGCGCCAAAATAATTGAATCAATTATAAGTTCTGAAGATAAAACACTCTTAGATAATCATTTACCAGAAATTCTAAAAGTTATTGGCTCAAATGAAACTGAGACCTTAAATGAAGGAACTATTAGCCAATATGGTACTGAAAATGAAACCTTCTATACTTTAATTCTAAGAAATATCAATGAACGTCTTAAAGCTGAAGAAAAAATTAATTTACTTACAAAACAGACAGAATATCTTACAGAAGAAATAAGATTTTTAACCAATGACCATGGTATTACTGCTGAAGATAATTCTATGAAAAGTGTTCTAAAACAAATTGACCAAGTCGCTAAAACGAATGCAACTGTTTTAGTCACTGGCGAAACTGGAACCGGAAAAGAACTAATAGCTAGAGCCATTCATAAAAATAGCACTAGAAATGACAAAGCCTTAATCAGAATTAATTGTGGTGCGATTCCGCATAATCTTATTGAAAGTGAACTATTCGGACATAAAAAAGGTGCGTTTACTGGAGCTACTTCAGACAGGAAAGGACGCTTTTTATTAGCAGATAAAGGCACTATATTTTTAGATGAAATTGGTGAAATGCCATTAGATTTACAACCAAAATTATTACGTGTAATACAAGAAGGAGAATTTGATCCAGTGGGAAGTTCTAAAACAATTAAAGTAGATGTGAGAATTATAGCTGCGACTCATCGCAACTTATTGCAACATGCTCAAAATGGTAAGTTTAGAGAAGATTTGTATTATCGATTAAATGTATTCCCTATAGAAGTTCCTGCTTTGCGCAATCGCGGAAATGATGTATGCCATATTGCTACTGAGATGATCCAACAATTGTCTAGTAAACTAAACAAACCGTATTTAGAATTATCAGAATCTGCAAAAAGATTACTAACCTCCTATCATTGGCCAGGTAATGTACGTGAATTACAAAATTTAGTTGAACGTGCACTTATTGTTTCGCAAGATGGTCGTATAAATTGGCAATCAATAATACCTGCAGAATCTAACATAATCGAAAATAATATTGATCAAGCACAAGAAAAAATACTGACCACTAAACAGTTAGTTCAACTTGAAAAAGACAATATTTTAAAAGCCTTACGATTGACTCACTGGAAAATTTCAGGTAAAAATGGAGCGGCCGAGTTATTAAAGATGAAACCCACAACTTTGGCATCGCGAATAAAAGCATTAGCCATTGAACGTCCGATTTAAAATTCACGACATCTCATAAATTAAATAACGACATTTCGTTATTTTACGATTTTTCATTACTATTTTATTTACTCAAAATAATTATAACTATTTGATATTTAATTATTTATATAGTTTGGCATAGCAATCGCATTAAAAAAGTCAAACAAAAAATAATTATTAATTAAATTTTAAAAATTAGAAACAATGATTACAACAGCAAACATTAAAAACGGTGTAAACGTAGACCAATTAGTAGAAACTATTGAGCACGTTCAAGCACAACCTGAATTAGCAAAATTCAAATTCAGAGCAAAAAACAATTGGATCAATGGTGGACATTGTGTATCAAGCATTAAAAGCTTTTATGGTGTTGGCGCAGAAGATACTTCACGTCAGGAAACTTTTACCATGGAATGTAGCCATCCAAATGTATTATTAGGAGAAGATGAAGCAGCAACTCCACCAGAAGTTTTATTACACTCATTAGGATCTTGTTTAACAGGTGCTATGGTTTATCATGCAGCTGCAAATGGTGCTACTATAGAAAGTGCGTCTTCTTCATTAGAAGGTGGATGCGACCTTCACGGATTCTTAGGATTAGATCCTGAGGTACGTATGGGATTTGATGGTATTACTTTTAAACTTAAAGTAAAATCAGATGCTTCTGTAGAGCAGTTAGAAAACTTTGCAAAGTTTTCACCAGTATTTGATATGATTACAAACCCAACTCCAATTTCTATTGAGATAGTAAAGGATTAAGTTTAAAATTAAAAAAGTGGCTTCTCTTTAACGGTTAGCCACTTTTTATTTCTTCAATTCAACACCACCAATGATAAAAAAGCACAACATATTAACAGCTAATCAAGCAGTAGCTAAAATGGCTTATAAGACAAATGAGGTCTTCCCTATTTATCCTATTACACCAGCTTCAGAAATGAGCGAATTGGTTGAACAATGGAGTGCAGAGCGAAAACAAAACATGTTGAACACAGTGCCTACAGCTTTTGAAATGCAAAGTGAAGCTGGTGTAGCTGGAGCAATGCATGGTGCTTTACAAACAGGAAGCCTTTCTTCTACGTTTACAGCATCGCAAGGCTTGTTATTAATGCTACCAAATATGTATAAGATTGCTGGTGAACTAACTCCTAACGTTATTCACGTTGCAACACGAAGTATTGCAACACACGCCTTATCTGTTTTTGGAGACCATAGTGATATTATGGCTGTACGTCAATCAGGATACGCCTTTCTAGGAAGTGCATCTGCTCAAGAAGCTCAAGATTTTGCTTTGATTGCTCAGGCTGCAACCTTAAAATCTAGGGTCCCTTTTGTGCATTTTTTCGATGGTTTTAGAACTTCTCATGAATTAAATACCATTGAGACTATTTCTGATAATATCATTACCAAAATCATAGAATCAAAGCTAATTGCAGAACATAGAAATAGATCTTTAAATCCTAATAATCCTGTATTAAGAGGTACATCACAAGGAGCTGATGTCTTTTTTCAAAGTCGTGAAGCTCAAAATTCATTCTATAATGCATGTCCAGATATTGTTCAAAACAAAATGGATGAGTTTGCAAAACTTACAGGAAGAGCCTATAATCTTTTTGATTATGTTGGTCATCCTGAAGCAGAACATATTATCATTTCGATGGCTTCTTCTACAGAAACTATCGAAACAACAATAAATCAATTAAATAAAAACGGAAACAGGTATGGTTTAATAAAAGTACGTCTGTTTAGACCTTTTAGCACAGATCATCTTATTAAAGCACTTCCAAAAACGGTTAAATGTATTGCAGTTTTAGACAGAACTAAAGAACCAGGTTCTACAGGTGAACCATTATATCTAGATATTGTTCAATCGCTATCTGAAAGTTTTCAAACCAACACATTAGAAACATTTCCAAGAATTGTTGGAGGTCGTTACGGACTTTCATCAAAAGAGTTTACACCTTCAATGGTAAATGCAATTTTTGAAAACTTAAAATTAGAGCATCCAAAGAACAATTTTACTGTTGGTATTAATGATGATATCACAAATTTGAGTTTAGATATTTCTAAAAAAGTTGAACTGAACTCTGAACTATATCAAGCTGTCTTTTATCAAAAAAAATGCAGGGAGAATACTCAAGGGCTTAACAATACTATGACAATAATCGCAAACAACTTAAATAGTTTTGTTCAAGGATATATTGACTGTGATTATAAAAAATCAAACTCTAGAAATGTAGTCCATTTACGCCTTTCTAGAAAAGAAATAAAAGCGCCTTATTTAATAGAAAAAGCTGATTTTATTGCTTGTGAAAATGCCAACTTCATTAAAAAGTACAACGTAATAAAAAACATAAAATCTAAAGGAACTCTTTTGGTTAACTCCTCGCTTACTTCTAAAGCATTTTGGCAAGCACAATCGATTAACACACGAGACCAAATTCGTAAAAAAGAATTAAATGTCTATGTGGTGAACTTCCAAGAATTACAAAGTGATTTGAAAATTAATAGTAAAGAAATCTCTGAGGCTTATGCCTGTTTTTTAGCATTAAAAAATGATGCCTTGGCTTCTGATGACATTATAGATTTAAAAGAATATATCTATAAAGTAGATACTTCTAACTACAAAACAGAATACATTGGCTCAGAACCTGATTCAGAATTTTCTAAAACATTATTAGGGCAATTATTAGCAAATAACGGAAATGATATTCCAGTAAGCATGCTTCCAGTAGATGGCACATACCCAACAAATACATCTCAATATAATTCAATATCTCAAGCAGAGGAACTGCCTATTTGGAATACTGATTTATGTACACAATGTGGTGCTTGTAGTATGGCTTGCCCACAAGGTTCGCTTCGTATAAAAGTATATGATGATTCAAATTTGGAAGGCTCATCTTCTAAATTTAAACACATCTTTTCAGAAGAATTTGACTTAATGAATTTTACCATTCAAAATAATCCTGATCAATGCAATGGTTGTAACAATTGTGTTGATGCTTGTCCAGCAAAAGCATTAACCATGAAACCAATTTCAGAAGTCTATACCTCGGAAAGCGAAAATTGGAATCACTTTAAGAATATACCTGAATTTGATCGCGAAAAAATAAATATCCAAAAGGTAAGTCAACAACAGTTGCAAGAGCCTTTATTTAAATATTCAATTGGTGTTGAAGGTTGTGGAGAAGCGCCTTACTTAAAACTTGTCTCTCAATTGTTTGGAGATAGATTGATGGTTGCAAATGCAACTGGAGCAAGTTCTATTTTTGGAGGCGCTTTACCCACAACACCTTGGTCAAAAAATAAAAACGGAGAAGGACCAGCTTGGTCTAACTCGCTGTTTGAAGATAACGCTGAATTTGGATTAGGTTATAGACTGTCGATAAATCAACAAGAGCAGCAAGCCAAAGTATTGTTGAAAAAGTTAGTGCCAGAGATAAAGCTTGACTTAGTTCATGACATCCTTAATGCCACTCAAAATTCTGAAGAAGAGATTAGTAAACAAAAAAATCGAGTTGCACTTTTAAAGAAGCAGCTTACTACTATAGCATCTCAAGAAGCAGTACAATTACTCAATATTGCTGACTGTTTAGTTGAAAAAAGTATCTGGATAATTGGTGGAGACGGTTGGGCTTATGATATAGGTTATGGAGGCTTAGATCATGTAATCGCTTCAGGTGAAAATGTAAATATTTTAATATTAGATAATGAAGTATATGATAACACAGGAGGTCAAGCATCTAAAGCCACACCTTTTGGTGCATCAGGAAAATTTGCTTTTTCTGGAAAACAAAAACAGAAAAAAGATTTGGGCAGATTAGCGATGACTTATGACAAGGTGTATGTCGCTTCAGTAGCGATAGGTGCAAATCAAGAACAAACGCTAAAAGCCTTTAATGAAGCAGAAAGCTTTAATGGTCCATCTATAATAATTGCTTATACACACAGTTCATCTCATGGTATAAACATGAAAAATCCAAGTCAATATCATAAAGCTGCAGTAGATTCTGGGCAATGGATCTTGTATAGTAATGATCCTCGAAAAGAACATCCATTTCAATTAGATTCTGGAACACCTACAATTCATATAGAAAGCTATTTAAATATGGAGAAGCGGTTTTCTAAACTATTTCAAGACAAGAAGGTGTTAGCGTCGCGTATAAAAGAAATTCAAAAGCAAGTTAATAAACGTTATGATTGGTGTAAAGAACTATCAATAAAAAGTCCTGTAACTAAAATCTAAATCTTTATAAACTATATCTTAATCAAGTATTTCTACATTGGTAATATAGACATTAGTCATTGGCCAATCTGATCTATCGGTTTTTACATTATTAATTTTATCGACCACATCCATACCTCTTATAACTTTACCAAAGGCTGTATATTTTCCATCTAAATGGTACGCACCTTTAGGGTTCTGAACAATGAAAAATTCATAAGGTGAAGCCAATTTGTAAGCATTCTCAATCTCACTACTTGGCATAGAAATAACACCTCTATGGTGCTTAAAACCTCGCTTTGTATCTGGTGGCAATAAGTATTTACCAATGTATCGTCTACGCTTTCCTATTTTTGGGTTGTCTGTACTTCCGCCTTGGATAATAAAATTCTTTACCACTCTATGAAACTGAGTGCCATCAAAATAACCTTGCTTTGTAAGAAAAATAAAATTAGAGCGATGAAACTTTGTGGTCTCAAACAACTGCACATCAATAATTCCCATACTTGTTGTTATACGAATCTTGTCTTCTTTATGTTCCTTATCGTATTCCAAAAAAAAGTCCATAGCATTTTTACTATTTAACTTTGGAAATTCTCGATCAGGTTTATTGGGCTTTTCTTTTTTAGTTTCAGTAATAACAGTAGTATCTGGATCTTTTAAAGGTATTTGTTGTGAGGATTTTTTATCTTCACAAGCCAAAAACAAAACACAAAAACAGATTAGTCTAACGTATGACATTTAATGAGTTCCTTAATTGTATTTCAAAAATAGAACAAATACCTGTTTCTGGTCAAGAATCGCAACTAAAAATGTCGCCTCCTTTTCGTAGAGAGCTTATAAAACTTCAGCAAAATAATATTAAGAACGCCAAGCAATCTGCAGTATTAGCATTGTGTTATCCTAACCAAAATAATAAAACAATGATGGTTTTTATATTAAGAAAAACCTACAAAGGCGTTCACTCTGGTCAAATAGGTTTTCCTGGCGGAAAAACTGAAGAATTAGATACATCTTTAAAAGATACTGCACTAAGAGAAACTGAAGAGGAGATTGGTGTTTCAAAATCATCAATTACTATTTTAAAGTCTATGACCTCTATATATATTCCTCCAAGCAATTTTGTAGTACATCCATTTTTAGGGGTTTTAAATAGTACTCCAATATTTAAAAAAGAGGATAAAGAGGTGGAACAAATTATAGAAATACCTTTACAGGATATACTCAATGATAGTAATGTAATATCAACCTCAGTATCCACATCATACAAGGTCGCTGTTAACGTTCCTGCTTTTAAATTAAAGGATCAGATTATTTGGGGCGCTACAGCTATGATGCTTAGCGAAATCAAAGACTTGTTAAAACAAGTGCTGTAATGAGTCTTGTTTATTATTTTTGCAGCTATACTAACTAAAACTAATTTATGGGATTATTTAAAAAAAATCCTTTCGGACATATTTTATTTGTAAAAAAATGGCTGATTAGAATCCTTGGATTACTAACACATCGTCGTTTTAGAGGTTTTAATGAATTACAAATTGAAGGATCCGAAATCATTAAGAATCTTCCTGATACTAATGTACTCTTTATCTCTAATCATCAAACTTATTTTGCAGATGTTATTGCTATGTTTCATGTATTTAATGCGAGCTTAAGTGGTAGGCTTGATAACATAAAAAATGTTGGTTATTTATGGAATCCTAAACTTAACATGTACTATGTTGCAGCCAAGGAAACTATGAAATCTGGGTTAATACCAAAGATTTTTGCTTATACAGGTTCTATTAGTATTGAGCGTACTTGGCGCTCTAAAGGTGAAGAAGTTAATAGACAGGTGAAAATGAGCGACATTAGTAATATTAAAAAAGCATTAGATGATGGCTGGGTTGTAACTTTTCCTCAAGGTACTACAACACCTTTTAAACCTATTAGAAAAGGAACAGCACATATAATTAAACAGTATAAACCAATAGTTGTACCTATTGTTATTGACGGTTTTAGACGTTCTTTTGATAAAAAAGGATTGCGTATAAAAAAGAAAAATGTATATCAATCATTTGAAGTAAAAGAACCACTACAAATAGATTACGAGAATGAAACCATTCCAGAAATTGTTGAGAAAATTGAATATGCTATTGAGCAACATCCTTCGTTTTTAAAAGTAATTCCGCAGGAAGAATTATTAGCTTATGAAGAACTGAACAAAAAGCGCGAATGGTAGAACGCTATTGTTGTATTTTTTTAAGCTCTTTGTAGTTTCTATTAAGTCTTCTTAGTAATAAACCGTATAATAAATAATAAATAGCTAAAATTAACCCTACAAATAGCGCTGTAGCAATAACAACTGTAGCAATAATAACTAAGTACTTTTTTGAGGATGCTGTAGTATTTAAGTTTTCAATTACTTCTGGAGAATTTCCAAAACCTAAATAAAGACCTACTGCAAAAATGATAGCTCCAAAGACAACATTAAAGAGTACGTAATATTTTACAGTCCTTCTGGTTTTAATAATATTAGCTATGAGCTTTTTTACATTATCTGTTGCAGATATAGTTTTATAATTTATGTAAAACCTATAGATGAAAAATAAAATAATAGGATAACTAAGATAGGTAAGCGTAGTAGTCCAATCTGGTAACTTAATTTTTGTATCGATATTAGGATTTAATAATGCTAATAACAAACCAAGGCCAAGTTCTATCATACTAATAATAAAGATCCATTTTACAATACTTGATGATTTGGAATGGATCATCTTATAAATTTCATCATAAGACAATGTAGGATAATCGTTCTCTTTATTCTTCCAATCCTTTTTTAATAATTCTAATTCATCCATAGTTACTAAGGATTTAATATTGTTCTGAGTTTTGTTTTAACTCTATTCATTTTAACTCTAGCATTTACTTCTGTAATACCCAAAGTTTCACTTATTTCTCTATAGTCTTTATCTTCTAAGTACAGTAATACTAAAGCCTTTTCAATATCATTTAATTGATGTACGGCTTTATACAAGGCCTTTAACTGCTCTTCTTCTGTATCATCATACTCATCACTTTTAAGTTTAAACTGTAAAGGTTCTAACTCGTAAGTTTTTATACGACGTTTAGACTTTCTATATAAAGTAATGGCTGTATTTAAACCTACTCTATACATCCAAGTACTAAATTTAGAGTCTCCTCTAAACTTAGGAAATGCACGCCATAACTGTATAGTAATCTCTTGAAACAAATCATTATGTTCATCTTTATTATTGGTATAAAGCCTACATACTTTATGCACAATATTTTGATGTTGTTTTAAGAGTTCAACAAAATTATGTTCGAGTTCTTTGTTCAAATTTTATCGGTTAGTTATTCTATAAGTAGTTATACTTTAGAGTTTGTTACAGTTATTTTTAAAATTCCTAGAATGATTAAATATTGTGCTAAAGCATAAGTTATCATAATACTAAAATTTGACATAGGAATAGTTTGATAAAACTTATTGAGTGCCAATATACTATCTGAAATCATAAATAAAACAGCACCAAATAAAACTAAATAATAACTTACGTTTTCAACCTTAGCTCTTCGTAAATAAGCAGAGGTAGACATGCTTAAAATCACCAACATATAGATAATTACTGGGACCAACATGTCTCCTAATCCATCCTTTAATAGATAAAATAGACCTACAGCATAAATCAGCAAAAAGATCATAAAACCTATAAAAGACATGCTCCTATTTCTGTGCTTTAAGAAAACCATAATATACATAATGTGAGCTATCAGGAAACTTACTAAGCCAAACGTGAAAAAATGAGGCGATTTATCTACAAACATTAATAATATATCTCCAAATAATGAGAATATTAACGCCAAAAGCGTAAGATTTTTTATGAATTTAGAAAGCGACTTAGATGCCTTTACGAAAAAAAGAATAAGACTCAGTACAATAGCTGGTTTAGCAAAGTAATGCAAACTTTGAAAAGATTCTAAGCTTCCTATTAAGAGTTCTATAAGAACAATAACAAAAAATAGAATACTAAAATGTTTTTCGGTTTTTGTGAGCATTTTAAAAAATTAGGTGATAATTATCTAAGGCATTTTCGATTATCAACTTTTCAAAAATCCATAGTGGATCAAATATATTCAATTCATCATTAATTATTAACAATTCAGAAACTTCTAATTAGAAATCTATGTAATAGTCAGCACATTTGTTTCATCAATCAAAAACAAACGAACAGATATTTATATTATGAAACATTTTGCACTTATCATTGCTCTAATAGTCATTCAACTAACATTTTCTCAAAATACTGTGAGTGGAAAAGTTACCGACTCTAAAGGTCAACCATTAGAAGGAGCTAATGTATACATTGAAGGTACTTATAATGGAACTACTACAAATCCTAAAGGCGAGTTCTCTTTTACTACAGAAGAAAAGGAAACACAAGTTCTCATAGTTTCCTTTCTTTCATACGAAACAGCTACAATCGTTAAGAAGGTTTCAGAAATGAAAGACCTTAATATTAGACTTAGAGAAGATGTTGATGCCTTAGATACTGTTATTTTGTCTGCTGGTACGTTTGAAGCCAATGATAATAGCAAAGTTTCTGTTTTAAAGCCCTTAGATGTTGTAACGACTGCAAGTGCACTAGGTGATTTTGTAGGTGCCTTACAAACTTTACCAGGCACAACTACTGTTGCTGAAGATGGTCGTTTATTTGTTAGAGGTGGTGATGCAGACGAGACACAAATTTTCATTGATGGCATTAGAGTGTTCACACCATATTCGCCAACGACTAACAATATTCCAACAAGAGGGCGCTACTCTCCTTTTTTATTTGATGGTATTACATTTTCCACTGGTGGTTATTCAGCAGAATATGGACAAGCTTTATCTAGTGTTCTTTTATTAAATACTATAGATGAACCAGATCAAGAAAAAACAGATATTGGTATTATGAGTGTTGGTGGATCTTTAGGTAACACTCAAAAATGGGAGAAAACCTCTTTAAGTATTAATGCATCTTATATCAACTTAGCACCTTATCTCGCTGTTTATGAAGATAGAAATGACTGGAAAACACCATACAGAGGAGCGCAAGGCGAAGCTGTTTTTAGACAGAAACTTAACTCCGGAATGCTAAAATTCTATGCTGCCTTTGATGCTTCGGATTTTGAACTCACACAAGAAGATATAAACTTAGAAGAAGGGCTAGATTATAAGCTAAATAACACCAACTTCTACACAAATGCATCTTATCAAGGTGTTTTAAATAATGGTTGGTCTATGCTTACTGGTCTTAGTTACACCAACTCTAACACACGTGTAGGAATTATAGATAGTGATATTAAGGATATTGAAAATTCTGTTCATGCTAAATTAAAATTTAAAAAACGATTTAGTAGTAGGCTAAAATTGAACTTTGGAGTAGAACATTTTATTACAGATTTTGAAGAGGAATTTTCAAATCCTAATATTGAAAGAATTGACTATGGCTTTACCAATCATATCACATCTGCTTTTGCAGAATCAGATATAATTTTCAGCACCAAATTGGCACTTAAGGCAGGTGTAAGAGGCGATTATTACAATTTATTTAATGAATGGACGATAGCTCCAAGAGTATCTTTGGCTTATAAGAGTTCTAAAAATGGTCAAGTATCTCTAGCTTATGGAAACTTTTTTCAAAGACCTACTAATGCCTCTTTAAAATTCTCTCAAAACTTAGCTCCACAAAACGCTGAACACTTTATACTAAATTACCAATACGTCAATGACGGCAAGATTTTTAGATTAGAAGCATATAAAAAAGTATATGATGGCTTAGTTAAATTTGATACTGAATTTGCTACTATCAATTCTAATTTTAATAATTCTGGTAATGGATTTGCTCAGGGTATCGATCTGTTTTGGAGAGATAATAAAAGTATTAAAAATGTAGATTATTGGTTTAGCTATTCATATTTAGATACTGAGCGTAACTACCTAAACTATCCTGAAAGCGCACAGCCAAATTTTGCTAATACACACAATTTATCGTTAGTGGCTAAATATTGGATAGAAAACTGGAAGAGCCAAATTGGTTTTAGTTATCAATACGGATCTGGCAGACCTTTTACTAATCCTAACACAGATGCATTCTTAGGTGAGAAAACCAAAGGCTTTAATAGTTTAAGTTTAAACTGGGCTTATCTATTAAGTCAGCAGAAAATACTCTATATGTCAGTAAACAATGTATTAGGGTTTAACAATATAAATGGTTACCAGTATGCAAACTCACCAGACATTAACGGAACTTTTAACAGAAGAGCGCTACGACCAGCAGCAGATCAGTTTTTCTTTATTGGCTTCTTTTGGACCATTAGTGAGGATGGAAAGGATAATCAGTTAGATAATTTATAATAGATACTACTGCCTTGGTTGTTTACTGATTACACCTACATAAACCTTTTTAATATTTATATAACTAATAATCAACACAATACAATAAATTATTTTTTTTGGCATGCTGTTTGTTTTATAACAACTGAGTTTAATTTAAAACATCAATATTATGAAACGAATAGCTTTATTTTTTACAGCAATGTTACTTTTAGTAACCACAGTAAATGCAACTAACACAACTTCAGACGCGACGAATGCGCATCATAATTTTGTGAGAGGTTATGGCAATTCGTTCATCTTCATGGAAGCAGGAATTGAATTTTCTGTTTTTCCAGATGGTCAGTTTGATTTTTACATTCCTAGTTATGGTCCTAATGTAAATGTAGGTATTTACACTCCTGGCTTTACATTGAGTTTTAATGGTGGTTTTGATTATAATCCTTATGTACAATATGATGACTTTGGAGCTATTGTACAGATTGAAAATACTCCAATATTTTATGACTACTTCGGTAGAGTTACTCAGGTTGGAAACATTAACATTGTATACAATGGGTTTGGCAGAATAAATAGAATTGGTGGATTATTTATTCATTATAGAAATAGAGCATTTTCACACTATACAGGCTTTATAAATATTTACAACAGAGCTTATGTATTTAGACCTTGGCACAGGTTCTATGCTATACCAGCTGTGAACTTTTGTATTGTAAGTCCAAGACCTTACAGACAATTTTATACACCTATTAGACATACGTTTTACAGACCTTACAGAAACAATTTTAGACAGACTGTAAGAACAAATAGTAGACGTGGAGCAATTGCACAAACTTCAGGGAGACGTAATAGCAGTATTAGTAACCGTTACAGACAAGAGTCTACACCAAGACGAAGTGTTACAACTAGAAGCACAAGAAATAACGATACTAGAGGAACACGTTCTGAAACTAGAAGTAGAAATACAGTAGCAACAACACCTAGAACAACACGATCAAACAGTACTAGATCAAAAACTGTAAGACAAAGATCTACAGTGGCAAATAGGTCACAAAATAAAGTGACCAAAAGTAGAAATAGTGTGTCTAATACTGTAAAGAGTAGTACCAATAGAACGGTTAGAAAACCAAAAGCTACTCAGAAACGTACATATACTAAAAGTAGATCACAAAATACCGTAAAACAGAATAGTAATAGTCGTAGAACGGTAAATAAATCTACAAAAACTAAAACACAAAATAGAAGCACTAGAGGTAACTCTAGGCGAACGAGATAAATAATTTTTTGGTTGGTTAGTTGGAAAGTCCTGCAAGACGTATGCCTCAAAGCACCTTGTGGGATTTTCCCGTTTAAGAATTCCTGTGAAAGCAGGAATTTCTTTTTTTAAATTAAAACTTAATGTATTTTTTTAGCAGTGTACTTATATCTTCTGAAATATCTAGTCTTAGTAATAATACTATATAAGCAATACCTAATAGTAGAGATTTTAAAGCAATATTGAGTATTGGATGAAATTGAAAGTCCCAAAAATAAAATACAATGATTAACAGCGTAATTAAAACCACCATTAGGTAAGATTGCTTTGTAAATGGTGAGATTTTAAACTTATGTTTTACATAAATAACTTTAGTAGTATTATAAATAAAAACAGCTAAAAAGGTTGCTAATGCAGATCCTTCAATACCATAAATTGGTATAAGTATAAAATTTAATACTACAGCTAAAAACGCCAATAAAACACCAAAAACTAAAACCATCCTGTAATAATTACTATTAAATAAAATAGCATTATTATTTCCTAACATATTATCGTAGAGCTTAGCTAAACTGATTAAGAATACAACAATTAGACCTTCTGAGAATTGTTGCGGAATGATTAAATACAACTGATTGATATTAAGCACTACCAACAAAAAAATAAAACCACTAATAACGAGAAGAGTTAACGAACTCCGTTGGTATAAATCTTTAAGTTCATCATGTAGATTATTGTTTAGAAATTGTGCAGTTAATGGAGACATTATTTGATGCATAGCTCGTTGCGGAACAGCTATAACAGTACCAATAAAAACAGCAACACTGTAATAGGCCACTTCTTCTATTTGTAGCATCTCTCCTATCATAAACTTATCAATATCTAAAATCATGGTCGCTATAGAACCAGCTACAATAATTAATGATGCATACGCAATAACAGATTTAATATTATCTATTCGTTTTATAGTAAAGCTTGGGAAACGAATACTAAATGCATACAGCTTCATAATTAACATTCGTAATACATAAACACCAATAACGCCATAAATAAACTCGTTAACGGTTAACCACTTAAAATATACAGCAAACAAAAGCAGCATAATTCCTATTCTATGAAACACCTCCTTCATCAGATTTCCAAAGACTGATTGTAACTGAGTTTTTGACCATGCGTAAAATATTTCAAAATAGGCCATTGCTAATGCTGCAATAAAAATATGCCATACATAATCATGTATGATAGTATTTTTATGAGATAATAACTCTGCAATAGTCTCATAAAAACATAAAGTTATTAGTCCTAGCGGAATAACTAAAAGTAAGGGTAAAAACAGCATCAAGGTTAAAAAACTACTTATGGACTGCTTGGTTTTATAAGAAGAATAAAATTTAATGATTGTATTATGGACACCAAAAGCCATTAAAGGCATTAGAATATTTGCAGTAGATAATATAAAGGCAACCAAGCCATAGTAGGTATCACTTAAAAAATTGGTGTAGAGAAATAATACATTGATAGCACCTAAGCCGAAACCCAAATAGGTACTAATGGTATTTTTAAATGATTGATTTATTACAATTCCCATGACATGTATTCAGTCAATGTCTTTGTTAGTGCTTTTCTGCTATAACGTTCCACTCCAACTGGTTGTGTTTGCAAAGTACCAGTTTTGTAAGATTCAAAATACAACAAAATTTGATTTTTTAATTCTGAATACGATGTGTAATTAAAATAGTTTCCTGTATTTGTAACTTTAAGAATTGTTTCTACCTCAGAATTTTTTGGTCCAATACTTAAAATTGGTGTACCAGATGCTAAATATTCAAATAGTTTTCCAGGAATTATTGCTTTAGTATCTTCTGAATCAATTTCTATCAACAATAGTACTTGTGAGACCATTTGAGCCTTGATTGCTTCTTCATGACTTACATAACCATGACTCGTCACAAAACCTTTTAAACCATATTCTGTTAAACTATCTATAATACTTTCGCTAACTGTTCCGTAGAGGTGTAGCTGAAAATGTAACTTAAAGTCTTCATTTTCTTTTACTAATTCTGAAAGTACTTTCCATAAAACCTCAGGATTTCGTTCAGACAATAAAGATCCAATATGCGATAATGTAAATTTGGCTTCTTTTTTTGGTTTAATTATACCATGGTCATCAAACCCATTAGTAATGACTTTAACAGGTGTCGTTGTTTTACTCTCAAATTCTTCTAAGGTCTTATGACTCGTTACAATTATTTTATCAGCTTTATTTAGCACTTCAGATTCTAATCTTATATGCTTTTTTTTGGCTGGAGATAGTAGCTTTAATTGTTTATGGTATCCTATAGTAGTCCAAGGGTCTCTAAAATCTGCAATCCACTGTATGCTGTGTTTTAATTTTAATTTATAACCAATAAGGTGCATACTATGTGGTGGTCCTGTTGAGATAACAGTATCAATACCAAAGTCTTCAATTAAAGTAGATAAATATCTAACCGAAGGTTTAACCCAAGATTTTCGTGCATCTGGTATAAATAAATTACCTCTAATAGCTAACAAAAATCGTTCTTTCCAACCTTGTTTAGCTTTGTCGTTAATTATGCCCTTGGCTATAGTTTTGACTTTCTTTAAAGAAAAGAAGGATGCTATTTTATACGGTTCTAAAATAGGTTGCTTTAAAACAGAAATACCATCAGGTATTTCAGATAATAACGTTTCATCAATTATAGGATAACTCGGATTTGCAGGTACATAAACCATAGGTTCTATACCAAATTGAGGAAGATATTTTACGAATTTTAACCAACGCTGAACTCCAGGACCTCCTGCTGGTGGCCAATAATAGGTTATTATGAGAACCTTTTTAGACAATTACTTCTTTTTAGTTTCAATATAAACAGCTCCTATTAAAAGCAATACAAATAGCAGACTACTTCCGAGAGCAATTGTACTTCCTGTCTTAACAACTTTGGGTTCAAATTTAAACTCAATAGTATGATTTCCTTTTGGTATTGCCATACCTCTTAATACGTAATTTACCCGATTATGTGGCTCTAATTTACCATCTATATATGCATTCCAGCCATTCTTGTAATAGATTTCTGAAAACACTGCAAAACCATCATTAGTATTACTAGATTGGTATTTTAGATAGTTAGGTTTAGCTTCTTTAAGTTGAATACTAGTTATAGAATCTACTTTAAATCTATCAATAATAGTGGTAGTTACATCAAAATTATTGAGCATTACTGCTTCTTTTTTAGTGCTTAAACTATCTAAGGCTTTAATCTCTTGGTTTGCAGTTGCAACTAGGTTTATTTGCTCAATAAACCAAGCATTACCATTGGCTTCGTCATTAACATAAGGTACAGGTCGTCCTTGCTCATCATCTTGAATAATGTATTTAGTATTAAGCATATTTAATACTTCAAGATTAAACTTATAGATATGAAAATCTAGAAGCTCATCATAACGACCTAATTTAGCAGCATGATAACCTGTTAATGAGTTATGAAAATACGCTGCTCTTGTTGGTTCTTGACCAGATCTTGCAGAAACATCAAACACTCTAAAATTAGATTTATCTTTTAATATTTCTTGATCAACTGCGCTTGCTATATAAGGCTTCACAACTTCCCTTGCTGGCTTAAACTGGTCTTTATCTGAAGGATCAACATAACGAATATCTACTCCAACCAAATCAAAAACAATGAGTAACCCAAAAGCTACAACCATTAAGTTTTCTGATAACTTTTTCTTAAGAAATAAGAATATTAAACCCGCAGATAATACCACTAAAATTAAAGTTCTTAAACTATCATTAAAGAAAAATGAGGCTCTATCTTTACGCACATTATCAATATATTCTGGACCGATTTCACCATACATCTGAACGAATCTTCCATCACGAGGACTAACAAAATCAAATATTGAAGATCCAAAAACCGTGAATAATAATGCTAAACCAACTGTAATTACAAACGTATACTTAAGTGCTTTAAGTTTTTCGTCATTCTTTTCAAAATCATTAAAAAGTCTTACTAATCCAAACATAGCTAATATTGGTACACACAATTCTAAAATAACTTGTATAGAACTTACAGCTCTAAACTTATTATATAATGGTATGTAATCGATAAAGAAATTTGTCAAAAAGCCTAAATTTTTTCCCCAAGACAAAAATAGCGATAACAAGACGCCTCCTAAAAGCCACCATTTTAATCGTCCTCTAACTAAAAACAAGGCAAAAACAAACAAAAATAAAATTACAGCTCCAACATACGCAGGACCTTCTACAATAGGCTGTTCTCCCCAATATGTAGGTGTTTGCCTTACTTCATTTAAGGATTGTACAGGAGTTGCACCTATACTTTTAAAATAAGAGTAAGTCTCAGAATTTTTACCAACATTTTCATAAGTTCCTCCACCCATAAAACGAGGTATAAAGAGGTTTAAACTTTCTAACTGACCATAACTATACTCTGTAATATAATCTTTACTTAGGCCTGATGATGCTATTTTTTTAGAACCATCAGCATTTATAGTTAACTCACTTTTACCTCGAGTACTTTCTTTAACATACTCTTGGGTTGCCATAATATTGGTTGCATTTAAGCCTATAGATAGGACTACTGCAGCCATTAAAACACCAACTGTTTTAAAAAAATGAGGCAGCTCCTTTTTCTTGTAAGCATCTAAAAGATACACAAAACCAATAATAAGAACGAGTAGCATTAGGTAATAGGTCATCTGAAAATGATTGGCTCCAATCTCAAGAGCCATAGCCACAGCTGTAACTAAAAATCCTAATATATATCGCTTCTGAAACGCTAATAAAATACCACCTAAAACCAGTGGCATATAAGCAATAGCATGTGCCTTACTATTGTGTCCTACACCTAAAATAATAATGAGATAAGTAGAAAACCCAAAAGCTAAAGCACCTAAAGCACCAATTCTATAATCGACTTTTAAAGCTAAAAATAAAATGTAGAAACCAATAAAATAGAGAAATAAGTAATCTGCTGGTCTAGGTAAAAAACGTAAAACCGAGTCTAATTTTTTAATGTAGTTATGAGGGTATCTTGCACCAAGCTGATAGGTTGGCATGCCACCAAAAGCACTATTAGTCCAATAGGTTTCTTTACCTGTTTCGGCTTTATATTCTTTTTGCTGTTGAGCCATCCCAATGTAATGTTTAATATCATTCTGGAAAATTTGTTTACCAGAAAGCACAGGATGAAAATAAGCTAATGCTATTACAACAAATCCTAGAATAACTAGAGTATGTGGCAATAGATTCTTAAGCTTTAAAAACATAATAAAGAATTAGGAATTTTGTTGTGGAAAAATAAACATTAATAGTTGAAATGAAAAATTAAAGGTAGTAAGATAAAAATACAAACTGAGTTAGATTACTCCAATTCTTCATAATCTATGTATTCGCCAACATTCTTACTTGATGAAGTATTAGAATTTGGCATTTTATCAATTATTGTCTCACCTTCCTTTCTTTGCTTTTGCTTAGCTTGGTTTTGGAAATCACCAAATTGTTGACCAAAACGTTGTTCAGCTTTTTTCACAACATATTTTGCCAAATAAGGTGCAAATAGTCGCGACAAAATCTTCAAACCATACCATATTAACATGATAATGAGTATCGTTCTAAGGAATCCCACAAGAGACGCGGTTTGTATCATTAATAAAAATTTATTCAAAAATACAATTAACAACGCTTAAATTGAGTTATAAATACTTAAAAAAAATATAAAATCATATATTTGAACCTAAACACCTACATTATGATATCCTTACAAACTAAGTTAACATCAATATTACTATTAATAAGTTTTTTAGCCTCAGCTCAGTATACAGATGTTATTAATTCTAACAGACCAGGAGTGTCTCAAAGTGCTTTTGCTGTAGGTAAAAATGTACTTCAGTTTGAATTAGGACCCTCAATAATAAAAGAAGAGCACACACCATTACAATATGAAGTTTCTGGTTTTGCTGTTGATTTTGCAGCCAGATACGGTTTACTTTTTGAGGAATTAGAGATTATTTTAGATGGCGTCTATCAAAATGATACCTTCACCAATAACATATCTAATATTAGCACAGAAGAAGGTAGGAGTAACTTTAAGCGGTTTACCATTGGAGCAAAATATTTAGTTTACGATCCTTACAAAAATGCTGGAGAAGATAAGCCTAATCTTTACAGCTGGAAAGCAAACAGAGCCTTTAAATGGAAGAGCCTCATACCAGCAGTATCAGTATATGTTGGTGCAAATTTTGATACTGAAAACAATCCTTACACAGCGCCAGATGTAGAAGGCATAAGTCCAAAGGTAATGATTGCTACACAAAATAATTTTGCTGGTGGTTGGGTGTTGGTACTTAATTTAATAAAAGACAGAATTGGGTCTGAATTTTCAGACTTTCAGTATATAGTAACACTAACTCACTCCTTTAACCCTAAATGGGCAATATTTGGAGAAGCTCAAGGTATTAGTAGTGACTTTTATGCAGATAATATATTTAGAGTTGGTGCTGGTTATTTACTTAACAAAGACTTTCAGCTAGATGCTAATATTGCTTTTAACACCAAGGATACACCTTCAATTTTCAATTTTAATTTTGGAGCTTCATATAGATTCGATTTTCATACAGACCCAGATAATGGAGATTCTGCAGAAGATGAATATAAAAGACAAGCTAGAAAGCGTAAGAAAAAGAAGAAAAAAACTGACGATTTTGATGATTATAAAGATGAAAGATAATACTGGTATTCTTATATGATTAAGATTACTGAAGCCACTTCCAAGAAACAACTCAAACAATTTGTTACGTTTCCTTTTAAACTCTATAAAGGATCGAAATATTGGGTTCCTCCTATTATTTCTGAAGAAATAAAAACACTAGATAAGGATGTTAATCCTGTGTTTAAAGATGCAGAAGCGCGTTATTTTTTAGCCTACAAGAATAATGAGATTATTGGTAGAATTGCTGCAATAATTAACTGGTTGGAAGTTAATGGACAGAATGAAAAGAAAATGCGTTTTGGTTGGTTTGATGTTATTGATGATGTTGAAGTTACTAGACTATTGCTAGAAAAAGTACATGACATTGGTAAATCTAAAGATTTAAATTACGTAGAAGGCCCTGTTGGTTTTTCTAATTTGGATAAAGTTGGTATTCTTACAGAAGGTTTTAACGAAATAGGAAGTATGATTACGTGGCATAATCATCCTTATTATGCTGAGCATTTTAAAACATTAGGCTACTCTGTAGGTAAAACCTACTCTGAAAATAAAATGGAGTTTAAGAATATACATCAAAAATTCTTTACTCGTATTCAGACTTTGGTTAAAAAACGCTATCAGCTGAGAGCTCTTAATTTTACTGATAATAAAGATATTATGACCTATGCAGATGAGATGTTTGAAGTATTTTCTAAATCTCATGCAGTATTATCCTCGTTTGTAGAAATAAACCAAGATCAACAAGACTATTTTAAAAAGAAATTTATAGGTTTTTTAAATCCTGAATATGTAAAGTTTGTTCTTGATAAAGAGAATAAATTAGTAGGTTTTGGTATTGTAACACCTTCTTATGCTAAAGCCTTGCAAAAAATGAATGGTAAACTATTTCCGTTTGGTTTTATGCATTTATTACAGGCAAAGAAAAAAGCTAAAACTGTAACGTTCTATCTTATTGGTGTTTTACCTGAGTATCAAAACAAAGGTGTAACTGCCATCATTTTTGAAGAGTTTTGGCAAACGTTTAATGCCAAAGGTATTGAGTTGTGTGTCAGAGGTCCTGAATTAGATGACAATGAAGCTATTCAAAAACTATGGAAAAACTTTAAGCCAGTAACACACAAAAGACGTTGTACATTCAAAAAAAATATCGCGTAAAAAAAGCCACTTTCTTGTGGCTTTTGAATTTTATATAATATTAGTTTAGAAAATTTTACTCACCCATTGCAGCTAAAACAGCAGCAGACAATCTCTTGTAAGTTCCGTTTTCTAGACGATCTCTAATGGCTGAAAATGCATTTAAAGTTTCTTCAACATCTTGTAGTGTATGTGTGGCAGTAGGTATCATTCTTAATAAAATTAATCCTTTAGGTATGACAGGATAAACCACTATAGAACAGAATATTCCATAATTTTCTCTAAGATCTTTCACTAAAGCCATTGCTTCAGGAATACTACCTTTTAAATATACAGGAGTAACACAACTTTGCGTCGTACCAATATCAAATCCACGTTCTTTTAAACCAGATTGTAAAGCGTTTACAATAGTCCAAAGATTTTCTTTTAATTCTGGCATCGTCCTCAACATATCTAATCGTTTTAATGCACCTACAACAAGTTGCATCTGTAACGATTTAGCGAACATTTGAGAACGTAAATTATACTTTAAATAATCTATTATTTCTTGGTCTGCCGCAATAAATGCTCCAGTACTTGCTAATGACTTGGCAAAGGTTGCAAAGTATACATCAATTTCATCTTGTACACCTTGTTCTTCTCCTGCTCCTGCTCCTGTTGCACCTAAAGTTCCAAAACCATGAGCGTCATCTACAAACAATCTAAAATTAAATCTCTTTTTTAAAGCAACGATTTCTTTTAATCTTCCTTGTTCACCACGCATACCAAAAACACCTTCAGAAATCACTAAAATTCCACCTCCTGTTTGCTCTGCCATTTTAGTGGCTCTCTCTAAATTCTTCTCTAAGCTTTCTACATCGTTATGCTTATAAGTGAAACGTTTTCCCATATGCAAACGAACACCATCTATAATACAAGCATGAGCATCTACATCATACACAATAATATCGTCTTTAGATACTAAAGCATCAACTGTAGATACCATACCTTGGTATCCAAAGTTTAATAAGTATGCTGCTTCTTTGTTAACAAAAGCAGCTAATTCGTTTTGAAGCTGTTCGTGAAGAGCTGTGTGACCAGACATCATTCGTGCTCCCATTGGGTAAGCAGAACCATATTGTGCAGCAGCTTCGGCATCTACTTTTCTTACTTCTGGGTGATTTGCTAATCCTAGATAATCGTTTATACTCCAAGTAATTACCTCTTTACCTTGAAACTTCATTCTGTTAGAGATTTCACCTTCTAATTTTGGGAATACAAAATACCCTTCTGCATGTGAAGCCCATTTTCCTAAAGGTCCTTTATCTCTGTATATTTTTTCAAATAAATCCTTCATCAATACTCGCTACTATTAGTCTTATTAGTTGTGGCAAAATTAGGTAATAATATTATGAATGCATAATTTAATTATTAACTAATGCTAATAAAAAAAACCTGTTACAACAACGTGTTATAACAGGCTATAAATTCTTTATTAATTCGTTATTTAATATACTGTATTTCTTCTATAGTACTGTGCTCACTATCAAAAAATCCTTGAGCTTGCATCCACTTATCATTATAAATTTTACTCATGTATCGAGAACCATGATCAGGAAATATAACAACAACTCTATCTGTTGATTTGAACTCGCCTTCTTCATTTAGTTGCTTCAATGCTTGCATTGCTGCACCACTTGTGTAACCTACAAACAAGCCTTCTTTACTCGAAATTTCTCTTGCAGTATGTGCACTTTCTTCATCTGTAACTTTCACAAAAGCATCAATAATATCGAAATCTGTAGCTGTAGGTATTAAGTTTTTACCTAAACCTTCTATTCTGTATGGATAAATTTCTTTCTCATCAAACTCTTTGGTTTCATGATACTTTTTTAATACAGAACCATAAGCATCAACACCTATAACTTTAATATCTGGATTTTGCTCTTTTAAGTATTTAGCTGTTCCGGAAATTGTTCCACCTGTTCCACTACACGCTACCAGATGTGTTATTTTTCCTTCTGTTTGTTCCCAAATCTCTGGTCCAGTGCTTTTATAATGTGCATCAATATTTAACTGATTAAAGTACTGATTTATATAAACAGAGCCTTTTATTTCACTGTGTAAGCGTTTTGCAACTTGATAATATGATCTTTGGTCGTCTGCACTAACATGAGCAGGACACACATATACATGCGCTCCCATAGATTTTAACATATCTATCTTATCTGCTGATGATTTTGAACTTACAGCTAAAATACACTCGTAACCTTTAATAATACTTACCATAGCAATACTAAAGCCTGTATTACCAGAGGTAGTTTCTATAATAGTATCTCCTGGAGTTAATATACCCTGACGCTCAGCTTCTTCTATGATATGGAGTGCTATACGATCTTTGGAAGAATGTCCTGGATTAAAGGCTTCCACTTTTGCAAAAAAATCACCTTCAAAGTTAGAAGTTAATTTATTTAGTTTAATAAGAGGTGTTTCGCCAATTAGGTCTAACACATTATTATACACTTTTTTGTTTTTCATAAATGCTATTTATCAACCACAACAAATAGGTCTAAAACCGAGCAAAATTAACATTTTTTTCGTAATTATTGGCAAATTCCCTCTAAATCTAGTAAAAACGCATATTCTTCAGCATCTTCTTTTATAGCATCAAATCTACCTGATGCTCCACCATGACCAGCTTCCATATTTGTTTTTAAGTATAATTTGTTGTTATCTAATTTAAGTTCTCTCAGTTTTGCAACCCATTTTGCAGGTTCCCAATACTGAACTTGAGAATCGTGCAATCCAGCAGTAACCAATATATTTGGATAAACCTTCGCTTCTATATTATCATAGGGAGAATAGGATTTCATATAATCATAAAAGGACTTTTCATTAGGATTTCCCCATTCATCATACTCACCTGTAGTAAGCGGTATAGAATCGTCTAACATTGTAGTAACAACATCTACAAAAGGTACAGCAGCAATTACTCCGTTATACAATTCTGAAGCATCATTTATTATTGCTCCCATTAATAATCCTCCAGCACTTCCTCCCATGGCATAGAGTTGATTTGCGGTTGTATAACCTTCAGAAATTAAAAATTTTGAGCACGATATAAAATCGGAAAATGTATTTTTTTTATTAAGGAGCTTACCATTATCATACCATGGTCTACCTAAATATTCTCCTCCTCTAACATGTGTTATAGCGAAAATGAAGCCTCTATCTAAAAGACTCAATCTAAGACTTGAAAAATATGGATCTACTGTAGAACCATAAGAGCCATAAGCATATTGAAGCAAAGGGTTACCATCAGTTTTCTTTAAATTTACGTTGTAAACCAGAGATATAGGAACTTTGGTTCCGTCTTGGGCTGTTGCCCAAATACGTTCAGATTTATAATTTTCTTTCTTAAACGCTCCGCCTAAAATTTCTTGCTCTTTTTTAATTGATTTCTCCTTTGTTTTCATGTTAAAATCAATTACTGAAGCTGGAGTTGTTAGGGAATTATAGCCATATCGTAATATTTCAGTATCAAAATCTACGTTAGTTCCTGTGTAGACTGTGTAAGTTTCATTATCAAAAGGTAAATAGTATTCCGTCTTAAAATCCCAAGTTAAAATTCTAATAGTATTTAATCCATTAGTACGTTCACTAACGACTAAGTAATCTTTAAAAATATCGATATCCTCTATCAATGTATCATCTCTGTGCGGAATCAGATCTTTCCAATTTTTAAGATTTGTAGAATCTTTAGATGTACGCATTAGTTTAAAATTAGTAGCACCATTATAATTGGTGACAATATAAAAATGGTCTTTATAATGCGAAATACTATATTCTAATCCTCTAATACGTTCTTGAAACAATTTAAAAACTGCATTAGGCTCATCAGCTTTAATGTAACGATATTCATTTGTTGTTGTACTGTAAGAGGCTATAATTATATAATCTCTAGATTTAGATTTATAGACTGCTGTACCAAAAGTTTCATCATCTTCTTTATAGACCAGTACATCTTTATCACTTGTTGTTCCCAATACATGCTTATAAACCCTATCTGATCGCAATGTTTTTTCATCCTTTTTTGTATAGAATAACGTTCTGTTATCATTAGCCCAAGCCGAGGATCCTGTGGTTTTTGTAATCTCTTCTTTTCTAATTACATTAGTATTAAGATCTTTTACTAAAAGGGTGTATTCTCGTCTACCAATTGTATCTAATCCAAAAGCAATTTTAGTATTATCAGGACTGACATTTAAACCTACTAACTTAAAATAGCTAAATCCTTCTGCCATAATATTGCAATCAAATAGAATTTGCTCTTCGGCATTTAAGGTTTCTTTACGCCTTGTATAAATAGGGTAATTTTTACCAGTTTCAAACTTTACAATATACCAATAGCCATTGTATTTATATGGTACAGAACTGTCATCCTCCTTTATCCTAGCTTTCATTTCCTCAAATAAATCTGCCTTTAAAGTATTGTTATGCTTAGTTTCATGCTCATAAAATTCATTTTCAGCCTTTAAATATTGAATAACCTGAGGATCGTTTCTATCATTTAACCAGAAATAGTCATCTACACGTTTATCATTGTGTTTTTCTAAAACCTTTGGTATTTTTTTAGCTACAGGTGCTTGCATCTAGAATTTTGTTTTGATAGAGTGCAAAAATAACATTTAAAATACATCTTTAAATCAATGAATAAGGCTAAACTTTTAGGTCTAATTTGTAATTTTACAATTAATTAAAATTTAATATTATGTTTGGAGATATGATGGGTATGATGAATAAAATCAAAGAAACCCAAGAAAAAGTTGAAGCTACAAAACGACGTCTAGATACGGTTCTAATTGATGAATCTAGCTCTGATAATAAACTTAAAGTAACACTAACTGCCAATAGAACTATTAAGGCTATTTCTATAGACGACGAGTTACTCTCAGATAAAGACATGCTAGAGGATTATCTTATCCTCACAATTAATAAAGCTGTTGAGCGTGCTAAACAAGTAAACGAAACAGAGCTTGGTGCTGTTGCTAAAGAAGGTATGCCAAACATTCCAGGATTAGATATGTTCAAATAAAAATTTCCAAAGTTTTTTAAAAATTTGGTAACTTATACCTATCCTAAGCTACTTATTAATCATAACCGTATACAAACAAAACTAAATCAATCAAAATGAAAAAAGTAGTACTATCAGTTTTAGCCTTAATAATCTTTATTTCTGCTTATTCTCAAAAAGACAAGCGCCTAAAAGGTATTGAAAATGAACTCAATGCTGTACTAGAAGTTACTAAAGCGCCAGGTTTCGCCGTAGCTGTAGTAGAAGGAGATAAGGTGATCTATGCCAAAGGATTTGGTTTTAGAGATTACGAAAATAAAATTCCTGTTGATGCTAATACGCTGTTTGCCATAGGATCCTCTACAAAAGCCTTTACTTCAGCTATCTTAGGAAAGCTTAGAGAAGATGATAAATTGTCTTTTAACGATAATCCTAGGGAATATATTCCTGAGCTTAAATTTTATAATGATGATCTTAATAATAATGTGATCATTAAAGATTTAATGCGCCACAGTACAGGATTACCAAGACATGATGGTTCATGGTACTTCTTCCAAACACATGATAAAGACAGCTTATTACAACGCATAGCTTATCAAGAACCCTTTACAGGTATACGTCAGCAATGGTATTACAACAACTTTATGTTTTTAGCACAAGGTATTATTGCCGAAAAAATCACAGGTAAAAGTTGGGAAGATAATATTAGAGAACACTTCTTAATACCTTTAGGCATGGAGCGAAGTAATGTGACTATAGCTGAAATGAAATCTGCAACTAATGCTGCTTTAGGTTACGAACTATCATCTAATGATGAAATTAAAAAAATGGATTACTACGACATTGCAGGAATGTCTCCTGCAGGAAGCATTAATAGTAGTGTTAATGATATGACCAAATGGCTAATAACTTGGATAAATAATGGTAAATATGGCGAAGAACAGATTATTCCAGAACCTTATGTAAGAGAGGCTATGAGTTCTCAAATGGTCATAAATGCAGCTTTACCAGATGAAGAATTACCAGATATGCACTTTGCAAATTATGGTTATGGTTGGATGCTTCAATCGTACAGAGGACATTATCGTGTGGAACATGGTGGAAATATTGACGGTTTCTCTGCAAGTGTAGCCTTTTTTCCAACAGATAAATTAGGTATTGTGGTACTTACTAACCAGAATGGATCTGCAGTTACAGGTTTAGTAAGAAACACAATTGCAGACCGAATGCTAGAAGGAGAAAAAACAGATTGGGTTCAACGCTATGCTGATGGTGTTGCAAAAGCAAAAGAAGCCGAAAAAGAAGTAAAGAGTGATACTGATGAAGCTAAAGTCAAAAATACCAGACTATCACATGTAAATATGGATTATACTGGATCTTACACTAATAAAGGGTATGGCACTTTTGAAGTTACCATGAGAAATGATTCGTTATTTTCAAAATCTCCAAAAAGTGATATTTATTTACATCATTATCATTATGATACTTTTGAAATGATAACCTACAGAGACCATAAACCTGATACTTTAGAGTATGGAGAAGGCTTAAAAATTAAATTTATAACAAATACTGCTGGTGACATTTCTGATGCTGCATTACAAATAGAACCTACTCTAGATGCTATTAACTTTAAGCGTACACCAAATAGTTTAGATATAGATGTTAAAACCTTAAACTCTTATACAGGTGAATATGAGTTATCTGGAACAACCATTAAGGTTTATGTTAAAAATGAAAACACACTTTACTTATTTGTACCAGGACAACCAGAATACGAACTTATTCCAACTAAAAAACACTTATTTAGTTTTAAAACTTTAGAAGGTTTTAAAGTAGAATTTGTTGAAGAAGATGGAGCTATAGTTGCAGCAAAAGCTATACAGCCTAATGGTACGTTTGTAGCTAAACGAAAGACTGAATAATAATACGCATATTTTTGCATGATTTGAGTTTAGAGAGTGTTACCAATTAAAATGCTTTGTCAAATAACTAATAATTAGATTGAATTTTATAAAAAACATCTTTAAACAAAACAAAAAAGAATCTTTAACAGGAGCTTTTTTCAATGCAACTGAATCTGAAATGAATCAGCTATTATGTGGCATAGGTACATCTAAAATTAGGGTTAATGATATTGTTATTTCTGATTATCCATTTGAACCTTCTATAGCTTATCCCAATTCAGCAATTAAAGCATCAGAAATTATTGCAATAAGCATAGATTTTGGAGTTTGTAGAATCTATGTTTCAGATGATATTATTTTTATATCGAATGAAAAAAAAGAAGCCTTGAAAACTTTTGCTCAAAATAATAGTATAGGGTTGATACAACATAGCTGGAATTGGGATTGGATATTAGAACCTTATCTAGATACAGAATTTACTAAGGATAATGAACAACGCGTTTTAAAACATTTGCATGAGAACGGAATTACAAGCTTAGAAATTGATCAATTAAGAACAGAAGTTGGAGAGCAAATGTATAAGTACAACTTTGACACTATGCTTTGGGATTGGTGCAGCTTAGGATTATCTGATGTACTTTCTGCAATGCGAGTAAAGTATAACAAAGTTGATTTTAGAGCTTTCTACAAGAAAGCAATAGAGATTGATAAACGAAATGAAAAACCTAGTGTTAACTAAAAGCACCTATTTAATCAACTAAAATTGTACCTAATCTACTTTAACCTTATAATTTTCAATAAACTTTTCCGCTCGTTTATTTCTAGAATTTAAGTCTAAAGCTTTAACGTAGTTTTCATAAGCATTTATACTATCTCCAGAGCGCAAATAAGCGTCGGCCAAACTATCATAAACATTATCACTCGTAGGAAATAATGCTGCATTCATTTTAAAAATACCAAGTGCATTTTCATAATCTTTTTGGCGCATAAAATCATAACCAATTCTATTAAATTCCCATTCATTGATTAACTCGCTTGTAGAATCCTGTTGTTTTATGGCTAAGTAACCCTCAAATGCTTTTTGATAATTTTTATCCTTTAAATGCATACTAGGTGTTTTATAATTGCTATCAACTTTTAAATAATCGTATGTTGAACTCTTTTCAGCATTTTCTGGCACAATAGAAAGATATCGTTTATTAGTCTCAAGATGCTTAGTAAATTCAAGCTTTTTATACATATCACTTACAAAAAAAGTGTTCTCATCTAAAACCACTGGCTTTATTTTACCTTCTCGCCATCTTAACATCAACGTGTTATCTTCGTAATAAATATCAATGATATCGTCTGCATGATATAAATATCGTCCTGCAGTTTCAGATTTAAACTGCTCTGAATAGTTTATATTTTTAGAACAACTGAAGCTAATCATAGTAACTGTAATTAGAATAAAAGATACTTTAGATTTCATAGTAGAAACAAGATTGGTTATAGTTTTGAGCAAAAAAAGTCTCATTATAAATGAGACGATTTTTTTTATTTTATGTTACAACAATATTCATAGTATCTCATTAAGATCTTGCCTGTTTTATTTAACATCCATTAATTCAACATCAAATACTAAAGTTGCATCTGGTGGAATGACACCACCTGCTCCTCTTGCTCCATAACCTAAATTACTTGGAATTACCAAACGTGCTTTATCACCAACATTTAAGAGACTAATACCTTCATCCCAACCTGCAATGACTTGTCCTATACCTACCTGAAAATCTAATGGTTGGTTTCTTTTATAAGACGAATCAAAAACAGTTCCGTCTGCTAACTGACCTTTATAGTGTACAGAAACTGTACTACCTTTTTCAGCTTTTGCACCATTCCCTTTTTGTATAATTTGGTAACGCAAACCACTCTCTGTTTCATCAAAACCATCAGCTAATTTATCTAGCTGTGCTTTTTTAGCTTCGCGCTCTGCTGCAATTCGTCTTTCTCTTGCGCCTTCAAAGGTTCTAAACGCTTCAATAGCATTAAAGTTTTCTGCAGCCTCACCTACCCTCACAATGTTTAAACTCTCAATAGAATCACCTTGAGCAATCATATCAACAACATCTTGACCTTCTTTCACTTTACCAAAAACAGTATGTTTATTATCTAACCATGGAGTTTCTACGTGCGTAATAAAAAACTGACTTCCGTTTGTTCCTGGTCCAGCATTGGCCATTGATAATATACCTGGTTGATTATGTTTTAAATCTGGATGAAACTCATCATCAAATTGGTAGCCAGGATTTCCACTTCCTGTGCCTTGAGGACAACCACCTTGAATCATAAAATCTGGAATAACTCTATGGAATTTTAAACCATTATAATAAGGGTTTCCTTGTGGCTTAGCTGAGTTTTCTAGATTTCCTTCGGCTAATGCAACAAAGTTACCTACAGTTCCTGGTGTTTTCTCAAATTCTAAGCTAACTAGGATTTCTCCTTTTGATGTATTAAATTTTGCGTACAATCCGTCTTTCATGATTTATTTTTTTGTTTAAAGCTGCAAAGATAGTAGATATACTCAATTATCTATTGTGTATTTTTAAAGAAAAATAAGATTTTTGAAAATTTTAAATGAATAGATCTATTCTTTAGAATTAATAACCTAAAATAAAAGAATATTATGAAAAAAAATTTTACAGTATTAACCATAATAATACTAGCTAGTAGTTCTTTATCTATTTACGCTCAAGATCAAAATTTTATATCAGATTATATAGAGCGATTAGAAAACTCAAAAAAATACTTAATCCTTGTTGCAGAGACAATGCCTCAGGATAAATATAACTTTAAAGCATCACCAGAATCATTAACTTTTGCAGAAAATCTATTACATATAGGCTATGCTATGGATTGGCATAGTCAGTCATTACTTGGTGGTAGAGCATCCAGAGATTGGAAGACTGATACCATATTTAAAGTTGTCGATAAATCTAAAAAAGAAATGATTACCTTGTTAGAGAAAACATTTGAAGAAGCTATACAACTAATAACAAATTTTGACACAAATAAACTTAACGACAAACTAGACTACTTTGGTTTAAGTAGAACTAAACGACAAATCTTACTTTTACTAACAGACCATATTACGCATCATAGGGCTCAAATGCTTGTTTACATGAGGTTAAATGGTTTTACGCCTCCTAGATACGTCTTGTATCAGTAAATTTTGAAAAAGTAATCTCAACATGCACTACTAAAAATTATCTTTAGTTTTTTGTTTTAGCTATTTTTACCATATGAAATTTTCACTTACCAAATTAAAGGCTGCTTTTGGTAATCCAAGAGCCATGGAAAAACTACATGTAGATGACCATACTGAAGCTATAATCAACGATTTTGATCAAGAACCTTTTGCGGTTTCTGATGACAATGTACTTTATGCTGGCTTTAATGAGCTAGGTGGTTATTACTTTATGCAAACCATTGTAATTGGTCGTTTTCATGTAAAAACTTTTAAAGGTGCTACACTAGAAATTAATGCTGAAAATCTTCATATTAAGCTTAATTCTGATATGATGGAACTAGAATCTGAATATTCTAATGTATCAAATAGGAGTATTTCTAAAATTGATTTTCAGATTGAGAAACAAGACTTAAAAATCATACAAACGTCTAAGATTTCAGAAATTAAACTCACTTCAAAAAAACAGAGTGTAAGTTTTACTTTATATAAAAAGAAGATTTAATTAGCAACTTCACTAATAAATTTAATTCTATAAAGACGTAGTTCTTCTTCTTCATAATCGCCATCGAACTCTTCAATAGCATCAGAAATTTTATCGGTTTCAGAATCCATAAAATATTCATGAATTTCTTCTTGCTGATCTTCGTCCAAGACCTCATCAATCCAATAATTAATACTAAGTCTTGTACCAGAATAAACAATTGCTTCCATCTCTTTAATTAGATCTGTCATAGTCATTCCTTTAGAAGATGCTATATCATCTAATGGCAGTTTTCTATCAATATTCTGAATCATATACAACTTTAAAGCAGAGTTACTTCCTGTAGATTTTACAATCATATCTTCTGGCCTAATGATATCATTTTCTTCTACATAACTAGCAATTAAAGCTACAAAATCCTTTCCGTATTTTTTAGCTTTTCCGTCACCTACACCATGGACATTACTTAATTCTTCGAGAGATATTGGATACTTTAATGCCATATCTTCTAACGATGGATCCTGAAATATTACAAATGGTGGTACACCTAGAGATTTAGCATTTCGCTTTCTTAAATCTTTTAGCATTTTCATTAAGGTCTCATCTGCTGCAGCTCCACCAGATTTACCTGCTGTAATTATAGAATCGTCATTAATTTCATCAAAAACATGATCCTCTGTCATCATAAAAGACTTAGGCTTATCAATAAATGCTAATCCATTTTCGGTTAATCTTAGTACACCGTAGGTTTCTATATCTTTTCGTAATAAACCAGCAACTAAGACCTGTCTAATTAAAGCCATCCAATATCTAGAATCATTAGCTTTACCAACTCCAAAAAAGGGTTGTAAATCTGTTTTATGTGAAGAAATTAAAGCATTAGGTTTTCCTATTAAAACTTGTACTAGATCTTTAGATTTATATTTCTGGTTGGTTTTATTAACTGTATCTAAAAGAATAGAAACTTCATCCTTAGCTTCATTTTGTTTTTTTGGATTTCTAATATTATCATCCATATCGCCTCCATCACCAGTATCATTATCAAACTCTTCACCAAAATAATGTAATATAAATTTTCGTCTAGACATAGAAGTTTCTGCATAGGCTACAACCTCTTGTAGTAAAGCATGACCAATTTCTTGTTCAGCAACAGGTTTACCTGACATAAATTTTTCTAATTTTTCTATGTCTTTATAGGCATAAAATGCTAAACAGTGACCTTCTCCACCATCGCGTCCAGCTCTACCAGTTTCTTGGTAATAGCTTTCAATACTCTTAGGAATATCGTGGTGAATTACAAATCTAACATCTGGCTTATCAATTCCCATACCAAAAGCTATGGTTGCAACAACCACATCTGCATCTTCCATCAAAAACATATCTTGATGCTTTACTCTAGTTTTTGCGTCTAATCCTGCATGATAAGGTACTGCCTTAACGCCATTTACTTGGAGTACTTGAGCTAATTCTTCAACACGTTTTCTACTTAGACAATATACAATTCCAGACTTACCATCATTTTGTTTAACAAAACGAATAATATCTGCATCTACATTTTTAGTTTTAGGTCTTACTTCATAGTACAAATTTGGTCTGTTAAAAGACGCTTTATAGGTTGTAGCATCAGACATTCCTAAACTTTTCAGGATATCTTCTTGAACTTTTGGAGTTGCTGTTGCAGTTAAACCTATGATAGAAATATCATCACCAATACGTTGGATAATTTTTTTAAGGTTTCTATATTCAGGTCTGAAATCGTGTCCCCATTCACTTATACAATGCGCTTCATCTACAGCCATAAACGAGATAGTAACACCTTTTAAGAATTCTACATACTCCTCTTTTGTTAATGACTCAGGAGCCACGTAAAGCAACTTAGTAATACCATTAGTAATGTCGTCTTTTACACGTCTTACTTCGGTTTTATTTAATGACGAATTTAAAACATGTGCAATACCTTCCTGTTCAGACACACCTCTTATTGCGTCAACTTGGTTCTTCATTAAAGCAATTAAAGGCGATACTACAATGGCAGTTCCTTCTTTCATTAATGCTGGTAATTGGTAGCACAAAGATTTACCACCACCTGTTGGCATAATAACAAAGGTATTTTCGTTTGAAAGTACACTTTCAATAACTTGCTCTTGCAATCCTTTAAAAGCAGAAAAGCCAAAGTACTTTTTTAATGCTGAATGCAAATCAATTTCTGTTATACTCATTAATCCCTATTAGTATTTTATATACATTTGCAGAAGCTTAAAGATAACAAAATCTTTAAATGCATCAAATCCAAAAATTGTTAAGTTTTGAACACTAAACAATCTATCTTAGATATCGCCAAAAAGACCATTCAATTAGAAAGCAAAGCCATTTCTAACTTATCTACGTTATTAACATCAGATTTTGCTGATACTGTAGAATTAATGTATAACTCTAAAGGTAGAGTAATTATTACAGGTATTGGTAAAAGTGCCATAATAGCTAATAAAATTGTAGCGACACTGAATTCCACAGGAACTCCTGCAGTTTTTATGCACGCAGCTGATGCTATTCATGGTGATTTAGGTCTTATTCTCGAGGACGATGTTGTTATTTGTATTTCTAAAAGTGGTAATACACCTGAAATAAAAGTTCTTGTTCCTTTGATTAAGAACGCCAATAATAAAATGATAGCGATTACAGGGAATACGGAATCCTTTTTAGGACAGCAAGCTGATTATGTTCTTAATACATTTGTGAGTCAAGAAGCTTGTCCAAATAATTTAGCTCCGACTACTAGCACAACAGCGCAATTGGTTATTGGTGATGCTTTGGCAGTATGTTTATTGGAACTGAGAGGATTCTCTAGTAATGACTTTGCCAAATATCATCCAGGTGGTTCGCTAGGAAAGCGATTATATTTAAGGGTAAGTGATTTGTCTACTCAAAATATGAAGCCAGAAGTGCATCCTGATACAGATATAAAAAATGTCATTGTTGAAATTTCTGAAAAAATGCTTGGTGTTACTGCAGTTGTTAGTAACCAAAAAATAGTAGGTATTATCACTGATGGCGATATAAGACGTATGCTTACTAATTCTGATGCCTTTGTACATTTAAAAGCCAAAGACATTATGGGAAAAGCACCTAAACGTATCAACATAAACGCCATGGCTGTTGACGCTATGGAAATGATGGAAGAAAATGGTATTTCGCAACTCTTAGTGGAAGACAATGGTACATACGCTGGTGTTGTACACTTACACGACTTAATTAAAGAAGGCATTATTTAATGGCAAAAAAAGACGTCAATCAAATGTCTTTCCTCGATCATTTAGAGGACTTAAGATGGCATCTTATAAGAGCTACTGTTGGTATTTTGATTGCTGCTACGTTAGCCTTTATTTTTAAGAGTTTTGTTTTTGATACTATTATTTTTGGACCAACTAATATGAGTTTTCCAACTTATAAATGGTTATGTAGCATGTCTCAATTAATTGGTATTGAAGAGACTACATTTTGTGCCACAGAATTTCCTTTTATTATTCAAAATAGAACTGTTGCAGGACAATTTTCAGCTCACATATGGACTTCAATTTATGCAGGGTTTATATTAGCATTTCCTTATGTACTTTACCAATTATGGAGTTTTATTAGTCCAGGAATGAGAACTAACGAACGAAAAAGCTCTAGAGGTTTTATAATTATAGCCTCTTTACTATTTTTTATTGGTGTCCTTTTTGGTTATTATGTTGTAACACCTTTATCATTAAATTTCCTTGCTAATTATAGCATAAGTGATAAAATATCTAATGAGTTTGATGCAAGTTCTGTTATAGCAGCTGTGCGATCTTCTTCTTTAGCTTCAGGTATCGTTTTTGAGTTACCAATACTTATTTTCTTCCTTACAAAAATAGGATTAGTAACACCAAAATTTTTAAGAAAGTACCGCAAGTTTGCTTTAGTTATAGTACTTATAATTTCTGCAATAATTACTCCTCCAGATATTACAAGTCAGGTAATTGTTGCTATACCTATATTAATCTTATACCAAGCTAGTATTTATATTTCTGCTTTAGTAATTAAAAGACAAAACAAAAAACAACATGTCAAATAGTGTAGAAGAATTTAATGCCTATCGTGCTAAAATGAACGACAAAATTTTAGCAGATAATAACAAAATCATTAAGAGAATATTTAACCTAGATACTAATGCCTTTTCTGAAGGTGTTCTCGATAAGAAAACAAAAGAATTATTAGGCTTGGTCGCTTCTTTGGTATTACGTTGTGATGACTGTGTAAAATACCATTTAGAAACTTCACATAAAGAAGGGCTTAGTAAAGATCAGGTTGCAGAAGCTATGAGTATAGCTACACTTGTTGGTGGAACCATTGTAATTCCTCATTTAAGACGTGCTTATGAGTATTGGGAGATTTTAGAAACATCACGTTAATAATTACTTAAAACGCAGAACCTAATACTAAATTGATTAAGAATTAGTTATTTTTATCTAAACGAATTTACCACAATGAAGTTACGCGCAGAGCATTTAATGAAGTCTTACAACGGAAGAAAAGTTGTTAAAGATGTTTCTCTTGAGGTAAATCAAGGTGAAATTGTTGGACTTCTTGGACCAAATGGAGCTGGTAAAACCACATCGTTTTACATGATAGTAGGTTTAATTAAACCAAATGGTGGAAGTATCTTTTTAGAACATACTGAGATTACTAAATATCCTATGTACAAACGTGCTCAAAATGGCATAGGTTATTTAGCGCAAGAAGCCTCTGTATTTAGAAAATTAAGTATAGAAGATAATATTCTTAGTGTATTACAACTTACCAAGTTAAATAAGACACAACAGCGTGATAAGATGGAGTCTCTTATAGAAGAATTTGGTCTTGGACATATTAGAAAAAATCGAGGTGATTTACTTTCTGGTGGTGAGCGACGAAGAACAGAAATTGCTCGTGCCTTAGCTACAGATCCTAATTTTATTTTATTAGATGAACCTTTTGCTGGAGTTGATCCTGTAGCCGTTGAAGACATTCAGCGTATTATAGCTAAACTCACTAAAAAAAATATTGGTATTTTAATTACTGACCATAACGTACAAGAAACGTTAGCTATTACTGATAGAACCTACTTAATGTTTGAAGGTAGTATTTTAAAAGCTGGCAAACCCGAAGAACTAGCTGCAGATGAAATGGTACGTAAAGTCTATTTAGGTCAGAACTTTGAACTTCGTAAAAAGAAGTTGGAGTTTTAAAAGCTATACATTAGATTCGTCTGTGTGATTAGATGTTTCTGTAAGCTCCTCTTTTATTAACTTTTTCTGATACTTACTCTGTACAACATCTACTATGACTAAAACTACGATAACAAAATAAAACGTCGTTTTGCTCATTGGTACAATCTCATTGCCAAAGATTTTCAAATGTGCTAGATGACCACCTTCAGTCACCAACATAATACCAACTATAAATAGAATAAACAGACCTAAGACTTCATACATTCTATTTTTAGCTAAAAATACTGAAATTCTATCCGCTAAAAACAACATTAATAAACCACTTACCACAATAGCAATAGCCATGACAATAAAGGCTGTTGTTGAATTTTCAATTTCACTAGTTAAACCAATCGCAGCTAATATTGAATCAAAAGAGAATACTAAATTCATAATAACTATGCTTACTATAGCAGCGTTAGCAGACTTAGATCTTTTATTCCCACCTTCTACGTCATGGCTTAAATCATGAGTAGATATCATATGCCATATTTCTTTAATAGCTGTGTAAATAATAAACCCTCCTCCTGCTAGTACAATTAAACTATGGCCATTAAAAGCAAAATCTAGTACATCTTCGATATGACCTGTTAAAAAAGAAAAAGGTTCTTGAAAATAATCTATAATTGAAACTAGAAGAAACAATAGAACAATACGCAGTGCAATAGCAATTAAAATCCCTACTTTTCTAACGCGTTTTTGATCTGCTAATGGTGCCTTTTTAGACTCTAAAGAGATGTAAAGTAAATTATCGAAACCTAAAACTGCTTGCAGCATCACAAGCATTAACAAAGTGAAAATAATTTCAGCCATACGATTTTATTTGTTTGTAAAATTTTTAATTAGCGATATCATAATGTACAAAAGAATAATTATAGGGATAGCAATAAATTTAAAACTTATTAGGAGTACAATACTAGTAATGATTAGTCCATATTTTTCAATATTAGATTTAAAATCCCAGCTCTTAAACTTTAGTGCAAATAATTTAATGTTAGAGTTTAATAAGTAACACGAAACAAGGGTTAGGATAAGTAAAAATGGTGTACTCATCATTAGTTTTGTAATTAGTGTACTATTCTGAAATTCTAAAATTAATGGAAATGATAGTATTAATAATGTATTAGCTGGTACAGGAAGTCCTTTAAAATAGTCTTGCTGATCTTCATCTATGTTGAATTTTGCCAATCTATATGCTGAAGCAAGTGTTATAAAAAACCCTAAAAGCGGAAATACAGATAGTTTAAAACCTTGCCAATTTATAAAGGAATTCCACGTATCATTATGCGATGCAAAACTAGGTGCATCAACAGTCATAGAAATTAGCTTAAACATTACAATGCCTGGCACTACGCCACTTGTAACCATATCTGCTAGAGAGTCTAGCTGAAGTCCTAGAGGGCTTTGAGCCTTTAATATTCGAGCTAAAAATCCATCAAAAAAATCAAAGAAAATACCTAAGCTTACAAAGAGAGCTGCCGCAACAAAATTGTTGTAGACTGCAAATATAGTAGCAATGCAACCACAGAATAAGTTTAGTAAAGTTACTAGGTTAGGAATATGCTTTATCAAAGCTTTTAAATTAATTATGTAAAAATATAAAAGTATTACGTCTAAATATAAAAAAGATGCAATATCTAAGGTAATTTATAGTTTAATAGAAAGAAAAATATTGTGCATCTTTGTAAAAAATTTTGCTTTTGAAAAATTACGTACTCGTATGCCTAACTTTAGTTAGCCTATTAAGTACAGCTCAAACCACCAGAAAGTATTCTAATGAATTTATGAATATTGGTGTAGATGCTGCTGCTCTTGGTATGAGTAATGCTGTAGTATCTCAATCTGGTGATGTTAATTCTGGGTATTGGAATCCTGCTGGTTTGGTAAACTTAGAAAGTAACCAAATAGCCTTAATGCACTCTAGTTACTTTGCTAATATTGCCAATTACAATTATGCAGCCTTTGGCATGCCTTTAGATAAACAAAGCTCTATTGGTGTTTCATTAATTAGATTTGGTGTTGATGATATTTTAGATACAACTCAGCTTATTGATGATCAAGGCAATATTAATTTTGATAGGATTAATACTTTCTCAACTGCTGACTATGGTTTAATATTTTCTTATTCTAGAAAAGTATTGCTAGTAGATGGTTTAAGTTATGGTGTTAATGCAAAAGTGATACGTCGTATTATAGGAGATTTTGCTAATTCTTGGGGATTTGGTTTAGACTTTGGCATACAGTATCAAGGGAAAAACGATTGGAAGTTTGGTTTAATGGCAAGAGACATTACTACGACCTATAATGCTTGGACTATTAATGAAGATAAATTTGCTCAAATTAGTGGTGCTATAGATGGACAAAATCAAGAATTACCTGAGACCACTGAAATTACTATACCAAAACTTCAAATAGGAATGTCTAAAAAATGGACGTTTCATTATGACTATACTTTAGAAGGCGCTTTTAACTTAAATGTAAGGTTCGAAGAAAATAATGATATCTTTTCTACCTCATTTGCTAGTATAAATCCAGCACTTGGTTTTGAGTTTGGATATATTGACTTAGTGTATTTGAGAACTGGTGTTGGTAACTTTCAGAATGAATTACAAATTGACAACTCTGAAGATCTTACATTTCAACCTACTTTTGGTGTTGGATTTAAATACAAAGGCATTTATATAGATTACGCATTCACAGATATTGGAGACCAGAGCGCAGCACTTTACTCTAATGTATTTTCGTTAAAGTTAGATTTAAGTATCTTTAGATAGTCTAAGCTTGGCTATGAAACAAAAACTACTATTCTTACTTCTCAGTTTTTTTATTTACAAGAGTAATTTAGCTCAACAATTACAATTATCTGAATTTGCTGAAATTAGTGTTTTAACTATTGGTCCAGGAGATATATTAAACGATGCTTTTGGACACTCTGCATTTAGAGTTAAAGATCCAATGTTTAGGTTAGATATTGTTTACAATTATGGTGTTTATGATTTTCAGACTCCAAATTTCTATCTCAAATTTGCACAAGGGAAATTAAATTACCTTATAGGTTTAGATCCTTTTGATAAATTCTATGCCAATTATAAGAATCAGGATAGAACTATAAACCAACAAAAACTAAACTTAACTAAAGAACAACGTCAACAATTATTTGATATTCTTAGAGTAAACCATTTACCTGAAAACAGACGCTATTTATACGATTTCTTTTATGATAATTGTGCTACCAAAATACGAGATGTTGTTAATAATGCTACTAATAACTTAGTGGAATTTAATGCTCCAAAGGATTTAGAGCATAAAACATTTAGACAGCTTATTTACGACCATGTAGATAAAAATTCTTGGGGTAGTTTGGGCATAGATATAGCTCTAGGCTCTGTTATAGATATTGAAGCCAAACCCAATGAATATATGTTTTTACCTAAGTATATTCATACATTTTTTGCAAATGCAACATTGGCATCTGGTGAAGCCTTAGTGAGCTCTACAAAAGTATTATATGAAGAAAATGTGAGACCTACAAAACAATCTTTTTTATCAAGTCCTATGTTTATTTTAAACATCATAGCTTGGATTATCATAATCCTTACTATTAGAGATTATAAATTAAAAAAGCGTTCTAAATGGTTAGATGCCTTAATTTTTTTAATTACTGGAGCTATTGGCATATCAGTTCTTCTGCTTTGGTTTGCAACAGATCATTCGGCTACAGCTAATAATTACAATTTACTTTGGGCTTTTCCATTTAATTTAATCTTAGTTTGGGTATTACTTAAAAAGAACATTAAAAAATGGGTTTTAGGGTTTATAAAGTTTTTAGTGATTATGCTTTGCTTGCTATCGTTACATTGGTTATTAGGTGTGCAAGTTTATGCTTTAGCCTTAATACCTATACTTTTAGCACTTTGCATTAGATATATATACCTAATCTACTATCTAAAAGCTTAAATCATCACTAATTATTGACCTCTATAGTACAATACAGTACTCATTGTTTTAACAATAATATTAAGATCTAAGAAGATACTACGATGCTTAATGTAGTATAAATCATATTGCAATTTTATAAGACTCTCATCTACTGAACCACCATATCTAGATTTTACTTGAGCCCAACCTGTTAAACCTGGTTTAATAATATGTCTTGTTTCATAAAAAGGAATACTTTTAGATAATTCTTTTACAAAAAAATGTCGTTCTGGACGTGGACCAATAATACTCATATCGCCTTTTATGATATTTATAAACTGAGGGATTTCATCTAATCGAGAACGTCTTAAAAATTTACCAAAAACAGTTACTCTGCTATCATTTTTAGAAGCCCATTGCATACCATCAGATTCTGCATTTTTTATCATGCTTCTCAATTTTAATATGCTGAATAATTTACCATGTCTTCCAACACGTTCTTGGGTATAAAAAAGAGGACCTCTATTACCTAATGCATTACCAATAATAATTATTGGTAAAAGCAAAAGGCCAAATAATAAGCCTATACATGAAAATACTATATCAAAAAATCGATGAGATACTAAATAGAGTTTGTTTTGATTGCTTCTACTAAATGGGAAATATTTATAAAAATCTTTACCTACAAATTGTATAGGAACTCTATACGTAATTTCTTCATATACTTGAGTAAATTCTCTTATGCTAAAGCCTGTTTCTAATAATGCAATAAGGTTATGATATACATCAGAGGTAATTGTTTCTGGGTTTAAACTACTTATCAGTACTTCAGAAATTTTTTCTTGCCTAATAACATTAATGAGATCTTTTTTATTAAACTCCTTTAAGCCTCTAAATTTTATGGGATCTTCATATTCTTCCTCAGAATTTATAAATCCTATGACTTTATAGTTTGGATCAGAAACATTCAATGTCTTTACAATCTGATCTATATTAGATACTTCACCTATTAATAATACACGTTTAAAAAAACGAGGCGATTGTATAAATGTTAAATAAGCTAATCTCCAAAGAAATATAGCTAGTATTAAAACCAGATAAAAATATACTATTTGGAGTCTATTTTCTGGTAGAAAAGGTGTGTAGAAAGGTGTTAAAAGGTAAAAAAGTACTGTTAATGAAGTTGTAAGTACAATATTTTTAAATGTGACATCTAATTTACTAGCTTGCTGTAGATCATAAATTTCGAAAACCGTACCAAAAGCGATAAGATAAAAAGCCAAAACGAATAAAGGGATAACAAATTCAGTAGTAAACTGAATATATTCAAAATCAAAGCATAAGTCTAAAACATAAATACCTAAAAAGACCATGAGTATATCCATTAATCTAAGTAATAGTTTACGTTCAGAAACTTCGAAATGAATTCCTTTCTTTGATGTCATAGAATTTTGGTTAGTGGTTAAATATACTAACTATCTATTAAAATCCTAGTTTAAAACCTCAAACCACTTGTGTTTAATAATCTGCCAGTCAAACTGTTCCACTTTAGCTCTAGCATTATAGGCTAATGTCTTATAAAGGGTTGGATCTTTAAATAAGGTAATGATAGCCTCTGACATTGCATCAGGATTGTTCTGTTCCACTAACATACCTTCTATGTCATTTTCTATTAAATAAGGTATTCCACCAACATTAGTGGACACTATAGGTAAGCCTAAAGCCATAGCCTCGATAACACTTACAGGCATATTATCAAAATTTGTAGTATTTAAAAAAATAGTATAGTCTTTAGAAAGTGTGATCCATTCTTGCTTGGTTAACTTCCCAGTAAATTTCACATTTAGTTTTTTTTGGGCTGCTAATGCTTTTACTTCTTCTAAACTACCATCACTATCAGGACCAACCATACATAAGCTAACCTCGTAACCTCCAGTAATCAACTTATCTAATACATGAATAGCCATTTTAGGGTTATATATTTTAGAGAAAGAACGTACCCAGAGTAGTTTAATATTCTGATCATTTCGCTCAAGGAATCTGTAATTTTCAATTTCTATGGTGTTAGGAATAAATAATACATTTTGATAACCATTGGCCTTAAAAGTTTCAAATAGATAAATAGAAGGTGATATATTTACATAGGAATTATTAAATATTAGCTTACATAGCAAAGGATTATTTTTTAATCTTTTAGGTAGATTTCCTCCATGTAGTATTGGGATGCAAGATAGTTTAAAAACTCTACTTAACTGGCTTACAAAAAAAGCATAATAAAAATTGAGAGTACTGTAAGTATCAATAAGAATAAAATCAACCATTTCCCTATTCTTAAAAACACTAATGAGCATATCTATTAATCTAATTAATTTATTAGATTTTGAAGATGCATAACTCAAGTTATAGCCTTCATTTTCTAATAAAAAACCTAGGGTTTCATTATAGGAACTATTAGAGTTAAGCTTGTTTAATTTGTTTCCTATGTAAAGGACGTTTTTCATGAGTAATTTTGAGTAATGCTAGAGCATAAATAAAAGCAGGCATAGCAATTCGCATAGACATATGATTAATAGTAAGAAACCAAAACGTTAAAAAAGCAAAAAAGTAATAATTATTTTTGTTTTTTGCTCTAATATCTAAAGGTTTAAATACTAATATTAGTAATATAAATACACCAAATATTCCATGTTCGGCTAAAGTTCGGCTAAATTCACTATGCGAAGTTGTACCTTGCCCCACAATCTCCTTCCTCTGATCCTTTGCTCTACTTGATCCTATACCAAAAAAAGGGTTATCTATAAATCCACTTAACTCTTCTGTAAACAACTCCAATCGTCCTGTGGTTAAATTTTCTTTATCTCGTCCTAAATGATCTTTATTTGCATATCTTAAATTAGTAATACCATCTGTTTGATTTACGCTTACGAACCACGTAGTGGCAAGGCTGACACATAATATTAAAAATAATCCTATGACTTGATTTTTCCTTTTAAAAGACACTTTTGCATAATAAAAAAACAAAAAAACGATTATAGTGGCTACAGCTGTTAATACACCGCCTCTACTTAATGTTGTTATCGCTCTAAAGGATATTAAACAAAGAACTAAAGTATTTAAAAATTTTAAGGGTGTCGTTGATGATTTTGTAAATAGTCTTATCGCTGCAATAAACATGCCTAAACCCAGAACTGCAGAAACTTGATTAGCTCCCCATCCACCTGCTGCTGCTCTGTTTGAGGCAGTACTAGATAAAACCTCTTTAAGATCGGGAGTATAAAAGTAGATATAAGTGGTATGCATTATTATAGGTAATAACATATATAACAATATTGTTGACATTTGATTAAATGTCACCTTTGTATCGTAGCAAAATAATGCAGCAAAGCCTAAACATATTGGCCCACTGAGAACAAAAGCAATATTAGTTCTAAAATTAGCATCAAAACTCAATGTGGTTGAAGCCACAAATATGGATGGTATCAAAAACATGATATACATAAAATATGGATAACCTTTTCCAGATATACCTTTATATAAAATGCCCATAAGCACAAAAAATATCACCACATATTTTCCGGCCTCATAAGAAATAGACCCTTTTGTTGTTCTAAGAAAAACCTCAGCACCAACAATGTAGGCACAAGCTTTAAGTACTTCAAACACCCTAAATTTATTAGTAGATATAACTATCCTATAAATAAAGATAAATATCACTATCAAAAAATACAGCTTCGCTAGGTTTTCATTTAGGTAGATTAATACACCAATTGCTACATGTAAGGCAATTGCAGATATATAAGTGATATTAGTTTTCAAGCGATTGATAATTATTAAGAAAATAATTTTGAGAAATCATTATATGGGAACAAATATCTGTAACTTTTTCTTTGTATATAGACTAAGAAATGAATAAAAAAAACTGGTAAGAAAGGTTTAAATCTATTCAAATAAGTATCATATATTTTATTCGAATAATTATGTACTAGAAAAGATACATTATCCAAGTGATAATAGTTTTTAACAACACTTTGCTCTAATTTTGCATCAACTTCAGAGAAAAAATTATGCCTAATTTTAACTTTCTCTTTTTTACTATACAATTCGTCTACAGATATCGGTATACTATTATTAAATTGAAAAAGGGCACAATAAGACACGTCTATTAATACCCATTTTTTTAATGTATTACAATAAATTTCATTAAAAGAATGTCCACCGTAAAGTTTATCAAAAGGAATTCTTGTCGTTCCCCATTCTCTAACTCGTATGTTATTTATAACACAAAAATTATTAAATATTTGAGCCATATCACTACAAACACCACCTTGCCCTGAAAGCATAATTTCTAATGCTTTTTCTGAGGGTTCACTTAGACCAGGACCTCCTTTGATATTTTGATAAAGCCAAGTGCTTATTGTCTTTGCCTGTTCAAGTTCAGATTTTGGCTTCCCTTCACAAAAGATTTTATCATTAATATCAACAAAAAGTTTAGGAATGTCCTTAACACCATTAGTTATGTTATAGTCTAATGTTTCAATACTTTTAGGATCTGTATTTTTAGATAATAATTTAAATCGGATTAAGTATAAAAAGGGATGGCGTTTAAATAACCATACTATTTTTTTCAACAGCATCTTAGACAAGTCTTTACAAAGGCTAAATTTATCTTTTTATTTTAAATTATAATCCTATTTTTCAATTTATTATTGAAATAACCATAGGTGAATTTTTGCAAAAAAGATTTAGAATAATTAATCATAGAAAGGTAATTGTTTTCTGACACACTAATGAAAACTTCAATTAACGCTCTTAAACATGTAATACTCAGCTCTTCTATTAAAAACCCGTTTCTATTATGCTCAATATAATCTGTTATAGCATGAAATTTAGTTACTATTGGAAGACATCCATAATTTAATGCTTCTGTAATTACTTTAGGAAATCCCTCAGATTGTGAAGGCAAAACAATGATATGGGAGCGTTTATAGATATCATGCACTTCAGCTCTTGATAGCGTTCCATGAAAAATAAAATCCAAAGGATTATGTTTTACTATGCTTTTATAGTAAGTTATATTACCATTGCCAACTACATGAATTTTTGATATTTTATTACAATACATTTCATTTAAATCATTAAGAGCATCAATAAGTAAATCTAAACCTTTTTGAGCCTCAAGCCTGCCAACAAAACAAATTTCAATATTATGAGCAAACATTGTTCTTGATTCTATAACTTTGGCTCCTTCAATAAACTCTTCATCAGTGAGACAAGGGTTTTCAAAAGACAAACAGTGCTTTGGTTGATCATCCCAAAACCCATTTATAGTTACTTTTCGTTTTTGTTTTTTCAACATCCATTTCTGAAATCGATAAGCCAATGGTGCATTATTCTGTTTCCAGTTTCCTGCGTATTTAAACCATCCTTTTTTTGATGAAAACAATACTAAATATGGAATTACAAAAACACCTATTCCTGTTGGTGCTCTAAATTGAAAATAATCAGATTTAGAAATAGCTGAGCTAACTGTTTTTAACACTGAAGGCATTTTCCAAATAATAGACCATTTACTTCCAATCGTATGTCCTCCTAAAGCAGGAATAGGAACAAACGTTATTTTATCTGAAATATAAGGTAAACTGCTTGATGGTGCTTCATCATTATGCAACATTGCTACATGAATAATCTCTTCAAAAACTGCTAGTAATTTATTAATTTCTGTAACTGTAGAGCCTAATCCTACAATATTTCCATTGGATTTTTTATAATGCTCTGTATGAGAAATTATAGTTAGAGTTTTCATTTTTTTAATTCAGCAATTCAGTATATGGTAATATAATATGAGACCAATCATGTGATTTTGCCCAATTTCTAGCTTCCTTTTTAAATCTCAATGTATTGTTATTAATTAATTCTATAGCGTTAATTAATGCTTTAGGATTATTTGACTCTATTAAAACACCAGACGTTTTATCATCAATTGCATCTTCAATGCCACAACCTTTTGAACCAATAGCTGGTATTCCTAGAGCATTAGCCTCTAATATAGCTATTCCAAATCCTTCTACATCACCTGTTTTACTCTCAGAGCTTAGCATCACAAAAATATCAGTAGCTTTTAAAATGTGTTGTAAATGTTTTTGATCAACATTGCCATGAAAAGTGATGTGCGTTTCAACCTTATGTTGCTTCGCAATATTAAAAAAGTTATGGGCCTCGGTAGGAATTCCAACACAGTGATAATGAATATTTGGAAATTTATTAATTAATTCTGGTAACTGTTTAATAACGTTTAATTGACCTTTCCTAGAACTTACTCTACCTACTGTGGTTAAGGTTGGATGCCCTTTTAATTCTATCTCAGTCAATTCATTTTTAGTCCATGATTCTAAATTAATTCCGTTAGGAATTACTGAAACCTCAAGATTCAGATGAGAAATGAGAGTCTTTGTGTAATGAGATACAGCAATTATATGATCCATACGTTTTAATGCAAAGTCTATAGATTTTCTTAACAGAGTTGGTTTAAAATTAACCTCTGTACCATGAATAACAGCAATGGATTTTACTTTACGAAAAAGACTTAAGAAAGCAACATTCCAAAGTGAAAATTTACCTGTAGCTATAACATAATCTGCTTTTTTTAAACTCTTATAGGTTTTAATTATTCGCCTTAGATACATTATAATCCTAAAGCTATATCTTTTAACTCTATAAACTGAAAAGGGTTGTGCTCTATCAAAATTATGTTCATCTGCTCCGCTAATGGAACGTTGGTCTGTAATAACTGAAACCTCATAGTGTGCCTTGGTAAGGTATAACGCCAAGTTGAAAGCATGATTCCCTATGCCTCCTGGCTGAGGAGGAAACTCTGATGAAACAATAACGATATGTTTGTTAAGATGGTTCAATCTAAAATTTCAATTATAGTCCCTTTGTTTATTTTTTTTGTTGCTCTCTGCCATGAGATCATTACTTGGCAAAATATAATTGGAAATAATAATAGCGTAATAAACGAACCAAAAACTAGCAAGGGTTTATTTTTTTTAAACTGATAAGGAAATACGGAAATTGGTACAGTTCTTAGCATTGCTAAGATTGAAGCTTTTTTTCCAAAATAGCGTCTAAAAAAATAGAGTACACTAGGAATTGGTCTTGGCGCAAAAAAATTAGAGGGTCTAAAGGCGTCCCAACTTCCCATTTCTCGTAAACCTCCAGTATTTGCTTTTACATCAATACAAGATGCTAAAGGATTTGAAACACTTTTGATATCATTTAAGTAAACTCGCATTCCAAACTCACCATCTCCCATACGTTGCTTTTCAAATTGTCTATCAAACAATCCTATTTTACTAAATACATCTTTATACAACATGGCATTTCCTGTTGCGAACTGTGATGCTAAAGCAAAGAAAGATCGCTCTTTTGGAATGGCCTTTCCTTGAGGATAAAACACGCCAGCTGAGACTTGTGCATTAAAAAAATCTAGGCATTTTAAATGATGTCTTAACCAACTAGATTGAACTCTAACATCATCTTCTGATAAAGCAATTAAATCACCATTTGCAATTTTAATCGCAGTATTTCTAGCCAACCATAAAGCTTTTTCTTGTTGTTTAATGATATTAAAATCTAAATTAAAAGCTTTATAAAAATCTTCATTAAATGGCTCTGATTGATCAACAACTATAACCTCAAAATTTTTATAATCTTGTTGCTCTAAATCTTTTAAAACATCCTTTAAATAAATATACCTGTTGAGTGTTGGAATGATTACACTTACTTTAGGAGAGTCTTCAATTAGTTTAGAATTAAAACTATAATATTCTGAATCAAAAAAAGAAGTTTTTGAGAAATTTAATCGCTTTGTATTTCGAGATATAAACCATGCTCTTATTTCTTTGATAGGATTTTTGAAAGAACATAATCTTAAAATTAAAACATAAAATACCCAAGCACTATGAAAATTTCTTCTTATAAATCGGTAGTTATCTTCAATAGGAATAGGATTAAACTTTTCATAAGTTAAAACGTCTCCTATATATCCTTTATTAATGGCTTGCCAAGATAAGTCATAGTCTACAGCATGCTGTGACTTGTAATTATTATCAATCTCTAGCTTCTCTTTTACAGAATTAGGTAAAGCATCAATGATTGGAAAAATAGACTTGCCATCATTAGTAAAGCGTTGGAAATAATGTGTTGGTTGTAAATATCTTAGAAAAAAAAATGGCATTATTTATTACAATTAACAACTTCGATTCTAATACAATTATAGCTATAAAATAAGTCTTAATTTAATCATTACCTATAATTATATCTTTAATAGATTTATATATCTTTTCTTTATCAAAAGTTTCTGCATAAAGTTGTTTAAAAAATATTGAGTTTAAACCTCTTTTATTAATATACTCTAATAACTTTAAAATCAATTCTTCTTCAGAATCTGGATTAAAAGTAAAATCGACTATATTATACTTCTTTTGATCAATAAAACTTAATGAACCAAATTTTGAAGAGACAATTACTGGACTACCAAGTGCAATTGCTTCAATAAAAACTAAACCAAAGGCCTCATTCAAGCTTGGTAAAACCAAAACATCCATTTTTTTATAAAAAACTACCATTTCATGAACATTTAAGAGTCCTAAAAATTCAACCTCAACATGTAGGTTGAGCTCTTTAACTATTTGCTCTAATTTTTTTTTGTAATCTCCCCATCCAGCAATAAATAATTTAACGGTATGTCCTTTGGCTTTTAATTTGTGAACAGCTCGTATTACTATTTCATGATTTTTATCTGCAAGTAGTCGTCCTGGACATCCAATAGTAAAAACTGATTTATTATTTATTAATGTAGCAGAGATAGTACTTTTTGAATAATTTTGAATATTAGTCCAAAAAGGAATACTAAATATCTTGTGCTTTTGTACTTTATAAATGGTATGAACTTCACCTTGTAATATCAAAGAATTTGTGATGATCTTATCAGCCAATTTCAAAAACTGTTTCTTAATCCAAATTTTTAACTTATTGGGTTTATTATGACCATAAACTGTATGAAACCAAACAATATTAGATTTTACTCTTAATAATTTACCAAATAGAAGTGCTGGGTTAACATAACTGAAATTTGAGATTACTATATCTGGTTTTACCCTTAATATTATTTTAAAAATATTAACATAATTGAAAAAATACCCACCTCTTTTATCACCATAGATTTGCACACCATCCTGAACAAAAGCTTCCTTTCTATGCTTTAGGTAATAATTGTGGACCTCCAAACCATCTTTATTCAATTTAGAAGATAATTCCTGAAAAAAGTTAGAAAGTAACCCTTTATTATATGTATATAGAATGAGTATTCTCAATTCTTAAGTGATTTTTTAAATATTAGTATTAGCATATGAGTTTTTTATTAAATAAGCAACATCACTTAATCCAAAATTAAATCTTTATCATTTTCAACATAATTTGCTGATCAGACCCAGGGATTCCAGAATTGTGCCCTAAAGATTTTAGGCTTCCTAACTGTTCTAATTCAATTCCATTTTTATTAGCTAAGGTTTCATAAAAGCTAATTTTTCTAAAAACTACTGGAAAACCTTCCCAGTATCCGTCAGGGTGATCTCCAATATTCACATTAGCAAAAAAAACTCCATCAGATTTCAGGTATTTACTAACAAAGTTAAAACACTGATTAGCTATTTGATCGTTGAAATGAATTAACACTGAAAATGCAAAAATCATATCATATTTAACGTCTAACTTTATCTCATCAAAACGAATAAATGAAATCAAATTGGGCATCTTATAATCTAATTTCTGTTTCTTTAATTCTTTTTTTCCTTCTTCAAGAACATGTTTTCTTACCTCTAATCCATAATAATTACTTACATCTAAAAAAGATATCATTGGCAATCCTCCTCTTAGGGTTCCACAACCTATATCCAATAATATATCTGATTTATTTAATCCTTGTTTTATCAAAAAATCTATCTGAAACTGTTGCTTCATCTTCCACAAATTTCCAGCACCAACTAAAGAATGCCTTTTTTCTTGTCTGCTTTTTATAAAATAATTTATGCTTTTTTTTATTATTATAATTACATTATTAAACATAATGATTTAGTTAAAATTATTGATATTGTATTTTTATTAAATTAAAAACCTTATTAGGTAATTACCATTTTCCATGTACAAACTCATCATGTTTTTTTAAACCGTCTATTAATTCTAAGAATGTTTTATCATTTTCAAATTCTAGATATCTAGAATTAAAATGCTTATTATTAAAACTGCTTCCTCCTCCATATCTATTTAGCACCTTTTTAGATTCTTTTAAATTAGGAATAAAAAACAAACTAAGATCTAACTGATTTAGGTCTTTAACCAAATTACTATATCTAATTATATTCGATTTTGAATCACCATAATCTTCATGATGGTTTCTCCATAATAATCTAGTATGCTCTAAAACTTTTCTATCTTTTCTTAAAAGTTTTGCTAAATGAGCATGATTTAATCTGCTAGCCATTATATTTCGTAAATCTCTAACTACAATTAATTTTAAAGTTTTTAATTCTTTGAGATAACCTTGCTTGAAATAATCACATGTTTTATAGAAGTCATTAATACTTAAATCTTCATAACCAATTAAGAGTAAAATCTTGTAAGTAAATCTAAACTTAGTTTGTAATCCCTTTCTAATATCTAAACTGCTATAATAGTTTTGATTATTATAAAAAATAACAGAAGCTGACGAAGAGTCCATTAAAGTTTTCATGAGGTAATGATTCCCAGATCGTCTCATTCCATTAATAAAAATAATTGTAGTTTGCTTTTTATTCAGCTTTAAAACTCCTTTTAAGAATATATCATAAATTTTCAAATAGAGTCTATATGGCTTACTTCGCCATATTTTTTTTCTTAATTTAAAAAACCTAAACTTACTTGATATATCCTGCATATTTAATTAAATTTACTTGTATACTACCGCAATTAAATGTGCTGTTTCTTGAGATATATTATTTACCCTTTTAGACTGAAATCTGTTAATAATGTTAGATATTATTGATTTTAGTGTTTCAAACGGATTACTTATGCTGTAGCTTTTTAAACCTTGCACTCTATGCTTTCCTGTACTTACAGCATAATGCACCTCAACGGTATCAAAATATTTTTCTAGCAATGTAGTAAGCTCCATTTTGGTGTAGTGCCTAACATGATCTGGATTTTTATTTGGACCTTCATTTTTAATATAGTCACCATTGGGTGTTGTAAAATAAGCCCAACCGTTTGGTTTAATAACTTTAGATATATTTTTTACAAAAACATCATCTTGCTCTACATGTTCAATAACTTCGATACACGCGACTGCATCAAAAGTTTCGTCTTTTAAAGTAGATGCTGTCATGTCTTGTATTATAATTTCAGATATATTACTACGCTTTTTTTTTATCGTTGACAAAATAGTATCTGTAAAACCAAGATGCAATGCTTCTTTGTCACCAGTTTCTTGTGGTACATCTAATAAGGTAACGTTTACTGGTAAATTTATAGTGTAAGGAGATTTACGTCCACCAACATCTAAAAGCGAAAGTCTATTGTTAGTATTTGATGATTTTAGCAATTGTTTTATATCATTACGAACTGTAACCAAATGCGTTGGCATTATAGAAAATGTAATCCAACGAAAAAACTCATATGTAGTCATCAATGATATTTTATACAATAATAAATATTACACTTTAGAAAACCTATTGAATACTAAAAAGCTGAAAGTTTATCAAACATTTTAGTGTGAGTAAAAGTTAACAAAGCGTTTCTTTTGCATTTCTAAATTAAAATTTTGTTTCACTCTAAGCATTGCTTTTTGCTTTATTATTTCTTTTTTAGATGTAGATAAGTTGTTGACTTCTATGATTTTACTGGAAAATTGTTTAGGGTTTCGTTTAGGAACAATCCAACCTGTTTGTTCATTTATTATGTTCTCTTGAAGCCCTTCTGCATCTGATGCTATGCATAACAATCGCATGGCTTGTGCTTCTAAAAGAGCATTACAAAAGCCTTCTTGTATACTATATTGTAAATATATATCAGCATTTTGTAAGTGGTTTTTAACTTTACCTTGGTTTAACTTACCTGTAAATTCAACATTATCATTTATTTTTAACTGATGTGCAGCAAAAATAAGACGTTCATAATCATCACCTTCTCCAATAATTGTGTAATGAAACTTAATATCTTGTTGTTTTAATAATGCTAGTGCTTCAAGAGTATACTCTAAGCCTTTTTTCCAATGTAAGCGAGCAACGGTAACCATTTTAAGCGTTTTGTTATCTCTATTTGAGCTTGCTTCACATCTAAATTGTTCTGTATTTATTGCTGGTGTTATTACCTTTATTTCGGCATCATTAATTTTATAGTTTTCAATTAGTGTTTGTTGCATTTCTTCTGAAAGCACGTGGTACTTAATAGCCTTTTTCCATAATCTATCATAACATCCAGAATGTTTTAGAGGTGTTAAGTACAAATCTGCTCCTCTAAAACTTAAAGCCATTTTTGCATTCATTGCAGCTGCAATATTCTCTCGGTTTATGGCCAACATTCCATAACCAAAATGCAACCAATCTAAATCTTCTTTTAATATAAATTGGTTGAGGATAATATTCTTAACATTCTGAAGAGTAGACAGATTGTCTTTTTTATTTAAGAGGAATAATTTTAAGCATTTTTTGGGTCTTAAAACTAATCCTTTTATAAAAATCATAGAGCTTGTAAAAATTGAAGAAACTCTACTCTTTTTTACTAAAGGAGCAACAACAACTTTACACTTATAATCTAAATCTGAATTATTTGCATATTCTACAAACAAGATAACATTAAAACCAGATTCTTGTAAACCTTTAATTTTATTTCTAAAAAACGTTTCGGAGTATTTAGGTATTGAGGATAGTACAATACCAATGGTTATTTTGTTATTACTCGCTTTTGTCATCTTTAAAAAATCACAACTTAATTAGTGTACTATTGTACATATCTACCATTCCATTAATCATAGTTTGCTTGCTATGCTGCGAAACTATTGTTCTTTTGGCCGCTTTTTTTATGATCTCAAGGTCTGTATTACTTAATTTAATGATTTGCTTAACTGCTAAAGCAATAGCTTCTGGGTTTCGTACTGGAACTATAAATCCATTTTGATTATCTGCTATTACTTCAGGCATACCTCCACAGTCTGTAGTAATAACAAGTGTATCACTTGCCATAGCCTCTAAAACAACATTAGCAATACCTTCTTCTACACTCGGTAAAATTAAAACATCTGCTTTGCTTATATAGTCCTCAACTTCACTGTAATCAATAGGACCTATGAGATTAACATTGCTTTGCAGTCCTAAATCTTCAATTTGATATAAAAGTTCTACATCTTTAAGCACACCTACAATGGTATAGGTAAAATGAAGACCTTCATCTTTTAAAAGCTTACAGGCATCTAAAGCATATTGGTAGCCTTTTTTCCAATGAGAACGTCCTACAGATATTAATTTTATATTACTATACGAAGTTTCTGAATGTTTAGATGTAGAACTTACGACGTCTAATCCACTATAAATAACATCTATTTTTTTAGCATTTGCTCCATATTTTTCTGCTTCTTCGGCAATAGCTTTAGAAACTGCATGAAAATGATCTACTTTAGGAAATAATAATTTGTAAGTTTCGGCTAGTTTGTTATTGGCCAGAGGAGAATAGTTAATATGAGCTCCTCTTAAACTAACTATAAACTTAATACCAAACTCCCTTACCCAAATCCATTCATTTATTCCTTTTGCCCATTGTAGGTGAAAAATATCTGGTTTATCCCAAAGAACAGGATAATATTTAACTCTATTGTATAATTTATATCTAGACTGCGATTTTAATATAGCATCTAATTTTTTCTTATCACCTTTTTTAAAAACAGTTAATAAAAAAGTATACTTTACTAGAGTGTATAATTTTGAAAACTTAGAGTTATAACCTCTAATAGATACTAAATTAGGATAATTAGGTTTAAAATTTAATAAGCCGTATAAATATATACAGTGTTTCTGCTCCGAAAGCCCAACAATTAAACGCTCAATAAATGTAGTGCTAGGTATCTTACCAGAATAGATTGCTATTTTTAGTGTCTTTGTTTTCAAGTTTAATTGTTAAGCATAGCTTTTAACTCTTTAGCTAAAAAACTACTACATTTTTCTCGACCTTGTTTTGTTACATGAATGTTATCATAAAACAGATTTGAGGTTTTTAAAACATTTGAATGATTTATAATGCTATTGTATGTTTCTTTAATTTTGACTGATTTATCTTTCATTGGCGATATGTAATAAATAAGCTTAATGTTATTATCATTACATAGCTTTAAAATTTTATTTAAATATGGATTAGAAAAGTTTATATCCATATTTACTTTTTGAGTTATAAAGTTTTTAGCATTAGTGTTATTTGGATAGGTATAATTACCATATTCATCAAATTTATTTTTTCTTATAGGTTTAATTGCACTTAGCAATGAAGGATAAAATAATTCTGCATTATAATAGCCTACACCAACAAATGGTAGCCATTTAGATACACTTAAAATCTTTGACTCACTATCATTAAACTGCTCATAATAATCATACACATAAGGTCTATCTATATGGCTTAAAAATCTATAATCATTAGTATTCAATTTAGTATGTAATGTATTATAAGCTGAATTGCTTGGTGATATAATACAAAGCTTGGTGGTATGACCTTCTACCAAAAAATGCTGAAGCATTAAATATTGAGTGGACATAGCTGTATCATCCATAGACAGATTAACACCTTTTGTTTTAATAAGAGAATCTATTTGAATAGTATTTATTGTAGTTAAACCAGTACTAGAACCTAGAATAATATAATCGTACTCATTATACATTAGTCCATTAGTTACGAAAGCAGGTTTATAAAAGGTTGATTTTTTTAGCGACCATAAACTAAGTTTTGATATCACCAAAAGCAACAATAATGATATCAGAACTACTACAAATATTTTTCTAAAAAATTGCTTCATCTAAAATTGAAAATAAATAAAGTTTGAAGGGTTCTTAAATACACCCATAAATGTTATTAACAAGATTACAAAAATAGCTGTATAAGGTTTCAATCTTACCTCCTTTTGGTTGTTTTGCACACTAACAAGTTCAAAACCTAACATAATTAAAATACTAATAATACAAATTATACTGAAGAGAAAAGATTTAGAATTTTTAATAAATACATCATAACTAAAGTCTATAAAACTAAACATTTGCACCAAATAATTAGTGGCTATACTCATTGAGTCTGCCCTAAAGAATACCCAAGCTAAACAAACCAAAATAAAGGTCATTAGTATACTCGGAATGTTGTAAACTACCATCTTTGTAGTCTTTGTATATTTTCTATTAGTATCAGTAAACATTAGTGGCAGAAACAATAAAGCGTGTATTGCACCCCAAACTATGAAAGTCCAGTTTGCTCCATGCCAAAAACCACTTATCAAGAAAACTAGCATAACATTTCTAAACTGATTAAATTTTTGCCCTCTAGAGCCTCCTAAAGGTATATAAACATAGTCTCTAAACCATGTAGATAATGAAATGTGCCATCGCCTCCAAAATTCAGCAATATCTCTTGAGAAGTAAGGAAATGAAAAATTAACCATTAATGAAAAACCAAATAAACGAGCTACACCAATAGCAATATCTGAATACCCAGAAAAATCACCATAAATTTGAAAAGCAAATAAGATAGATCCTAACAATAATTCTACCGAAGAATACAATTCTGGGTTTTCGAAAATTTGATTTACAAAAAACGCGCAATTATCTGCAACAACTACTTTTTTGAATAATCCCCAAATAATTAAATAAAAACCACTTAAGGCAAACTTGGTATTAAATACTCTACTTACGCCAAATTGTGGTAGTAAATTTTTAGCACGTTCTATTGGACCAGCCACAAGTTGCGGAAAAAAAGACACAAAAGCAGCAAACTGAACAACATCTGATACTGGTTCTATCTTTTTTCTATATACATCAATAGTGTAGCTTAATGTTTGAAACGTATAAAACGATATACCAACAGGCAAGATAATATTGAGCGTTGAAGCTTGCATATCTACACCTAAAATTTCCCAAGCATCAACCCAACTCTCTATAAAAAAATTACAGTATTTAAAAAATCCAAGCAAGCCTAGATTAACGGCAACACTTAACAGTAACCATTTTTTAGCGACCGATTTTTGAGATTGAGAATTAATTTTTTTGGCAACAATGAAATCTACTAATGTACTTAAAACTATTAGTGCTAAAAATCGATAATCCCACCAAGCATAAAATACATAGCTGGAAATCACTAAAAATAAATTTTGATACTGTAAAGATTTATGAATTACTAACCAATATGTTATGAAGACTATTGGTAAAAAAACAATAAAATCTAAGGAATTGAATAGCATGTTTAATTTACTTTAAATACATCTTTATTCTATGGGTTTATACTTTTTCAAAAAGCTTTATTATTCTCTTTTCAAAATTCCTAAATCTTTTAAATCTTGAAATAAAATTCTACTAAAATATCTTGCCCCTTTCTGATTCAAATGATCTGAATTATGGAAAAGGTTGACATTATTAGAAATTCTTTGGTCATTAGAATAATTTAAATATTTTACATCATATTTTTTTAATATCAAATCTATAAAATCATAATAATTAGCCTTTAACCAAACGTCTCCAAATTGAGAATTATATCCTTCAAAATAAGGAGTTGTTAATATTACTGGTTTAAAATTATTTTGTAAAATATCTTCCAATAATGCACCTAAATAAGCAACATTTTTTTCTGAATCACTATAATCACCCATTCTTCTATGCTTTTGAACAGCAAAATCAACATGCTCATGAATATTTAGTAAACTAGCTGGACTAGGTTCTCGAATAAAAAAACGTTCATTTACTACGCTATTATAATTTGCCTTTGCTTTATTTAAATAGGCTTCTACTTTTTTTCTATGCGTATAGTTATAAATAGACTCTTTAGGTAAATAAAAATAAAACTCATTAACAAATGAACTTGGATCTCTATAATCTGTTCTATTTTCATCCAGCCCAAAAGAAAAATAAGACAGAGGAATAATTACAATTGCTTCCTTTTTTAAGTATGGCTTAAGGAACTTATAATTTTGAAGATCATAATACAAGGTATTTCCCGCTCGTTGAAAACCGTGCCCTCTAAAAACAGAATCGTTGATAACATCATACTTTATTCCTCCTCCATGTGACGTTCCTAAATTAACAATATCATATTTACCTGTTGCTGATTTAAAATCCTGTACAAAAAAACTAGTTCGTTTATCAATCAAGAAAATAATAGACAATAAAATTGTAAAAAAGAACAAGGCTATTTTAAAAACAAAATATTTCATAACTAGAACTGAAAATAAATAAATTCTTGGGCTTCTCCACCATACAGAAAAATAAGCATTGCAAGCATATAGTAAAAAGCCCATTGTAGAGGCCAAGGTTTATTTAACCAAAGCTTCTCTATACCGTATTGTTCCCTTCTTCCTCTCCACTCTATTAATATGAATAACAAGATAAATATATATAGATAAGACTCTAGCGCAAGAGGTTTACTGAAAATTGATGCATTACAAATGTTCGATAAATAATCAATTGCTGAAGCTACAGAATCTGACCTAAAGAAAACCCATGTTAAGGTAGTAAGTAGAAAAGTGATCAACATCTTGAAACTTTCAGTAAAACTTGGTAAAATACTGTGTTCTGCTACCACATTGGTATTTACGCGATTTCTGTTAAGCAATAATAGTGGTAAAAAATACAGTGCATTTAAAGCTCCCCAAACAATAAAAGTCCAATTCGCTCCATGCCAAAAACCGCTTACAATAAAAATAATAAATACGTTTCTTATTTTATTGCATCTAGAACCTCTTGATCCACCTAATGGTATGTATACATAGTCTCGAAACCACGTTGATAATGAAATATGCCACCTTCTCCAAAATTCTGCTATATCCCTTGAAAAATAAGGAAAGGCAAAGTTTTGCTTTAAATTAAAACCAAATAATCGAGAAACACCTATAGCAATATCACTGTAACCAGAAAAATCACCATAAATTTGAAAAGCAAATAACATCGCTCCTAAAAATAAGGTGCTTCCGGAGTATGCTTCATAATTATCAAAGATAAGGTTAACGTATCTGGCACAATTGTCAGCAATAACTACCTTTTTGAATAAACCCCAAAGAATCTGACGAAAACCATCCATCGATTTCTTTGCATCAAAATTTCTTTTAGTATAAAATTGTGGCAATAAATTTGTAGCTCTTTCTATAGGTCCAGCCACTAGTTGAGGAAAGAAACTAACAAAAGCTGCGAAACTTATGAAGTCCTTAGTTGGCGCTAATTTATTCTTGTAAATATCAATAGTGTAACTCAGCGTTTGAAACGTATAAAAACTAATTCCAACTGGTAATATGATGTTAAGGGTGTTAGGCTTTATTTTAGCTCCAAAAAAAGCGAAAGAATCAACAAAATTACTTACAAAAAAATTGTAATACTTAAAAAACCCAAGCAGACCAATATTTACTAAAACACTGGTATAAAGCATCATTTTTCGTTTAGTCTTATCGCTTGTTTTATTGAGATAAATGCCTATTGAATAATCAACTAAAGTGCTAAATAAAATAAGACTTAAAAAACGCCAATCCCACCATCCATAAAAAATATAACTTGCTACAACAATGAGTAAGTTTTGCAGCTTTAAGTTATAGTTTTGAATCAACCAATAAAGTGTGAATACAATTGGCAGAAATAAGGCAAAATCTAAGGAATTAAATATCATAATTTATCTCTTAAGAAGCCTTTTGTAAAGTAGTTCATGACTTTTGATAAAACTATTCATCGAAAAATTAGTAAGACAATAGTCTCTTAGTGATTCACCTAATTGTGCTCTTTCGTTAATAGACATTTGTCTGATATTTTTAATTTTCAAACTTAAATCTTTACTATCTCCTGGCGAAAACAATAAATCCGTATACTCTTTAAGTACATAATTAATACCTGAAATATCAGAACCAAGCACTGGAATACCCATACACATAGCCTCTACAAGAGCCATTGGCATTCCTTCTTTTCGCCCTTGATTTAAAGTAGGAATAACATATAAATTAGACTCCGAAATGCTTTGTCTTACATCCAATAGCTTACCTTTAAAATGTACTTGATGCTCCAAATTTAGTTTTTCTACTAATTGTATTAATTCTGTACCATAATCATTTTTGTAATCTCCGAGTATAGTAAGTTGATAAGTTGAATCATTTAAATTGTGTAAGGCACGTATTAATACTTCAATCCCCTTTACAGGTACTAAATTTGCCACTGTTATTATTTCAAAATTTGAACTAATACTAGAAATTTTATTACCAAAAAAAGTAGGAGAATAATACTCAGAATCTATGCCTAAAGGGATTAATTCTTGTGCTTTCTTGTAGGGAAAATAGTTTTGCATTTCATCATTTATAGTTATTATAAAATCTGCCAGATAGCTTTTTATCTTCCAATGTTTACTTTTAAAACCCATAGCTTTTTTAGTATATAGCCATTTTACTCCTGCAAAGCGTGCAGCTAAAACTTCTGTCCAGTCACTACTCCATTCCCAAGAATGAATAATATGATAATTCTGTTTTTTATAAAACCTAGCTATTTTTAAAATCCTAGGTATTAATGAATAATATGGTCTTAATGGAGTTTTAGTTTTACAGATATTAATAGGCAATCCTAATGCTTTTACAATTTTAAAAAAATCACCTTCATCACTACCACAAGCAATCTCTACATCAAATTTATTTTTATCAAGGCCACTAACCAAGTCATAAACTACCTTACCACTTCCTGCTGTATTGAAGTTAGAAATTGTAAATAAAATGCGAATACGTTTATTCATGTGACAACGTCTTGATTATTTTTGCTGGATTTCCTGCAACAACGGCATTGTCAGGCACATCTTTTACTACCACTGATCCTGCACCAATTACGGTATTATTACCAATATTAATAGCACCTATTATTACAACATTTGCTCCAACAGTAACATTATCTCCAATTATAGGTAATTGAGTATTATCATTGTTTTTATTTCCAATGGTTAAACCATTTCTAAATTGAAAATTCTTACCAATACTTTTTGCATTAATCACTGTTCCAAATGGATGAAAGCAGTGAAGACCTCCTTCTATCTTAGTGCTACCAAATATTTTACAATTGAAATTTTTGGTAAATAACTTTGAAGGCCATTTACTAATTGATCCTATTCTCCAGAAAAAAATAAACGCGGCATCTGGATAATAAAACATTAAATGTTCAAACTTTTTTCTAACCGTTTTTGGTTTTGCAGCGCAGCCACGTACACTTATAACCTGATCTATATCGCTAATAATGAGAGTATTATCCTTTACATGTTTGTTATACAACATATTAAGAATTAACTTTTTATAAGCATGTTTAAATAGACGTATCATGAATAGTGCATACTAAAGATTAATTACTAAAACGTATCAAAATGTGTTCTCACATATCTTTTTGACAAACGATAAACATAGTATTTTAATAAATATTTATTTGGCCAATAAACCATAAGCGTTAAATATGATCGAATTAAAAAAGTCAATTTATAAGGTAATATTTGCTTTTTTATTTGCTTTAATAATAACGTTCTATCTCTAAATTTTGGAGTATGGTATAAAATTTTGGCAGGTGTGCTGAATAGCTGATTAAAAAGATGTGATTTATATTCCAAGGGAACTTCATTAGCTAAATAATATGGAAGGTGATATTCAACCAGTCTTGACCATAAATGAAATACTTGACTAATTTGTCTTTTAGATTGTTCAGTTATTGAATCTGCATGTTTGTAATATAGATATATGTAGGTATCAATAAATGCCACATTATGAGTCATTCCTAACTCAATATCAAATACGGTGTCTGTTCCCATAGATATTTTTGTATTGTAATTTCCTATATTATCAAATACAATCCTTCTATGCATAAATGCAGCTTCACCTACAACCGTCTGTAATTTTAAAAACCATTCCATTCCCCAGAATGGTTTCTGCTTTAAAATAACTTCATTTGTTTCATCTTCCGGTTTAACAGTTTCATCAAGGCTTTTAGTAGATTTTACCATTTTTCCAAAAACAGCATGAATTTCTTCATTATTATCTAAAACGGCCATCAATTTTCTCAAGGCATCAGGATAAATCTCATCATCAACATCTAATTGATACACATAGTTACCTTTAGATTCTGCCACACCTTTATTTCTCGCGTTGGCTTCACCTTGATGAGGTTGTTTTACCAGTCTAATCTTTGAATCAATAGTTTTTAGTTCTTTAATTAACTTGTAAGAATTATCAGTAGAATTATTGTCTACAAAAATTATTTCATAAGCAATATCATCTAATTTTTGATTTATAATAGATTGATAGGCTCTATTAATAAACTTTTCACCATTATAAACTGGTACTATTATAGATAATTTCACGTTACTTTCTAAATTTTTGCTGCCAAACAGCTAACGTTAATAACATGCTTATTGGATGAGAATAAGCTACATAATTTTTGCTGTTGAAAGAATCAAAAAAATATTTGACTATCTCCTTAGGAACTAAACTTTGCATACCTACACTAAACAAATATTGTTTTAATATTTTATTGTTTTCTTTACCTTGAAATTGTAATTCAAAATTACGTTGAATATATGGATTGCCAAATATTGATCTAAACTCTCTCTGTACTTTATTTACTGTTCGATAAAGCAGATTATATGGTGATTTATTAAACTTATAATTTGTTAAATTAAACGGTTTTTGTTCTTGCCATACAATCTTAGATAATACTTTATTTTCTTGTAAATGCGCAATTTGCAAGCGTCTATCCGCTAAAAATTCTTCAGGAATCGTGCAAATAAATTCACACATTCGATTATCGTAATAAGGTAAGGTAATTGGATGAGCAGCTTCAAAAACACTTAAATTGGTTGTAGTCCAACGATGTGCCCATTGGGAAGTCTTAAAGGCTCGTATTCTAGCACTAATATTATCTACTTTAATTTTGGCCAATGATTTTTCAACTCTGTAAGTAAAATAGCTTATAAAATCACCTTTAAGTTGCCAAGTTTTCCATAATTGCTCAGCTAGTTCTAAGCCTTTAGGTTTCAACATTTTCTTCAACAATAATGGCATAACATCTTCTTCTAATGTACCTTCTGGAACTCCTCTATCAAACAACACATCTCCCCAATGTCCGAGAGAAAAAATTCCTTTCATTTGTCTTAATTCTTTAAGAACTGACATCTGTCTTGGATGAGTAAATTCTGAATAACAATTATTGATTGTTGCTAATTCATCAATCACGTCCCATAAATATCCTTTTTGGATTTGAAAATATTCAAAAGAAAATCCAAATAACGCTGCTATCTGTTTACTAATTTTATGTTCTGGAAAGCCTCCTTTAAATGAATAGCTAAAAGCATGTACAGGATTATTTAAATCTTTTAATATTAATGCTTGGCTTCTACTATCTAAACCTCCAGAAAGTGGCAAAATAACTGGAGAATCTCCCACTTGCTCTTTTACTATTGTATGCAATAAATACTTATATTCTCCGAGCGCATCATTAAAGGAAATATCTCTCGGACTATAATGCCAATTAAACCACGATTTACTTTCTATTAATAAATTATTCTCATCTAGAATGTGATTATGACCTGGTAAAAGACATACATTATCTCGCCAATACGTATCATCATCTAAAAAAAAACCGGTTGCCATAAAAATGCAAATTGCCTCTAAATTCAATTCGTGAGTAGCCTTTACTTTTGCAAATTGATGTTCTTTGGGTAATATAGGGATGTTAAGCTCTTTATTCATTACTACACGAATATAAGAACTTTGGTGACTAATAAATTAATTCAAATGCAATTTCGCCCATTTTTGCCAAGCATAAATATGCCAAACACCCCAGAAATTATTATGCTTTGCATTGTAATAGTCTTTAACATACTGCCTTAAATATTGAGCATTAAATACGTCATCTCCATAAAATTTAGTTTTATTAACGATGTCCAAAACATCGTTCTTTAAATCGTTTTGAAGCCATTTATGCAATGGTACAGCAAATCCTTTTTTTTGTTTTGTAACTAAATTTTCGGGTACTTTTTTAGATAACAGTTGTTTTAAAGGCCTTTTTAAATCTGATTTAGATTTTAAGTTTTCAGTGGTTTGCCAAGCGTTTTCAATGACATTTTTATCTAGTAAAGGCACTCTTACTTCCAAACTATTAATCATACTAGCTCTATCTACTTTAATAAGAACACGTTGTAAATGCGCATAAAATTCATTCCATCGTAGCTGTTGTAAAATAGCAGCTTTTTTACCATTAGTAATAGTATATAGTATTTTTAAACTATCTGAAAAAACCGTTTTAGGTATTGCGTTATCTAAAACTTGGCTTGGCAAATGGGTGTGTTTATTTATTATAAATTCATTGAAACTATCTAAATAAGGTGACCATGTATTGGTAATACCCAGTTTATTTGTAATTCTAATAAGAGGTTTTCTAATAATTCTAGGCAGTATAAACCAATGCTTTTTATTTATAACATCTAACATTCTAGGATACCCAAAAAATAACTCATCTCCTCCATCACCAGATAACATTACTGTATGTTTTTTCTTTGATTCTTTTGAAATCACATACGTTGGAATACTTGAATAATCTCCAAAGGGCTCTGAAAATGCTTTAAAATGAGCATTAATACTATCTATAATACTGTTTTCTTCTACAGAGATAATATGTTGTTTTATTTCTAAAGCCTCTGCATATGACTTTGCTAATTCACTTTCGTTTAATCCTTTATCATTTACCTTTAGTGTAAACGCTTCAATATTGGTCCTAGAGGCTTTTGCGTAAGCACTTACTAAAGGACTATCAATACCTCCACTTAAAAACGTAGCCAAAGGTACATCACTTACCAATTGTCTATTTACAGCATCACTAATAGCTTTATCTAATCTAGAGTAATCAATAGATTTATGCTCAGTGGTCTTAGGAAACTTTAGTAATGTCTTAGTTTTAATATCTCCAGAAATATTAATTTCAACTAATTCTCCTGGATTAACCTGAAATATATTTTTATAAATGGTATTAGGTGCTTGCATATAGCCAAATGCAAAATACTCTTTTACAACATCTAATCTTAATGATTGATCGCTATGCCATTGGTGTTTAAATACTTGGTTAAACTGTGAAGCAGCTACAATACCATGCTTAGATTTACCATAAAATAGAGGTTTTATACCTGCAAAATCTCTCGCTAAATACAGCTGTTTTGTTACTGTATCTACTATACTAATGGCAAACATTCCGTTTAGGTTTTTAATGGTTTGCTTTATACCTATTGCATCTAATAAATCGATAAGTACTTCTGTGTCAGAAGCAGAATTTATACTTGACAAACTATAGTGCTTAGCTAAGGCTTTAAAGTTGTATATCTCACCATTAAAAACAACATGGTAACGACCAGATTTACTTTGCTTTGGCTGATTTCCATTCTCAGATAAATCTAGTATCGCTAATCTGTTAAAACCTAATTGAAAATAGGATTCACTTATAACGTGGCTTGCATCTGGACCTCTATGTTTTGAAAGTGCTAAAATATCTTTAAAACAATTTGCTTCTGTAGAGATCGTATCTTTAAAACAAAATTCTGTTAGGAATCCACACATATATTATTGCTTTTCAAAAACACCTACTATCGCAGATGAAAAATATTTAGAAGGATATTTTTTTAACTTATCATTAGCAAAATATTTAAAAACTAAGCGATGTAATTTATAAATAATCTTTTGCAAAAAATTGATTTTTTGATGTATACCTAGAGGGAAACCACCATAATAACCTAAATGCAGGATGGAAAGATTATGTCTTTCAGCAAAGTCTTCAAAAACTTTAAGTTTCATACATTTTAAATTATGGATCTTCAAATTTTTGTAGTCAACTAAATATTTATAAAACTGAATATAGCCTTTCATATTTGGTATCATTACCAATAAGCGACCGTTTTCTGACATATATTTGACATGTAAATCTAAAATATCATCGTAATTTTTAAAGTGTTCAATAAACCCATTAGACATTACATAATCATATTTCAATTTCGGTTTAAATTTTATAAAATCCTCTTTAATAATATGATAATGTTGAACATCCATTTCCATAAATGATCCTTCAATTTGAGTAAGATCTGAATTATAGTCTAGACAGGTTGGTTCAATATTGTACCTATTAGCTAAATAAGCTAAATAGCGGCCAGGGAATCCTCCTATCTCAATAAGACTTTTAGATACTTCACTATTTGAAATAAAAATTTCCCAAATTGGAGAATAATAAGAACAAACAGTTAATATATGTTGTTTGTTTACATGACTATTTTTATAGTATGCTTCCCAATATTTTTTAGTTGTTAATTCTTTATCACTCATTAGTATTAAATACTATTGTCCCACATAATTAGATTTACCTTAAGGTTTTAATTTCTTTCATTAAGTAATAATAATCAATATGCAACACTTGAACTTTCAATTTCTATCAATAATTCTTTAATTTTATTTCCCCAAATTATGTAGGCATTTCTGGTAAGGTGTGTTCCATCTATGGTAAATTCAGATTTTAATCCATCTTTTGATGATAACTCTGAATTAATATCTAAATAGTGTAGCGATTTTTTCTTACAATAATTATATAAAAAATAGTTTAAACTATCGACTAAAATTTTATTATGTGGGTTATTTTCTTGATATAATGTAGATTGTATTATTGGTTTTATATTATGAGTTAGTAATGTATCTATCATACTCTGATAGTTAATCATTATCCTTTGTATTGGAACACCTACATTAATATCATTAATACCAGCTCCAATAATGCATATTTTTGGATTATATTCTATAACATTCCTTTTAATTATCCTTGTTAAGTGTGAGGTAGTATATACTGGGAAGCCACTATTTTTAACATCATTTCTATTCAATAATTCAGTCCAATCACCACCTTTTATTATAGAGTCGCCAAATAATACTATTTCGGCTTCTCCTGATTTTTTGATTAATTTCTGGATGATATATTCCTTATATCTATATATGAACAGCAGAGATATTATAATAAATAAAGTATTAAAAATTAATGAAAATTTGTAGATTCTTTTATTCATTCATATATAAAAATTTAATCATTATTTAAAAGCTCATATCGTAAAAATAAGCCAATAAACTTTAAACCCTCGACTAAATTAGATATACTAATCTTAAGTATAAGCTTTAATTTATTAATATAGCCTGGGCAATGGTTATTTAGTATCTGTTTATAGCGTTTCCATTCTACTCGGGCAATTAACTTATAATCTGATTTTTTAAAACGATTATCTCCCCATTCTAATAAAGCTTTTGTAAGTGCTCTATAGCGATAATATTGTTCAAAAGGATTCTTATTAACTTTTAGCATTGTATTACTATCATGAAGACGATAACATGCTAACACCTCTTTTACTGAGTAAAATGGATAATAATAAGCTACTCGTCTCCAATAATCCCAATCTTCATATATTGAAAAATTTGTATTAAACTCACCAACTTTATTAAAAACTTCACGTTTTAATATTGGTGTAACCATAGACAACCTATTTTTAAATAAAATTTGTTCAAAAATATAACCATGATTTCCGGTTTGACAAATAACACGTCCCGAACGAAGACCATCTCTATTAACATATTCAATATCACAAGTAACTAATCCTACGTCAGGGTATTTCTTGAATATTGGTATTTGCCTTTCTAACTTATTTTTCAACCAAAAATCATCGTCATCCGAAAATGCAATATATTCACCCTTAGATTGAGACAAACCATAGTTTCTAGAACCATTGCTCCCTTTTGAAAACTCTTTTGTTCTCTTTAGATACTTAATTCTGTAATCTTTTTCTGTATACTTTAAAACTAATTCTTTTGTATTATCTGTAGAGCCATCATCAACAACAAGACATTCCCAATTTGTATAGGTTTGGTTAATAATACTATCAAGAGTATCAGTTATATACATAGCTCGATTAAAAGTTGGGATAATTACAGAAACTAATGGATCTTCAGACACTTTTAATTTTATAAGTTTTAAAATACATTTCTATTCTATATATACTACGCCCAAGAATCAAAAAACATTTACCTATTATTTTTAACTGTATGGCTAAGCTTTTATTAATGGGATTTAATATGGGTATTAGTTCTTTAAAAATATAATTTATATTAGTATAATCTTTATTTTCAATAGCTCTAAAAAGAATATTAACTATCGCTCTATAAAAATATTGAATTAATTCTAAATCTTTTATTAATAATCCTCTTTTGAAATTTTCTAGTGTAACAAATATTTCAGAAGTTTTGAATATGCTAACATATTCTTCATTTAAATATGATTTAGTTTGTAAATGTTGCCTATATAAGAACAGAGGTATTTTGATAATTCGATATTGATCATTTTTTATTTTGAAAAACAGTCTAGAAAAAAACTCTGTCTCTTGACCTCGTAAGATATTTGGATTAAATAAAGACTTATCTTTCAAAAACTTTTTTCTAAACATTACTGAAGGTGTGAATATTTTAGATCGAAACAAGATATAATCATAAAATAAATTTTTGTTTACATCAATAAGAATAGAATTATCATCAATTATATTATTTTTAAAATATTTACCTGTACATATAACAAAATCTGAATTGTTATCAAATTCTCTAACTTTAAATTCTAAATAATTGCTAAGCATAATATCATCATCATCAAACCATTGAATATATTCACCTTTAGATAAATGAAAACCATAATTTCTAGCTCCATTCCCTCCTGATAAATAATTATCTGGTCTTAAATAATATTTAAATCTAGAATCTTGTTTTACATAGCTAGAAACGATATGTTTTGTCTGATCTGCAGAACCATCATCCACTAAAATACATTCCCAATTATCATAAGTTTGTTTAATTAAACTATTTAAAGTCTCACTAATTAAATGAGCTCGATTAAAAGTTGGAATTATTACTGATACTAATGATTGCATTATTTTAAACTTTCATTAAATAACATGTCCCATTTTTTTGCAACGTTTATAGGATAAAAATTCTCTAGTTTTTCATTTATATATTTATAACTATTAGATTCGTAAAGTTCTATTGCTGACTTTAAAGCAACTTTACTTTCCTCAATATTTTTAGGATTAAATTTTGGAAAATCAAATAAATCTAAAAACTCACCTATATTACCAATGTTAGGTCCCACAACTATTTTTTTAAAAGTTAATCCCAAAAATATATTACCCGAATTTAAACTCTTTATTCTTGGAATAAAGACAACATCTGAAGCAGACATCATTAAACTTAAAGTTAATCGGTCCACAAAAGAAAAACTAAATCTGAATTTCTTTAAATGTAATCCATTATGAAAATATTCTATTATTTTTTTAATATCTATTATTTTCTTGAGTAAATACCTACCCTTAAATTCCAATTTTAGTTCTTTTTTATACATGTTTGGCACTAATAAAATCTTATCTTTTCTTTTTACTTCATTAAAAGTATCTTTTAACAGAGTCGCTTCTTCATGTGATCTTATTTTTCCAGGAGAAATTACTACTAGGGAATTTTCTGAAATACCTAATTTTTGCCGTGCTAGGCTTTTACAATATTGTTCAAATGAATTTTTATATAAAGGGTGAAAAATAACAGAATGTTTTTTTAACGGATATATTGTCTTAAATAACTCTTCACTAAAAGAGCCTAAATGAATAAATTCATCGGCATTATAGATTATTAAATCATATAATGCTTTGAAATTAGGTGTCATTCCTAGATGACGTTCAAGGTTATGAACTACATAAAATATTCTCGATTTTTTTTTCCATACTTTTATAGCTTTTCTTAAGGCTATTAATTCTTGGTCTAAAGGTTCTTTCCAATTAAAAATTTGTTCTGGCCAATGAATTAATACTATCTTGTATGTCGGATTGTATTTATCAAAATTATTAAAATCATAAGTGTGTTTTGAATTAGTAATTACTTCATCAAAAAATAGGTTTGCATCTTTCTGGGCTGGAATAAATATCTTCAATTTAAATGTATTATACAATTATCTTGGATCTCTTAAGAAAATCAACCTCAGGAAAACAAAAATCATCAAGACAAATTTTTTTATTTAATAAAGTTCCTTCATTTAAATAGTAATTAATAGAATTTATACTTTTGATTGGCTCAGGAAAGTTTAATCCAATTGATAAAAAGTAATCTTCATATTTAAACATTGGTTCATCAGACTGTGGTTTAACAAAAATACATTCTTTGTTTAATGCATGACTAAAAATAATCCCATGCAATGAAGCTGAATATACCAGTTTTGCATTTAATATTTCTTTTATTATTTTTTTTGGATGGTTATCAATGTTTACAACTTTAATTCCTTTTGGATAAGTTTTATATATCCAAAGATCTCTGTAATGCGGAATAAAAATAATGTTTTGATTCTTACAATTATTCTCATCAATATTATAGATTTCTTTAATTAATAATCCTGGATCATATTCAAATTTAAGATTAGATAAATCTGCTCCATACTTTTCAAAAAGATTTCTTGTAAGTGGACCTCTAACGCCATAAACATTGGACTTTTCTATAACTTCTTGTTTTTTAGATAAATCATTCCCTTTCCATCCAATTCCTGCAATTACATCTTTATTTTGGATAATAGACATAATAGATCCAACTAATAATAATCTATTAGATTTATCAATTATATTTACTGGCTCTTCTTGATATAAATATTTAATCAAATCTATATTTAAAATATCTCCAGCATTTCCATACTTAAATACTTTTTTTTCAGGGTAGAAATATTTGTTTTTATAGAAATTTAATAACGAAACTTTTCTAGTATTCCAATAATAAGTCCTTAACGCCATATTTTTTTCATTCTTATTCTAACAATATTCCATCTAACATCATTAATTCCGTAACTAATATATAAGTTATTATTAAAAAAATCTATTCCAGAAAAATAAGTACAGGAAATTAAGTTTTTATTAAATTTATACTTACTCCCCAACAAATCCTTTATTGAATGTAGTAAGTATTTATTCTCTGATTTCAGTTTTATTTGCTCTGAAAAAACAAACCTAAATGGCTTTCCTAAATATAATCTTTTACCTTTTCTCACAAATTTTCTGTGGCCTATAAAAAAATATTCTCCATTAATTTTAACTAAAGGAGTACCAATAGTATAATTTTTATATGACAATGATTTGAATGTTTGGTAATCTTCAAAATACATATTACATAAATCCGTTTTTACTAATTTTAAAATAATCAAAGGATTTATACCATATAGGACATAAATATTTTCGTTTTCACTAAAAAAAGCCCAATTTTTTTCTACTTTTTTACGATTATAATAATTACATAAATAGTAATTATTTATATTAAATTTTTCAACACTAAATAAAACAAGCTTATTATTATCTTTTTGTGAATATCCTGTATTAAAAGAGCCCCAAACTGTATCATTAATAATACATAATTTTGGGTCAGCTATTTTGTTTAAATTTAGTTTTTCTGAGAAATAATCTGATAATTTTATGATTTTTGTTTCAAAATAATCTCCCCAAATTACTAGTAGGGCTTCAATTGAATCCTGTTCATTATCATAAGCTCTAATTGCTAAAAATGATTTGTTTTTATGTCTAATAAAACTTGGATTAAACACATAGGCATATTTAGAAAATATTTCATTAATTTCTGCTGGGATTTTTTCTTTAAAACACTTTTTTAAGAGGACAACCATTTATATAACTTACTTACTAATTTTTTTTTTCTATTTTTCTTATTAGGAATAATTTTATAATCCTTTAAATATTTCTCCTGGACTAGTGAGGGTGACAATTTATATTCAGTTTGAACTTTTAAATATTTTTTTTTCTTAATGTTAGGTTTTCCTGTAAAATGAAGAATTAAAGGTTTATGAGTATCAATACCAAATAAATTTTCTGGCCTACTATTAAACTCTTTATAATTAAACAACATATATTTATTATTATAATCAGTATTAGTTTTTAATAAGAATATTATTGCATCTTGATCTCCATTAGAAAAATAACCTAAATCATCATACCACCATTTTTTTACATCTTTTAAATTTACCTTAAGTACATCATTTAAAAATGATTTAGATAATTTATTACTTTTCAAAATAAATTGACCAGAACTTAAATATGTTTTTAATTTTTTGAAATCTGGACTTTTACAAAAAGAAATGAAATTATTCCCTGTAGGTAGATAATCCATAATATCTTTATCAAAATTCAAGAAAAAAGCATCATCATCAATCCAAATTATATATTCAAAAAGATCTAAATAGGATAATATGTAATAAATTTTATTAAAATAGGGATTTTTGGCCTTAGTAGGAAAATCACAATGAATATAGGAATATTGATGCTTCTCAGCATAAATTTTATGGTTAATTGAAGATTCAAATTTAGTCTTTGGATGTCTTCCTGAGATCACACATACTTTCATTATAATAATTATTAGTTAACTATCCAGTCTGCCTCAGCATATACTATACTATTTGATGCTTTTTTCTTAGTAATGGAATAATATTTTTCACTGGGCTTATTTGGTGAAACTTCAAAATGAATAAATTTATCTTTATAATCCAAAAGTTCTTTTCCATCTAAAAAACTAATAGAAATACTATAGACACTATCAAGCAAAAACAAATTCTTAGAAACCAACTCTATACTAAAATTAGATCTCTTGTTTTTTGGTAATGGTTCTTCAACAAAATCATTACTGCGCCATGTAATAACATTCACATTATTAATATCACTTAGTCTTAGACTAAAAACAGGATTTCTAATTTCTGAATTAACCTGAATATTTACGTTAAATTTCATTACATCACCAGAATTAAACTCTGTAGTAATTTTATTTGAAGAATTTATAATTTCAAAACTGTAAAATCTTGATTTAAAAAACGAATCAGATTGATCAAATACTATACTCCCACTATGAATTTTTTTAGTGTTCAAATATAAGTTTACACCTTCTGTAACTTCCCCATCAAATGTAAAACTACCATTGTCTAAAACGACAACTCTTGTACATAAATCCTGAACAGCGGCCATATTATGACTCACAAATAACACGGTTCTACCTTCACCTTGGCTAATATCTTGCATTTTACCAATAGCTTTTTTCTGAAATTCAGCATCACCAACTGCCAAAACCTCATCAATAACCAAGACATCTGGTTCTAAATGCGCTGCAACTGCAAAAGCCAAACGTACGCGCATACCAGAACTGTAACGCTTTACTGGTGTATCTATATAGCGTTGGCAACCACTAAAATCTATAATCTCCTCTTCTTTTATTCGAATTTCGGCTTTGGTCATACCCAAAATGGCGCCATTTAAGTATATATTCTCTCGACCAGTTAATTCTGGATGAAACCCTGTACCAACCTCCAATAAACTAGCAATACGTCCTTTGGTTTTAATTTCACCTGTGGTTGGTGCTGTAACGCGAGATAAAATTTTAAGCAATGTGCTTTTACCAGCACCATTTTTACCAATAATTCCTAGAACCTCACCACGTTTAACTTCAAAATTAATATCCTGCAGTGCCCAAACATAATCGCTTTCTGCAGCTGTACTCCGATCATTTACAGCACCAATCTTTAAGAACGGATCTTCTTTACCACGCAGTCTGTACCACCAACGCTTTAAATCATCGTTTAAGGTACCTGTACCAACTAAACCTAGTCGGTATTGTTTAGAAATATGTTCTGCTTTTAAAATAACATTACTCATAACTAAACGGAATCTATAAATGTTTTTTCTGTACGATTAAAGATAATAATGCCCAAAAATAATACAACAAATGTGACCACAACTGTATATACAATACCAAATGGTTTAACCACACCTTCTCCAAGGAGCATATATCGTGCAGTTTCTACAACATAAGCTAAAGCATTATACTCTACAATCCAAGCAAACTTGGGTAACTCCTGTCTTACTAAGGCTAAAGGATACATTACTGCCGAAATGTACATTAATAGTTGTACTCCAAAATTTAACAAAAAGGTTAAATCTCTGTATTTAGTAACCAAGCTAGAAATTAGCATGCCTAATCCTAAGCCAAGTAGTCCCATTAAAACTATGAGCACTGGAAAAAATACAATACTTGAATTTATTTGGATATCTGCTCCTTTAGCCGCATAATAAATATAAAATATAATAAAAATGAGCATCTGTATAGCAAACTTCACTAAGTTAGAGATAATTATAGATAATGGTAGAATAATACGAGGAAAATAGACTTTACCAAAGATTCCGGAATTACTCTTAAAGGTATTACTAGTTGCATTTAAACAGGTTTTAAAATAATTCCATATAGAAATTCCTGCTAAATTGAATAAGAATGGTGGAATGCTACCAGTTTCAATTTTAGCAACTTTATTAAATATTAAAGTAAATGTTAGTGCTGTAAATAATGGTTGAATTAAATACCATAATGGCCCTAAAATAGTTTGTTTATAGACTGTAACTACATCGCGCTTCACGAATAGGACGAGTAGATCGCGATACCTCCAAATTTCCTTAAAATTAAAGTCAATGAGTTTCCTTTTTGAGGATATGGTATAAAGCCAATTTTCTGATTTAGTAGAGCTCAAGAAGGTCTTTTTTTTGGTTAGACCAATATACTAAAACCATAATAACATTAGGACAAAGAATGTAAAATTTTATGCACCAAAACTGACACTAAATCTTACTTTTAAGTCTAAGAATTACTGTTTTAAAAACCAATGCCAAGTGATTTTTAAACCTTCTTTTACTGTAAACTCTGGTTTGTACTTTAGCAAGCTGTTTGCTTTAGATATATTGGCTAATGAATCTCTTACATCACCTTGTCTTGGTGGGCCATAATTAGCTTCTATAGTAGAGTTTGCTGAATCTCTTAGCGAATTCCACAAGTAATTTACATCTATACGTTCGCCACAAGCTACATTAAATACTTCGTTTGCAGCTTCCTTGCCTGCAAAAAAGCTTTTGATATTAGCTTGTACTGCATTATCAACGAAAGTGAAATCTCTTGTCTGTCCTCCATCTCCATTTATAGTTGGTGATTTTGCATCTTTTAGAGCCTGCATAAACAATGGAATAACTGCTGCATAGGCTCCATTTGGACTTTGTTTTGGTCCAAAGACATTAAAATAACGCAAACCTATGACATCTGTGTTATAGGTTTTTCCAAAGACATCAGCATACAATTCATTAACATACTTAGTCACTGCATAGGGCGATAAAGGTTTACCAATCTGATCTTCTACTTTTGGTAACACTTTACTATCGCCATACGTAGAACTAGATGCTGCATAGACCATACGTTTTACTGAACTAGTTTCTTTTAGTGCAATAAGCATATTTAAAAACCCAGTGATATTAACATCATTTGATGTTCTAGGATCATTTATAGAACGTGGTACAGAACCCAATGCTGCTTGGTGCGATACGAAATCTATACCATTCATAGCAGATTTACAGGTATCTAAATCTCTAATATCACCTTCTAATAATTCAAAAGAAGGGTTATCCATAAATTCATCAAGGTTATCTTTGTAACCATTAGAAAAATTATCGAGTACACGTACGGTTTTAGCATTGTATTTTAATAAATATTCCACAAGATTAGACCCTATAAATCCAGCGCCACCTGTAATTAAAAAACTGTAATTAGATAAATCTATTGTATGATAAGCTTTGGTATACATCATAATCTTGCATCTACTTGATCTGCAGGTAATAACGATTTAACATCAAAAATCACACAACTATCCGATTTTAAAGATTTTAGATCTAATTGCAAAAACTCTTTATGTGATACTGCTAGTATAATCGCATCATAATTATCTTGTATAAGGTTTTTATCGGTTATTAGATCTAAAGAATACTCATGTTTAACTTCGGCATAGTTAGCCCAAGGATCATATACATCAACATTTATATGATACGTTTCTAATTCTCTTATAATATCAATAGCTCTAGAGTTTCGTATATCCGGACAATTCTCCTTAAATGTAATTCCTAATACGAGAGCTTTCGATTTTTTTATACGTGCACCCTTCTTTATCATTAGCTTTACAGTTTCTTGTGCTACATAAGCTCCCATGCTATCATTCATTTTTCGACCAGCTAAGATAATTTCTGGGTTATAACCAGACTCTATAGCTTTCTGCGCCAGATAATATGGATCTACTCCTATACAATGTCCGCCAACTAAACCTGGAGAAAATTTTAGGAAATTCCATTTGGTACCTGCTGCTTCTAAAACCGCCTTAGTATCAATATCTAATAGTCTAAATATTTTAGATAGTTCATTAACAAAAGCAATGTTAATATCGCGTTGTGAATTTTCTATAACCTTTGCGGCTTCAGCAACTTTTATTGAAGGCGCCAAGTGTGTACCTGCTGTAATTACAGATTTATAGAGATTATCTACAATTTCGGCAACTTGAGGTGTTGAGCCAGAAGTTACTTTCAATATTTTTGTTACGGTATGTTCTTTATCTCCTGGATTAATTCGTTCTGGTGAATAACCTACAAAAAAATCTTCGTTAAATTTAAGACCTGAAAATTGCTCTAACACAGGTACACATACATCCTCAGTGGCTCCAGGATATACTGTAGATTCATAAATGACGATATCCCCTTTTTTTAAAGCTTTACTAACTGTTTCACTTGCTTTAATTAATGGTGTAAAAACGGGTTTATTAAGGTGATCTGTAGGTGTTGGCACTGTAACAATAAACGTTGTAGCGTTTTTTAGCTCATCGTTTCTGGTTGTTATAAATAATCCTTTATCTTGATTATAGTTAAATACCAAAACCTTTTTCAAAGACATAGTATCAACTTCTAAAGTGGTATCTATACCAGTACTTAAATCATCTACACGTTTCTGATTAATATCAAAACCTAAGGTGTTATAATGTTTTGCAAACTCAACAGCTAAAGGTAAACCTACATATCCTAAACCGATTATTGCAATATTTGTGGGCATTTTCATATTCTATGTTATTATGATATAACGTGGGCAAATCTAAGTAAAAACTACAACCTTTAATTTTTTTTTATATAAAATCGATGTATGTTAACTCTTATCCTTTAAGTGGTTTATACAACTAATAATACGGTTAAATTCGTTTTAAAAAGCGTCTAACTCTTCTAAAAATTGATTTTTTATCATTTTCATGATAAGCTTCACCATAAATACCATAGCCATAGCCATAACCATAACCATAACCATAACCATAACCATAATTATGGTTTGTTTTATGCTTGTAAAAATTCAGTACAAAACTAATATTCTTAATTTCTCCAGCACGATGTTTAGCATTAACTAGTGATAACATCCCTTTTTTTGTGTAATCTAAACGTATCATGAATAGAGAGGCATCAGCATAGTTAGAAATCTCAAAGGCATCTGTAACAAGACCCAAAGGCGGTGTATCTAGTACCAACATATCATAATCTTCTTTTAAACGCGTCATTAAATCACGCATTCTGTTACTCATGAGTAGCTCGGAAGGATTGGGTGGTACTGGTCCTGATGGAATAATATCTAAATTAGGAATGTGAGATTTAAAAATAATATCGTCTAAACTAACATCGTCTATTAGGTAATTAACCACACCTTTATCATTGGTAATATCAAAATCTCCAAAAATTTTAGGCTTTCTTAAATCTAACCCTAGTAATATCGTTTTTTTACCTGAGAGTGCATAGGCTGTAGACATGTTTATAGAGCAAAACGTTTTGCCTTCACCACTAACAGAAGAGGTTATCATTAATGCTTTACCTCTATTCTCAAAACCTTGATTTTTGAAAATAAATTGTAAACTAGAACGCATAGATCTGAAAGACTCTGCAACTGCAGATTTTGGTTTCTCAAAAACCACTAAGTTATTTTTGTAATTATACTTACCAATTAAACCTAAAATGGGTATGGTGGATAATTGCTCTACTTCATCTGAACCATGAATGGTATTATCCAAAAGATAAATCACAAAAATGAAAAACATTGGAATAAAAAAGCCCATCATCAAAGCCATCATATAATTTAAGGACTTATTAGGTCCTATTTTGCCACCTCCAATATCCTTAGCTTCATCAATAATAGCAATATCTGAGACATTTGCTGCTTTAACAATAGCGGCCTCACTTCGTTTTGCCAAATAGACATCATAAGCCTCTTGGCTTATATTCATTTTACGTTGAATCTTAAGGTATTCTTGCTGATCTTCTGGTAAACCTTGTAATTGAGCTTCTAGATTGGCTATTTTTCTAGATATAGAATTTAATTGTAAACTGATGGTGCTGCGCGTTGAAGTAATATTTTCTAATAACACATTTTTTTCTGCACTTATTTGTCGATCTAAATCCTTAAATAATGGCGAACTCTCTTTGGTAGTATACTCTAAACGTTGCCGATCTATAGATAACCCTATGATTTTAGATACACTCGCTGCTATATTATTTTCTGAAATTCCAACAGATGATGGTGCTGCAATATTAGTGTAATCTGTTTTTGATTGCAAGTAGTCTTCTAAACGATTTAAATATTGAAGTTTGGTATTTTCGTCCTCTTTTTGCAAATCATAATTCTTAAGTTTTTCAGATAAATTCAGCATCTCTTCATTTACATCAAAGACTTTATTCTTTTTTCTAAAGTCGTTCATTTCATCAGAAAATCCCTTTAAATTCATATTTACGGCCTCTAAACTGCTATCTATAAACTTTATAGTATTAGAGGCGTATAAATTTTTTCGTTTTAATTCTACCTTACTTAAAACAGATGCAGTAGCGTTTAAATAGTCTACAATTTTTGCCTTATTTGTACCCGATAGAGATAATTGTAACACTGATGATGAAGAACTGAATGGTCGTATTGCTATAGTAGTCTTATATGAATTTACGACACCATCGAAATTTGAGAACTGAAGAAAATATTCTGAATCCTTACTTACGACTTTGTTTGTTCTTTGTTTAATAATACCATTTAAAAATGGAAGCTTTATAGAATCATTAAAACTGTAGGTTGCTTTGTAAGTATTATTAACGTTATCAATTCTGTACCTTTGTTTATCTTTGTAACGTTGAACCATAAAGGTATTAAGCGTATTGGGTATAGAAATTTCGAATTGATCAGAACCCTTAAATTTTATTAGTATTGGTGTCCCTAAGATTTGACCATAGGATTTATTAATCTCAAATACAAAAGGCGCCTCTTTGTATATATCTATTAATCTATATTTTCCTTGTACATAGTAATTCATATAAAACTCTAAGGAATCAACTACTGCCTCATTATGCGTTCTAGTTTTAATAGCAGTTATCACTTTTCCTACTTTACCAGAAACGCCGCCCCAATTAAATGAAATACTCGTATTTGCTGTGAAAAAAGGATTTTGTTCGCTTTCTACATTAATTAAGGACTCTAAACGATATACATTTTGCTTTCTTACATTAATTAAATAGGCAATTAAAAGAGCAACACCAATAGAAAAAACAACTAGTTTCCAAAGATTTAATACTTTAAACAAATATCCGCGGAAATCGAAAGCAATTTTGCCTTTTGACTCATCATTTAATTCAAATTCTTCAGACATAATTTATAGACGATCAATTAGCAAAATAGTAGTAGTAATAAAAGTAGTAATTGCAACTATTGAAGTAAACGTTTGTTGTCCAGTAACACCAGTACCCCAAACTTTTTGCTTTAAAGGCTTAACATAAATCATATCATTGGGTTGGATATAATAATAAGGTGAGTACATCGCATTAATATTAGTTAAATCAATATGATGAATTTGCTGACCATGAGGATATTGTCTAATAATCATCACATCTTTACGGTCACCTGTTATCTTAATCTCTCCAGCATTGGCTATAGCCTCATAAATATTTAATCTGTCTGTGAAAACTACTTGTGTACCAGTACTACCCATTTCTCCACTTGTTGTGTAACGTAACCCAGCGAGCTTAACAGTCACAAAAATATTAGCCGTTTCTTTAAATTGATCCTCTAATAATTTATTCTCTATTTCCTCTCCAATCTCTTTTGTCGTAAATCCAAGCACGTTAAGCTCTCCAAGCTCTGGTATGCGTATATTACCACCCAAATCAACTGTAAAGCCATCAAAATATGCACGTTCTGCTGATTCTGCATTCAGATTCTTTTCACCTATTGGATTAAAAATCTCAACATTCTCTTGGTCTAAAACTTTTATTCTAATATTTAAAATGTCATTAATCTGAACTCGATAAGGTTTAGATTGTTCAATAACCCTAGAAATAGAGTCTAAACTCCCCGATTTATTTTGGTAATACACTTGATCTTTTAGAGGTATACATGATGAAGAAACCAAACAAACAGCAAGTATAAGTAATATAGAAAGGTGCTTCATAAAAATTTCTGTAAGTCACAAATATAACGCAACCAAAATAATATAAAAACTAAAGATTAGGTTTTTGGTTTATTTCCGTTATTTGTAAAAAAAAAGAGTGAACTACCTTACAGTTGAAAACATTTCTAAATCTTATGGAGAACTAGAGTTATTTAGCAACTTATCCTTTAGTATTCATAAAGATCAAAAAATTGCCTTCATCGCAAAAAATGGTAGTGGTAAAACTTCTATTCTAAAAATACTCTCTGGTCATGACCAAACCGATTCTGGTCAGGTTGTTTTTAGAAAAGGAATCCAGTTTACGTTTTTATCTCAAGAGCCCAAGTTCAATGAAAACAATACGATTGAAGAGGTTATTTTTAGTTCAGATCTCCCAATACTAAAACTAATTTCCAACTACGAAAAGGCTTTATTAAATCCTGATGACCAGGACAGTTATCAAGAAGCCTTCGAAGCTATGGATCGCAATAATGCATGGGAATTTGACACACAATACAAACAAATATTATCACAATTAAAGCTCAACGACATCCATCAGAAGGTAAAAACTATGTCTGGTGGGCAAAAAAAACGCTTAGCCTTAGCACAAACTTTAATAAGTAATCCAGATGTTTTAATATTAGATGAGCCAACTAATCACTTGGATTTAGAAATGATAGAGTGGTTAGAAGAGTATTTTAAATCGGCTCAAATGACTTTGTTTATGGTTACACACGATCGTTATTTCTTAGAACGTGTTTGTGATACCATTATAGAGCTAGACCAAGGGCATTTGTACACTTATAAAGGTAATTACTCTTACTTCCTCGAAAAAAAAGAAGCACGTATAACACAAGAGGCCATTGAAACTGGTAAAGCCAAACAATTGTACAAAAAAGAACTGCAGTGGATGCGCAGACAACCAAAAGCGCGCACTACTAAATCTAAATCTAGGATAGACGATTTTCATGATATTAAATCTAGAGCGCATCAAAGACGTAAGGATCATGAGATACAATTAGAAATAAATATGAAGCGTTTAGGTAGTAAAATCTTAGAGCTTCATAATGTATCAAAAACATTTGAAGATAAGTCTATATTAAAGGGGTTTGACTACACATTTAAAAAAGGGGAACGCATTGGTATTATTGGTAAAAACGGAACTGGCAAAACCACATTTCTTAATATCTTAACTAAACAATTTGAACCCGATTCTGGAAAAGTTGTCGTTGGTGATACTGTTAAGTTTGGTTATTACAATCAGGATGGTATTATTATTAAACCTCAGCAAAAAGTCATCGAAGTCATCAGAGAGTTTGGAGATTATATACCTTTAGCAAAAGGCAGGCAAATAAGCGCGCAACAGTTACTGGAGCGTTTTTTATTTGACAGAAAAAAACAGTACGACTATGTTGAAAAGCTCAGTGGTGGAGAACGCAAACGATTGTATTTATGCACAGTTTTGATTCAGAATCCTAACTTTTTAATTCTTGATGAGCCTACAAACGATTTAGATATTGTAACATTAAACATTCTAGAAAGCTTTCTATTAGATTTTCCAGGGTGTTTACTTGTGGTATCACATGATCGTTATTTTATGGATAAAATCGTAGATCATTTATTTGTATTCGAAGGTGATGGTGTAGTCTCAGATTTTCCTGGTAATTATTCAGATTATCGTGAGTACAAAAAAAGCACACCTAAAATCAATGAAACCAAATTCAACAATAATAATAACAGTTCTAAACAAAATAAAGAAAACAAACTTTCTTACAATGAACAAAAAGAACTTAAAAATTTAGAGAGTAAAATACGATCACTAGAGCTCGATAAAAAAGCGCTTGAAGCAAAATTTAATGATGCCACATTAAGCCAAGACGATATCAATAATTTATCTGAAGAATTGCAAGTAATTATATCTATGATTGAAACCAAAGAGTTGCGTTGGTTTGAGCTTTCTGAAAAATTTGAATCTTAATATGTATCAAACACTAGCCTATTTAAAATTCTTAATAAAATCAACCAACCAACATGGTGTGCATTCGCCATTCGTTTACGATTTGTTAACTAAATGTTTTTATAACACCTCTAAAAACAAAGATTATTCTATACTTCAATCCTATAAAACTTCATTAATCAATTCTAATGAGACTATTAATGTAAATGATTTGGGTGAAGGATCAAAAACTTTTAAAACCAACTCAAGAGCAGTTTCAAATATTGCAAAGACTTCTGCGAGTTTAGATAAAAGTATGTATTTAATGTATCGTATATTCGATTATTTTAAACCAAATATCGCTCTAGAACTTGGTACGTCATTAGGTGTAGCAACTAATGCTATGGCACTTGGACATACAGAAAGTGAGATAACTACTATAGAAGGATGCCCACAAACTTCAGATTTCACCAAAAATTCACTCTGTAAAAGCCTAAATAATGTCAATTTTTTAAGTGGTCATTTTAAAGACGTAATTCCAACTTTAACTCAAACTCATTTTGATTTTATTTTCTTTGATGGTCACCATAATAAAGCCGCTACAATAGATTATTTTGAAATGCTTCTAGCAAAAGCTACTAATAACTCAGTTTTTATTTTTGACGATATTTATTGGTCTAAAGGCATGACAAAAGCTTGGAATATAATTAAAGCTCATCCTAAGGTTACCCTAAGTATTGATACATTTTTTTGGGGATTTGTCTTTTTTAGGCAAGAACAACCCAAACAACATTTTAAAATAAGAGTGTAACAAGTCGTAAAGTTTAACGTCTTATTAAGAGCAAAATCTAGTATCTTGCAATGTATCTTATCAACCAATAAAAATTGCGTCTATGAGTAACGTTATTAAAATAAGAGGAATCATTAGAGATTTTCAATTAGGGCAAGAAACCGTTCATGTACTTAAAGGTATTGACTTAGATATTGATCGTGGTGAGTATGTTGCCATAATGGGACCATCTGGTTCTGGTAAATCTACACTAATGAATCTTTTGGGTTGTTTAGATACTCCCACTGCTGGTTCTTATATTCTAAACGGAAATGACGTTAGCCAAATGACTGATGATGAACTAGCTGATATAAGAAATACAGAAATAGGTTTCGTATTCCAAACCTTTAACTTATTACCAAGAACAACTGCTTTAGACAATGTTGCTTTACCTATGATATATGCAGGAGCTTCAAAAAAACAACGTGTTATTAGAGCTGAAGAAGTTCTTACAGATGTTGGTTTAGCAGACAGAATGGATCATAAACCAAACCAGCTTTCAGGTGGTCAGCGACAACGTGTAGCTGTAGGTAGAGCTTTGGTTAATAAACCTTCAATAATCTTGGCAGATGAGCCGACTGGTAACTTAGATTCTAAAACAGGTTTCGAAATAATGAATCTTTTTGATGAAATCCATAAAGCTGGGAACACAGTAATTATGGTAACACATGAAGAAGATATTGCTGCGCATGCCAAGCGTGTTATAAGATTACGTGATGGTATTATAGAAAGTGATACGAGGCAGTAGTTAGTGGTTAGTGGTTAGTGGTTAGTGGTTAGTGGTTAGTTGTTAGTGGTTAGTGGTTAGTGGTTAGTGGAGTTTATTAATTACAAGGAATACTCAAAGCCTATTGCTTACAGCTAAAGCCTAAACATTTCAACAATTAATAGCTTCAACATTTTTAGCCTTTCTCTTTTAAGAGTTATCTTTACAATATGAAAATTTATACTAAAACAGGAGATAGAGGAACTACTGCCCTATTTGGCGGAACACGTGTACCAAAGCATCATATTCGTATTGATAGTTATGGTACCATAGACGAACTAAATTCATACATTGGACTCATCCGAGACCAAGAAATAGATAAACATCATAAGTCTATTCTCATGGAAATTCAGAATCGTTTATTCACTGTTGGTGCAATTTTAGCAACAGATCCTGAGAAAGCTTTACTAAAAAGTGGCAAACAACGCTTAAATATTCCTAAAATATCTAATGATGATATTGAGCTCTTAGAAAAAGAAATGGATGCTATGAATGCTCAATTACCTCAAATGACGCATTTTGTATTACCAGGTGGACATCAAACTGTGTCATTCTGTCACATAGCACGTTGTGTTTGCAGAAGAGGTGAGCGTTTAGCTTCTGCACTCAATGAATTAGAGCCTTTTCAAGCTGAAACATTGATGTATATTAACCGCCTTTCAGATTATCTTTTTGTATTGGCACGGAAGTTGACCTACGATTTACAAGCAGAAGAAATAAAGTGGATTCCTAAAAAGGAATCATAGTTATTTTTAAGTGATTATTTATTTTCTCAAACTCCTTTTAAACACTATAAGTGTAGGAGAAAATTAAACGCTCTTTATATTAATGATTAATTAATTCATTTTTTTCTTGACTTTTTAAACTAAAAATTTATTTTTGCAAAAAATTAAAACGAATAAAGAATGTATTGGACATTAGAATTAGCATCTTATTTAAGTGATGCACCTTGGCCAGCTACAAAGGACGAATTGATAGATTACGCTATTAGAACCGGATCTCCATTAGAAGTGGTTGAAAACCTACAAGCTATTGAAGACGAAGGCGACTCTTATGACTCTATCGAAGAAATCTGGGCAGATTATCCAACAGACGAAGATTACCTCTGGAATGAGGACGAATATTAAATAATAAAAAGAATAGTAAAAAAAAGTCTCTAATAGAGACTTTTTTTTGTGGCTATCTTTCATAGACCTAACACAAAATGTATCTTTGGGTACCTTAATGGTTATTCATAAGATTTAAAATAAAAAGCTAGTGCTAAAGGCATATCATTAAGCACTAAAAACCAAAATATACCAACAGATGAGTTTACTAAATTCTGTATTAAAAGTATTTGTCGGAGACAAATCAAAACAAGATGTAAAAGGCATTATGCCTATTGTAGAACAGGTAAAATCTTTTGAGTCTAAACTCGAGAGTTTATCACATGATGCGCTTAGAGATAAAACCCAGGAGTTTAAAACAAAAATAGCAGAGGCACGTCAACCACTTCACGCTAAAATTGATGAGCTTAAAACTAAGGCAGAAACAACAGAAGATATTGATGAGCGAGAAGATATTTATTTAGAAATAGACCGTATTAATGACGAGGTTTATGCCATTACTGAAGATGTACTTAACGACATCTTACCAGAAGCTTTTGCTGTAGTCAAAGAAACAGCAAAACGTTTTGTTCATAATACCACTATTACAGTGCAAGCCAATGCCTTTGATAGAGAAATTTCGGGCTCAAAAGATTATGTTACGCTTGATGGTGATAGTGCTACTTGGGCAAATTCTTGGGATGCAGCTGGTAAGCCTATAACTTGGGACATGATTCATTATGATGTTCAGCTTATTGGTGGTGTAGCCTTACACCAAGGTAAGATTGCAGAAATGCAAACTGGTGAAGGTAAAACACTTGTAGCAACGCTTCCTGTGTATCTTAATGCCTTAGCAGGTAAAGGTGTACACTTAGTAACAGTAAATGATTACTTAGCCAAACGAGATAGTGCATGGATGGCTCCAATTTTTGAGTTTCATGGCTTAAGTGTAGACTGTATAGATTATCACCAACCTAACTCTGCAGCTCGTAAAAAAGCATATAATGCAGATATTACTTACGGTACAAATAACGAGTTTGGTTTTGATTATTTACGCGATAACATGTCACACTCACCAGACGATTTAGTACAACGTCCTCACCATTACGCTATTGTAGATGAGGTCGATTCTGTATTAGTAGATGATGCACGTACACCTTTAATCATCTCTGGTCCTATTCCTAAAGGTGATGAGCATGAGTTTACAGAATTAAAACCTAAGGTTAGTGAGCTAGTTGAAGTACAACGTAAATACCTCGTTGGTGTTTTAGCCGAAGCTAAAAAACTAATCGCTGAAGGTGATACTAAAGAAGGCGGTTTTAAACTTCTACGTGTATTTAGAGGTATACCAAAAAATAAAGCCTTAATAAAATTCTTGAGTGAAGAAGGAATTAAACTCTTACTTCAAAAAACTGAGAATTTTTACATGCAAGATAACAACAGAGAAATGCCAAAAATTGATGCAGAACTCTACTACGTTATCGATGAAAAAAATAATCAGGTAGAACTTTCAGATAAAGGTGTAGAATTCCTCTCTGGTAAAGACAATCCAGATTTCTTCGTTATGCCAGAAATGGGAATTGAAGTTGCTAAAATTGAAGATGCAGGATTATCTAAAGAAGAAGAAGCTGAGAAAAAAGAAGAACTGTTTAGAGACTTCAGTGTAAAGTCTGAACGTATACATACACTTAACCAGTTATTAAAAGCCTATGCTTTGTTTGAAAAAGACATTCAGTATGTGGTTATGGAAAACAAGGTGATGATTGTAGACGAGCAAACTGGTCGTATTATGGATGGTCGTCGTTATAGTGACGGATTACACCAAGCCATTGAAGCCAAGGAAAATGTAAAGATCGAAGATGCTACACAAACCTTTGCCACAGTTACGTTACAGAACTATTTTAGAATGTACCGTAAACTGTCTGGAATGACAGGTACAGCAGTAACTGAAGCAGGTGAATTTTGGGAAATCTATAAATTAGATGTAGTTGAAATTCCTACCAATAGACCAATTGCAAGAGACGACAGACAAGATTTAGTTTACAAAACAAAGCGCGAAAAATATAACGCTGTTATTGACGATGTGGTTAACATGTCTAATGCTGGTAGACCTGTACTTATTGGTACTACTAACGTTGAAATCAGTGAGCTACTTGGTAAGATGCTAAGCATCAGAAAAATTCCTCATAACGTACTTAATGCAAAGCAACATAAAAAAGAAGCAGAGATTGTAGATGAAGCTGGTAGAAGCGGTCAAGTAACTATTGCAACTAATATGGCTGGTCGTGGTACAGATATTAAACTATCAGATGAAGTAAAAGCCGCTGGTGGATTAGCCATTGTTGGTACAGAGCGTCACGATTCTCGTCGTGTAGACCGTCAGTTGCGAGGTAGAGCTGGTAGACAAGGAGATCCAGGAAGTTCGCAGTTTTATGTGTCTTTAGAAGATAATTTAATGCGCTTGTTTGGTAGTGAGCGTATTGCCAAGATGATGGATAGAATGGGATTAAAAGAAGGCGAAGTTATACAGCATTCTATGATTTCAAAATCTATAGAGCGTGCTCAGAAGAAAGTTGAAGAAAATAACTTTGGTGTTCGTAAACGATTATTAGAATATGATGATGTTATGAATGCTCAACGTGAGGTTGTTTACAAACGTCGTCGTCATGCCTTACACGGAGAGCGTCTTCGTGTAGATTTAGCAAACATGATTTTTGATACCTCAGAAGGTATTGCAAACACCAATAAAGAAGCAGACGATTTCAAGAACTTTGAGTTTGAGTTGATTCGATATTTCTCAATGAGTTCACCAATTTCTGAGGCCGAATTTAAAAAGATGGCGCCTCAAGAGATTGCAGGAACAATTTATAAAGCTGCCTTTGCACATTACAGAGATAAAATGCAACGTAATGCAGAATTGGCTTTCCCTGTTATAGAGAACGTTTATGAAAATCAGCGCGATAAATACAAGCGTATCGTTGTGCCTTTTACAGATGGTGTAAAGAATCTACAAGTGGTTACAGACCTAGAAAAAGCTTATGAAACTAAAGGAACTCAGTTAATTAATGATTTTGAAAAAAATATAACATTAGCTATTGTAGATGATGCTTGGAAAACGCATTTACGTAAAATGGATGAGTTAAAGCAATCAGTTCAATTAGCAGTACACGAACAAAAAGATCCTTTACTTATTTATAAGTTTGAAGCGTTTGAGTTGTTTAAATCTATGATAGACCAAGTGAATAAAGATGTGATTTCATTCTTATTTAAAGGCGAAATTCCAACAGAAACACAAAACACCATTAGAGAAGCAGGAGCACGTAAACAAGAAAAATTACAAACGCAGAAAGACGAAATTCCAAACATGGATGAGCGTGCAGCACAGAGCAGAGCTGCAGGAGCAGGTACTTCTAGACAGCAACAACAAGTGGTTGAGACTATTGTTAGAGAGCGTCCAAAAATTGGTCGTAACGATCGTGTTACCATAAAACATGTCATTAGTGGCGAAAACAAAACGGTTAAATACAAACAAGCAGAACCTCTAATTGCTAAAGGCGAATGGGTTTTGGTTGAGGAATAACAGTATCATACTTTTCTATAGAAAATTAAAAATCCTGAGCTAAACCTCAGGATTTTTTTATATGTAAACTTACGTATTGACTTTGTACATATTAAAAGCTAACTTCGATTATCAATCCTTAAGCGCATCACCAAAATTTAGTTACACACTTTTATAAAATTTATTACATTTGGCATTACACTAAAAAACACTAACCATGTCATTGTACCGATTTATTATCACCTTACTTGTTTTAAGCCTTTTCAGCATCACATTACAAGCGCAAAGAGCTAAGGCAGAGTCAGCCTCATCAGTCTATTTTGCAATCCCATCTTATGATATAGCAAGTTCTAATCCAAATGATTTTACTTATAGCTTTGCTATGCCTATGACCAATTTTAATTCGCCTGAGCAGTTTAAGGGAGAAAATGTATGCGTGGCTTCTGGTAGTAAAAATGTATTAAAAGATGCTAAGAACATAACTGTATATCAATATAGAGTTACTGCAGATGTACCAGATGCTTACCTCATTATTAAATCATCTTCTGGAGATATTTTATACGCCGAAGCGTTTAATAACTATAAAACAACAACTAGCATTTTTAGTGATCCTGTAAATTTTGTCTACGGTAAAGATGAGTGCTATTGGCATCCTCAGGTACTAGAAGAGGCCTGGGAAAAAGATAATGAGACTTGGCTAAAAGAGCAACATAATAGAATTAAAAGTAGCACATTTGAAGACGCACAAAGTAGAGCTGAAAACGCGTTTAAAATGGGTTATGTTAGCTATTCACTTAATGTATATACAGGTAAAGGTGGTAAAGACTATGACTATAGCGCTTTAGATAAAGCTCAGCAACTAGCCATATCTGCTTATGACAGTATGCACAAGCAAGGTAACATTAATCAGCAATCTTTGGATGAATTGATGATCGCTGTGAACACCTGGTTAACACATGTAAAAGACTATAATACAGATAATAATAGAGCAAAGATTAATGATAGAGTTGTGCGTGGTTTATATATAAATTTAGCGACAGCACACTATCAGATGTTCGATTTTGATAAAGCTATGGAATATCTTGGACTACATGCAGATACCTATAATAATGCTGTATCTAGAGGCACTAGCCCAGAGGTTATAAATTTATCGCAGCTTATAACAAATCAGCAAAAAGGTATGGCAGCAAATCCAAATATCTCTATTGATTTTACAGCCTTAAATAAAACAGCTATGGCTAATGATAAAATTAATATTACAGTAAAAGACTTAGGAGAAAATAAAGCTGATGAATTGGCAGGAGAACATCATTTTTATGCTAAAGATGCAAAAAAAGAGGCTTCTATTGCAGCAAGTGGTGGAAGTATTTACAAAAGTAATATTAATCAAGGTCAATATGGTCCTACCTTAGTAATGATGAGTGTTTTTGATGGTGATTTAACTGAGTTTCCGGTTGAAGTTACACAACTCAATGTAAAAGGTATCGTATTTACAGGTGGTTATTCTTTTACACGTTTGCCAGCAGAAATTGGGAATATGACCAACCTTGAACAAATTAATCTTATGGATAGTTCTATTACAAGTGTACCAGATGAAATAGGAAATTTAACTAACCTAAAACGACTCAACTTAAGTAGAACTCAAATTTCTTCTTTACCTGAGAGCATCAAAAACTTAAAAAACTTGAAAGTTCTTAATATTAAGAAAACCAAGATCTCTGAAGCTGATGTTGAAAAGATTAAGTCTTGGCTTCCTAAGAAATGTAAAGTAAGGTTTTAGTATTAGGTTTATCCATGCAAAAAATATACGCTGTAGAAGAATACTTAGAATTACACCCAAAATGGGCAGAGGCCTTAACGGCATTGCGTAACATACTGCTCAAAACAGAATTGGTAGAAACCATAAAATGGAGTATACCTACTTACACCGTTAATAACAAAAATGTTATTGGTATTGGAGCCTTTAAAGAGTATTTTGGGTTATGGTTTTTTAATGGTGTGTTTTTAAAAGATAAAGAGCAAGTCTTAATAAATGCGCAAGAAGGGAAAACAAAAGGTATGCGTCAATGGCGTTTTGCTGCTATTTCTGAGCTTAACGAACCACTTATTCTAAACTATATTAAAGAGGCTATAGACAATCAAAAACAAGGGTTGGAGGTAAAACCAAATCGTAAAAAAAAGGCAACTGTTATTCCACCTATATTACAAACAGAATTAGATAATCAACCCGATTTAAAAAATGGCTTTGCAGTATTAACGCCTTTTAAACAGCGAGAATATTGTGAGTATATTACAACAGCAAAACGCGATGCTACAAAGCAATCGCGTTTAGAAAAAATTATACCAATGATTCTTCAAGGCATTGGTTTAAATGATAAATATAGAAACTGTTAAGGCTTAGAATAATAGCCTTCTTTTGGTATATCTATATAATATTGTTTTCTACTTTTATTATTTAAATGCTTCTCGCGTAACCAAGGATTATGAATTTTTAAAATTTTATAGTTAATCCCAAATTTCTGAGCAAATTTAGAAAAGTCAGTTACTGCTGTATCTACTGCAACTTTAATAGTTGGAATATAGGTGTATAAATCCTTCTCTTGGAAATTAAAACCATATTTTGAAGGGTTGCTTAATATCTCTTTTAGCGCCACAATTCTAAACACATAACGACCAGTTTCTTCGCCTAATAATAAATCATAGTAATCGCTAACATCTTGTTGTTTTAATCGTCTCGAAATTCCTGCATTACCACCATTATAAGCTGCAGCAGCAAGTGTCCAAGACCCTAAACGCTCTTTGGCTTTTAATAAGTACTTACAAGCTACTCGTGTGGCTTTTTCTAGGTGATAACGTTCATCTACATTAGTATTAACTTCAAGTCCATTTTCACGACCTGTAGTTTTCATTATTTGCCAAACACCTCTTGCTCCAGCAGGAGACACTGCATTTGTTAATCCACTTTCTATTACAGCCAAATATTTAAAATCATTAGGTATATCATATTCTTCAAGAATTGGCTCTATAATTGGAAAATACTTTTTAGAACGTTTAAACATTAATAAACCATTAGATTGCCAATAGGTGTTTACAAGCAGCTCTCTATCCATACGTTCTAATATATCTGGATTTTGAAGTGGCATTGCTTCGCCTGCAAAGTCTAAATTTTCAGGTACAGTTAAGGCGTACACATTATAATCATTAACTAAAGGTTGTTCTTTTTTAACACTAGCGTCTGAGGGTGCTTTTTGTACAGCAAAAATAAAAAGACCAGATAAACATAGTAATCCGATTGCTGCTAAAGCGTTCTTTATTAAGGTCATAAGTAGAATTTTTTTTAAATGTAATAAATTATTGGTCGTAAGCAAATTTAATTAACAAGAAGACTCGGAAGATTCTCGTTAAACCACTTGTATTTATTAATGATCATTATATGAGTTCCGCCTTTTACAACCAGAGTATCTTCTGTACAGGAATGCGGAAATACAGGGTCTTTATCGCCATGTATATAAATTACACCTTTTAAAGGCTCATTTTGTTCCCAACACACAACTTCTTTAATGGCCCAATCTAAATAACGTTTATTTGTAACAGACAAATATTTCTTATATAATTCTAAACGCTTGGTAATGGTTTCGCCAAAGGCATATTTAGCTAAATAGTCGATATTTTTAACCAACTGTGTTGGAAGAATCTTATATGCCTTGGTTAATTTTACAAGTTTCATGCGTTTAGGAAGCTCGTGTTTAGATTTTACACTAGAGACAACAATAACTGTTTTAAAGTCTCTAAGTTTACTCATCTCTTGGACTAAAATACCTCCAAATGATACACCAAGCAACGCAGCATTAGATTCTGTTATACGAGCGTTCATTCTCTGTGCATAAGCTTTTATATGTTCATTAGGTTCTGGTATTAGCCAATCTAACCAAAGAATTTTAAACTGACTTTCAGGCAATTTAATGTGCTCAAAAATTGTTGGATTTGCAGCCATTCCTGGCATTAAATAAAGGTGTATGATATCTTGACTCATAAGGATTTACAGGAGTAAAACTTTAATCTTAGTATATTTTTTCGTACTTTTGCACTGCAAATCTATAGAAACTATAGATTCTCTCCTAACCGACCGTTGGATTAAAACTAATTATAATGACAGAAGCTGCTGAATTAATTGACAACGATTTTCTACGCCAATTTGAATTAAAAATTGACGACAAACTTGCAAAAATTGAATACTCGTTACAAGAACGAAAAATCTTTTTAACTAAACTAGAAATCCCTGAAGGGATTAACGATGAAGGATTTGAAGAAGATTTTTTAAAACTTGTATTTGATAACATTAAAGAGCGTAACATTAGCGTGGTACCAACAAGTCCACAGATTGCTAAATTTGTAAGACGTAATAGAGCTTACAAACGTATGTTACCAGTTGGTGTACGTATTTAAGCATTAAAAAAAATCAAATAAAAAAAGCCTCAATAGTATTGAGGCTTTTTTTATGGATCATTCTTTTGTTACAACTTAGTATATGTTTTCTCAGAGGTTAAAACTCCAATGATTTCAGTAAGATCTTCGTTATATACCTCAATTGCATAACCTGTTGTTACTATAAGTAAATTATTGTCTTTATAATATGTTCCTCCAAAAGCTTCTATAGTATTATTGCTAACTACATAAGTAGAAGATGCTCCTATAATGCCTTCATCACATCTAAGATGAAATTGATAATCGCCAGTATTTTCATTAGATGTTACATAAATTTTAGGATTGTATTCAATAACTAAGGATATAGTATTATCAGCATCAAAAGTGATAATTTCACTGTTATCACAATCAACTTCATCTAATAAGTTTAGATTAAAAACACCATCTTTATTAATATCTGCTTCTAATCCTACTCTCCACTCGGTTAATTCCCATTCTCCAATAATAGAAACATCTTCAATAGTGTCGTTTTTAGAACAACTAGAGCATACGATAGCAAGCAGTAAAAGGCAATAATTAAAAGATTTCATAATTTGGGGCTTTAATTACAGATGTAAATCTATCTAGGAAATCTTCTCTGGCTCAATAAATTAGTTGAACTACCTATAATTTTGATGTAAGACGCAAATAATCAGACTAATTCATGGATAAACTCAAACCTTACCAATCCATCGTCGTCTATTTTAGTTAGTTCTACATCATGTAATGTGTTAACTAGATCTGGATTCCAAGGTGCTTTAACTTTTACATAATTTTCTGTAAAACCATGTATGTACCCTTCTTTGTTTTCGCCTTCAAATAACACTGTAAGTGTATTACCTATCTGACTTTCGTAGAATGCTCTTCGTTTTTTAGCAGATAAACCTCTTAGCATTTTACTTCGTTTTGCTCTAACATTTTTAGGAACTACGCCTTCCATTTCAGCTGCCATAGTATTCTCACGCTCAGAATAGGTAAATACATGTAAATAGGATATATTTAATTCGTTTAGAAAATTATAGGTTTCTAAGAATAAGTCGTCTGTTTCTCCAGGGAAACCAACAATAACATCAACACCTATACAAGCATTTGGCATTACGGTTTTAATTTTATGAACACGATCTTGGTACAATTCTCTCAAGTAACGTCGTCTCATCAATTTAAGTAAAGTATTACTACCACTCTGTAATGGTATATGAAAATGAGGCACAAAACTATGGCTTGTAGCCACAAAATCTATAGTTTCATTTTTAAGTAAGTTGGGCTCTATTGATGATATTCTTAGTCGTTCAATACCTTGTACTTTATCCAATTCGGTAACAAGTTCAAAAAACGTGTGTTCGTGTTTTTTATTACCAAACTCACCTTTTCCATAGTCACCTATGTTTACTCCAGTTAATACGATTTCTTTAATTCCTTTTTCAGATATTTCCTGAGCATTCTTAAGAACGTTTTCTAAGGTATCACTTCTAGAAATACCTCGTGCTAAAGGAATTGTACAGTAGGTGCATTTATAATCGCAACCATCTTGGACTTTTAAAAAGGCTCTAGTTCGGTCTCCTATTGAGTAGCTACCAACATAGAAATCGGCTTCTTCAATTTCGCAAGAGTGAATTTCGCCATAATCGTTTTTAGTAAGGTCATTGATATAATCTGTAATCTTAAACTTCTCCGTTGCACCTAAAACCAAATCTACACCATTAACATCTGCTAATTCTTGTGGTTTGAGTTGAGCATAACAACCTACTGCAACCACAAAAGCTCCTGGATTAATTTTCTGTGCTTGTTTTACAATGGTTTTAAAACGCTTATCTGCATTTTCGGTTACAGAACAAGTATTAATAACATAAATATCTGCTGCTGATTTAAAGTCTACACGATCAAACCCTTCGTCTATAAAACGTCTGGCAATTGTAGAGGTTTCAGAGAAGTTAAGCTTACAACCTAAAGTATAAAATGCGACTTTTTTTCGTTCCATGATCTTTCCACTGAAAAGGTTGGCAAAGATAACAAAAAAAGCTCCTTAGTAACTAAGGAGCTTTTCGTTATGCTAATAAGATTTATTATTCCTTAACAATACGTTTGGTAACGCTTCCTGAGTCATTACTTAACTTTAATAAGTAAACACCTGTATTAAGGTTGGATATATCTATAGTTCTTTCGTTTGTACCTTTGTATACTTGTTTTCCTAGTACAGAAAATAACTCAATGTTAGTTAACTCATTAACGCTTTCGATATTTATAACATCTTTAGCAGGATTAGGGAAAACTTCAACAGTACTTAAATTTTCGTCACCAACACTTAAATTAGGGGTTCCACTAATTGTAAAAGCTGTTGAAAAAAAAGTTAAACCTAAACCAGAAAAAGAAGTCCAAGTAGAAATTCCAAAAACACCATTATCTATGAGGTGAGCTTCTGAAAGAACTGTAGGTGCTGCAGCAGTAAACCAGTTCCAACGCTCGTCTCCATCAGCATCATCCATAGTCATAACTGGTGCTACAACTAACCAATATGTTCCAGCAGAGAGAACTAAATCTCCACCATTAGCTGCAGTTACATCAATAGTAATATCTACAGATCCTGAAGCTGTATCATCATTAATTGTAAGTGATGGATCAGCAATATCTAGGTTTATTATTTCTAAAACTCCAGTACCTGGAGAGAAAGGGTCTGAAGAAGGTACACCAGAAGCATCAGTATAAATGTATACATCTAAACCAGTTGCAAGTGTTGAAAATGTACCTAAATTCTGAAAACCATAGGCTGTAATTTCTTCTACTCTAGAAGTTGATGTTAATTCAAAATCATCTGTAGAATAAACAGCACCAGGTATATCTGTAAAAACATCAGATACGATTCCGTTTCCGCCAATAGAGGGCTGATCAAATAGAACCGTTTGCGCTGACAAAGAAGCGCAAAGCGTTAAAATAACGACTAAAATTGTGTAGTTTTTTTTCATATTGAAAAAGTTTTTGATTAATTAATAATAAATAAAGATAGCTTTTTTAGTTAACTTTCATGTTTTTATCGATTAAACCAATAAAATACTCTACCATTGAATCGTATTAAAGATTATTTTGTATTTATTATAATCTTGTGTTTTTTAGGGTGTTCAAATCCTAATACTATAGACAATAGTCTGGTATTTAGATATAATGAGCATAAAAACATAAGCTCATTAGATCCAGCATTTTCTAAAGACAATGCAGACATTTGGGCAACTAATCAATTGTTTAACGGTTTATTAGAAATGGATAACAACCTCAATGTTTTGCCTTCTATAGCAAAATATTACTCAGTTTCCGAAGACGCCTTAAATTATACTTTTACCTTACGAAATGATGTGTATTTCCATAAAAATGAACGTTTTGGCAAAGACTCAACTAGACAAGTAATAGCCTCAGATTTTGAATATAGTTTTAATAGGTTATTAGATCCAAAAGTGGCTTCTCCTGGTCGCTGGGTTTTAAATAAAGTACAAGGCTTTAAAGCAAAAAACGATTCTACTTTTGTTATAACATTAAAACAACCTTTTCCTGCATTTTTAGGCTTGTTAACTATGAAATACTGCTCAGTTGTTCCCAAAGAAATTGTGGAACATTTTGGTAGTGATTTTAGAGCAAACCCAGTTGGTACTGGACCCTTTAAATTTAAACGTTGGGAAGAAAATATTAAACTTGTATTAAGAAAGAATCATAACTATTTTCAGAAGGATAAAAATGGTCAAAGCTTACCCTATTTAGAAGCTGTAGCAGTTACATTTTTACCAGATAAGCAGAGTGAATATTTACAGTTTATTCAAGGAAATTTAGATTTTTTAAATTCTTTAGATGCATCTTATCAAGATGATTTATTAACCACAAAAGGTTCGTTAAGATCTAAATATGTAGCTGATATTGATGTTATTAGAGGACCTTATTTAAACACAGAATATTTAGCTTTCTACCTCGATTCTGAGCTTTCTGTATTACAATCTGAGTTACTCCGAAAAGCCATAAACCATGGTTTTGACAGAAAAAAAATGATGCTCTATCTTAGAAATGGTATTGGTATACCTGCTACTGGTGGCTTTATACCAAAAGGACTGCCTGGATTTAATGCAGAAATTGGTTACACCTACCAACCTGAAAAAGCAAAAGAACTTATTAGCCAGTTTAAAGCTGAAACTGGTATCTATAAACCTGAAATAACCATTACCACAACAAGTAACTATCTTAATTTCTGTGAGTTTATTCAACGCGAATTAAGTAAAATAGGTTTAGGAGTTTCTGTAGATGTTATTCCTGCTTCTACCTTAAAGTCTGCTAAAGCTAATGGCAAACTAGATATCTTTAGAGCAAGTTGGGTTGCAGATTATCCTGATGCTGAAAACTATTTATCACTTTTTAGTAGTCACAATTTTGCGCCTTCTGGACCAAATTATACACATTTTAAGAATGCGACATTTGATGAATGGTTTGATAATTCCTACTTAGAAACCAATACTTCTCAACGCGAACAATTATATACCAAAATGGACTCTTTAGTAATGTCTAAAGCTGCAATTGTACCATTATATTATGATGAGGTTATTCGTTTTACAAGAAAAAACGTTAATGGGTTAGGTATAAATCCTACAAATCTTTTAGACCTTAGATACGTTAAGAAATCTAATTAATCTCGTCTAAACTTTTTAGTCTCTTTAAAAACATGTTCTAAAATTGATGCATCAGTTTCGGTAAACTCAACATGACGTCTCGCCATAACAACTTTAGCAACTTCAAATGCTTTTTTAGTAAGATATGTGGTAAATCCTGAATTTCCACCCCAAGAAAAACTAGCAACAAAATTTCTAGGAAAACCACTACCAAAAATATTAGCACTTACACCAACTACTGTTCCTGTATTAAACATAGTGTTAATACCACATTTACTGTGATCTCCCATCATTAAACCACAAAACTGTAATCCCGTTTTAGTAAAACGTTCGGATTGATAATCCCAAAGTTTAACCTCAGCATAGTTATTTTTAAGATTAGAGTTATTAGTATCTGCTCCTAGATTACACCACTCTCCTAACACAGAATTCCCTAAAAAGCCATCATGTCCTTTGTTAGAATACCCAAATAACACCGAATTATTAACCTCACCTCCTACCTTACTAAAAGGACCAATAGTCGTTGGTCCATAAATTTTGGTACTTAGTTTAACTGTAGCTCCATCGCACAGAGCAAATGGTCCTCTAATAACACTACCTTCCATAACTTCTGCATTTTTTCCAATATATATTGGTCCAGAACTTGCATTTAGTGTGGCAAAATTTAATGTCGCACCAGACTCTATAAAAATCTGCTCTGGATTAATTACATTTATAGTGCTAGGAATTTCTTGAGATGTTTTGTCTTTGGTAATCAATTGAAAATCATCCTTTATAGCTTGTCCATTCTTAGAAAAAATATCCCAAGTATACTCTACTTTTAAAACTTCTCCTGAATATTCAATACTCTCAAAAGTTTCGAAATTAATATCATCTTGTCCTTCTTTTGCAAAAAAAGCAATAACATCTTCGTTGTAGAAAATAGCTTGGTTATGCTCTAAATGTTTGATCAGTTCGGTTAACTCAGAATTAGGAAGATAAGACGCATTAATCATAATATTTTCTTCCATTTCTACCATAGGAAATTTATCTGATAAATAATCTTCTGTGATAGTCGTGGTAATATATCCTAAGTAACTTTCCCACTTTTCTCGTATGGTAAGGATACCAATTCTTATATCTGCAACTGGTCTTGTATAGGTAAATGGCAATAAGGTATTGCGTGAAGGACCATCGAAAAGTATATAATTCATTTCTGGAAGCGTAAATTATGCTTTTCAAAAGTAACCTAAAATAAAAGAATAAAAAAAGCCTTTCTGAATTAGAAAGGCTTCACAGTATTGTGTATACTAAATTACTTTTTGAATTTAGCGTATTTGTTTTTAAACTTGTCAATACGTCCAGCTGTATCTACTAGCTTAGATTTACCAGTGTAATATGGATGAGACGTTCTAGAAATTTCTAATTTTACTAATGGATACTCAACACCATCAACCTCAATAGTTTCGGCAGTATCTGCAGTAGACTTAGTTAAAAATACATCATCGTTAGACATATCTTTAAATGCTACAAGTCTATAATTTTCTGGATGTATACCTTTTTTCATCACTTTATCCTTTAAAATCGTTTCTTTTTTGGAGGTGCAAATTTAAATAATTTTTACAAACCTACAATGCTTTTATTCAAAATTATTAACTGAATTAAAAATCATTGTTAATAGGATTGCTGATAACAAATTAATAATAATTTTAACTCATTGTAACAAATGTTTAATTTTATACACTAACTAAACAACTAATCAAAAATAAATATTTATGGAACACGAAACAGCACCTATTAAACCTATTGCTTACACTTACGGATTGTATTCTGCTTTAATCAGTATTGTAGTTCTCATTATTATGTATGTAGCTAACCTTGATAAAAGTTGGATTTTATCAATAGCCAGCTTCGTTCTTGGTGTATTAGTTTTTGTTTATGGCATCAAAGCTTATAAACTCTCTAATTCTAATATGCTTAGTATTGGACAAGCTGTAAAAGTTGGCTTGGCAATCGCTGTAGTTGGAGGACTAATTTCTGCGATTTACTCTTATGTGCATTATGAGTTTATTTATCCGGAATTTATTGATATGCAAATGGATACTGCAAGAGAACAAATGCTAGAAAGAAATCCTAATATGACACAAGAACAGATAGATCAAGCTATGAGTATGAGTAGTATGTTTATGACATCTACTTTTTTTAGTTTAATGTCTGTTATTGGATCTTTAATATTTGGTTTAATAGTATCGCTTATTGCTGGTTTAATTATGAGAAGTGATCAGTAATAATACTTTAATTTATTTCTTTACTTTTGAATCACAGAATTCAGAATATTAATAGATGCAAGTATCAGTAGTAATACCACTACTTAACGAACAAGACTCATTACAAGAATTACACGATTGGATTGTATCAGTGATGCAATCCAATTCGTTTTCTTACGAAATTCTTTTTATAGATGATGGTAGCACTGATAATTCTTGGCAGGTTATCACTGAACTTTCAGAAAGTAATGCTAATATAAAAGGGATTTGTTTTTTAAAAAATTTCGGTAAATCTCAAGCGCTCCATGCTGGTTTTGCAAAAGCAGAAGGTGATGTGGTCATAACTATGGATGCAGATTTACAAGATAATCCAAAGGAAATTCCTGAGTTATATCATATGGTTACTGAACAAAATTATGATTTAGTTTCCGGTTGGAAGAAAAAGCGTTATGATTCTGTAATTGCCAAAAACCTACCTTCAAAATTATTTAATTGGGCTGCACGTAAAACCTCAGGTATCAAGCTTCACGATTTTAATTGTGGACTCAAGGCTTATAGCAATGAGGTTATTAAAAATATTGATGTTTATGGCGAAATGCATCGCTATATTCCTGTATTAGCTAAAGATGCTGGCTTTACTCATATTGGTGAAAAAGTAGTGCAGCATCAAGCCAGAAAATACGGAAAAACTAAATTTGGTATGAATAGATTTATACATGGATTTTTAGATTTAGTAACCATTTGGTTTATTTCAAAATTTGCTAAGCGTCCGATGCATTTATTTGGTGCATTAGGTGGTCTTATGTTTATTATTGGTTTTGGATTTTCATTCTACCTTGGTATAGACAAACTGTATCTTAATCCAACTGGTCGTTTAATAACAGATCGTCCTCAGTTTTATATTGCTTTGGCAACCATGATTATCGGAACTCAATTTTTTGTGGCTGGATTTTTAGGTGAACTTATTCTAAGAACTAAACGCGAAAAACAGCGCTACCTAGTTAAGGAAGAAATAAACCTATAAGTAATTTTCATCAATGCTTTAAGGCGTTCTGGCTGCTAAATTATTACTTTTGCAATCTAATTACAGATTATTACAATGATATACATAGAACCTGAAATTTTAGAACGTGTTAATGGTTGGCTTACACCAACCTTTGATCCTGAAATACAACAGACTATAAAGCACATGATTGCTTCAAATCCAAAAGAACTTAAAGAAAGTTTCTACAAGGATTTAGAATTTGGCACTGGTGGAATGCGAGGTGTTATGGGACCAGGAACCAATCGTATAAATAAATATACGCTTGGAAAAAATACTCAAGGTCTAAGTAATTATTTACACCAAACTTTCCCTTCTGAGCATCTTAAAGTAGCCATTGCTTATGACTGTAGACATAATAGTAAATCTTTAGCAAAAGTCGTTACAGATGTGTTCTCTGCAAATGGTATACATGTCTATTTATTTGAAGACCTTCGTCCTACTCCAGAATTATCCTTTGCTGTTAAGCATCTTAATTGTCATTGTGGTATTGTGTTAACAGCGTCTCATAATCCACCAGAATATAATGGTTACAAGGTGTATTGGCAAGATGGCGGACAGCTTGTACCACCTCAAGATGCTGAAATCATTAAAGAAATAAATAGTTTAAAATATTCTGAAATTAAATTTGAAGCAGATTCTAGCCGTATTGAATACATAGGTAATAATGTTGACGATGTCTTTATTAACGCATCAGTTACTAATGGATCTTTTAATACATCTACTGAAGCTAGAGAGAACCTATCTATTGTATTTACATCGTTGCATGGAACGTCTATTACTGCTATACCAGAAACCTTAAAACGAGCTGGTTACACAAATATTAACATTGTTAAGGAACAAGAAGAACCTAACGGAGATTTTCCAACAGTACTATCGCCAAACCCAGAAGAGCCTGAAGCCTTAAAAATGGCATTAGATTTAGCTGAAACTATAGATGCTGATATTGTCATAGGAACAGATCCAGATAGTGATCGTTTGGGTATTGCTGTTAGAGACCTTAACAATAACATGACTATCCTTAATGGTAACCAAACGATGGTTGTTATGACAGACTTTTTACTGCAACAATGGCATAGTAATGGTAAAATAGATGGTAATGAGTTCATTGGTTCAACAATTGTATCTACACCAATGCTATTAGAATTAGCAAAATCTTATAACGTAGAATGTAAAATTGGATTAACAGGTTTTAAATGGATTGCTAAAATGATAAAAGATTTCCCTGATTTAGATTTTGTTGGTGGTGGTGAGGAAAGTTTTGGATTTATGGTTGGCGATTTTGTACGAGATAAAGATGCTGTGACCTCAGCACTTTTAGCCTGTGAAATTGCTGCTCAAGCTAAAAATAAAGGACGTTCTTTTTACAAAGAATTAGTAAATCTCTATACAAAGCATGGTTTATATAAAGAACGTTTAGTGTCCTTAACTAAAAAAGGAATCGAAGGTGCTCAAGAGATTAAGCAAATGATGATAGATGTCCGAGAAAAACCCTTAACAGAAATAAATGGATCAAAAGTGATTAGAATAGAAGATTATAAACTTTCTATAGCAAAAAACACTAAAGATAATGTAGAAGAAACGATACTTATTCCTAAATCTAATGTCTTAATTTATTACACTGAAGATGGTAGTAAAATAGCTTTACGACCAAGCGGAACAGAACCTAAAATTAAATATTATATCAGTGTTAATACTCAACTTAACGATAGCTCAGAATTTAGCTCAAAAAATACAGATGCTGAATATAAAATAGACGCTATTTTAAAAGACTTAAACCTTAGTTAATGTATTATTTTAAACAGATAATTCGCTATGCTTTACCTTACAAAGGCTATGGTATATTAAACATAGTTTGCAATGTATTTTATGCCTTATTTAGTGCATTATCGTTTGTGGCATTAATACCAATGCTAGATATTTTATTTGAACAAGATAAAAAGGCCAAGGTTATAACTAAGCCTGTTTACGAGGGAATTTCTAGTTTAAAAGATTATTATAAAGATTATTTAGCATACCAAGTAGATCAATATGCACAAGATGATCCTTCAAAATCATTGTTGCTTGTTATTGGATTAGTTATTATTCTGTTTTTACTTAAAAATGTATTTAGCTATCTAGCTATGTACTTTATCACCTTCCTCAGAAATGGAGTTCTTAGAGATTTAAGAGATGATTTATATCGAAAAACAGTAGACTTACCTATTTCTTTTTTTTCTGAGAAACGAAAAGGTGATATTATGGCACGATTAGGTACAGATGTTTTAGAGATACAACATTCCTTTCTTTCGATTCTTGAACTATTTTTTAGGGAACCATTAACTATAATTTTCACAATAGCAATGATGCTTTTAATCAGTGCTAAGCTCACCATCTTTGTGTTTATTTTTATTCCAATCTCTGGATTTATTATTTCAAGAATTGGAAAATCATTAAAAAAGAGCTCAGATAGCGTACAGAAAGAGCAAGGTATTTTTCTATCAACTTTAGAAGAAACCTTAGGAGGTCTTAAAGTCATTAAAGGTTTTAATGCTGAACAATTATTTAACAACAAGTTTAAGAGTTCTACAAATCGGTTTTTTAAATTTTCTAACACGCTTTTAAATAGACAAAATTTAGCATCACCTACTAGTGAGTTTTTAGGCATTACAGTTATTGCAATTTTGTTATGGTATGGTGGTAAAATGGTTCTTGTAGATGGTACTCTAGATGGTAGTTCCTTTATTGCTTATATGGGATTAGCATATAATATATTAACTCCTGCAAAAGCAATTAGTAAAGCTAGTTACAGTGTAAAACGTGGTAATGCTGCGGCTGAACGTGTGCTAGAAATCTTGAAAACAGAATCGCCTTTAGAAGATAAACCAGATGCTTTATCTAAAGACGTTTTTAAATCTAATATTGGTGTTAATAATATTTCCTTTAAGTATAAAGATGATCTCGTATTAAAGAACTTTTCTCTTAACGTTCCTAAAGGAAAAAGTGTAGCACTTGTTGGTCAATCTGGTAGTGGTAAAAGTACCATAGCTAATTTAGTAACACGTTTTTACGATGTAAATGATGGTAGTATTACTATAGATGGTATAGATATTAAAGACCTAAAAAAACAGTCGCTAAGACAACTTATGGGCTTAGTTACCCAAGATTCAATATTATTTAATGATAGTGTAAGACAAAATGTTTTATTAGGCGATAAAGATGCTTCAGATGAACAAGTTATTGAAGCCTTAAAAATTGCAAATGCATGGGAGTTTGTTAAAGATCTTAAAGGTCAGTTAGATTTTAATATTGGTGATTCTGGTTCTAATTTATCAGGAGGACAAAAACAACGATTAAGTATAGCAAGAGCTGTACTAAAGAATCCACCAATTATGATTTTAGATGAAGCAACTTCTGCTCTAGATACTGAGAGTGAGCGTTTGGTACAAGTAGCTTTAGAAAACATGATGAAAAACAGAACCTCTATTGTTATAGCACATAGATTATCTACTATACAAAATGCAGATACTATTGTAGTGATGCAAAAAGGTGAAATTGTTGAGAAAGGCACACACCAAGAGCTAATTACTAAAAATGGTATGTATAAAAAGCTAGTAGATATGCAGAGCTTTGATTAAATATTAACAACATAAAAATAAGAAGGCGACCTCTCGGTCGCCTTCTCGTTATATCACCAGATTTGGGGAACTGGTAATACAAATAGGTTAAGCTGGTGTAAACATATACTATATTTTTATATTATACAAGAAAAATATGTATTTTATCGTTATTATTAAACACTTTATCGATTATTTAAATTTAACTATTTGATTTTAAGACATTTAATTATTAGCTTAAAATTTGCGATATTTGATTAAACCTTTTTAAGCCATAATAGTCTTAATAAGCAAACCCTAATCACTTGCAAAACGAAACCGATTTAGTACAGCAATTACAATCCAAAACCCATAAAGAGCAAGCTTTTAAAACGTTAATGACGCTTTATAAGGAACGCTTATATTGGCATATTAGAAAAATTGTAATAAGCCACGATGATGCTGATGATGTATTACAAAACACGTTTATAAAAGTATTTAGGAGTATTGATAAGTTTAAAGGTGATAGCAAATTATATTCTTGGATGTATAGAATTGCCACCAATGAATCTATTACACATATTAATAAAAACGCTAAACGTCTTCAAATTACTAATGAAGAAATTCAGCAACATGCTGTAAACAATTTAAAGGCTGACACATATTTTGAAGGTGAAACTATTCAGTTAAAATTACAACAAGCCATCGCAACTTTACCACAAAAACAACAATTAGTCTTTAACATGAAATACTTTGACGACTTAAAATACAAGGAAATATCTGAAATTTTAGAAACAAGTGAAGGTGCATTAAAAGCATCGTATCACATCGCAGTAAAAAAAATAGAAAGCTTTTTAACTTCAGATTAAACCTTTTACGTAACTTTTAGTCCAATAGATAATGATTAACAAAGATTTACATAACATTAAAACAACAGGATTTAAAACACCTGATAACTACTTTGAGTCGCTTGATGATAAGGTATTAAAATCGTTGAATTCAAAACCTAAATTGAAAGATTCAATGCGTTCAGGATTTAAAGTGCCTGATGATTACTTTAACACCTTAGAAGACCATGTTATATCTAAAGTTTCTAGTGACCAATCTAAAGTGGTAAACCTGTTTAATCGTAAAAATCTACTTTACATTTCTGGCATTGCAGCTGCTTTAGTTTTAATGTTCAGTATTTTTACTTCTAAAGAAGAGACTTTTGAAATAGATTCTGAAATGGTAGAGTTATACTTAGAAGAACAAGATTTAGGCACATATGAGCTGGCATCATTATTAAATGAAGTTCAACTTCTAGATGAGGATTTTAGTATCATTGAAGAACAAATAAACGAATCAGACTTAGAGTCTTATTTGCTTGATAACGTTAATATACAAGACATTATAGAACAATAATACCCATGAAAACATTAATTATTCCTGCAATTGTAATGCTACTATCATTTACTGCTTTCGCTCAGCCTGGCGGTGAAAAAATGAGAGAGCGTATTAAAGCACAAAAAGCAACTTTTATTACAAATCAACTCAATCTTACAAGTGATGAAGCTCAGCAATTCTGGCCAGTTTATAACGCATTTGAAGATAAAGTAGAGGGTTTAAGAAAAAGTGATTTTAAAAGTATCAGGCAATCTTTAAAAAATGGTTCTTTGTCTGATGCTGATGCTCAAAAGGCTTTAGATAATTACCTCATTACCGAAGCTCAATTATTAGATGCCAAAAAACAATTGGTTAGCGATTTAAAGAATATTCTAAGTCCACAAAAAATCATTAAGTTGAAAATGGCTGAAGACGCCTTTAACAGACAATTGTTAGATAAATTGAAAAAGTTTAGAGAAAAGCGAGGCGCTAGAGGAAATTAATTCCTAGAAAGATTATATTAAAAACAAGCTTATTTAGGCCTGTTTTTTTATTCTTTAAAAGTTAACTTACAAATACGACCTCTGCCAGCTGCATAAGCTTCTTCTTCATTAATAAATCTGATGGTATAAAAACTTTCGTCACTTAAATGTGTCCATGTCTCTCCACCATCATTACTATAATCTACACCTTTAAAACCAACAGCAACTAACTCTTCACCTTCACCGTGTGGTAAATATTGTAAACAACTTCTGTAACCAGGACTTTGATTATTAGCAGCTAATTGCCATGTTTTTCCGCCATCAATAGTTTTTATTTTATTAGCTGAACTATCTGCAGGTTTAAGGTAATCACCACCTATTCCATATCCAATCTTCTCATTGTAAAAATCTATAGAATAAATACCTTCAGTTTCTTTTTCTTTAACTATTGGTGTGTCTATAACTGTCCAAGAATTGCCTTTATCATCGGAATAATAAATACGTCCTGCTGTTGTAGCTACCCAAGTTTTATTGCCTACAGTAGCTATATTAGTATCGCTGGCAGCAAAAGCACCTTCGCCTTCCATACCTTTAGGTAATTGATCACAGGTTAATTTAGTCCATGAGTTTCCTCCATCTCTGGTAATTATTATAGATAAACAACCATCAACACTATCACCAATACTAATACCTTCCTTTTCATTCCAAAATGCCATAGCATCATAAAAAACAGTATCATTAATTTCTTCGTAAACTAATGTAGCACGCTTAGCTTTTCTATGTAATTTATAAAGTTTAGCAGGATTAGCAATCGAGATAGCAAACATAGTGCCTTCCACTACAGCTATGGCTCTAAAATGAAGAAAGTTACCGTCTTGGTTTTTAAACTCAAATTTGGTATGATGCTTTGCTTTACTAAATTTAAATTCTGATAGGTCTATTTTATTTTCTCCATCTAAATCCTGCTTACCAAAATGATCTGCACTGCCATAATAGATATACTGATCATCAAACTCCAAAGCTCTTATGGAATAAGTAGAATCCTCAGCAATGGTCTCTATTTCTACTTTAGAGAAATTTCTAGGAGAAAAATCTTTTTTACAAGAGCATAGAATAATAGACAGCATGATAATTAAAGAGTAGACTTTCATAAACTAAGTTTTTGTAAAAATAGAAAAGCTTCACAATATAGAACTATGAAGCTTTTCAAATTAACAAATAAATCAGCATTAATTTTTCTCTAATTGTAATATTTCTACATCTATTATCAATTGAGCCAATGAAGCTCTATTTAAACCATTATAAATACCACGAATATGTTTGTTTTTATCAATTAATAAGAAGTTCTCGGTATGCAAAAAATCATTTATATCTTTTTTTTCACCCAAATCATTTTCCACAAAATAATGATGTCTACCTAAGTTATATATATCCTCTTTATCTCCTGTTACTAAATGCCATTTATTATCTATAACACCATGCATTTTAGCATAGTTTTTTAAAACTGATACAGAATCTCGAGATGGTGTAACTGTATGTGATAGAAAAAGAATATCATTATCATTAATAAGTTTTTCTTGGAGTTTTAGCATATTCCCAGTCATTTGAGGGCATATACCTGGGCAACTAGCAAAGAAGAAATCAGTAATATAAATTTTATCATTAAAAGTTTTTTGAGTAATTGTATCTCCTAATTGATTAACTAATCTAAAATTAGGTATTTTATGAAAATTACGTTCTTCATCTGTATTAGGTTTTATCCAATAAGGTGTGAAAGATTCATCCTTATAATAAGGTAAATACTTAATTTGCTCAGCATTTTCAGAAATATTAGTGTCTTCCTTCGTGCTTTTTTTACAGCTAACAACGTTAATTACAAGCAGGCTTAATATTAATACTTTAACTATTCTATTTTTTAATAACTTTTTCATCTTCTAGTTTATAACATAGAGTAGCTCGTCTCAAACCATAAACACGTCCATCTTTAGTTTCGTAATTAACATATAATGTTCCATTTTCTAACCAAGCTTGTTGCAAGCCGTCTTCTTTACCATGAATTAAATTTTTCCTTTTAGCTAATTGACCATTAGCATACCAAGTTTTTTGTATGCCATGTGGTATGCCATTTATATAATTAAATTCTGATACAATTTTGCCATCCTCATAATAATTCAACTTTTTACCATTGAGCTTATTATTAGAATAATAGGCATGTTTTTTCAGTTTTCCGTTATAGTAATATGCAAGAGATTCTCCTTCTCTTTTACCATTAAAATATCCTGTTTTTTCTGCTACAGAATCATTTTTATAGTATTTAACAGCATAGCCATTAAAAGGCTTATTATTATAAAACCATTGCCCTTTTGATGAGTTTAATGATAACTGGATTTTTTCAATTGTAGTAGTTTTTATTTCATTATACAATTGAACTTGTACATCTTTTTTTGATGAATTGTTACAATTGTAAAACACAATAAAAATTAATATGTATCTATAATTAATTAATCGCATTTGGTGTACCTTGATAAGGTCCTGCAAAAACTAAATATCTACCAAGCGAACCATAGACTTCATTAATAATGTGATAGTGATATTCTGCATCATCTGCATGTTGAGTTGTACTTGTGTGACCACCTGATGCATCTAGATCTGTAGGATATGTACCTGTTGAATTACATTTTCTACCATAGATAAAGAAGCCATCAGAGATGATACCTACTAAGTTTTGATCATCATTTGTAAAAGCTAAAGGCTCTAAATGGTAATGGTAATTTGAAGGTCCTATATGTGCACCAGCATAATCTAAACTACCTGCTGCTGAATCTAAAGGTCCATTACCTTCTTGATCGTTATAGATAAATGCACCACTTACTGCAATACCAATTGAACCCAGTTGAGTGGCAGAGGTTGAATTTGCCATTTGAGGATTTGTAGAGACCGTTAAAGTAGCATTATAATCTCGGTTAGCAGTATCAATTCGTGTTGGTGTCATTTGTGCTACATTAGTAACTGTTGGTGGCGTATATAGTGGATGAGATGTACTATAATAAGGTGTTAAATGATTAGGCTCACCAATAGTTTCAATTATAACGTTAGAACCATCTAAATAAATATCCGTATAATCTACATCAAAATCGGCATATGCAGGATGTAATGTAGGTGCTTCAGCTAATGTTGTGAAATCAAAATTCGCAGATGCGCTACCTCCATTTCCATCATTTGCAGTTATACTTCCAGAATATAACGTATCTAATTCTAAATCAGTTAGTGATAATAATAAACTAGATATATTAGATACAATTTCAATACCATTTAAGGTTACTGTATAGGTAACTTCATCACCATCTACATCATTAGAACTTGTCCAATTTAAAACTGCTGAAGATTCTGTTATAGAACTAACTGTTACTGTAAATGCTGAAGGATTAGAATTTTCTAAATTTTCAGCTTCATTATCTGATGAACAAGCCATTATGAATACTACAATTAGTAGTATACATGGTATAAATTTTAAAACTATTTTCATTTTGAATCGATTTATTTTATTAATTAATTGTAACGTTTTACTGTCTTCTTCTTGGTGGTCGTTGTCCCTTTTGGTTTGATCTTTTTAAAGATTTTAGCTCATTTTCGGTTATAAATCCATCATCATTTTTATCTACTTTATCAAAATCATTTTTCAAAGGCCCTTCCACTTCAGATGCACTTAATTTTCCATCATTATTTTTATCCATCATTTCCAAAAGATCCGCAAAACTTGGAGGTCCTCCTCGTCTTCCTTCTTCACCATCTCTACCTCTAGTATTAGGAGGTTCTTGGCGTTGATTTTGAGAGACTTCTCCCATTAAACAGCGACTTACGTAAGGAAACTCTTTTGTAACCAAGTACATGTAATTACCATCTACTATGATTCCGTTACATTCATCTAAATCTCCTTCGCCTTCTACATATTCAAAATCTGAAGTAAATGTACCATCATGATGTCCTCCAACAGAAATATCTAAAGACTGATGAGGATTAGTATATGTACAATCTTCTCCTTCTCTATTGCCTTTTATAGCTCTGTAACTAGGCTTGTATTTTCCGCTTTTAGAGTAATACATCGGAAAACCATCATGTGCAAAACCTATGTGAACTAAATCTTCACCAGAATCAAAATCTTTTATTACTGATGTTGGTGTACCATGATAATGATAAGCACCTGTTGGTTGTACATGTGCATAATTAAAATCTAAACCTAAATCAATAACATCTTGTAAAGCCTCTACTCTGAAATTTTCTCCTGTATCGCAAGCTACAACCTCAGCCGTACCAGGTTCAAACTTTACACCATTTAATGCTACACCAGGTTCTCTCATCCATTGCGCTTTACCTGTAAATTTTGGGCTTATTGGAAATGTATAAGTCCTATTTTGCTCAGAAATACTATTTGGATTACCTTGATTTGGAAAATCTCCTGTTTTATGATTTGGTAAGGCATTTGTAACCATAATCCTTAAATTATCATCTATATTAACTACAGTATTTGTACCATAGTTTTCATCCTTTAAAACATAATCACCAAAGTAATTGTCATGATTATGAGTTTGCGCATTACTATGACGATGTACCTCAGCTATTCTATTTACTTTGCTATTACAACTCATTAGTATTAGGCAGCAAACTACTGTAAAGTATTTCATGATTAAAAAAGTTAAAGGTTGTTATTATTAGGATGTGTTTAGTTTTAAAAACTTGCGTAAGAATTATGATATTCTCACCTAAGCTACTTTAATTAATGTCTTCGTTTTTGTCTTTCGCCTCTCTTTAGGGTTTTTTTCATAATAGCTTCAAACTTTTCTTTTTGTTTATCATTACAAATAGATCTTACTTTTTGTAGGTGAAAAAACAACTCATAGTCTTTATCTTTTTCATAGTTTCCAATCAGTGTTGTAATAGAGTCAATAAAATTACTTTCAATATTAGCATTTGAAACTTTTGTGAATAATTGATCCTTTAAACTTCTTATAGCTTTTGAAGTTGTTTTCATTTTTTCAAAATGTAAATCGCTAATGATTTTATATTCTTCTAACTGATTGTCATTAAAATCTAACTGCTTAACCATAAACAGTTCTGGTTTTTGATCTCTTTTTTTAGGCCCTTTAACAAAATGAAAGAGAAAAAAACCATTGGCAATTACTAAAAAAGCTAGGAGTGAATAAATTAGAGAATTCTTTTTCATAATTAATTTAATTGAATTAAGGTTTCGGTATCATAGATGCCATAGCGCTCTGCAAAACTATCTAACTGTTCATTATAGTTAGTTGTATTATATTGAATAAAAGCCGCTACATTAAGAAAAATGAATACTAATAAAGTAGCCATCTGAAACTTTGGTGTAAACCAAAAAAACGAACTATGTTCTATGGTGTTCTCTGAAAATAAAGATTGCATAGTCCTATCCTTAAAAAAAGGTGGAGCTTTAACTTTAGCAACTAAATTTGATAGGTTTAAAACCTCATCAATTTCATCTTGTATATTGTTTTGTGTTTTCATTGTAGTTTTTTAGATGTTATTCTTTTTTAAAACTTGCGTTATAAATTTTTCTTATAATAGTGTTCTAATATTTTCTGTAGATTTTTCTTAGCTCTAAACATTAATGACTCTACTGATGATATAGTTTTATTAGTAATTTCGGCAATTTCCTGATAGCTCTTTCCGTCTATCTTATGTAATGTAAAGACTAAGCATTGCGTTTCTGGCAAGTCATTTATAGCAGCAAATAAAGCCTTACTTTTCTCTTTATTTTCAAGGATTACACCAGGATGATTCATTTCAGTAAAATACTGAGTCTTATCAATAATAAAATGTTGTCCAGTTATAGATTGTAAAAAAGCAAATCGCTTTTTAGTATTTCGCTTTCTAATAAATTCCAAGCATTTATTAGTAGTTATTCTATAAATCCAAGTTGATAATTTAGAATCACCTTTAAATTTTGAAATTGATTTAAACACCTCTACAAAAACTTCCTGTGCTATGTCTTGAGCATCTTCTTTATTTGGTACAAAAGAAATACAAGTACCAAATACTTTATCCTGAAAGTCATCAAGCAGCTTACTGTAAGCATCTCTACTTTGATTTTTTAATTGCTTAATAAAGTCAGTGTCTTTCAAGAAATCTAAAATTAAACTACATTATAGATAGTTTAGATGTTATTAAAATATAAAACTTGTGCTATATAATTAAAAGTAACACTTTAATTTAATACACCAATAATCCCAACTTTTAATGTAACTTTGCACGCTGATTTTTAATGACATGCGCTTACACAGAAATTTATGTTTTGCAGTTATTGATGGTTTACATCAAATCTTCAATGAAGATGCTTATGCTGATAAAGTTGTTCAATCACTTTTAAGACGAGACAAGCGTTGGGGAAGTAGAGATCGAGGATTTATTGCAGAGACTACATATGAAATTGTTAGATACAAACGATTATATGGTGAGATAGCAGCTGTAAAATCTCCTTTTTCAAGAGATGATTTATGGAGAATATTTGCCGTTTGGGCAACACTAAAAGGTATAAAATTACCTGATTGGAAATACTTTACAGAGACACCATCACGTAAAATAAAAGGTCGTTTTGATGAACTCTCCAAAATACGTGTTTTCAGAGAATCTATACCTGATTGGATGGACGCTCTTGCTGTTTCTGAACTTGGCGAAAGATTATGGACTAATGAGTTAACCAAATTAAATGAGCAAGCTGATGTTATTTTGCGTGTAAATACTCTAAAAATAACTAAGGAAAAACTTCAAGGTCTTCTTTATGATGAAGACATTAATACTGAATTCATCAAAGGCTACGACTCGGCTTTAAAATTATCTGAACGTGCTAATGTATTTAGAACTGAAGCTTTTAAACAAGGTTTTTTTGAGGTACAAGATGCATCATCTCAATTAGTAGCTGCTTACTTAAATGTAAAACCAGGCATGAAAGTTGTTGATGTATGTGCAGGTGCAGGAGGAAAAACCTTGCATCTAGCGTCTTTAATGCAAAATAAGGGTCAGATAATAGCAATGGATATTTATGAAAGTAAACTTAAAAAGCTAAAAATTAGAGCAAGACGTAATGGTGTTCATAATGTAGATATGAGAGTTATAGATTCTACTAAACCAATAAAAAAATTACACAATAAAGCTGATAGAGTATTAATTGATGCACCATGTTCTGGATTAGGCGTCTTAAGACGTAATCCGGATTCTAAATGGAAATTACAACCAGAATTTATTGATAAAATTAAAAGTGTACAACAAGACTGTTTAGAACAATATTCTAAAATGGTAAAATCAGGCGGACAAATGGTTTATGCAACTTGTTCTGTTTTACCATCTGAAAACAATAACCAAGTTGATAATTTCTTAAACTCTGAATCCGGAAAAGCATTTACCTTTGTAAAAGACAATAAGGTTTTTGCTCATAAATCTGGATACGATGGATTTTATATGGCATTACTAACAAAACAATAGACTACATTGATTTTATAAAACACTATGAAACATATTTACATTTTTTTCATTCTTATTTCTACAATAGTTTACGCACAAGTTCCTGCTAACTATTACAATAGTGCTAATGGACTTTCTGGGTTTACTCTTAAAACCGAATTAAGAGATATTATAACTAATGGTCATGTCGATCAAGGATATTCAGCATTATATACAGGATACGAGACTACTCACTCGGATAACATAGCCGAAACTGGTTACGAGAATAACAACTCTGTTTTATTGTTTTACACTGAAAATCCTAATGGAGCTGACTCTTACCAATATTTTCATGGTAGTAATCAATGCGGAAATTATAATCAAGAAGGCATTTGCCATAATAGAGAACACATTGTACCACAATCTGCTTTTAATAGTGCTTCGCCAATGCAAAATGATATACATCACGTTATACCAAGCGATGGCTTTGTAAATGGTGCACGAGGAAGCGTTCCTTTTGGAATTGTAGCTACTGCAGATTATACATCGGATAATGGTTCTAAACGAGGATCAAGCGGAGTTCCTGGCTATTCTGGAACCGTTTTTGAGCCTATTGATGAATTTAAAGGCGATATTGCTAGAGCTATTCTTTACTTTGCTGTTCGTTATCAAAATAATGTTGATACTTACGGATTTGAAATGTTTAATGGTACAGAAGATCAAGTATTTGAAACATGGGCAATAGATATGCTTCTAGATTGGCACTACAATATCGATCCTGTAGATAATAGAGAAATTATTAGAAATAATGCTGCCTACAATTATCAGGGCAATGCTAACCCTTTTGTTAATCATCCTGAATATGCTAATCTTATTTGGAATCCTAATCCAGATACAGAAGCACCAAGTGATCCTACAAATCTTGTGGCTTCTAACCCATCAGACACAAGTATAGATTTAAACTGGACAGCTTCTACAGATAATATTGCTGTTACCTCATATGATGTTTATGCAGATGGTGTAAATTCATTTAATACAACCAACACATCATTTACTGTAACTGGACTAGTAGCAAACACCAATTACTGCTTTAGAATAACAGCTAAAGATGCAGCAAATAATGTTTCAGGGTTAAGTAATGAAGATTGCGAAACCACTACAGATAATGGCTCTGGTGCAGAATGCGCTAATGAAACCTTTGAGGCTATACCTGCTAATAATGGCTCTTATACAGATAGAATGTGGACTGGAGACAATGGATTAACCTGGAATGCCACAGAAGCAAGAACCGATCAAGACATTAATGGTAGTAGAGCTTTAACACTGGATATGCGAGGTTCTTCCGAAGCGGTTTTAACTTCGCCCTCAATCTCAGGCGGAATTGGTGACCTTACTTTAACCACTCAACGGAAATTTAGTGGTGGAACTGGAGATTTAAGCATCTATGTAAACGGAAATTTAGTCGGCACAATAGCTTATGATGATACTGTACAAAACTCTTCTCTACCTAATATTAATGTTGAGGGTGATATTGTTTTAGTTATCACTGAAGATACACCAGATGGAGATAGAGTTGCTATAGATGATTTATCATGGACGTGTTATACAGAACTGAGTATTGAAGAAAATAGCCTAGAGACAGTTAAACTTTATCCGAATCCTGTAACAAATAATTCTTTCACGGTTGAAACAACTCAAAATTTAAATTTAGAAATCTACGATGTACTAGGTAAAATAGTATTCAGTAAAACTGTAGGAGCAAACACTAGCACAATAGATATTTCTAATCTTAATAGTGGTATTTATCTTATAAAGCTTAATAGTGGTGGGCGATCTTTTACCAAAAAATTAATAAAACAATAAAAAAGGCGACCATTTGGTCGCCTTTTTTATTCACTGTTTAGTTCGTCTTTATACTTTTGAATATTCGATTGTTCTTCTTCACCTAATTCAGGTTCTTTAATATCACTGTACTCTTTTAAACTATCGTGTAATATTTTAGCTACAATATAGCGCGCTGTTGGTTTATTATCGGCAGGTATTGTAAACCATGGAGCATGTGGCTTAGAGGTTCTATTAATTGCATCCTCATAACAGTCTTGGTATTTGTCCCATAGCTTTCGCTCTTTTAGATCACCAGATGAAAACTTCCAGTTCTTTTCTTTTAGATTAAGACGCCTTAGTAATCTATTTTTTTGTTCCTCTTTAGATAAATTTAAGAAGAATTTAAAAACTAGAGTTCCATTATCTGCTAGGTGTTTTTCAAAATTATTAATTTCTTCAAAACGCTTATCCCAAAAAGCCTCATCAATATCAGAAACATCGTTGATTCCAGGAATATTTTCAGACATAATGTAATAAGGATGTACTCTAGTTACGAGAACATTTTCGTAATGGGTACGATTAAAAACACCAAATTTTCCACGAGCTGGCAGTGCAATATAATGACGCCACAAGTAATCATGTTTTAATTCTAATTCAGTAGGTACTTTAAAACTATGCACTTCAACACCTCTAACATTAAAGTCTTTAAACACCTCTCTTATTAGACTATCTTTTCCCGCAGTATCCATACCTTGCAAGCAAATAAGAGCTGCATACTTTCCATGAGCGTACATGGTATCTTGAAGCTTACCTAGCTTCTTTCTTAATTTTTTAAGTTGTTTTTTTACTTCGTCTTCCTCTACTCCTAAATCTAATAAGGTAGACCTATATTTTAAATTTATTTGTGAAGATACTTTAAAGTCATCTATTTCTATAACTTTCATTTTGTTATCTATTTATTTACTAGCAAATAGTTTTACGTCGCTTTCACTAACTTCCTTCTCACCAAGTATAATGAGGCGTTCTACAACATTACGTAATTCTCTAATATTGCCTGTCCAATCATAGTTTTGGAGAAGTTTAATGGCTTTAACTGAGAAAGACTTTTTAGCTGTGCCTTGTTCGCTTGCAATTTTATTAGTGAAGTATTCAATTAATAATGGAATATCATCTCTTCTATCATTTAATGCAGGAACTTTTATTAATATTACAGCTAATCTATGGTATAAATCTTCTCGAAATTTTCCTTCTTCTATTTCCTTCTTAAGATTTTTATTTGTTGCTGCAACTACTCTAACATCGACTTTAATATCCTTGTCACTACCAACACGTTGTATTCTACTTTCTTGTAGCGCTCTTAAAACTTTTGCTTGAGCTGATAGGCTCATATCACCTATTTCATCTAAAAAAATAGTGCCTCCATTGGCAGCTTCAAATTTACCTGCTCTATCTTTATTAGCAGAGGTAAATGCGCCTTTAACATGACCAAATAACTCACTTTCTATTAATTCACTTGGAATTGCTGCACAATTAACTTCAATCATTGGTCCTTTAGAACGTTCACTCTTCTGATGAAGCCAATGCGCAACAAGTTCTTTACCTGTTCCATTAGGACCAGTAATAAGTACTCTGGCATCAGTTGGAGCAACCTTATCTATAATATTTTTAATCTGAGCAATTTCTTTACTCTCGCCAATCATTTCATAATTTTTGCTTACCTTTTTCTTAAGCATTTTATTCTCAACTACAAGTTCTTTTCTATCTAAAGCAATACGAACAGTATTGAGAAGTCTATTTAAATCTGGCGGTTTAGAGATATAATCAAAAGCACCCATACGCATTGTATTTACAGCAGTATCTAAATCTCCATGACCAGAAATCATAACAATTGGTGTTTCTGGTTTAATTTTTTTTACAGCCTCAAGGACTTCAACTCCATCCATTTTAGGCATTTTAATATCACAAAGTACAAGATCGTAGTCTTCTTTTTTAATTTTTTCAATTCCTACTAAACCATCTTCGGCTTCTTCAACATTATACGTATCATTCTCCTCAGAGAGTATTTTAACTAATACTCGCCTTATTGCAGCTTCATCTTCAATGATTAATATTTTTGACATATCGTTTTTTATTTTGAATATAAATGTACATCTCTTTGTGGAAATGGTATACTAATATTGCGTTCTTTGAATAGTTCATTGATTTTAAAACGGATCTCGCTTTTTGGTATCACAGCTTCAAAACTATTATTTAAAGTAAATACTAGCTTGAAGTTTAATGAACTATCAGCAAAATCTGTAAACAACACCATAGGTGCTGGCTTACTTAAAACAGATGGATGAGACTTTGCTGCTTCGGTAAGCAATTGCTTAACTAATTCAATATCAGACCCATAAGCTACGCCAACAGAAACACTCTCTCTGGTTTCTATTCCGTTTTCCGTCCAGTTGTAAATAATATTAGTTAAATACTTGTGGTTAGGAATAATAAGTACTTTATTATCAATAGTAACAGCTCTGGTTGTTCTTAATCTAATTTCACTTATGCGACCAACCTTACCATCAATCTCAAGAATATCGCCAACATGTATAGATTGATCAACAAGTATAAAAATTCCAGAAATTATATCTTGAAAAAAAGTCTGTAGTGCCAAACCAATACCAACTAGCAAAGCAGCAGACGCCGTTAATATAGCTGTTAATTGTATACCGCTATTTTGAAGAGTTATTAGTACAATAACTAGGTAAACAAAGAACTTAGTAAACGTGAAAACAGAATTAAATTTAGGCTTATCTTCTTGTGGTATTTTTTTTGTGATTAGCTTTTTTAAGGCTTTTAAAATTATTGCAGTAACTATAAGTAATACAATAACTATTAATATTGCTCTTATTGAAAGATGAAAGCCTTCTCCAACAGTGATTTCGTAGTTTAAAAATTTAGTTATTTTTTCCATTCTAGTACTTCAACCACTTAAATAATTCTTTATAACTTGGTTTTTTACCATACATTAATATACCTACTCTATATATTTTGGCAGCAAACCAAACTGTAAACATAAAAGTTCCAACAAGTAAAGCAAGAGAAAGTCCTTGCTGCCAAAGCGGAACTCCAAATGGAATTCTCATTAACATCACTACTGGAGATGTAAATGGTATGAATGAAAATACAGTGGATACTGTACCATGAGGATCTTCTATAACCGTAAATACACCAACATAAACCGCCAATATTAATGGCATTAATATAGGTAGCATAAATTGCTGTGTATCAGTTTCATTGTCAACTGCCGCACCAATGGCAGCATAAAGAGAACTATATAGTAAATAGCCTCCAATAAAGAAAAATATAAATGCAACTATTAAGTTAGCTATAGGCAAATTAAAAATAGCAGTCATCATAGATTGCATCATATCTTCTGCACCTTGTGATTGCATGGCTTGGTTTACAATTTCTTGTTGTGGTGTTTGTGCTGCACTAACATCAATTCCTAAAATTGCTGTGACTGCAGTTAAAGCAATACCTCCAAGGATAACCCAAATTACAAATTGTGTTATTCCTGCTAATGATGTACCAATAATTTTACCCATCATCAACTGAATAGGTTTCACAGAAGATATAATTACTTCTATAATTCTACTCGTTTTCTCCTCAATTACGCTTCGCATAATCATGTTACCATAAATGATGATAAACATAAATAGCAAGTAACCAGCAATACCGCCAAAAGCTAGCTTTACAATATTATCTATTTTAGACGTTTTTTCACCAGCAAAACTTTCTTGAGCTATATCAACATCTAGTTGAGATGATTTAATCATTTCTAAATCTACGCCTTGATTTAGTAGTTTTATATCTGTCAGCTTTTTCTCTAATTTATTTTCTAAACCAGAAATTAAAGTCAGTGAAGGTGTATCTTCTGAGTAAAATTTTATTTGTTTGGAGATTTCACTTATATCCTCTTTTTTAGCGATATGTAAGAGACCATATTCTTCGTTGTTTTTAACCAACAGTTTTGCATCATATAAACTAATATCAGTTAAAATATTATAAGAGGTATTTTCTGTATTTTTAAAAATTTCGTTAACTAATCCTGTTTCATCAAGAATAGAAATTGTACGCTTTTTATTATTATTTAACTGAGATAAATAAGCAACAACTGTTATTAAAGCTATCATTATCAATGGGCTTAATATAGTCATGATAATGAATGACTTATTCTTAACTTTAGTTAAATATTCACGCTTTATAATTAAGGGAAGATGATTCATCGTTAATTGTTTTGTACAGTTTGAATAAAAATGTCATTAGCAGATGGAATAACTTCAACAAAATGATGCACTTCGGCTTTAGAGGTTAAGAATTTCAGAAGGTCATTTGAAGAATCGTTACCATTAAGTTTAACATTTAATTTTACATCATCATTAAGGTTTTTAAAGGTTGCAGGAAATACCTCGTATTTTGATTTTATCAACTCTAAAACTTCATTTGAATTTGTTGTTTGTAATCCAACTTCAAAGGTATTAGACTTAAACTTACGTTTAATATCTGTTAGTTTACCATCCAATATTTTATTAGACTTATGGATTAAGGCAATATGATCACATAACTCTTCAACAGACTCCATTCGGTGTGTTGAAAATATTACTGTGGCACCTTCTTCTCTTAGTTGCAGGATTTCGTCTTTAATGAGTGTAGCATTAATTGGATCGAAACCTGAAAAAGGTTCATCAAAAATAAGGAGCTTAGGTCTGTGCAAAACAGTTACTATAAACTGAATTTTTTGTGCCTGTCCTTTACTTAACTCTTGTATTTTCTTATTCCACCAATCGCCTATATCTAATTTATCAAACCAATGCTTAAGGCGTTTTTTCGCTTCAGACTTAGTTAAGCCTTTAAGTTGAGCTAAATATAAAGCCTGTTCGCCAACTTTCATAGATTTGTAAAGCCCTCTTTCTTCTGGTAAATAGCCAATATCCTTTATATGATCTGCAACTAAAGGATTTCCATCTAAAATTACTTTACCAGTATCTGGAAGAGTTATCTGATTAATAATTCTAATTAATGTAGTTTTTCCTGCACCATTAGGACCTAGAAGCCCAAAGATGCTTCCTCTAGGAACATTAATTGAAACATTATTTAAAGCTTTAAACGCTCCAAAGTTTTTAGAAACCGATTCGGCAACTAATAAATCATTCATAAAAAGAAATGTGTTAGTTCTGTGTATAAGTGTTGTAAAGATACCAAATGTTACACTCACAGAAGTGTAAATAATGAAATAAAACTATACTACAATCAAGAAAAAAAGATTAAATAAAATAGTTTAAAAAAACAAAACCCACCCTTATTAGATAAGGATGGGAAAAAATTGCTATGAAAAAGAAAAATTACCACTAAAATGAATTAGTGATAATTCAAATATAATGTTTTTTAGTAAAACAACGCTTTTTTAAGAGAACATATCTTTTACCTTTTCAAAAAAAGATTTGTCACCGCTTTGTGGCTTGGGCTCAAAATGCTCATCATTTCTCATACTTTCAAAAAATTCCTTTTGAGTTTTGTTTAATGTTTTAGGTGTCCAAACATTAACATGCACTAATAAATCACCTTTACCATAACCATTAATACTAGGAATTCCCTTACCTCTAAGTCTTAAAATCTTTCCAGATTGCACTCCTGATTCTATTTTTATACGCACTTTACCTGTTACAGTATCTATTTCTGTAGACGTTCCTAATACAGCATCTGGTAAACTTACATAAAGATCGTAATGCAAATTATCACCTTCACGCTTTAATGTTTCATGATTCTCTTCTTGGATTGCCACAAGTAAATCTCCAGAAATCCCATTTCCTGGAGCATCGTTACCTTTTCCTGTAACTTTAAGTTGCATACCATCGACAACACCAGCAGGAATCTTTACAGAAACTGTTTCTTCCGAAACCATTAAACCTTGTGCATCTGCACCTGAAGGTTTTTGATCAATAATTTGTCCTGCTCCTCCACAAACATTACAAGGCGCAGAAGTTTGCATACGACCAAGAATAGTATTACTTATTCTTGTAACTTGTCCTGATCCATTACAAGTAGTACATGTTTTATAGGTTGTGCCTTCTGCTTGGACTTTACGCTTAACTTTTATTTTCTTTTCTACACCATTAGCAACCTCTTCTAGAGTAAGCCTTACGCGTATCCTCAAATTACTTCCTTTTACCATGCGTCTACCTTGGCCACCAAAACCACCAAAACCACCACCGAAAGCACCTCCAAAAATATCACCAAACTGGCTAAAAATGTCATCCATATTCATTCCTCCTCCTCCAAAGCCACCTGAACCATCAAACGCAGCATGACCAAATTGATCATATTTCGCCTTTTTATCAGCGTTGCTTAAAACTTCATAAGCTTCAGCTGCCTTTTTAAACTTCTCCTCGGCTTCTTTATCATCTGGATTTTTATCAGGATGATATTTTAAAGCCATCTTTCTGTATGCCTTTTTTATTTCTGCATCAGATGCACCTTTGCTAACTCCTAATATGTCGTAATAATCTTGTTTTGCCATCTTGTTTATTCAATGTTCTAAATGAGAACTTTAACTTTATTGTCCTACCACTACTTTAGGATATCGTATCACTTTGTCTCCAAGTTTATATCCTTTCTCTACAATATCAATGACTTTTCCTTTCATATCGTCAGTTGGTGCTGGAATTTGCGTTATCGCCTGATGATCTTCTGCATCAAAAGTATCACCAGAATTTACCTCAATAGCAGAAAGCCCTTTTTGCTCTAATGTAGTGAGTAGTTTTTGGTATATAAGCAAAACTCCTTTTCTTAACTCTTCAGCTTCTTTATCATCTTCAATATGAGTTAGTGCACGTTCAAAATCATCTAAAACAGGTAATAATGATTGCATTACTTCTTCACCAGCGGTCTTAAATAACTCTACACGTTCTTTTGAGGTGCGCTTTTTATAATTTTCAAATTCAGCGAAAAGACGCATAAATTTGTCCTTCTCTTTTGCAAGTTCTTCTTGCAGCTTTTCTTCTGCTGTCAACTCGTTTTCTTGAGTGTCTTCCACTTCTTTTTCTTCTACTTGAGGCTCTACAACCTCTTGTTTTTTATTTTTTTTGCTCATTTTTAGAACACTTGTGTTAAATCTTCGATTTATGGTTGGCAAAAGTACTGCCAATATTCATAAAATGTCAAAATGTCATCAAAAAAATTAGACATAAAAAAACCTCGTCATAGACGAGGCTTTCTTTTTCATAGCAATACCGTTCTAACTTCACTTATTTTGGCATTACTACTGAGTCAATTACGTGAATTACTCCATTAGATCCTTTTACATCTGTTGCCACTATTTCACTGTAATTTCCATTTTGGTCTTTCAACCATATTTTTCCATTCTTAGACAAAACTGTCAAAGTTTGGCCATTTAAAGCTTTAACATCTACTTTTCCCTTACCCTTTTTTAAAGCAGCTACCACATCATTTGCCATTAATTTAGATGGTATAACATGGTATGTTAAAATGTTAGCTAGTGCTTTTTTATTTTTAGGCTCTAAAAGCGAATTTAACGTTTTAGAGTCTATTTTTCCGAAGGCAGAATTGGTTGGTGCAAATACTGTAAATGGTCCATCTCCTTGTAATGCTCCTACTAAATCAGCTGCTTTAAGAGCAGCTACTAAAGTTGAGAAATCTTCATTACCAACTGCTACATCTACTATCGTTTTTTGAGCTGTTGCCATTTGACTGATTGCTAATGCAGTAATAGTTACGAATACAAATAATACTTTTTTCATGATTTTAAATTTTAATTATTAATGTGTTTTAAGTTTTAAGCGCTTTCATAATTATTTACACAGGTTTACTATCTTTGGATGAGCTCAAATTAATTTTGGGAAATCTTTAACATTAATGCAAGACGATAGTATTCTAATTTCTAGATTAAAGACGAAGGACGAAAAGGCCTTAGCTTTATTATATGATAAATACGCACCTGCTATTTTTGGTGTTATTCTAAGACTATGCAAAGACGAAGGTATTGCACAAGAAGTTTTACAAGATACCTTTATGACTATTTGGGAAAAACCTGATGCCTACGATCCTGAGAAAGGTCGCTTTTATACATGGTCTTACAGAATTGCTAAAAATAAAGTGTTAAATATTCTGCGTAAACCAAAAAAGCTCATCCAAACTGAAGATTTAAGTGTATATAAAAATAAAGAAGCTATTGAATTGTCTAATGATAGTGAATTAGCACTTAAAGGTTCTATAAATAAACTTGAGGCGCATCACAAACGTGCTATTGAACTGGTTTATTTTAATGGATTAACGCATAGAGAAGCTCACAAGGAAATGGACGTTCCTTTAGGAACATTTAAATCTTATTTAAGACAAGCCTTAAAAAAGCTTAAAGAAAGTTATTCTATTGCACTAGTGTTAATGTTGATTTTAATTGAAGTAATGCGATGACGGACAAGACAAAAATTAAAGAAACTGGACTGCTTGAACAATACGTTTTAGGCGAGCTTGATGCTGCTCAACAATTAGAAATAGAATTACTATTAAAGTCAGATGAAGAACTCGCTGACTATGTATTAGAGATAGAAAAAGGCTTTGAAAATTTAGCCATAGATAATGCTATTACTCCTCCTAAGGTTGTAAAATCAAATCTCTTATCAGAAATTTCTAATAACACCAAGGTAGTCTCTTTATCTAACGAAAATAAATCTTCAAACAAGTGGTACTTAGGTATTGCTGCTAGTATCGCTGCGTTTTTATTAATAAGTACTTATTTTTTATATGCAGAGCTACAAAATGTAAAGTCTGACTTAGAAATGGTTTCTAATGAAAAGGATATGTTAATGAAAGATCTAAATAATATGGCTAATAATTATGATGATCTTATTAATTGGTATGATATCATTTCTGATCCTAACGCTGAACAATTTATTTTAAAAGGAAACGATTTATCACCAGAGGCTAAGATTGTAAGTTATGTTAATCATGAAGAAAAATCAGTCGTTATTAATGCTGAACTTTTACCAGAACTCGATCAGAATCATGATTACCAAATGTGGGCAGACGTTGATGGTGAAATGATAAATATGGGATTAATTCCGAAAAGTAAAGGTATGATAGCAATGACTTACATAGATAATGCCGAATCTCTAAATATTACTATTGAACCTTTAGGTGGTAATGACCATCCAACAGTTTCAAGATTAATAAGTAATGTGTACTTATAAAATATCTTCTAATGCAAGTTGAAGATTTGGAAATTGAAAATCGAAACCTGTACTTTCTATCTTTTGTGCACTTACGCGCTGACTTTCAAATAATAAGATATGCATTTCTCCTAATGTTAAAGCCATAATTGCTTTAGGAATATTCGGTAAAAACAAAGGCTTACCTAAAGCCTTTGCTGCAGCCTTTGTAAGTTCATTATTAGAGACAGGGTTTGGCGCTACACCATTATAAATGCCAGAAAGATTTTGCTCTATACAATGCACAAAGAGTTCTGCTAAATCTTTAACATGAATCCAAGATTGCCATTGTTTACCATCTCCAAAAGCCGCACCTAGTCCAAACTTCATAGGTTTAATAATCTCAGTGAGTGCACCTCCTTTTGCAGATAACACTAATCCTATTCTAATTTTAGCAACATTAAAATTGAGCTCTTTAAAAGCATCAACAGCTTTCTCCCAATGCGTCACAACTTTTCCTAAAAATGTAAATGAATACTCTTTATAATCCTCCTCATAGTAATTTATATCAGAGTCTGGATATATACCAATGGCACTTGCTGAAATAAACTGCTTAATTTTTATGCCATTTTTTGAAACACTATCATACAATAACTCTAAAGATTGTAAACGACTATCTAAAACCTCTTGCTTATAGCTTTTTGTCCAGCGTTTAGAAATTGAAGCTCCAGCTAAATTTACAACAGCGTCTACACCTTCAAAACAGGCAATATCAATCTCATAAACTGAAGGGTTCCAATAAAAGCCTTTGTAATTGGGCTTATTAGATATTTTATGCTTAGATGTCGTTAAATAATGTACATCAATGCCTTTAACATGGCATACGTTAACAATTTCACTACCAACTAAACCAGTGGCTCCTGTAATAAGTACTTTCATTTTGTAAAGATACAAAGGGATTAAAGCACTTTTAAAATCTTAGGAATTGTTTAACTAACCTTTATGTTGTTAATTCAAACTTTTAACTGCTCTTAACATCTCTCGTTTTCCTGGTGGTCCTGGCAAACGTTCTACTGTAAAACCAACAGTTTGCATAGCACGCCTAACGCTACCTTTAGCAGAATAGGTTACTAAAACACCTTGAGGTTTTAAAGCTTTAAACATTATTTTAAATATAGCTTCTGTCCAAAGTTCTGGTTGTACTCTAGCACCAAAGGCATCAAAATAAATGATATTAAATTCATTTTCAGATCTAATATCTTTAAAATATTTTTTTTCTTTTTTTAACCTAAACTCTTTGGTGATTTGTGTGTTAGTTTCCCAAGGTTCTGAGTGCATTATCTTAAATTGCTCAGTGTAATCAACTGGCAATAAGCTTGTGTAATTTAGTTGATTTAATTCGCTTTCTGATACAGGAAATGCTTCAACTCCAGTATAACTAATAGTTGCTTTAAGCTTTTCAGATTCTATTAAGGTTAGAAACGCATTAAGACCAGTACCAAATCCTATTTCAAGAATTGCAACTTGGTTTAATTTAGATTCTTCGCTTTGCTCCGAATGACAGTAATTTTCAAAATAAAAAAGCAAACCATGTTTTATAAACACATGATTTGCTTCTTGTATAGCGCCATGAACGGAATGATACTGCTCATTCCAATCCTCTATGTGTATGGTTTTAGAACCATCATTAGTAGTTATTATTTTTCGTTTCAAACTTACTTATTCGATCATCAATTTCTTAATACGTGGAATTGGCCCAACACATTCTGTTTTATGACAGGATATACAAAGATTAATTACAGAATTATAATGCGTTTTTTTCGTCATAGTATCTAAACTATAGTGGATGGATTTTTGCGCTTCTAAATATAAAGGTGCAAAGCTCTGAAAAATTGGTGTACGTCCATTAACATCAGTCATTTTAGCCGTGTGTATACTATTGAATGATTCTGGCATTTCTGGTAATGTACTATTAGATTCTATGGCAGCTTTTAAGGCTTCATTATAAGTATAAAAGGCATTCATAAGTGTTGCCATTTCTGAAGATTTATACATAATAAGTTCTTCTTTTGGCTTTACTTCTTTATATACCTTCTGCTTACAACTTAATGTTGAAAATAAAACTAAGCAACAAAAAACGATTATGTTATTGTTTGAGCAATACGCCATCGGCTTCAAATGCTAAAGTTCGTTCTGGCTCAGTTATAGCATTGATTTCTTCTTCAGATTTTCCTGCATCTTCAGCGTAATGTCTTAACTCTTCAACAGAGGTTTCTTTAACAAATGCTTTTCCATTAATCACAACCTCTCCTTCAGCATTTAGTGGCATAAAAAAACCATAGTCTTTAAAACGAACCATTACTTCTTCTTCGTCACCAATATCTAGTGTCATCCAGCATCCTTTTTTAGAACAAACTTCTTTTATTGTTCCTCTAAATTTAGAGTTTATGGAATCTCCTGCCTTAATTGTTTTGTAATGCTTAGCCATACTCTCTGATTCTAAAGCATCGTTATCATTAATTTCCATGCCAAATGATGCATAAGCCAAGTCTTTGGTCTGCTCAATTTCATAATCATTTGCAACTTCTTTTTTGTCTTCTTTGCAAGATGTAACTAAGCACACTAAGCAAAATATGAATAGTATTTTTTTCATTTTTAATATGTTTTTTTTGATAAATTTTAAACAAAAATATAACATTTTTTTAAGTAACCATTCTATTTTTTATACGGCTTAAATTAAGTACTTTTGCATCGCTAAAACACCAAACAAAAAATGATAGAAAGTCCAATAAACGAAATCGATATAGTAAAAGCTAAAACGTCTAAAATTGAAAAGGTTGATTTTAACAATCTTGCTTTCGGAAAAACGTTTACAGATCATATGTTCGTTTGTGATTTTGAAGATGGTAAATGGCAAACTCCTAAGATAATACCTTACCAAGCTATGACTATTGAGCCTTCTGCAAGAGTGTTTCATTATGGTCAGGCTGTTTTTGAAGGTATGAAGGCTTACAAAGATGAGAACGATCGTGTGTTTTTATTTAGACCTGAAGATAACCACAGAAGGATTAATAAATCGGCTGCCAGAATGGCCATACCTGAGTTTCCTAAAGACTATTTCTTTAAGGGTTTAAGTGAATTATTAAACTTAGATAAAGATTGGATTAAACCAGGTATAGGCAACTCCTTATACTTAAGACCTTTTGTTATAGCAACTGAACCTGCTATTTCAGCAGCTCCATCAGAGACCTATCGTTTTATGATTATTTGTTCTCCTGCAAAAGCGTATTATAAAGGAAAGGTACGTGTATTATTTGCTGAGAAATTTAGCAGATCTGCAGATGGTGGTGTTGGTTTTGCAAAAGCAGCAGGAAACTATGGTGCTCAGTTTTACCCAACGAGTCTGGCTCAGAAAAAAGGGTTTCAACAAATAATATGGACAGACGCTAGTACTCATGAATATCTTGAAGAAGCTGGTACCATGAATATTTTTTTTAGAATCGGTAATACATTAATTACTGCACCTAATAATGATAGAATATTAGATGGGATTACACGTAAAAGTGTTATTCAACTTGCTAAAGATCTAGGGATTGAATGTGAGGTAAGACGTGTTAGTGTTAAAGAAATAAGAGCAGCTGCACAAGATGGTAGTTTAAAAGAAATTTTTGGAGCTGGTACTGCTGCAGTTATCAGTCCTATCTCAGCATTTGAACATGCTGGTGATGTTTTTGAAATCGATGACATTGAAGAGTCTTACGCTTCGTTATTTAAACAAGGTATTTTAAATATTCAGCATAATGAAGCCGAAGATCTTCATGGTTGGAGGTTTGAGATTAAGTAGTTATTACAAATAACTTAGCCACCATTTATCTCTATTGTTCGCCTTATATTTCATATAAGCTTTACACAATGGATACAGTAATACAACTACAAGTATCCAAACCAAATAGGTAACCCAAAGATCAAATCCAATATTAAATAGGTAACCACTCTTAAAACGATCGACCGTTAATATAAGTTCTTGCCAATTTTCTCCCATAAATTCTAATCCAAACATTCCAATAAGATGAATAACATATAAGTGAATGATATAGTAAAAGAAAGGAACTCTACCGATAGTTACCAATACAGAAGTAATTCTATTCTTAACAGATTCTATTACATTTAAAAATAATAAAGCTGGACCTAATGTCATTAAAACATAAATTAAGGATGGTGGATATTTGGTAACATTTATAAATGACAATACGGTATATGTAGCCGAATCTTTGGTTTCCCAAGGTTTAAGATCTCCATATACATTTGCAAACCTCAATATAAAGAATAATACTATGGCGCCAATTCCAAATCTTAACAACCATTTTTTTCTAATTTGAGTATCAAAACCTTTTTGATAATAATATCCAAAACAGTAGCCTAAAATCATAATGCCTAACCATGGCAAAAATGGATAAGCAATGGCCAACATACCTTGACCATCATTAATAACCTGAAAATTATGTTGATGTGTAAAATACCAAAGCATAGAAAGTGGCTCATTACCTTGTGAAACAAAACCATCTAAAGCATTATGACCTATAACAATTAAAGCACCTAACACTAAAAGTAACCGTCCTGGAATATAGATTAATGCAGCCAATAGCATCATACAAATACCAATAGCCCAAATCACCTGAAAAATATGGACTCCAAGAGAGATATCAAAAGTCCATGAGAAATTAACTACAGTAAGCTCAATAAAAACAAGCCAAAGCCCTCTGGTAAACAAAAACTTAGCTAGGGAGTTTTTTGATGTTTTTTTACGACCATATAAAAATGCAGACGTTCCTGCTAAAAACACAAAAACTGGCGCGCAAAAATGTGTTATCCAACGTGTTAAAAATAATCCTGGAGTAGTATTATCTAAATTTGTTGGATCAATAAACATATAACCTGTATTGGTATAATCTCTAACATGATCTAATGCCATAATAACCATGACTAGGCCACGTAATATATCTATAGATTCAATTCTAGTTGATTTAACTTGATCCATTACATTGCATGTATTTGTTGGTTGAAGGCTTAAAATAGGTTTTTATTATAAATCAATACATCACTTAATTAGACTTTAACAAAAAACAGTAAAACCTTATATTAAAGTCTTACTGTTTTTTAAAAACGTAAATCGATATTACTTATTCTTCAATATCTAAGGAATCTTCTTCTATACTTTTATTAACTATAGATTGAATCTCTAGAACAAGCTCTCCTCTGTTCCAATAGCCATATTCCTTTACTATTTTACCATCTACAAATTGCGTAGTAATATGAACTGGTATGACGATTTCTTTATTATTAGCAACTAAATTTCCTTTCCAAAGTCCCCAAAAATTCACCCATTTGTTTCCATTATCATCAACTATCATCTCATATTCTCTATTTTCATCTTCAAAAGCTCTAGTGGAAAAACTCACATCATTTTTCTGAAAATATTCTGGCAGATCTTCAGGAACTAAAACATTAACTCTAGTGTTATGATAAATCTTAGCTGTATCTGCATAATGCGTTACCATTTTTTCCCAATCTTGATAATCATAATTGGTTAACACTTCCTTTACAATTTCAATTTCTGGTGATTCTTGGGTGTAACGATTTGAATTTTGGCAAGAGACTATACCTAGTAGTAGTACTCCTAAAAATAACTGCGTTTTCATATGGTTTGGTTTTTCGGTTAATCCAATTAATAAATAGCGAAGTTCAATTAGGAGGGCTCAACTTATGACTACGAACCACTTAAATATAGTGAATTTAAATCACATATTAACGAAAACATATCCAGAAAGCTCATGACCTCTCAAATCAATTTCTGTTTCATTGAGTAAAATACCATGTTCTACAAAGGCTTTTAAATTAGTAAGCCAAAATGTCCAACCATTACTACATCCAAAATGAATCTTTAATTTACTATCCTCATCTGTAGGAATTTGATGTTGTTTGAGATTTAATATTACAATACCATTTTGCTCTTTAAAATGAATATCTAGCAACGATCCTCCAAACTCAAACTGTAAAAAATCCTTACCATTAGCTTGTAATACTTTACCATCTTCTTGGCCATCCCAATTGTGCCAAAACCATGAGTAAGTATCGCCAGTTTTAATGAACTCTTCAGTAGATCGTTCCTCGCCTAAACTATTAAAAAATTTAGCATCACTTAAAAACCATGAAGTAATTCCTGCCTTAGTTGACCAAAGCCAATATAATTTTTCTAAAGGATATTTAAGGTAGATTTTCTTTTCAAAGGAGCTCCATTCTAGTTGTGACATATTACTAAGATTTTACCTAAATATAATTAAAAAGCGGAAGATTCCTCTTCCGCTTTACTCTAATTTAAATTGATCTCTACCTGATTTCGTAGAATATCATCAAAGGTTTCTCGTTGTCTTATCAAATGAGCTTTATTGTTATGCCATAATACTTCAGCAGGTCTAAAACGTGAGTTGTAATTACTTGCCATAGTAAAGCAATAAGCACCAGCATTACCAAATGCTAAAATATCATCTTCACTAATTTCATTAATACGTCTATTGTTTGCAAACGTATCTGTTTCACAGATATAACCAACCACTGAGTAAAATCGTTCTCTTCCGTTTGGATTAGAAATGTTGCTTATTTTATGCTGAGAACCATATAACATTGGTCTAATGAGATGATTAAATCCTGAATCTATTTGTGCAAATACTGTTGATGTGGTCTGTTTTACTACATTAACTTTTGCTAAAAAGAAACCTGCTTCGCTAACTAAAAATTTTCCTGGTTCAAAAGCAAGTGTTAATTGCTTACCATAGTCTTTACAGAACTCATTAAAACGTTTTGTCAATTTTTCTCCTAACTCTTCAATATTTGTTTCAATATCACCTTCTTTATAGGGTACTTTAAATCCTGAGCCAAAATCTATAAATTCTAGGTTACTAAAATTCTTGGCTGTTTCAAATAAAATCTCGCTTGCATATAAGAACACATCAATGTCCAAAATATCACTTCCTGTATGCATATGTATGCCATTAATGGTCATTGCAGTATTGTCGACTATTCTTAAAATATGTGGAATTTGATGTATTGAAATTCCGAACTTACTATCTATATGGCCAACAGAAATATTAGTATTTCCTCCAGCCATTACATGCGGATTTATACGAATACATACAGGTATATTTGGAAACTTTGTTCCAAATTGCTCAAGTATAGACAGGTTGTCAATATTAATCTGAACTCCTAAATCCGAAGCCTCCTCAATTTCTTCTAAAGACACACCATTTGGTGTAAATATTATTTGACTAGGCTCAAAACCTGCTGCTAAACCTAATTTAACCTCCTGAATTGAGACTGTATCCAAGCCAGAACCTAAAGATCTTAGCAATTTTAAAATAGAAATATTAGAAAGCGCTTTAACAGCATAATTAATGCGTAGCTGTTTCACCTTATTAAATGCAGATGTTAAGCGTTTATACTGATTTGTTATCGTTTCAGCGTTGTACACATAAACAGGACTTCCAAAGTCCTCGGCAATTTGTAATAAGGTTTTGTTTTCCATTTTTAAATTAAAAATAAATTAAGCTACAAATGTAATACGAATTCTAGATTTTAAATATTAAGAATTACTTAAATAATTAACTAATAATATAATGTTAACAGTAGTGAAAACATGTAAGTAAAATCATATCTTTTATGACGATAAATTTCTTAACTGTGGAACTAAAAATTAGATTATTTTTTGTTATTGCTTCACTATTTTCCTGTTTAGTTTATTCACAATCAGAGCTTCAAATTGAAATCAGGGATTCAGAAACCTCAGAACAGATATCTTATGCTACTGTAAGGTTTAAAGGTACTAATAGAGGTTTAATTGCAGACTATAATGGTCAGTTTAGAATCCCATCATCTCAAATAAATGATATACCAGTTTTACTTATAACTTCTATAGGATATGAATCGTTAGAAGTTATTACGAGTGAGATTACTTTAAACACTCTTACAATCGTAAAAATGAAGCCTCAAATTGAGAGTTTAGATGCAGTAATCATAAATTCTAATACTAAAAAAGAAACGAGGCAATACATAAAAGAAAGTAGAAAAATGTTGGCTTATGGTATTGTATACAGAGCAGTAAATTCAATAAAAACAAACTTAAATAATAAGTCTCATTCTTACATTGGCTATTATAGAGATTACCAAATAGTAGACTCAAAATATTACAACCTCAATGAGGGCATTGTAGAGCAATTTGACGCAGGAATTTTAACCAATAAAGTATTTGGGAAATCTAATAGTGCTGCACTTTATTCGTTTAAACAAAATTCAGATTTTGAAACAAAAGAGTTATACTCTATAGAATACAATGACAGTACAAAATTTGTAGATAACGCAGATATAAAAGGATTTGGAGGTAATGAATTAAGTATTCTTAATGTTCATAATCCGATACGAAACTATGATAAGCAAAGCTTCTCCTATGTGTATCGTTTAAACAAAGAATTTTTACAAAATCATGAATTCAGAAAAGATGAGATACAATTTATAGATAATGAACCCATCATTAGAATTAGATTTAAAAACAAATCCAAGCTTACAAGTTACTCTCACAGAGTCGTTGGTGATATAAATATATCGCTTAAAGATTTTGCTATTCACAGTTTTAACTACTATGTATACGACTATGATAAACGAAATCCTTTGTTTAATATTAAAATTGAATACAGAGCACAAAATGAGAACATGTACTTAAACTATATCACTTTTAACAATCGGTTTACAATTGCTGATTTGGATGTTTTTAAAGAAGAAAAAGTCATTTTTAACAATAAATATTATAAATATTTTGAAGTGACTTTTAATAGTGATTTCGATGAAAAAACATTAAAAAAGAGTCGGTTTAAAATAAAACATAATGATAGACGAATTTTAATAAAGTCATTAGTAGTAGAAGATAAACGTACCATCAGACTCTATATACAAGATTATGATGAGGATCTTATTAACATCAAAAAAGATAGTATGAAAAATATAGAATTCACAATAAAAAATATTAATGATAAAGAAGGAAGAGAAATCTACATTCCAGTAAAGCGTATAGGTTATCAATTTAGAGAATACTTCGTTCAGGAAGTTTTTGACAGTAATACTCCAAATGAAAATTTAAAGCTAATCTTTAAGAATAAATCTTTAAAGAAATCTACTATAAACTCAAATTCTGGTAATGAAAATTATATTATTAATTCTCCATTACAAAACAGAAAAATGGAGTAAGACTATATTGCCTAATTCTATGAATAAAAATATTTGAGAAACGCTTAACTATGCTTATTTTTGCGCAACGAAAATAATCATCTGACTATATATGAATTTACACGAATATCAAGGAAAAGAATTATTAAGCAGTTTTGGTGTAAGAATCCAACGCGGAATTGTTGCTCAAACTGCAGATGAAGCCGTTAATGCAGCAAAAAAACTAACCGAAGATACAGGTACAGGATGGCATGTAATTAAAGCACAAGTTCATGCTGGTGGACGTGGTAAAGGTGGAGGCGTTAAGCTAGCAAAAAGTTTAGATGATGTAAAAACAATTGCAGATCAAATTATAGGAATGGATTTGGTTACACCTCAAACCTCTGCTGAAGGAAAACGTGTACACCAAGTATTAGTTGCTGAAGATGTTTACTATCCAGGAGATTCTGAACCAGAAGAATATTACATGTCTGTATTATTAAACCGTTCTAACGGTCGTAATATGATTATGTATTCAACAGAAGGTGGAATGGACATAGAAACCGTTGCAGAAGAAACACCACATTTAATTTTCACAGAGGAAATCGATCCTGCTACAGGTATTTTACCCTTCCAAGCACGTAAAGTGGCTTTTAATTTAGGCTTATCTGGAGCTGCTTTTAAAGACATGACTAAGTTTGTTACAGCTTTATACACTGCATACGTAAAATCAGATTCGTCTTTATTTGAAATCAATCCAGTATTAAAAACTAGTGATGATAAAATTATGGCAGTAGATGCTAAAGTATCTTTAGATGACAATGCCTTATTTAGACACAAAGATTTAGCGGAACTACGTGATTTACGTGAAGAAAACCCTGTAGAAGTTGAGGCTGGAGAGCATGGATTAAATTATGTTGATCTAGATGGAAATGTTGGCTGTATGGTCAATGGAGCTGGATTAGCCATGGCAACAATGGATTTAATTAAGCAAGCTGGTGGAGAACCTGCAAACTTCTTAGATGTTGGTGGTACTGCTGATGCTGCTAGAGTGGAAATTGCTTTTGAACTAATTTTAAGAGATCCAGCTGTAAAAGCGATTTTAATAAATATTTTTGGTGGTATTGTTCGTTGTGATCGTGTAGCTCAAGGTGTGATTGATGCCTATAAAAATATGGGAACTATCAATGTTCCAATTATTGTAAGACTACAAGGAACTAATGCAGATATAGCAAAAGAACTCATAGACAATTCTGGATTAGACGTATTAAGTGCCACAGAATTCCAAGAAGCTGCGGATAAAGTACAATCAGTTCTAGGATAAAAAATTATTACCTTATATAAAAAAAGACGCTCCTTTTAAGAGCGTCTTTTTTTTATTTCTACTAACGTTAAGCAAATATTAATCAACGTTAATTAGTGTTATGTTATTAAAATCATAGTAACATCTTGTTTTTAATGACGTCTATTAGGTAACAATCATTAAAAACGAATAATTATGAATTTTTCAAAAAAAAATCACAAGCTCAAAAATGTCAATATACTTGGCGTGAGTAAAACAATTAAAGTTTTGGCATTAATCTTTGCCTTCGGAATCAGTTCAGTAGCTTCAGCTACAACAATACCAAAAAAAGAAAAGGTTAAGAAAGAAGAACCAACTATTGAAAAGACAATTGGAAACTTATTAAAGAACCCAACATTTAAATTAGATTATAATATTAATACAACAGTTGAAATCATTGTAAATAATGACAATGAAATTGTAGTATTAGATGTTGAAGGTTACAATAAAGATCTAGAAACGTTTGTAAAGAACAGATTGAATTACAAAAAATTATCCTTTAACTTTAAGGACAAGAACAAAACATTTAAGCTTCCATTAAAGATGCTTGCTAATTAGCATTTAGTTATTTTTTAAAAAAGCTCTCAAATATTGAGAGCTTTTTATGTTTGTAGACGCAACCTTTTTTACAAATTGACATCTAATAAGAAATCTTTATTATGAAAAATGTAGTTATACTATGTATGCTTTGTGTGTTTTTTATAGCGTGCAATAATGATGACACTAACAATTCTCAAGTAACAGATATTGTTGGGACTTGGAAACTTATTGAATATTATGCTGATCCAGGAAATGGTGTTGTAAATTTTATACCAATAGTAAGTGACAAAACCATAGAATTTAATGCTGATGGATCTCTTAGTTCTAATGCAGATTTATGTCAACTATTTTCGGAAACTGGAGACGCTTCAAATGGTACATATTCAGAGTTAGATTCGACTTATACTATTTCAGGTTGTCAAATACAACCTTTCACAGGTAGTTATGAAATAATTAACTCAGAATTGTTTTTTAGCTATATATGTATAGAACCTTGTGTAGAAAAGTATATTAAAGTAGAATAAATTTCAATTTACAAATGTAATCCGCATTCAGTTTTAGGATTATTATTCCAGCGTCCACTTCTATCCTCACCAGGAATAGTACAATGCCTGCATCCTATAGAATGGTAACCTTTAGCCACTAAAGGATGAAAAGGCAATTGATGCTCTTTAATATACACATCGCGTTCTTCTTTAGTGATATCAAGTAAAGGATAAAATTTTAAGATCTCTCCTCGCATTTCAAAAAAATCTAAAGTTGCTCTGTGGTCACTTTGCCATTTCATTAGTCCAGAAGCCCAAACCTTATACTTAGTTTTAATTGTATCTAAAGGTTTTACCTTGTTAATGCTACAGCAAAAATCAGGGTTTTTACGCCATGTTTCATCGGTTGTAGTAAACTCATGCTCTGCCTTAAGCGCTTTAATAGATTTTACATTTAAGCCATAATGTGCTTTTAGCTGTTCTAAATAATCAAGCGTTTCAGAGAAATGATAACCTGTATCAATAAAAAATACAGTTTGTGCTTTATTAACTTCAGAAAATAATTTTAAGAAAAATGCTGATGTCGCTGCAAATGAGCTTGTAAGCATAACATCTCCAACTTCAAAATCTTGGTATAATTCTGAGATACGTTCTCTTGCAGTTAGATTTTTATACTTATGATTAAGTGCTTCAATTTCAGATTTAGAAATAAAAGGAGATTTATTAGATTTTGGAGATATTTCAAACATTATATTTTCTTAAAGGCTAGCAAGGTACTATAACTTGGTCTTTTAAAAAATAATCTATATGCATTTTGAAGAATTGATAAAAAGAAGGTGTTATTTTTTATTTTTTGGCATTGGACCTCTTAAATGAATGATTAATCCATTAAGAAAATTTCTTAAAATCTGATCACCACACTCCACATATTTAGGATGATCTTCTCGTCTAAAAAAAGCGCCTAGCTCGCTTTTACTGATTCTAAAGTCTACTAGTGCTAAAATTTCTACAATTTGATCATCACGTAATTGATGGGCAACTCTTAACTTTTTAAAAATATCATTATTTGTCATGCTATATTGCTTTGATCATAATAAAAGAAAAACTCTTATTCTCCTTATCTTTACACTAACTCAAAATACAACTATTTAATACTAAACAATGAGTAAATCTAAAATAAATATTTTTTGGTTTAGACGAGATTTAAGATTAGAGGATAATATAGGCTTATATTATGCATTAAATTCAGAATTACCAGTATTACCAATCTTTATTTTTGATAAAAATATATTAGATAAACTCCCTAAAGATGACGCCAGAGTTCAGTTTATTTATGATACAATTAAGAATTTAAATACTACTCTTGCAGCCTTTAATTCTGGGATTAAAGGCTTTTATAACTCACCTTTAGACGCTTATAAATTACTTACTGATCAGTTTAAAATCGTTACAGTGTTTACAAACAAGGATTATGAACCTTACGCATTACAACGCGACAAAGAAATTTCAGACTATCTACATGCACAACAGATTGAGTTTAAAACATTCAAAGATCATGTGATTTTTGAAGAAAAAGAGGTTGTAAAAGATGATGGTGATCCTTATAAAGTTTATACACCATACTCAAGAAAATGGTTAGCAAAATTTAAAGAGGATGGTCTTGTACAATTACCTTCTGAAAAACATTTAAATCATCTTCACAAACACGAATATAAGCTCATGGCCTTAAACGACATAGGCTTTGGGTCTTCTTCTACTAAAGTAAAGTCTTACGATGTAAATTCTAATCTCATAAAGGACTATGAGGATACTAGAAATTACCCAGCAATGGATAATACATCTCGTCTTGGTCCTCATTTACGTTTTGGCACAGTAAGTACCAGAGCTATGGTTTTGCGAGCAAATAGACAAGACAATAAAACGTTTTTAAAAGAACTCGTTTGGCGCGAATTCTTTATACAAATCCTTTGGCATTTTCCACATACTATGGATAAAGCATTTAAACCCAAATACGATAGAATTGAATGGCGAAATGCACCTGAGGATTTTGAGCGTTGGTGCAAAGGTGAAACAGGTTATCCACTAGTTGATGCTGGTATGCGTCAACTCAATCAAACTGGTTTTATGCACAATCGTGTGCGTATGCTTGTTGGTAGTTTTTTATGTAAACATTTACTCATTGATTGGCGTCTTGGAGAAGCTTATTTTGCTGAGAAACTTCATGATTATGATATGGCAAGTAATGTTGGTAATTGGCAATGGGTTGCAGGTTGTGGTGTAGATGCTGCGCCTTATTTTAGAATTTTCAACCCAACAACTCAAATTAAAAAATTCGACAAGGATTTAGAGTATATTAAAAAATGGGTTCCAGATTTTCAGGAGTTAACGTATCCCGAAGAAATGGTGGATCATAAATTTGCCAGAGAACGCTGTCTCAAAGTTTATAAAGCTGCTTTAAATTAGTTAGGGTAAATCTCTATCAATTATTAAACAAACCTATTGAATTGACTTAAAAATAGGTTCCGCATCATAGTGCGGAATGACATAATAAAATTCTAACATTTTCTTAATATATAGAAGCTAATAATTTCTTTACTTTTAAGTCTAACTTAAAAATAAATTACATTATGAATACACAAGACGTAGCCAATAAATGGGCAGAAATGTGCCGTGAAGGACAAAATTTAGACTGTATTAACGCACTTTATGCGGAGAATGTAACTAGTAGAGAAATGCCTGGAATGCCAGGAGAAATAGTTTCAGGTAGAGAAAATGTTTGGAATAAAAATAAGGAATGGTTAGATAATGTTGAAGAATGGCATGGTGGCGAAATTAGTAATCCAATTGTAGCCGGAAATCATTTTACAACCAAAATGACTTTTGATTGCACGTTTAAAGACAGAGGCAGGCAACAAATGGAAGAGGTTGTCGTATTTGAGGTAAAAGACGGTAAAATCACCAATGAACAATTTTTCTATAGCATGGACTAAGGGAACATTCATAGCTATAAACGCTTCAAAAGTTGTCAGTGAAACTAGAATTTTGAAGCGTTTTTTTATTCTAAATTCTATTTTTATATGAGACTCATACTCCTATCATTAATTCTTTTCTCTAGCAATTACGGAATTATTTCAGCGCAAGAAGCTAATGAAATAACCTCGATTGATTATGTGAAAATCCTCAACGACAATACAGAAGAAGCCCTATACTATTATGAGAACAACTGGAAACAACTGCGTATAAAAGCACTTGAAAAAGGTTATATTAAAAGTTATAAACTTTTAAAAGTGATCAATACCAATGCGGAATTTAATCTTATACTGCAAACTACTTATACTAATAAATTTCAATTTGAGAAGAGAGAAGCGCGTTTTCAGGAATTGATAAAAGCACATGGCGCTTTAAAACTTTTAAACGAAAAAGAATCCAAAGATTTTAGAAAAACAGTGTTTTGGAGCGATACTAAACAACTATAAATTAGTAATAACAGAAGCCATTGTCTCCAATTTTTTCACTGTCTCTTGCCATTCGTGTTCAGGTCTGGAATCTTTGGTAATTCCGCCACCAACATAAATCAAAGCTTTATTATTTTGCTTCAATTGCATACACCGTAAATTCACAAATAATTCCGAAGTTTTTCTGACAGCTCTGTAAGCATTGTTTTCTACATTTCTTTTATTTGCGTTTCTAGAAGTAGATGTTGTGATATTTAATTCGCCTAAAAATCCAGTATAAAACTCACGTTCATAAGCTTCGTGTTTAAAAATAAAATCCCTAGCCTCCTCTCTCGGTAAACCACAAATCGCTGGTGTTGGATGCAAGGTTTCAATAACGGATTTTAAGTCTACAGAACGTTTATTAACTATAGCTTCAATATCTGTTTGCAAATGCAGTAAAGTTCCTGCTCTAACCGTTTTTACTTCAGATACATTTAATGATTTAGTATTAGATTTTAGAGCATTGATAATATATTTTGTAACAAATTTCTGCTCTTCAATGTCTTTAGTGTCCCAAAAAACGTCTCGTGTGCCTTTATATGTTTGAGTTCCTGCTAAAGCCATTGTATTAAGGATATTACCTTCAACTTGCATTAATGTTTCAGGAGTAGCACCTAACCATAGGCCAATTTTTGGATGATAAAAACAATAGACAAATGCACTAGGATAAGCTTGTAAAAGAGTTTTAAAAATAGTAATTGCGTTAAAGTGTCCTTCAATAGTTTCTACTCTAGACAGGACTACTTTTTTAAGCTCAAAATTATTAATTGCGCTAATACCTTTGTCAACTAATTCAATATGCTGATTTTTGTTTGATGAGTACTTCAATACTGAATTAGGCGATTCAACTTTAGTTTTCATACTAATTTCTGACACAACTTGTTCTGATAGATGTAATGGAATTAAAACCGATTGTTCTTTACTATCAAAAGGTGCAAACACAAAACCAGATTCATTGTAATCCCTTGTATAATTAATCGATTTATCATTTTGAAGTAAGGCCTTTACGATTTTAGAATCTGGCTTACTATAAACCACAAGAGGTCGTTTGTCTAAAAAATGCTGAGTTATTTGATCAAAGAAATTATCCAATTGCTTATGCTTTCATTGGAAGTGTAATCGTAGATAAACGACAAACTGAAATAAGATTATCATCTTCATCTGTAACACGTATATCTAGTAACTGTGTTGTTCTTCCTTTATGTATAAATGTAGCTTTAGCATAAACAAAACCATCTTTAACTGCTTTTAAATGATTTGCAGTAATCTCTAATCCTCTCACAAAATTTTTAGAGGTATCTGTAAAAAGATGTGCAGCAAAGCTTCCACAGGTTTCTGCCAATGCTGCTGTAGCTCCTCCATGTAGCACACCATCTGGTTGATGAACTTTTGGTGTTACTGGCATTCTAGCAATAAGGTAATCATCACCAAAATCCACCATTTGTATATCTAGCGTTTCTAAAAGTGTGTTTTTACTAGCGTCATTTGCTCTTTTAAGAATGTCTTTTTTGGATAATTGCATTTAAAAAAATGTATTTTTAAGTCTTCAAAACAAAGGTACGAAATGAATTCTACAGAAAAAGATATTACATATACTTCTAATAACACCTACTCTACTTTAAATACTTTAAGTGACAAAACTAAAAACGTCTGGTTTGTATGTCATGGCATGGGTTATTTAAGTAAATACTTTCTTAAATATTTTAAAGAATTAAATGCTGAAAACAATTACATCATTGCTCCACAAGCACCAAGTAAATATTACATACAGCCCAAATTTCATGTTGGTGCTAACTGGCTTACTAAAGACAATACTGCCCAAGGTACTGAGAACATTATGCGTTATTTCGATGCTATTTTTGAAGCTGAGCAAATTCCAAAACACCTCAACCTTATTGTTTTTGGTTACTCTCAAGGGGTTTCTGTTGCCATGCGGTATGTAGCATTCAGACAATTACAATGCAGCCAATTAGTATTACATTCTGGAGGTATTCCGAAGGAATTTAAAACTGAAGATTTTCATTTTTTAAAGGCCAAGATCACTATGATTTATGGCACTAAAGATGAATATTTAGATAACGAACGCATGGCTTACGAAACCAACCGCATTCATGAATTATTTGGAGATAAAGCAACCATCATTCCGTTTGATGGTAAGCATGTTGTCAATGTTGATTTGATAACTAATTTGATTTGATATAATATAGTGTCATCCTGAACGTGATTCAGGATCTCATTACACTAGATTCCGCATCGCAGTGCGGAATGACAAAAACAGTAACATTGTCATTACTGCGCAGGTAGGAATCCAAATTGGAATATTAAAATATAAAAGATTCCCGTTTTCATGGGAAATAACTATGAATACACCAACTTTAGAAAACGAACGCGTAAAATTAACATTACTAGATCTTAGTAATTATCAGCACCTGTTACCTGTCGCTCAAGAAAACGATTTAATACAATTCTCACCAAGTAAAATTGACACTCCTGAAGATTTGAAATCTTACGTACAAATTGCTGTTGACGGTTATTATCACAACACCACAATTCCATTTATTATCTACGATAAAAATTCAGAGTCTTATGTTGGAAGCACTCGTTTTGGACTCATAAATCGTAAAAACAAAGTATTGCATATTGGCTGGACCTGGATTAGCAAACCACTTCAAGGCAGTGGATTAAATACATCTATAAAGTTTTTAATGTTACAATATGCTTTTGAAACCCTTAAATTTGATAAAGTAGAATTTAGAATAGATGAACGTAATATACGTTCTCGTAAAGCTGTGGAAAAGATTGGAGGAACTCTAGAAGGTATTTTACGTAAAGACACTTTAATGCAAGATGGCTTTAAACGATCTACCTGTTGTTATGGCATTTTAAAAGAAGAATGGCCGCAAATAAAAGCGACCATTTTTAAAAATTTTTAGCTAGACTGTTGCAATGTTTTATTCTTCTCTTTAAGAATAGCCAATTGTTTTTCTAAAAAGGTAATCGCCTTTTCCGTTTGGTAACTGGTTTTGGATGCAATATCTTTAATTTCTGCTTTAAGCTTGTCCTTACCAGAACTTGCAGCTTTAGAGACATCGTCTTTAACCTCTGTAAAATCATCTACCAACTGGTCTTTCACTGCTGTCCCTTCTTTCTTTAACTTATCTCTTGTTTTACTGCCTTTATCTGGTGCTAACAATACACCTGCTGCTGCTCCTGCTAATACGCCTAATACTATTCTATAAATCATAACATTTTGTTTTTTAATGAATTAACCTGTTTATCTATAGGTAGCTTTTAAGGTAAATTTGTTACAGTATTTATAAAATTAAATGTTACAATGCTAAGGTAAATACCCAAATTGTTCAAGTTCCTTTATATTTTTAATGGGTCTCGTACTACCATTGTGCAACAGAACTACCTTAGAGGCTAAATCTAACACATTACTATAATCATGATCAGTAATGATAAAACCTTTATGTTTGGTTTGCCTTCTAATAAGATCTTTAATTTCATCTTTATAAATTGGAGCTATACCATTAAAGGGTTCGTCAATTAAAATAAATTTAGCTCTTGAAAATATAATTAAAAACACCTCTAAAATACGTCGTTCACCTCCAGATAGTGCTTTAACATATCTATTTAAAAAAGGTGATATGAGCTGGTGATCTTTTATAAATTGAATAGATTCTGTTTCACATAACAATACAATAAGTGTTTTAATTTTTATATGATTGGGCAAAAAATTATCTTGTGGTAAATAGGCAATGCGTCCAACTGTATCTTTAGTAGCGTTTATAATGTCATCATCGACTTTAACAAATTTGTTATCTGTATGTAAAGCTCCAAAAATAATTTTTAGAAGTGTAGATTTACCAGATCCATTTCTGCCTAATAATCCGATAATGCCACCTGTAGAACAAGACATAAAAACATCTGACAACACTTGGTTATTGCCATAACGTTTCATTATACTATCTACATGTAGGGTACTCATAAACACATTAAGATTAAACCAAGAATACAACTTGCAATTACAGTAAACAGCCACAGAAAACGTTTACTAAATCCTAGATTATAATAGAAAAAATAGGTGTTTGGATTTCTAATTTCGTAAATAAAATAATGAAATAAAGGTGTTAAAAACACAAAAGCTAATCCTGAATTTTGAAATGAAAATTGACCAGATGTTAACCAAGTTAAGCTTCCAAGTCCAATAGAGATAATTAGTGATGGTATGGCTGCCGTTTTGTAGAAAAAAAATGTACTAAGTATTTTCTTCACTTAAATATATTGTACTTACCAAAATATACATTTTAAATAGTTCTAAATATCACTTTAACATTTTGTGTTGTATTTTAAGTTAGTAGATATTTTATAACTTACATTTTTATTATAATCATAATGTCACAACAAGAAACTAACGCGTATATTTTAGGAACCGAAACTGCAGAACTTCATCGTCTTGGCTTACAACATCAAGTTTGGTCTAGCGAGGCCATTAAAGGTTGGGAACTTGCAGGTTTTACAGCAGGACAAACCTTATTAGATTTGGGTTGTGGTCCAGGATTCTGCACTAAAGAATTAGCTTATATTACAGGGCAAGACGGCAAAGTTATTGGTATTGATAAATCGGCACATTACATCACATTTTTAAACGTTGTCTCTAAGCAGTTTAACCTCAACATAGAAACACAATGTTGTGATTTTGAAGACATGGACTTACAACCCAATAGTATTGATGGAGTTTTTGACCGTTGGGCTTTAGCTTGGGTAAATAATCCAAAATCTGTTTTAAAACAATTACATACAGCCCTAAAACCAGGTGCTAAAGTGGTTACACAAGAGTATTTTGATTGGTCTACCTTACAAACCGAACCTAATTTTCCTAGGCTAACTAAAGCCATAAAAGCTGCTTTACAAAGTTTTCAAGACCAAAATGGCATGATTGATATTGGCAGAAATCTCCCTGTTTATTTTAGAGACTGTGGTTATGAAGTTATACACACAAGACCTTTAACTAAAATGGTAACACCAAAGGAATTTGCATGGCAATGGCCTAAAAGTTTTTTCCATATTTACTTTCCAAAACTCGTTGGTGCTGGCTATTTAACACAAACCGAAGTAGACGACGCACTACTAGACTTTATTACCTTAGAACAAAGACCAGAAGCTACAATTTTTACACCTGCAATGCGAGAGGTGATTGCTAAGAAGATATAGTTTTAATTATTTTTTTTGGAGTTACGTTTTATGTTAGAAAAGGACTTTTTTAATTGTCTTTATCGGACGTTAAGCGAAATTAGATTTTTAATACTACAAAATCAATAGTCTAATATAATACTTCCCATATATAATCTAAACTCTAAAAAACAACAACTTAATGTAAGAAAACGATTAAAACTATCCTATAAATTTTTAATACGGCTAGGTCGTATATTATTCTTTAACTTAGGTGTGATAATTTCTTTATTGGTTATACGCTTTAACTAGTTATAACCCTCTAATTTTTCCTGAAGCCATTTTAAGACATCTCTATAATAAGCCTCACTAACGTTTTCTTTCTGCTCTTTTAATAAAGCAATTGTAGAAACTAGCATAGGTTTTGCAGTTTTATGATCTCCCATTTTATCGTAGAGATCAAACATGTTTACATATACTTTAACATCTTTAGGTGATTTTTCTAAAGCTAAACCATAAATTACTAATGCGGTTTTGTAGTCATCCATGTCTCTAAAATCATTGGCTACAAAATTTAAATATCCAGAGCTAGCTTTATGGACATAACCAAATTTTTCTTTTGTTGTAGCATTAAAGTTTTTGATCTGTGTTTTTAGATCTAACTCTGTGTTTTTGGCAAGATCTTCCATAACTTTTTGGTCGGCAAAATAGTTTCTACTTAAACTAATAAGCCCATCACAAAACGATGGTCCAACTATTTGCCAATGATCTACGCGTTCTATTAATCGAGGTTGGTAGACAAGTGTTTTATTTGGATAAACTTTTAAAAGAGAGTCTATGTCCTTAACATAACCTTCAAACTCTTTTTCACGCCTTCCTACGTCACCATTAGAGAAATACAAGTACTTTTTAAAGGATTCACCATTTTTTAGCATTCTTGCTGCATCTTTTATTATGATATTATCTTCATCACCAAAAGAAGGACTTATCCCAATATAACCATCAAATAAATCATTGTTTTCACTAAACAATGTAGTACCAACAAAAGCACCTCCCCAAGAATGACCTATAATTGCTCTATAACCATCTGTTCTATAATTCTTTTCTATTAAAGGAAATACTTCATTTCTAAAATGATTTTGCAAATTAGTTGCGGGCGGATTAAAATCACTTCCTCTATTATCTGAAACTATACCAACGACAATCATAGGCATTATAGCATAGTTATTAGCTAAATATCCAATATTACCTTTTGCAATATTCCAAAAACTATTGGATTGGGCATCTAAGACATATACTACTGGATATGTTGTTGTAGAATCTCTAAAATACCTATCTGGTAAATGCACTCTAACCCTGCGCTCTTTATTAAAAACTGAAGATTGTAACGAATGTTCAATATTATTTTGCTGTTGGGCTTCACCAATTTCAAAACAAAATAATGCACTTAGAATGAATAGAAAAAAAAGTCGTTTCATGATGATTAGTTTTATTACAAAACGTCTATTATTTTAATTAATTGTCTAATTCTTAGTCACATACTAAATAATAGTTTATAGTTAAATCCATTTTTTCTAAAGCATAACTAATCCTTGTTACATAGTAATATCTATATAAACATCTCACTATCTGATTATTACATTTTTTGGCACGCTAATTGAAAACTTATAACCATAGTAGCGTAAGCCGAAAAGCTAAAGAGTAGGCAAAATCTAAAACCTTATAACTATGAAAAAATTAGTTTTACTTTTTACAGGATTGTTAATGGGATTAACAACTGTAACAGCAGCAGAAACGAGTTCTGCAACACAAGGAACAGATTTAGATAATACACGCTATCGTTATACACAGCCTATTTTGTTTGTGGAACGCGGTGTGGAGTTCTTAATCTTTCCTGATGGAAGTTTTGACTTCAACACCGATTTTAATACTACATCACAAACCACAAGTGTATATTACAGACGTAACAGACGAGGTTCTGTTAACAGTACCTTTGGTGCACCAGGACGTGGATACTATGATTATAGTAGACCACGAGGTGTTTTGGTAACACATGATCGATCTGGTCGAGTAAGACGCGTAGGTAATGTATTTATTAACTACGATAGACATAGTAGAGTAAAACGTGTTGGGTCTGTTTATATGAGATACAGACATGGTTTATTAAAGCAAGTTGGTGGATTACATATACAATACAACCGAAGAGGTGATATGATTGGCACTAACGGATTTGTTAACTTTAGTAACCAAGGTAATGGCATCTTTGGCATAGATGGTTCTTTGAATGATTTTAATAATAATTGGAATGATGATGATTTAGGACAAGATTGGGATGATGATTTCTATTATTACAGAAGAAATGGAGAAACAAAGAAGATGAAAAAACAAAAGCGCTCCAAACGCTAGTATAATTATTTCAGATTTTATTGATTGTTGAACAAAAATCCTGAAGTTTGGAGCTTCAGGATTTTTTTATTTCCACTTAATATTACAACCAATGCTTGGTTTCTGGGCTGCGCTAATCGCTTTGCCTTGCAATATCCTATCCAAGGCATATCTCATATCCTTTCCTGTTACAGGAATCCCATTTCCTGGTCTGGAATCATCTAACTGACCACGATACACCAATTCTAAATCAGTATTAAAAAGATATAAATCTGGTGTGCAAGCTGCATCATAGGCTTTAGCGACCTCTTGAGTTTCATCATATAAATATGGAAAAGGATAGTTGTTTTCTATGGCGTTTTTAGTCATCAGCTCTGGTCCATCTTGTGGATAGTTATCTACATCATTACTAGAAATAGCTATGAAAGAAACGCCTTTTGCATTATAATCATTCGCTAACTTTACCAGTTCTGGATTCACATGAATTACAAATGGACAGTGATTACAGATAAACATAATTACTGTTCCTTGTCCACCTTTTAGTTCTCCCAATGATTTATGTTGATGAGACACTGTATCTAAGAGGTTAAAATCTGGTGCTTTGGTTCCTAAAGGAATCATATTAGATGGTGTTCTTGCCATGAGTCTTGTATTTTTTATAAAATTAGCTATTTTTAAGGCTATGGACAACACAATAGCATTTGAAGATTTTACTAAAGTTGATATTAGAGTTGGGACTATCATTGAAGTTAATGATTTCCCTGAAGCACGCAATCCTGCATATCAACTCACTATAGATTTTGGAGATTTAGGTATTAAAAATTCTTCGGCTCAAATTACAACGTTATATACCAAAGCTGATCTTTTAAATAAGCAGATCTTGGCTGTGGTCAACTTTTCTAAAAAGCAGATAGGTAAGTTTATGAGTGAATGTTTAGTTCTTGGTGCTGTAGATGGCAAAGACGTTGTACTTCTTAATCCTGAAACTCGTGTTGAAAATGGCGCTCAAGTAAATTAAGAGATCACTCTTTTTTTAAGACTTCACTTAGAATATTAATAAACTCTTGTTTCCAAAATTTATCGCTATGTCCTCCATTAAAAGTCTTGACATCTATAAAACGATTTAATTCTTGATACTTAGTTTGTAAAAACTCAGCATTATCTTTTAAAAAGAAAGGTTCTTCACTTCCATATCGTATATATAAATTAGGATAACTGGTGTTACTATTCCAAGTATTGGTTTGAATATCTCCTCCAAATATTGAAAAACATAAATACGTACCAATACGATTAGGATGTGTATTGAGTAAACTCATTCCAAAGCCTGCTCCATTAGAAACGCCATAAAAAAAGCGACTGTTATTTGTTGCTTCTTGTTTATATTTGGTTTCAAACTGAGGGATAAATTCTTCAGAGAAATAGTCCATATGATTAGCAAAACGATGCTTCAAATGCACATAACTGCTATCCTGTGCATAATACTGATTTGTATACTCAAAATAGCGATAGGCTAAACTTAATGACGTACCATCGCCACGCTTAGCAGTAGTGCTATCCGCAACCTTTCCATTAGAGTGGCTTGCTACAAAAATTACAGGTTTAATTATAGCATTACCTATTAAAGAATCTAATATTGACTTAAGATCTGACACATTTGAACTGCCATCAGTACCATAAATAATAGGATAATTGAGATCCTCATTAAAATCTTGAGGCAAATAGATATCATGCTTTCTATATTCCGATAAATACTTGCTGTAAATAGAATCTATAATATATTGAGAGGCTTGGGTTCTAGATGTTTTATCGTCTTTACAAGAGCATAGCATTATTACTATAACTAAGAAAAGAAAACATAATCTAAGAGAGGTCTTTACCATTCTTTAAAGCTGATTTCTAAAAAATATGGCGTTCATAAGTAGTTTATTAGTACCATACCAAAACGCTCTAAAGTTAGTGTTGTCTGTAAACACAACAACTTTCCCTCCTTTTAATCGCTTTGATTTGTAAGGCACTGTTTCTGCTAAACTATCTAAATTTGGTTTAGAAATATAACCACTTAATAATGGGTTTTTACTGTAACGTAATGGGTTATTATAACTTTGCTTATCAGCTTTCATAAACATGGTATTGTTTCTAAACATAGGAATTTTACTGTTAGTATAACCAAAGTTTATAGGATGAGAACGATCTTGTTCAACTTCAAAAATAGCACCTCCAATAACTTGCGCTCCAGAATAATTTCCACGTTGCTCGTAGGTTATATCTTTTGCTACTCTATCACTAGTTTTTAATTCTAGATTGATAAATTTCTTGGCTTTTAACCAATTAATAGTACTCCTAAAACCTACTAAGGTTCCACCTTTCTCAGTCCAAGATTTTAAAGCTTTAACAACGCCTCCATTAAAACCTCCAGACGATGGTGCAATAATAACATTATAACGACTTAAATCCATTCTATTTATTCTACCTACATCAAGTTTTGAGAGTTTCATGTTATAGCGTGTGTCAAATAAATGCCAAATTTCACCAGCATCATAACTACGTACGCCATTACCAACTAATAACCCAACTTTTGGTGTAGACAGAGCTCTAAACTGATTGCTTCCTAAATCTATACCTTGTGTTAAACCTGTAGTAACACCATAAATATTGATAGCGCTACCAGTGGCAACAGTGGTTAAAAAGTCATAGAGTTGGTCTTTATCTAATTTCTGATTTTGAATAGGAATTAAAATAGTGCCATAATCGTAATCTCTTCCATCTACATTAAAAGGTTTCATGGCTACTTTAGCTCGTAGTCCTTTCTCTAAAATAGTGTTTAAGGCTTTTGGTGAATAATACTCGTGCCATTCCATAAGATAAGCGTAGCTACTTTTACTAAGCACAGAACCTGTTTTCTTTTTTAAATCTTCTACTTTATCACCTGCAATAGATGTTGAAATTGTTTCGTCATAATTTAAATTAAAAGCTAAAGGAAAGGTCCAAGCAGAGACATCATAAAATAAACTATCTTGAAACTTGGTACGTTTCTCAAACATAGCATTAATTAGTCGTGTATTTCTCTGATTCTTAGGCACCACATAACTATAACCTTTTTTATAGTCTTTACCCTTAATAGAAATATCTGATTTTAGCTCATGAAACGTTATGCCATGTCTATCTAATATCTCGGCTAAATGATAGGTTCTAGCTGCATCTTTTGGGTCTCCAAATACAATGGCATTTTGTTGTTCCGCAGAAGCTTCTTGCCTAGCTTTCTTGTAAAAATCATGCTGATAACGCAAAATCTCCTCTCGCATACCTTGAGCTGCTTCTAGTGTAGAAAGAGCTGCTATAAACTGATTACGAATCGTAAATGGAAACGTAAGAATACCATTACTACTCTCTTGGATATGACCTCGAGAACTTGCTTGTTCAAATAAAATGCCGATACCTCCATTAATATCTGGAAACGTAGAACCCTTGCCATAATAAAAATCGTCAAAACTCTCTTCTGTATAATAGAGCGAGCCTATTTTATCTAATGCTTTAGCATGGTACTTTCCAATATCTGCTGTTAACCTCTGATTTAATTGTGGTGTTAATGGATGTGTTCTTGATGGTATACCAGGCTGAAAGAAGAACGTTGCATTGGTTCCCATCTCATGATGATCTGTTAAAATATTTGGTTTCCATTCATGAAACGTTTTAATACGTACCCTAGATTCTGGTAATTGTACTGGTAACCAATCTCTATTCATATCAAACCAGTAGTGATTAGTTCTTCCTCCTGGCCAAACTTCACTGTACTCACGATCGTTTGGATCTGGATTTAAATTAATACTGCGATTTGTATTGGCCCAATACGCAAAACGCTGCAATCCATCAGGATTAAAACTAGGATCTAATAAAATAACTGTATTCTTTAATAAAGCGTCAATTTCATTACCTTGTGCAGCTGCTAAGTGATATGCTAAAACCAACGTTGCATTAGATCCACTTGCTTCGTTACCATGAATAGAGAATCCTTGATAAACCACGATGGGTTGATCTGACTTAAAATTATCTGAATTGGTATTTTTACTATGATTTGCTTTTATTACATCTAAACGGTTATGATTGTCTTTTGATGTAATCGTAAGTAATACAAGTGGTTTTCCTTCAAAAGTTTCACCTCTATCTTGGATAGTAACTCGATCTGATGCATTGGCAATAGCATACATATATTGCACTAGCTTATCATGTGTTATATGCCACTCTCCTACTTGGTGTCTAATAACTGACTCAGGTTTTGGTATAGATGAATTGTAGCTGATGTTAGCTGGCAAGTAATACTTTAGGTTATCTTGAGCGAAAGAAAAACTGGTAATACATAAACATAAAAAAGCGTATAAAAATCTCATAGTTGAATTCGTTAGTTCTTAAAAATAAAAAAACCGTTACGAATGGTAACGGTTTCTGTATAATTTAACAATTTAGATTTTAAATATCTTCAAAATTGACATCTGTAAAACTTTCTGCTGAAGCATCAGAGGTAGGTTCTGAAGTAGCCTCCTCATTAGAGTTATACTCTTCTTTTTTAAAGTCTTTTTGATGACGTTCACTAATAACTTCATCGCCTTTTTCATTAAAGATATAATCAGTCATTTCTCCTAAAATAGACCTGAACTCATTAAAATCTTCTTTGTACAAATAAATTTTGTGCTTTTTGTAGTGAAAAGAACCATCATCATTTGTAAACTTTTTACTTTCAGTTATTGTTAAGTAATAATCACCAGCTTTTGTTGCTCTTACATCAAAAAAATAGGTACGTCTTCCTGCTCTTAATACTTTTGAAAATATTTCTTCTTTTTCCATCATGCCGTTATCGCTCATTTATCTTTTTTGTTTTTTTACTTCACCAAAAATCTAAAAAAAAAGGAAAGTAACCAACATTTTATGATATTTCTTTTTCACTAAGCTGTTTGAGGTATAAATCCTTGTAGTAACCCTCTGTATTAATGAGACTTACATGATTTCCTTCTTGGATAATTTTTCCATCTTCGAGTACAATTATTTGATCGGCATTTTTCGCAGAAGAGATTCTATGACTCACAATAATAGTAGTTTTACTTTTAGAAACTTTATCTAAATTTTTAAGTATTTGCTCTTCTGTTTCTGTATCAACTGCAGATAAACAATCATCAAATAATAATATTTGAGGCGATTTAATTATAGCTCTAGCAATAGATATACGTTGCTTCTGTCCTCCAGAAAGCGTTAAGCCTCGTTCACCAAGTATGGTATCATAATCTTTACTAAAACCAACAATATTTTCATGTACATAAGCATTTTTAGCTGCTTCAATGACCTGTTCATCACTAGCATCTTCTTTACCAAATCTAATATTATTTTTTATAGTATCAGAAAATAAAAAGGCATCCTGAGGTACATAACCAATGCTATCTCTTAAATTAAAAAGATTTAGTTTATCAATAGGTTTATCATCAATTAAAATCGTACCAGAATCTGCATCATAAAGTCTACCAATTAAATCTAAAATTGTAGACTTTCCTGATCCTGTTTTACCTAAGATTGCAAGCGTTTCTCCAAGCTTAATATTGAAACTCAGTTTATTTAATGCTGTTATATTAGTGTCTGGATAGGTGAATGTTACATTATTAAATGCTATCGTTCCATGAATTTGAGTTGTTTCATCAACCGTATTTTGAATTTCTGGTTCTAATTCTAAGAACGAGTTAATTCGTTTTTGAGAAGCCTCAGCCTCTTGTACTAGAGATGTAACCCAACCTATAGCTGCTACTGGCCAAGTAAGCATATTTACGTAAATAATAAATTCTGCAATAGTACCAATCTCAGTAATTTCACCATTAATATATTGTGTACCTCCTATGTATATTACTAATAAATTACTAACTCCAATGAGTAAAATCATCAAAGGAAAAAAGAAAGCCTGAATTTTAGTCAGGTTAATATATTTCTGTCTTTGGTCAACAGAAATAGCATTAAAAGATTCATTTATTCTTGGCTCTAAAGTGTACGCCTTAATAACAGAAATTCCACTAAAAGCCTCTTGAGTGTAAGCAGATAATTTAGATAAATTTTCCTGTACAAGTGTACTCCTTTTATGAATAGCTTTACTAAGGAAATAAATTGAAATTGATAAAATAGGAAGTGGCAAAATGGTATATAATGTAAGTAATGGTGCTTTATTAAGCATGTAAATTAAAGCAACTACAAATAGCGTAATCATATTTAAACTATACATTATAGCAGGACCAAAATACATACGAACTTTGGAAACATCTTCGGTAATTCTACTCATAAGATCACCAGTTCTGTTAGACTTGTAAAAGTTAAGGCTTAACCGTTGATACTGCTGATAGATTTCATTTTTAAGATCATACTCCACATATCTAGATACATTAATAATGGTTTGCCTCATTAAAAATGTAAAAAATCCCGCAACCATAGCAGCTCCAATTAGGTATAAAATATTTAGTCCTAGATCTGCTTTAAAAGTCGTGTATAAATCGCCTTCTTCTAGCTTTTTTGCTACAACATTAATGGAATTACCTATAAGCTTAGGTGTAAATAAAGCAAATACCTTTGCTAAAATGGTAATTGTGACACCTAGTAGTAATCTGTATTTATACTTTTTAAAGTATTTATTTAAGCGTTTTAGTTCTTTCATTTAGAAGGCCTTTAAAGCTGGGTTTATTATCAAAATCTCATTTTTAAGCACTTATTTTTGAAAAAAATCTAATTATCAATTATTTTTACATGCTGTTTTTACGCATTATGTAAAAACTTAAGTAATTAGAATTTTAATGACAATAGATACTATCAGCTCTAAAGAGCTTACAAAAATAGACCCAGTTTTTGGGCAAAACTCGTTTGATAACCATGAACAAATTGTGTTTTGCAATGACAAAGATACTGGTTTAAAAGCAATAATAGGAATCCATAATACAGTTTTAGGACCAGCTTTAGGTGGTACAAGAATGTGGAGCTACAACAGTGAATGGGAAGCCCTTAATGATGTACTAAGACTATCTCGTGGTATGACCTTTAAATCTGCCATAACTGGATTAAATTTAGGTGGTGGTAAAGCCGTAATTATTGGTGACTCTAAAACCATGAAAACACCAGAACTAATGAAACGTTTTGGTGAGTTTGTAAATTCCTTAAGCGGAAAATATATTACCGCTGAGGATGTTGGTATGGAAACATCTGATATGGATTTAGTAAGAGAAGTCACACCATATGTTACTGGTATATCAGAAAGTAAAGGTGGTGCTGGTAATCCTTCTCCAATAACAGCCTATGGTGTTTTTATGGGAATGAAAGCTGCTGCAAAATTTAAGTATGGTACAGATGTTTTAGAAGGTAAAAAAGTAGTGGTTCAAGGAATTGGTCATGTAGGTGAAGCTTTAGTTGAACATTTATCCTGTGAAGGTGCTCATGTTGTTATTTCAGATATTAATGAGGAGCGTTTAGACCTTGTGAGTAAAAAATACGATGTGTCCATCTATAGAGGTAGTGATATTTATAGTGAAGACATGGATATTTATGCTCCTTGCGCTCTTGGAGCTACCATAAATGATGATACCATATACAAAATAAAAGCAGAAATTATTGCAGGTGCAGCTAATAATCAATTAGCCTCAGAAAATAAACATGGCAAATTATTACAAGAACGTGGCATTGTATATGCTCCAGATTTTTTAATTAATGCTGGCGGAATCATTAATGTATACGCTGAGTTAGAAAACTATGGTAAACAAGAAATAATGCGTAAAACAGAAAATATTTATAACACGTGTTTAGAAATACTAGAACGTTCAAAACAATACAATATAACCTCTAACGATGCAGCATTAGCAATTGCTTTAGAACGCATTGAGGAACGTAAAATTGAGAATTCTAAATAATTTAAAATAGATGTCATAGTTTCATCTTTAATAGTATTTTTGCAAGCGATTGAGTAATCAATCGCTTTTTAAAATATTAAAGTAAAGTTCTTAAGCATGCTAAATAGAAGACATATTCGAATTAAGGTTATGCAAACATTATATGCCTTTAAACGCAACGAAGGTGATGACTTTAAAGCAGATAAAACCTTTCTCCTCAAAAGTCTTGATGGTATGTATGATTTATACCTAGTCCTTTTAGCTCTTCTCATAGAAATTCATAAAAAAGCAGAAGACAGACTTGAAAAAACTCAACAAAAAATTCTGGCTACTAGTGAAGAAAAGAATCCTAATAGAAAATTTGTAAATAATGAAGTTTTAAAGCTTTTAAGTGAAAACAAAGCCTTAAATGATGTTATTACATCAAAAAAATTAAATTTTTGGGATTTAGATTTTGAGTATGTAGATATTTTACTAAAAGCCATTCTGAAAAGTGACGTATATAACAACTATATGTCTAAAAAAGTTTCGTCTTTTAAAGAAGATAAAGAATTTGTAATCGACATGTACAAAGAGGTCATTGCACCTAACGACAAGTTATACGATTATATTGAAGATAAGAAAATTACTTGGATAGATGATCTGCCTATTGTTAATACAAATTTGCTAAAAATACTGAGAAAGCTAAAGCCAAATTCAAAAGAACAACACCTATTACCAAAACTCTACAAAGACAATGAGGACAAAGAATTTGCTGTTGAACTTTTTCAAAAATCGCTTCTAAATAAAAGCACTTTTGATGACGAAATCGGAAAAAAGACAACCAATTGGGATTCTGATCGTATAGCAAGTTTGGATGCAGTAATGCTACGTATGGCTTTGTGCGAATTTCAAAAATTCCCCTCTATTCCTGTCAAAGTTACCATAAACGAATATCTTGAAATAGCCAAAGAATACTCTACACCAAAGAGCAGTATTTTTATAAATGGTGTACTCGATAAAACAGTAAAAGAATACCAATCTGAAGGTAAATTAAACAAAATCGGAAGAGGTTTAATGTAGTCTATCCCTTGTTAAATCAAACGTTAAGACGCAAATAAAATTTTTATAGCTCAAAAAAAATGCTAGATTTGCAGATTGAACGCAACAAATCGTATAAACATAAAAATTAAAATCATGAAAAAAGTTATTTTAGGATTAAGTGCTTTATGTATGGTAGCTTTCACATCTTGTAAAGAAGATGCAGCTGCTAAAGTAAAATCTGAAAATGTGGCTGAAGCTGCACAAAGAGATGCAACTGCTGGTGAATTTCCTAGCATTGAATTTGACAAAGTAGAGCACGACTTCGGAACTATCGAAAATGGTACTCCAGTTGAAACTGTTTTTAAATACACTAATACTGGTAAATCTATGCTAGTAGTGAGTAACATAAAAAGTACTTGTGGATGTACAGTACCTTCTAACTGGACCAAAGAAGTTGCTCCAGGTGAAACAGGAGAGTTTAACGTAAAGTTTAATGGTAAAGGTAACGGTAACCAAGTATCAAAAACAGTAACGTTGACTACAAATACTGAAAAAGGTAAGGAAGCAGTTAAGATTAAAGCTTTTGTAGAAAAAGATCCTAACGCTCCTGCAAAGAAAGCTGGTGCAGCTACTGTAAATAAGGTTACACCTGCTACAGCAACTAAAGCTGATCCTCACGCAGGACACAATCACTAATCTATACAAATAAGATTACATGGAATTTTTACCTATTCTAGCTATGTTTGCTGTGGTGTACTTTTTTATGATTGCACCACAAATGAAACGCGCTAAGCAAGAAAAGAAATTTGCAAGCGAATTAAAACGTGGTGATAGAGTTATTACTAAAAGTGGAATGCATGGTAAAGTTGTAGATCTCAATGATAAAGACAATAGCTGTGTAATCGAAACAATGGCAGGGAAAATGAAATTTGAACGTTCTGCTATTTCTATGGAAATGAGCAAAAAGCTTAGTGCTCCTCCCATAGTTAATAAAGGAAAATAATATCATTTATAAGTTTAAAAAAAGGCTCACAGTATTGTGAGCCTTTTTTTTATTAACGTTGTTTACTACGTCTCATTTGACGATTACCTCCATAATGTTGTTTAGGTATTGATGCCTTTTTCATTTGCTGTTTCATCATCTTTATTTGGTCACTAAGCATACCTCGCTTATCTAATTTTTCAGCTTCAGAAATTAACTTTTTAGCTTCTTGTGGTCTACGCTTACTAAAAGCAATACCTGCCATATTTAATTTAGCCATAGCTAAATCATGATCCATAGACAAACCTAAATCCATAGCCTTTTTAAAATACTTTTCAGCGTCATTCATATTAGTTTGAGATACCATAATACCATGAAGGTAATTGTAATAGCCTTCTTGTTTTTTAACTAGAGCAGCTGAAGGATTCTTAATTTTATTTAACCATTTTGTAGCACCTTCAAAATCTTGTTTTCGTAATCTCAAAAAAGCTAAAAGAATAAATTCGTTCTTAAAGTATAAGAAAATAAATATTAGTGATAATAGAATGAACATAATTCCATTACCAATATATCCTTCTGTAAACTGGTAAATAGCATAGCCAATAATACCAGCTGCAATAATAAGTTTTATATTTTTATTGAACATTCTTAGTTATTTTATAAGATACATTAGATATAATAGTCGTTGGGACCTCTAGATTATTCATCTGTTTTAAAACCGAAATTCCTTTAGCAGTAGAACTCGTAGTCATTTCATCAATGAAACCTGTATTTGAGTTAACAGATAGATTAGAATCCATTGTACCACTTAACTTCATAGTTATAGTATCTTCTTCAGTATTGAACATTACATCGCTTTTACCAGAAATGGTATTTTTAGTATCATCCATACTCATTAAAGTCCAAACATTTTCCGCACTTAAATCACCTCTAAATCTATTTGTCCAAGTATCTCCAATAGATACTTTATCTTTAGAATAAATATAAGTCATTTGTTCAAAACTTTCCACAAGACTTTCGTTACCAAATTCACCTTTCATAGACTCTTTCATAAGTTCTTTAGTAAATTCATCAAAATCTCCTGCACCTTCAACCATTTTCATTATGAGTTCTTCTGTACCACTCAGCTCTTTAATCTTTCCATTTTTATACATGGTCATAGTTAAGGTGCTTTTAGTAAGTCCAGAAAATATTTTACCTTCAATATCATCATCAGAAATGGAATCTTTTGTATTTACAGAGATGAGTTCTCCCATTAAATTAGAGGTGGATTTCATTTTAAAAGAATCAAACCTAAAGTCCATAGTAATTAAACTATCGTTAACTGCTTTTACTGTAAAAATATAGCTAGCATTGATTTCGTTTCTCATATCATGTTTAGAACCATTCATATCTTGAGTGATATCTTGTTCTGCAGACTGTTGTATTGTATACGTATCTCCTAAGCTTAGATTATACTGTAAAACACTTTGCGCATGTATTGTATTACACATCAAAACGATACATAATAACAAACTTGTAGTAATAGTTTTCATTTGATTAATTTTGGGCTACAAAGAAACTAAATTTTTATCAAAAAATATTTCAAAAGTAAACTTGTCTAAGTAAAAACTCTTTGTATATTTGCACCCAGTTTTTGAGCAGTGAACTATTCTCAAAAATTTCAAGATTAAAATAAAGATTTTAAAGAAGATATAAGACGATGAGTAAAAGAACATTTCAACCGTCAAAACGTAAGAGAAGAAATAAGCACGGTTTTAGAGAAAGAATGGCTTCTGTAAACGGAAGAAAAGTACTTGCTCGTAGACGAGCTAAAGGAAGAAAGAGATTGTCTGTATCTTCAGAAACAAGACATAAGAAATAATGATTAACAATTGTTAATATTTTAAAGGTGTTACTTAGGTGTAACACCTTTTTTTATACCTAATTGATACCTATTTTTGCACGCAAAATTCATCTAACATATGCCTAAAAATAAAAACTTAAAATCGATTTTGTTAATTGGATCAGGACCTATCATCATAGGACAAGCCTGTGAATTTGACTATTCTGGATCACAAGCATTAAGATCTTTAAGAGAAGATGGAATTGAAACCATCCTCATAAACTCTAATCCTGCAACTATAATGACTGACCCAACGATGGCTGATCATGTATACTTGTTACCATTAACAACAAAATCTATAGTTAAAATTTTAAAAGAACATCCTCAGATTGATGCTGTACTGCCAACAATGGGTGGACAAACAGCATTAAACCTTTGTATTGAGGCAGATGAAAAAGGGATTTGGAATGATTTCGGTGTTGAAATTATTGGTGTAGACATCGATGCCATTAATATCACTGAAGATAGAGAGCAGTTTAGAGAACTCATGGATAAGATAGGTGTAAGTATGGCACCACAAGCTACAGCAACATCATATTTAAAAGGTAAAGAGATAGCACAAGAATTTGGGTTTCCGCTTTGTATTAGAGCTTCCTTTACGTTAGGTGGAGCAGGAGCCTCTATTGTTTATGATGAAAAAGAATTTGAAGAATCTTTAACCAGAGGATTAGAAATTTCACCTATCCATGAGGTCATGATAGATAAGGCCATGATGGGTTGGAAAGAATATGAATTAGAACTCTTAAGAGATTCTAATGATAATGTGGTTATTATCTGTACTATTGAAAATATGGATCCTATGGGAATACATACTGGTGATTCCATTACCATAGCTCCAGCGATGACTCTATCTGATACAACATTTCAACGTATGCGAGACTTGGCTATACATATGATGCGAAGTATTGGTGATTTTGCTGGTGGTTGTAATGTGCAATTTGCAGTTAGTCCAGATGAAAACGAAGATATCATTGCTATTGAGATTAATCCAAGAGTTTCAAGATCTTCAGCTTTAGCAAGTAAGGCTACTGGTTATCCTATTGCAAAAATCGCAGCTAAGCTTGCTATTGGGTATACTTTAGATGAATTAGATAATCAAATCACAAAATCAACCTCAGCGTTATTTGAGCCAACTTTAGACTATGTCGTAGTCAAAATTCCACGTTGGAATTTTGATAAGTTTGAAGGATCAGACAGGACCTTAGGCCTACAAATGAAAGCTGTTGGTGAGGTTATGGCAATAGGTCGTTGCTTCCAAGAAGCATTACATAAAGCAACACAATCTTTAGAAATTAAGCGTAACGGTTTAGGTGCAGATGGTAAAGGTTATAAGGATTATGATCAAATTATCGATAAATTAACGCATGCAAGTTGGGATCGTGTGTTCGTCATTTACGACGCTATACAAATGGGAATTCCATTAAGTCGTATCCATGAGATTACAAAAATCGATATGTGGTTCTTAAAACAATATGAAGAGCTATATCAATTAGAAAAAGAAATTTCAACCTTTACTATAGACACTATAGATAAAGAGCTTTTATTAGAAGCTAAGCAAAAGGGTTATGGCGATAGACAAATAGCACATATGCTAAGCTGTTTAGAAAGCGAAGTGTATAATAAACGTGAAGAATTAAAAATTAAGCGTACTTATAAATTAGTAGATACTTGCGCAGCAGAGTTTAGAGCTATGACACCATACTACTACTCTACTTTTGAGAATGAAATAGAGAACACAGAAGGTGTATCTATAGCTAATGAAAGTGTTGTTTCAGATAGAAAGAAAGTAATAGTATTAGGTTCTGGACCAAATAGAATTGGTCAAGGTATTGAGTTTGATTATTGTTGTGTACATGGTGTATTAGCAGCTTCAGAATGTGGTTACGAAACCATAATGATTAATTGTAATCCTGAAACCGTTTCCACAGATTTTGATATTGCAGACAAACTCTATTTTGAACCTGTATTCTGGGAACACATCTATGATATTATACAGCACGAAAAACCTGAAGGTGTTATTGTACAACTCGGTGGCCAAACAGCATTAAAACTAGCAGAAAAATTAGATAGATATGGTGTTAAGATTCTAGGAACCACCTATCAATCTCTTGATTTAGCGGAAGATAGAGGTGCATTTTCAACACTGTTAAAAGATAATAATATTCCTTATCCAGAGTTTGATACTGCCGAAACTGCCGATGAAGCACTTGCAGTTGCAGATAAATTAGATTTTCCAATATTAGTAAGACCATCTTATGTTTTAGGTGGTCAAGGCATGAAGATTGTTATCAACAAACAAGAACTAGAGGAGCATGTTGTTGATTTACTGCGTAAAATACCTAACAACAAGTTACTACTAGATCATTATTTAGATGGTGCCATTGAAGCAGAAGCAGATGCCATTTGTGATGGTGAAAATGTGTATATCATTGGTATTATGGAACATATTGAGCCTTGTGGTATACACTCTGGCGACAGTAATGCCACATTACCACCTTTTAATCTAGGAGAATTTGTATTACAACAAATAAAAGATCACACCAAAAAGATTGCATTAGAGCTCAATACTGTAGGTTTAATTAACATTCAGTTTGCTGTTAAGGATGATAAAGTTTACATCATTGAAGCTAATCCAAGAGCATCTCGTACTGTACCTTTTATAGCTAAAGCTTACAAGGAACCATATGTGAATTATGCAACAAAAGTAATGCTAGGTCATAACAAAGTCACTGATTTTGATTTTAAACCAGAATTAGACGGATTTGCTATAAAACAACCTGTGTTTTCATTTAATAAATTCCCTAATGTGAACAAAAAACTAGGTCCAGAAATGAAGAGTACAGGCGAAAGCATTTTATTTATTGAGAGTTTAAAAGACGATGATTTTTACGATTTGTACTCCAGACGTAAGATGTATTTGAGCAAATAGAGCTTTTTTTCGACGAACTACATACTTATTTAAACAGAAATGTGCTAAATTCGCTACTCAAATCTATTGTTAAATGTTGAAAAATCTACGACTCGTATTTTTATTATTCTCGATTTGTGGTTTTTCTCAACAAAATATTTTTGATGTTGCACGTTCTGGTAATGTAAATGATATCAAGGAGTTAATGAAAATTAATCCAGATACCATAAATATTAAAGATAAAAATGGTTATGACCCATTAACACTTGCTTGTTACAGAGGTAATACTAAAGTAGCGTTTTTTTTAGCAAATACAGCAAATGATATTAATGGATCTAGCAAATTTGGAACACCATTAATGGCAGCTGTTTACAAAAACTATGACGCAATCGTTAAAGTGTTATTAGAACGTAAAGTTAAAGTAAACACAGTAGATGCTAACGGAACGAGTGCGTTACATTATGCCGTTATTAATAGAAATGAAATTATTGTGAAATATTTAGTGAATTATGGTGCTAATGTTTTACTTAAAGATAATAGAGGAAAAACAGCCTTAGACTATGCAAAGATTTCTGGTGAAGAGGCTATAATAAAACTTTTGAAAAAGAAAAGCTCATGAAAAAAATTACTTTAATGTTGTTTAGTTTAGTACTAACATTTACCTGTTTGAATGCACAAACATTCTCTACAGGACTTGTTGAACTATCTAACGCAACAGGTTCAGAATACTCCATTCAAATAGATGTTACTTCTACAGAAGTAACATTAACAATGATTGGTCCTGCTGGAAAATGGCTTGGACTAGGTTTTGGTAATCCAAATACTACAGGTGGATTCCAAGCAGGAATGGTAAGCGGAAATGATGTTGTTATTTTTCGTTTAGATGATTCTAGTCAAGATGAATTTACAGATCGTTATTTTGGTTTCCCAGGACAAATGGAAGGCCAGAGTGCACAAGGCATTGTTCCTTCAATAGATGAAAGAGAAGATTGGACTATAGAAACTAACGATGTTAATAGTGGTGTAAGAACATTAGTCGCTACAAGAGATTTAGATACAGGAAATCCTGGAGATTATGTGTTTTCTACTTCTGACACAAATATTGATTTAGTTTGGGCATCAGCAAGAGATATCGATGGTGATGGTACAGATTATTTATTAGATTGGCATGGTCCAGAACATAGAGGAATACTAACAGCTGGTATTACACTATCTCAGTCTGAAGTTCAATTTAACGAGTTTAGAATTTCACCAAACCCATCAAAAAATTACCTTAATATTACATTACCACTAATCACAGAAAAAGTAATTGTAGAGGTCTTTGATGTTTTAGGGAAAAAATTATTATCGCAAGAATTAACTGAGCTAAGATCTTCAATTAACGTCTCTAAATGGAATAGTGGTGTCTATTTAGTAAAAGTATCAACAGATTCTGCAACCCTTACGAAGCGATTTATAAAGCAATAGTAAAGGTTAAATATATATTCTAAAGAGCTTCTAATATTTTAGAAGCTCTTTTTATTTATAAAGTGAAGGCAAACTAATCTTAAACTTTACAACCAGTAATCTCAATACAATAACAACCAAACCAGCGATAACGAAATTAAAATTCTGGTCTGCCGAAAATTTTCTAAGAATAAAGAAAACCAATCCTCCAACAATGCATGCAGTAGCATAAATTTCTTTTCTAAAAATAACAGGGATTTCGTTACATAAAATATCACGTATTACACCACCAAAACATGCAGACATAGTACCTAAAGCAATACATATTATAGGATGCAAATCAATGAGTAATCCTTTTTCAATGCCAACAACAGTATATAATCCAATACCAATAGTATCAAATAAAAATAAGGATGTACGCAAGTAATTAATGTACTTTTTAATGAGTATTGTAATCACAGTTGTAGCAATAATAACGTAGATAAACGTCATGTTATTCATCCAAAATACTGGAGTTTCTCCAATGAGGACATCACGTAAAGTTCCGCCTCCAACTGCTGTGACAAACCCAATAATAACCACACCAAAAGGATCCATTTTCTTATCTAAAGCCACAAGAACTCCAGAAATTGTAAAAGCAATAGTACCTAGTATATCTATGGTTTGGAAAAACATATTAAATCAGTATAAGAAATTCAGTTTAACACTTAAATTGATAAAATTAGTTTATTATACACTTCGACTTCGCTCATTGTAAGCGATACACACACTTTTAAAAATCAAAAAAAGTGGTTCTCTGCTTACATGTTTTGCGTGTAGTAATTATAATCTTTTAATACAATATCAATTAATTCTTTATCATATAAATTAGATTCTATATTTAAAAGTGTACAAATTTTGGTTCTAAGAAGTTTTAGTGTTTTATAGTCATTGGCTTTATTAGATATTGTAAATGTCTCCTTAATGATCCTAACGTCTTTATCACTTAATTCAGTAACATTAGAGAATTTTGGTTCGTAATCAACTGTAATATCTTCTAAAATGGTACTCTCAATTTTGTGTTTCTTTTTAGCACTAATCACTACAGTACCTGCAGCAGCATCACCAACACGTTGCTTTTTATCAGACATTAAAATACTCAATACTCCAACAGATGAGAAGAACATCCAAATATCAATAAATCTTAACATCCATCTTACAAATAAATTATACCATTGCGTTGGTGTACCATCATAGCGAACAACTCTAATCTTCATCAGCATTTTACCAATGGTCTGACCGCTAAAAATTATATGACAAATTACAGAGTAGAATAGTGCAGGTAATGTTAACAAGCCATAAATACCTCGTCTAGTCCAACCATCTGCATCATCAAAAACTCTGGAGATATCCATAAGATTTTCCATTATGGTTAAATACGTAAATAGTAAAATCGCATCAATTAGAAAAGCTACAAAACGTTCTCCTATACCAATAAGTTTATAATCTAAGTTTACATTTTGTGCAGTGTTAATTGCTAATTTGCTCATAGGAATGTATATTCGTTTACCTAATTTAAGTTGTTTATGAGAGAGGCCTCATTTGTGAAGCAAAATAAAGAAAAATGGATTGGTTTTGAAAAAGCACTTCATAATAATATGAAAATAAATCCGGATGATCTCGCTTCTTATTATATTCAACTTACCAATGATCTTTCTTACGCACAGACCTACTATCCTGATAGTAAAACACTTCTGTACTTAAACTCATTAGCATCACAAGCACATCAAAAAATTTATAGAACTAAAAAAGAATCAAAAAATAAAATAGTAGCCTTCTGGAAATACGAATTTCCTTTATTTTTTAAACAATATCATAAAACCCTTTTATATACCTTTTTGTTTTTTATGACTGCTGTTTCCATCGGAAGTATTTCTACCCTAAATGATGATAGCTTTGTTAGGCTTATCCTTGGAGATGGTTATGTAAATATGACACTAGAGAATATTGAAAACGGAGAACCTATGGCAGTATATAAAAGCGGAAGTAGTATAGGTTCTTTTCTAGGTATTACAATTAATAATATACGAGTGGCCATTTTAGCTTTTGCTTTTGGAGTAATTTTTAGTGTTGGCACTATATATATTCTATTTTTAAATGGTATTCTGTTAGGCTCATTTATTACCTTCTTTTACAAGTTAGGGTTAATAGAGAATACTTCAACCGTTTGGCTTCATGGCACTATAGAAATATCTGTAATTGTAATTGCTGGTTGTGCTGGTTTGGTTATGGGCAACAGTTTTATATTTCCCAAAACATTTTCAAGACGTGTCTCCTTTATGAGAGGAGCTAAAGATGGATTAAAGATTGTAGTGAGTACTATTCCCTTTTTTATTATGGCTGGATTTATCGAGGGATTTATTACTAGATACGGCGAACAAATGCCAAGAGTAATTGCTTATGGTATCATATTTTTGTCTGCATTTATCATAGTATATTATTACATTATTTACCCTATTTTGCTTCATAAAGCAGATCGTATTCCAAATCCTCAAATAACTACAACTTGAAAAAACCTTATATAGAACTTCGCACCAGGAATACTTTTGGTGATATAATAGATAACTACTTTCAATTTCTTAAACGTAACTTTCAGGCTTATACTAATTTATACCTAAGATACAACGCTTTAAGTATTTTATTAGCTTTAGGTGCTTCTTACCTTTTAGTAACCGGTTTCATGGGATTAGCGAGTAGGGATTTCCGGTTTGGAATGACAGAGGACACCAATAACGAATTTTATTTTGGTATTGGAGTAGCTGTTCTTTTGTTTACTGTGTTTATTACTTCTGCTATAAACTATAGTTTTTCTAGTGCTTATATTTCAGAATATGTAAATGCAAAAGGAGATGTAAAAGCCAGAAACATATGGTCATCAATAAAAAAGAAATTCTGGTCGATTGTTGTTCTTATTTTATTAGGTGCCGTTATTTATGTGGTATACCTTATAATATCAACCGTTGCAGCGATTGTTCCTTTTTTGGGCTATATATTTAGATTTGCATTAAGCTTTTTGGTTTCAGGTCTTTTTGGACTCACATTTATGGCCTTATTTGTAGGTAGAAATCAAATAGGAGAAGCTATCAGTGATGGTTGGAATTTTACATTCTCAAATTTTCTTAAGGTAATGCTATTTGCTCTAGTAATTGGAATATTAAATTTTCTTATAACTTTAGTAATAATCTCTATTCCAAGTTATATTATAGGTTTTTACATTTATTTCTCTGCAGAAAGTGAAATAGAAATTTTCACCAGTGGGTTTGCAAAAGTGCTTTTTACATTTGGTTTTGCAATATACATACTAGCTTTTATTTATTCACAAGCCTTAACTCAGCTAGCATTTGGTGTACTCTTCTATAATTTACACGAAGAAAAACACAATACTTTTTTACAACAAAAAATAGAACAAATAGGTGTAGATGAATAGATGGATTAAACATATCATTATTTTAATATTCCTCTCTACTAACGTTTTTAGTTTTGCTCAACTTGAAGGCGTAAAAGTGGATTCTTCGACTCACGACGTTACTTATTTTAAAGACCAAATACAAGAACGCTATCCAGGAGATGATTTTAATTATTCTATTAATGATACTGGTGGTGTTAATCTAATACAAGGTGCGCTTAGAAAGTTTTTTAGATGGATTGGTAATCTATTTGGTTTTGATGTCGATTTTATTGACTACAAAACCTTAGAATATATTGTATATGGTCTACTTGGTCTTGGAGCATTATATTTACTCATTAATTTTTTACTGCAGTCTACAGCAACCTCTGTTTTTAGAAACCCAGAAAAACAGATCGATGGTTTTAAATATATTGAAGAAAACCTAAAAGAAATAAATTTTGAAAATCTTATAAAAGATGCTATCAATAATAAAGACTACAGACTTGCCACACGTTATTTGTATTTAAGCTCCTTAAAACATCTTACAAATAATAATATCATAGATTGGCATTACGATAAAACCAACTCAGATTATATTACAGAAATTAAAGATAACTCTATTAAAACACTATTTAAACGTATCTCTTATATCTATGATTACGTATGGTATGGAGAATTTCCAATTGATGAAGCCGGATTTAATACTAATTCATCAGATTTTAAAAACCTAAAAAAAGCTGTATCTAATGGGTAAACGATCTAAAATAGCATTGTACACCATTGTAGTCATCATTATATTAATGATGGTCGCTGAAGTTACTAAACCAGCTGCTATTAACTGGCGAGACTCCTACTCTGCTGCTGATAAAATACCATTAGGTTGTTATGTGTTATTTAATGAGTTAGAAGATTACTCAGATGAAGACATTTTAACCTCAACAGAAACTCTTTACAGTTACTTAAAGGATGTACCTGAGGATTCTAAAACTACATTATTGCTTATTAATGATTGGATTAGTCTAGATGAAGAAGAATCCAAAAGCCTTGCTGATTATGTAGATAATGGTAACTCCGTTTTTATTAGCTCAAATTATTTTTATGGTAATGTCATAGACTCCTTAAATACATATTTAGAAAGAAGAAACTCAGGTTTTTTCAAAAAAGGTGCCACAAGTAGCTTTACAAGTCCTACTCTAAATAAGAATAAAAAACTTTTTAAAGATGTTATAGAAACTAGTTATTTCACCTCTATAGATACTTTAAACACAACTGTTTTAGGAACAGTTACTCTAGAGATTGATGATATAGAAGACGAAATTGAAGGTGGTGAAATTTTAACTTACGCTAATTTTATAAAAATTAAATATGGAGATAATGGAGGATATTTCTATTTACATTCCAATCCTTTTGCATTTACCAATTATCATATGCTAAATGATAATGAAGATTATGCAGCTACCGTTTTATCCTTTCTACCAAAACAGCAACTCATTTGGGATAATTATAAAAAGTCTGGGCGAAAAATTATTAAAAGTCCACTACGATTTATATTAACAAATACTGCTCTAAAATGGGCATTTTATGTTGCATTATTAGCATTAGTATTGTTTGTGATATTCAAAGGCAAACGAACGCAGCGAATTATTCCTGTAATTGATCCTGTAAAAAACACAACAGTAGAATTTACACAAATCATCGGAGACTTATATTACCAAAACGGGAATTACAAAAGTATCATTGAAAAGAAAATCACTTATTTTTTAGAATATACAAGAACACGTTTTTATTTAGAAACCAGTGAATTAAATCAGAATTTCATAGACAAATTAGCTTTGAAATCATCTAACACAAAAGCAACAACCAAAGATATTATTGATTTCATTATCCATTTAAAGTCTAAAAACACTTTGAATGAAAATGACCTAATAGAGTTAAATAAAAAAATTGAATCGTTTACAAAAACCCAATAATAATGGAAGAACAACAGCCAGAACAAGAGCAACAAAACGAAAAAGAGCAGCAAGACAATACACCAATGAATTTTGAAAGTAGGTTAGACTTAAAACCGCTTCAAGATGCTGTAGAAGCCATAAAACAAGAAATAGGAAAAGTCATTGTTGGGCAGCATAATATGGTTGAACTCCTAATTATCTCAATCCTAGCCAATGGTCACTCCTTAATAGAAGGTGTTCCTGGAGTTGCCAAAACTGTAACAGCAAAACTTCTGGCCAAAACACTAGATGTAGATTTTAGCAGAATACAATTCACACCAGATTTAATGCCAAGTGATATTTTAGGCACTTCAGTATTTAATCAGAAAACTACAGAGTTTGAATTTAAACCAGGACCTATTTTTTCAAATATTGTATTAATTGATGAGATCAATAGAGCACCTGCTAAAACACAGGCTGCTTTATTCGAAGTTATGGCAGAACGACAAATTACAATAGATGGTACTAAAAACATTATGGAAGCACCTTTTTTAGTATTTGCAACACAAAACCCAATTGAACAAGAAGGTACTTACCGTTTGCCAGAAGCTCAATTAGATCGTTTTCTATTTAAAATAGATGTAGATTATCCTTCACTAGAGGATGAAGTTCAAATACTATCAGAAAACCATGAACGTAAAGACACTATTGATTTTAATACTATTAAGGCTGTCTTAAAAGCTAAAGACATTAGTAATTATCAAGATTTAATTAAGCAAATTTTAGTAGAGGACCACTTATTAAATTACATCGCTTCAATAGTTCACAACACTAGGACTAATGCTAATTTATATTTAGGAGCATCGCCAAGAGCATCCATAGCTATTCTTAATGCAGCTAAAGCCAATGCTGCAATTAATGGACGAGATTTTGTTACTCCAGATGACATTAAACGCTGTACAAAGGCTGTGTTAAACCATAGATTAGTATTAACTCCAGAACGAGAAATGGAAGCATTTACAGTGGAAAAAGTGATCGATCAAATTTTAGAAACTATAGAGATTCCGAGATAGATTGAAATCCTTTTTTAAACATACTTATTTACAAAAGCGATTTTTTATTGCTGTAATAATCCTCGTATTATTATTTGTGTTATCCTACCAGTTTAGTGGTCTCTTCATCATCACACAAATGTTAACACTCGTTGCAGTAGGTCTAACTGTTTTTGATCTTATTCTATTACACCATAAAAAAGGAATTGTTGTAAAAAGGATTCTACCAGAAAAGCTAAGTAATGGTGATGACAATCCTATTGAACTTGAAATACAGAATCTATTCAATTTTAAAACTCACTTAAAACTAATTGATGAACTTCCGTTTCAATATCAAAAAAGAGATTTTGAAATTAATACTGAGGTAAAGGCTGAAGAGAAAAAGAAAATAACATACACACTCCGACCATTAGAACGTGGAGAATATCATTTTGGCAATCTCAACACCTACATTTCATCTCCTATAAATTTTGTTGCTAAAAGATTCCAATTCGGAAAAGATGCCATGGTACCTAACTATCCCTCTTTTTTACAGTTAAGAAAGTATATGCTCATGGCATTTTCAAATAAATTGTTTGAATTTGGCCTAAAAAAAATAAGAAGAATTGGTCATACTATGGAGTTTGAACAGATTAAGGATTATGTCATTGGAGATGATATTCGTAATATCAATTGGAAGGCTACTGCTAAGCGAAATCAATTGATGGTTAACCAATATCAAGATGAAAAATCACAACCTATTTATAATGTTATAGACAAAGGCCGTTCAATGAAAATGCCTTTTGAAGGCTTAAGCTTACTAGATTATGCAGTTAACTCAACTTTAGTGATTAGTAATGTTGCATTATACAAACAAGATAAAGCTGGTATGTTTTCTTTTTCAAGAAAAGTTGAAAATAGAGTTGCTGCAGAACGTCGACCATCACAGATGAATCAAATTTTAGAAACACTTTATAATCTTAATACTGATTTTGCTGAGTCTGATTTTGCAAGATTATACATAGATGTAAAACGAAACCTAAATCAGCGTAGTCTTATATTATTGTATACAAATTTTGAAACCTTAGATGCACTTTACAGGCAACTACCATACTTACAAGCTATTGCAAAAAATCATTTGTTAGTTGTAATCTTTTTTGAAAACACAGAATTAGATAAGCTTACCAAGAAAGAATCTTCTAATACCTATGAGATTTTCGAAAAAACAATTGCAGAAAAATTCATTTACGAAAAGAAACTAATCGTTAATGAACTTCAAAAACATGGAATTCAAAGTATTTTAACGTCTCCTGAACAGCTTACAATAAATACTATTAATAAGTATCTAGAGATAAAAGCAAGAGGATTAATATAAAAAAAAGCCCAACCAATGGTTGAGCTTTAAAGTCGGGGTGGCAGGATTCGAACCTGCGACCTCCGCGTCCCAAACGCGGCGCGATAACCGGGCTACGCTACACCCCGAAATGGTTATCATTTTAAGGATTGCAAATATATGATTTTTATAACATCACAAACAACATTTATTTCTTATTTTTAAGTTCATTATAAATCCTATTATATTGAGACCCAAATCCATAAAAATATTATTCTTTTTTTGCCTAACACTTACAAGTTGTGCGCAAAGTAAAAAAGCATCAGATTCAGATTTGTCAATCAACTATGAAGTTGTTGTACCAGGTATAGATATACCATGGGGTTTTACTTTCTTACCAGATAACTCTATGCTGATTACTGAGAAAACTGGTCAGCTATTTCACTTTAAAGACAACTCTCTAAAAGAGATCAATGGCTTACCAAAAATTTATGTTAGAGGTCAAGGTGGTTTAATGGATATTATAATTCATCCAGATTATAAAACTAACGGTTGGATTTATATGTCTTATGCTTCTAGTCAAGGCGAAGGAGAAGGTGGAAACACTACTATTATGAGGGCAAAACTAGAAGACAATCGTTTAATTAACCAAGATGTATTGTATAAAGCAAACCCAAACTCTAGAAGAGGACAACATTTTGGTTGTAGACTAGCATTTGATAATGATGACTACTTATATTTTTCAATTGGAGATCGTGGTAATAGAGATGTAAATCCACAAGATATCACGAGAGATTGTGGAAAAATTTATCGCCTTAATGATGATGGAACTATCCCAGAAGATAATCCCTTTATAAATACTCCTAATGCTAAAAAAGCTATTTATTCATATGGTCATAGAAACCCTCAAGGCATGACATTACATCCAGAAACTTATAAAATCTGGACTCACGAGCATGGACCAAAAGGTGGAGATGAAATAAACATTATTGAAGCAGGTAAAAATTATGGTTGGCCAGTAATAAGTTATGGTGTTAATTATAGCGGAAGTAAATTTACAGATCTCACAGAGAGAGATGGTATGGAGCAACCGATTCATTATTGGACACCTTCCATTGCTCCAAGTGGTATGGCTTTTATTTCAAGTGATAAATATGGAGATTGGAAAGGAAATCTTCTAGTTGGCTCATTAAAATTTCAGTACATTTCTAACTGTAAAATAAAAGACGATACGATTATTAGTGAAACAAAATTATTAGAAGGCAGTGGCAGAATACGTTCTATTAATCAAGGACCAGATGGTTATATTTATGTTGGAATTGAAGGTTTAGGAATTGTAAAATTACTTAGGAATGATTAGATTAAAGTTAAGCACAATTGCAATAATACTGCTCATTTTTTCTTGTAATTCAGAAAAGAAAAATCCTGTAAATCAAAAAGATTTTACAGCTAGTTATATTGCTGGTAAGGTGGTTTACAACGATCTATGTATAACTTGCCACTTAGACAATGGAGAAGGTGTAACCAAAGTATTTCCACCTCTTGCAAACTCTGACTTTTTAAAGAATAATCAAACTAAATCCATTAAAGGATTAAAGTATGGTATGAATGAGGTTATCGTTGTCAATGGTATTACATATAATACTAATATGGCAGCACTAGGCCTCACAAATAATGAAATTGCAGATGTTATGAACTATATTAATAATAGTTGGGAAAATAATTTTGGATCATTTATAACGCCAGAAGAAGTTTTAAAAATAGCACCATAAATTCATTGGTAAATAATTAAATTTGCAGCACATAACAATTAATAATTTATGCTAATAATAGGAATAGCTGGCGGAACAGGTTGTGGAAAAACAACTGTTGTAAATCAGATACTTAACGAACTACCAGAAGGTGAAGTAGGTGTTATTTCTCAAGATTCTTATTACCAAGAAACATCGCATTTAAGTTATGAAGAACGTGTAAAGATTAATTTTGACCACCCAAGATCTATAGATTTTAAATTATTAGAACAGCATTTAAAAGATTTAAAAGAAGGCAAAACAATAGAACAGCCTGTATATTCTTTTGTAAAGCATAACAGAACTGGAGATACAATTTTAACCAAACCGAGAAAAGTAATGATCGTGGAAGGTATCTTAATTCTCACAAATAAAGAATTAAGAGACATGTTCGATATTAAAATCTTTGTACACGCAGATAGTGATGAACGCTTAATACGTCGTCTAAAAAGAGATATCAAAGAAAGAGGAAGAGATATTGATGAAGTTTTATTGCGTTATCAAACTACGCTTAAACCTATGCACGAACAGTTTATAGAACCTATGAAAGAGTATGCAGATATTATTATACCTAACAATAAATACAATACTGTTGCTGTTGATATAGTACGAACAATAATTAACGAACGACTTAGTTAATGCTAAAACTATTTAAAAATATATTCTTGGTTATATTTACATGCTTCGCTATTTGGATGCTTTTCTTTGATGCCAATTCTCTACTAATTCACAGAGATCTTAATGCAGATATTGATGATTTAGAAGCAGAAAAAGACTATTATAAAAATGAAATTACTAAGGATAATAAAGCAATAAAAGAACTAAGCACAGAAGAAGGTATAGAGAAATTAGCAAGAGAAAAATACTACATGAAAAAGGAAAATGAAGAAATTTATATTATAGAATACGAAGACAGCGTTGCTAAAAAGAAGACCAATGACTAAACCATTATTTTCAGATTTTCCTGAGGTGTCTTCTAAACAATGGAAGCAGAAAATTCAAGTAGATTTAAAAGGTGCTGATTACAATGATACACTCATTTGGAATACAAACGAAGGTATCGATGTTAAACCTTTTTACCATGCTGATGACTTTGAACATTTTCATAATATTACAAATGCCTCAACAACTTGGAAAATAGGTCAAGTTATCAAGGTAACTGATGAAACGGAAGCAAATACAAAAGCTCTAGACGCAATAGATCGAGGTGTAGAAGCCATTCGATTTATTTCAGTTAACAATCAAATCAACATAGATGCATTAATTAAAGGTATCGATACCAAAGCCATATCTGTTCACATAGAAGCAGAAGAAACTTTAATACATACTGATATTGCTGAAACCAATGTTAATAATGACATCATCGGACATTTAGCTAAAACAGGAAATTGGTATCACAACCTAAAAGATGATCATCATAATTTTGAAGAACTTGTAAAAAAGTGTAACCAAATTACAATTAATAGTAACTTATATCAAAACTCAGGTGCTACGATTGTTCAGCAATTAAGTTATGCTCTAGCACATGCCAATGAATATTTAAATCACCTAAGTTCAATATTATCAGACAAATCCAAAGCATCTCTAAAAGTAATATTTAACGTTTCGGTAGGTACAAATTACTTTTTCGAAATTGCTAAACTAAGAGCGTTACGTTTATTATGGAAAACGCTTGCAGGTGAGTATAAATTTAACACAAACTGCATCATCGTAGCAGAACCCTCTAAACGAAACAAAACAATTTACGACTACAACACCAATATGCTTCGTACCACAACCGAGTGTATGAGCGCAGTCTTAGGTGGAGCCAATGAAGTCTTTAATTTGCCTTATGATGTACTGTATCACAACCAAAATGAGTTTGGCGATCGTATATCTAGAAATCAACTATTAGTTTTAAAACACGAAAGCTATTTTGATAAGGTTTCTAATCCGTCTGATGGTGCTTACTATATAGAAAGCCTAACAGATCAATTAGCCCATAAAGCACTAGATGTTTTTAAAGCAATTGAACAGGCTGGTGGATTTTTAAAGCAATTAAAAGATGGTGTCATTCAAAAAAAAATAAAGGAATCGGCACAAAAAGAACAAGAACAATTTAATGCTAATGACATAGTATTATTAGGCACAAATAAACATCCAAATCCTAATGATAAAATGAAACAAGATTTGGAATTACACCCTTTTTTAGAAAAGAAAACTCGTAAAACACTAATTGAACCTATCATAGAAAGACGTTTGTCTGAAGCTATAGAACTAGAACGATTAAAACATGAATAAACCATATATAAAGCTTACTGTAACACTTTCAGTTTTATTAATAATAATGAGCTGTAAAGATATTTCAACCGAAGTAAAAAGTTGGGTAGACGTTGATGAAACTTCAGAGGTGCTTGGCTCCTATCATATTCTTGAGAATGATGGTATTAAAGTATTTCTTCCTGAAGTATTTAAACGCTATTCTACTGCAGAATATGAAAATGTATTAGACTCCTTAGTTAGTAAAAAAGACTTTGAAACTGAAATTAATAGACTCAAAACTTTAAGAGAATTAAAAGGGAATTTTTACATTTATTTTGATGACGTTACTCGTTCAACATTCACGGTTAATACCTTACCGTTTATGCCTTTGCAAAAAGAAGATGCTCAAATGTTATTAGGCATAGTACGCCAATCTAATGAAACCATGTTAAAAGGTACAAACTTAAAGTTCGAAAAACTAAAAGCTAGTTATAGCTCAACCACGAAGCTTCAAGTATTTAAAGGTGTCTTCAAGATCTCTAATCCTAAAGACAATACCGAAACCTATCAGAGTAATTATTTTGTAAGTACAGATAGTAAAACATTTTTTATAAAACTCACAACGGGTTATGAAGTAGATTTTGATCCTTATTTCAAAAAATTTATTCTGTAATGTCCAGAAGAGATCTACAACACATATCTATAAAAAAAATAACAGAAGAAACCACTGTTCACAAACATGAGACTTTTACCTCAGCAGAGGATATTACTATTAAATCTCAATATTCCAAAAAAGACATTGAAGATTGTAAACACCTCAACTTTGTAGCAGGTATTGCGCCAAATCTCAGAGGTCCTTATTCAACCATGTATGTTAGAAGACCTTGGACCATACGACAATATGCTGGTTTCTCTACAGCAGAAGAAAGTAATGCATTTTACAGACGTAATTTAGCTGCAGGACAAAAAGGATTATCTGTAGCATTTGATTTGGCAACACATCGTGGTTATGATTCTGATCACGAACGTGTAGAAGGCGATGTTGGTAAAGCAGGAGTTGCTATCGATTCAGTAGAAGACATGAAAATTCTATTCGATCAAATTCCGTTAGATAAAATGTCTGTATCCATGACTATGAATGGTGCAGTATTACCAATAATGGCGTTTTACATTGTAGCTGCAGAAGAGCAAGGTGTAAAGCCAGAACAACTAGCAGGTACCATTCAAAATGATATTTTAAAAGAATTTATGGTTAGGAATACGTACATCTATCCTCCTACACCATCCATGAAAATTATCTCAGATATTTTTGAATATACCAGTAAAAACATGCCAAAGTTTAATAGCATTAGTATTTCTGGATATCATATGCAAGAAGCTGGTGCCACCTGTGATATTGAATTGGCTTACACACTAGCTGATGGATTAGAATACATAAGAAAAGGATTGGAAGCTGGTATGGACATAGACACTTTTGCACCACGCTTGTCCTTCTTTTGGGCTATTGGCATGAATCATTTTATGGAAATTGCAAAAATGCGAGCTGCTCGTATGCTTTGGTCTAAATTAGTAAAACAGTTTAATCCAAAAAATCCAAAATCACTAGCCTTACGTACGCATTGCCAAACCTCTGGTTGGAGTTTAACAGAACAAGATCCATTTAATAATGTTGCAAGAACCACCATAGAAGCCACTGCTGCTGCTTTTGGAGGTACACAGAGTTTACATACTAATGCTTTAGATGAAGCCATTGCTTTACCTACAGATTTCTCTGCACGTATAGCTCGTAATACACAAATATATTTACAACAAGAAACACATATTACAAAGACAGTAGATCCTTGGGCTGGTAGCTATTATGTAGAAAAACTAACAGATGATATAGCACAAAAGGCTTGGTCACTTATCGAAGAAGTTGAAGAGCTTGGCGGAATGACCAAAGCCATTGAAGCTGGTATTCCAAAGCTTCGTATAGAAGAAGCTGCAGCTCGTAAACAAGCACGAATAGATTCTGGGCAAGATATCATTGTTGGTGTAAACAAATACAGACTTAAAGAAGAAGATCCGCTTCATATTTTAGAGGTAGACAACGAAACCGTTCGTAACCAACAAATAGAACGTTTAAACCGTATTAAAAGCTCAAGAGATAATGATCTAGTTAATGCTGCACTTAAAAAATTAACTGAAGCAGCTAAATCTGGTCAAGAAAATTTATTAGCTTTAGCAGTAGATGCAGCTCGTAAACGTGCAACATTAGGCGAAATAAGTGATGCTTTAGAAGCCGAATTTGGACGTTATAAAGCGCAAATAAAATCCTTTTCTGGTGTGTATAGTAAAGAAATAAAAGACGATAGTTCCTTTAAAAAAGCAAGAGAGCTTGCAGATACCTTTGCAGAACAAGATGGTCGTAGACCTCGTATTATGATTGCAAAAATGGGACAAGATGGCCATGATCGTGGTGCTAAAGTCGTGGCTACAGGTTATGCAGATGTAGGTTTTGATGTAGATATAGGACCATTGTTTCAAACACCTAAAGAAGCTGCAAAACAAGCCGTAGAAAATGACGTGCACATTCTTGGTGTATCCTCACTCGCAGCAGGACATAAAACATTGGTGCCACAAGTCATTAAAGAATTACAGTCTTATGGACGCGATGATATTATGGTTATAGTTGGTGGCGTGATCCCAAAACAAGATTATCAATTTTTATTTGATGCTGGAGCAGTAGCTGTTTTTGGACCAGGTACAAAAATTAGCGATGCTGCCATACAAATCCTAGAGATTTTAATTGATTAGTGTCTTTCTTTTGTTATGGTGTTTTATCCTTCACCTGTTTGTAGGAATTTTCGATGCCTGACCTGAATTAGACCTGGCTTAGACCTGAATTAGACCTTAGTTTTCTCTGGGTTTGACCTGAATACCCTCTTTTGCTAGAGAACAACGTTGGGTTGCGGCATCCACAAGCATTATTAGGCCATGCTAAACCAGAAAAGGGTAAACCACATAAAAATGTTTTGTTATCCCGAAATAATAAGTGGTTATAGTTTATATTTATACTCATAAAACTAGTTGTAACACATTTGAGAACAAACTTTGAGCAAACTAAAAAACCTCATAAATCGAATTACAGAATTTGGAATAAATCCAAATGTGGAATCTGAAAATAAAACGGACGAAATCCAAAAATTACTTGTAGGAATCTACTCTGAATATCTAAATCTGAGTGCTGAATTTGACGACTCTGATTTTGATGAAGAACCAAATTTTGACTATGAATCGATAAAGAAAAATGTCGAAGCTAATTTTCCTGAATTTGGTTGGTATCATTCCGTTTGGGAATCTCATAAAATAATTTCTGATGCGGATTTAGTAACTGAAGACTCGATTGACGATTTAACAGATATTATAAAGGATTTACTCGAAGTTAAATGGAGATTTGATAATACAAACGAGAAAAACGCAAAATGGCATTTTTGTGATTTAATGAGAATTCATTCCGAGCAACATCTTGTGAATTTCTTGAAATATATAAAAGATTTAAAAGGATAATGAGAATTGAACAGATAACAGAAAAATTTCAAATTGACGTTGGTGCACCAACACCAACAATTCTCTCAAACGAGCATAATCTGTATTTAATTTTTTACGTGAGTAATGTTGACCCGAATTGGGACGGAACATCAGTACATATGCGAACCGACAAAGATGACGGAATTGTAACTATCAAATTTGACCGATTTGAGCAATTTAAATTTGGAAGTCCAAATGATGAAGCGATTAATGGACATCCACTCTATGAATTGGGTCTTGAACCATATTCTATTCAAAAAGTAATCGATTCAGAATGGATTAAGGAACTTACAAAAATGAATTCTGTTCATCCATACCATAAAGATGAGCTATTTGAGAAATACGAGCATTTCATATTCTTCTTCCACGATAGATGTTTTGAAATTGTTGCAGAGGATTATTTAATAGAGGAAAATACTAAATCAAATATGAGAGATGAAATTGAACGAATCTCGAAATTAATATAAAAAACGTGTTACAACAACGTGTATAATCAATTGCTTGGTCTGTGTGTATTCGGAAAATCCTACGGATTTTCCTCTGGTACGTTTTCTTTTGCTAACTTAGTTCTTGCCAACGCAACTAACCATACACGAACACGTTAGCCATAATTTAAGAAATGACAATATTAACAGAAAATCAAGTAACTGAACTTTGTGTTTTTATAGAAAATCGAATAGAAAAAATCGGTTGTGACCACTCGTTGAAATACACTTTTGAATGGGCTGAAAAAAATGGAATTGATAAGTCTGACCTAATTGACGTTTTGGAATCGAATGGTGGATTTTGTGATTGCGAAGTAACATTTAATTTACCGGAAGGTTGTGATTTAGAATTAGAGTCCGAAAACAAAGAAATGGACTTTAAAAATCCTTTCAAAATACCGCTGAATTTTCAACAGACCGAAAATAAAGTTTATACAAAAGCACTATTTTCGAGTTCTGAATACGACCATAATAATTACACGAAAAATGGAGAATTATTAATTCCAGCACCATTTGGATTTAAACCAAAAAAGAGAGTTAGGAAAAGTATGCACTTCTTTAACGGAACTGAATCGGAATTGCCTACTGAAATTGGAATTGTAAAAGAAATAGAACCGATAAATGGAAAAGAGTTTGCGAAAAAAATTCGTGATTTAAAATTAGGTTCTCTTTCGAGATTTTCGGAAAGAGACGCTGAGTATTACTTTTCGAGAATTGAAAAAATTGACATTGGAAAACCAATGGGAACGCATTTTATGGAAAGAACAGGAATTGGCGGAACGAAAGTTGAATTAAAAGTACATAAAGTAATATTTAGGAAATAAAAAACTATGGCTAACACCGTGTATAATTCATTGCTAGTACTCGCCTACTTACGAAAATCCTCGCGGATTTTCTATTCGGTTTGTATTTGCTAAATTTAATGCTTAATCACGCAACGAAATCATACACAAACACGTTGTGTGTAATATTAACCTAGAATATGGAAAAATCGGAAAATTTTAAGTTTAAATCTGAACTACTAAATAACAATTTCGATGTAATTTATCCAACCTATCTATCCTATAAAGGACTAATTACTGATTATAATCTAAAACTGGAAACAGAAGATGAAATTGACTCTCGAACATTTTTTTATTCACTTTATGATGTTACTTTAAAACATTGGAACAATGTCTACCCGAAATTTGTTCTGACCCCAATTAAAGATGATATTATTGAAGCCTTTGTAAAAGCTTTAAAGACTGATTTTAAGTTAAAAAAGCCTTCAAAGTTTAATGAAAAAATATACTTTGTTTATTACTACATACTACAATATTTTTCAATTGGTATTAAACCATATCATGAATATGAGTCTTTTCCTAACTTAGGTTTAAAAACTGCTGATTCAGGAGATTTGAATCTTTTACTTTATGATTTATTTGAGGAATTATGGGATGAATTAGATATTGAATCATTAATTGATGACGAACTATTTGACGACCGAACAGAATTTTATAATTCTGAAGTTCAGTTCTTAAGCGAATTTTTATCAAGATGCTGGAATGAAGCTAAAACGCTTACAACTATTAAGGCAATTGGAATTCTTGGAGAAGCTACAGCAGTTGGAGAAACTTATAGTCTAGACGACAATAAAGTTTTAGAAGATCATGATGATAATCCTATTTACCTCTAAGCCTACAAAATACTACACACAACAATGTGTATAATTCATTGCTAGTAAAAGCTTACTTACGAAAATTCCGCTGGAATTTTCTATCCGTGATTATTTGCTAACTTTAAGGCTTAAAAACGCAACGAAATCATACACTAGACCGTTGTACGTAAGCTAAAAAAAATTTCGACCTATAAAGTGACTATTTCCGAAAGATTATTTGAGACAGCAAAACAAGATTTGGATTCTGTTGAATTGTTGTACAATTCAGGACAATACAATCTTGCCTTATTTCAGCTTCAACAATCAGTAGAAAAATTTGTAAAATCGTTTGGTCTTAAAACAGAAGTTATTGAATCAAAAGATATTGCAAAGAAAATTAATCATTTACCACATAAAGTTTTTACTAGACTATATCAAAGACAAATAGATGAATTATCTAAATATAGCGGAACACCTTTATTAATTCCCGATATGGTTCCGCCACATCAGAGAGGAAAAAGTAAGGTGAAAGAAAATGTAGAAAGTTTAAAAAAAATGCGCTCTGAAATACTAAATTTCGCAGAACTGAATAAAAAAAATCTAGTTGAGATTAAAGATATTAAAAAATTCATTAAGAGTTCAGAAGAGCTTGAGGCCGAACCAACTTTTGATGACGACAAACTTTTCGCTGAAACAAAAGATGATTTTGTTAAAACTCATGAACACATGATTGAATATTTTAAAGGAGATGAGAATATTAAATCAATATCAGAAGACTTGATTAAAAACAGTAATGAAATTGCAAAAAATAAGGTCAAAATCCATAAACAAGAGAGAATTAGAGAAAGAAAATTTGGATATATTTCTTATGTGTGGATTAATTTGTCTTTGATAACTTCACCTCATGAACAATCAACAAGATATCCTTCAATCGAAAATGAAAGTAACCCTATAAATCAATATGACCAAAATCACGTTTTGATTAAACACATTCCTGAATTTATAAAGATGATGAAAAAGACTATTATTAAGTACAAAGAAGTATATAATAACTATATAAGCCTACGCACAACAACGTGTATAATTAATTACTTCTGAATTTCCTAAACGGAAATTCATACTTTTTAATTAAATTAGTTGCTAATCGGAAAATGATTCGCGTCCTTTTCCGTAACTAATCCATACACGCAACCGTTGTACACAAGCTGAAAACAAACTCAATTCTGAATTTACAATCGATGAAAAAAATCGGACTTATATTATTAATCGGACTTTTGACCTCTTGTGTCAAGAAAACGGAATTTATTCCCAATGAAAATCTGATTGAATTTCATAGACAAACAATAATGGATATGGATGAGTTAGTTGATTCTGGAGAGGAAAATTATCAGAATTTAAATTTGGAAAAATTTAATTTGAAAACCGACACGATCCGATTTGAAAATGACTTTATATATATTTCTTACTTGTCTATAGTTAATGCTTGTGGACAATATGCTGGAGATATTGAAATTAAAAATGACTCAATATATCTAAAATTAGTTGATACAGTTGGAATTGCCTGTACGAGCCAAAGAGTTGATAGATTAAAATTTAAAATAAAGAACTCTGAAAATAAAAAATACGGAATTAAAAAATGGTAAAAAGCCAGTGTACAACAACGTGTATAATTAATTGCTTGAGTTGGTTAAGACAAGGAAAATTTCTTACTTTTAATCAAATATGATTTCCATCGGAATAATCCTTCGGAACATTCCGCAAAAATCATACACGCAACCGTTGGTGGTCATTTAAAAAAAAACGAAACATATGATAAAACTTATAAGTCATTTGAATAGTAGAATTATGAAAAAAATCCAAATATTGATAATTATAAGTGCATTGTTCACAATAGGTATTTTTCAAACTTCTTGTAATTCAACTGGGCAAAGCGTAGATGAGGAAAAAGAAGTAATGGCTGCACTCGATAAATTTCTCCGCGCTTTTGAGAACGGAGATTTTGAAACAATGGAGGCTTCAATGACTAATGACGCATATATTTTTCCAAGAGCTATAATGTCAAATGATTCATTAGGACCTATTGATAATGTTAATTATAGGCGAATAAATGGGCTAGACCCTCAAATGAAACAGGTTATAAATAGCATACGTGAAAGTGGAAAACAACCACCTTTTATGAAACTCGAACCTAAAGATTTAAAAATTACAATGCTTAAAGAAGCAGCAATAGTAACTTTTCATTTAGAAAATGGTAAATCACTTTCAAGGAGAACTATTGTTCTTGGGAAAAACAATGATACATGGAAAATAGTGCATATTCATCCTTCAAATGTAGTAAGTTCTATATATCGTTAATTTTGCATAAATCGAAACTAAATTATTTAAAATCCAGAGAGGAAAAACGAACCACCAACAACGTGTATAGTTCATTGCGGCTGAATTCCTAATCGGAATTCATTGCAATTTGCTATCTCTTGGTTATGGCGGAAAATCATAGTTGATTTTCCGCAACGAGCCATACACAAAACCGTTGTGTTTCATACCAAAAAAGCCAACCGCACAAACAGCACATTTGGTTTTTTCCGACACAACAGCCAACGCTGAAAAACCAAAAGAGCTGTTTTTTGCCAACGCTTGAAGAAATTGAATAATATGAGCAGACTCCAAACAATAGAAAATCGACTAAAAGAAATAAATGGAACTGTTTTTCAAGAGCTTTGCGATAGTTATTTAACTATTAGAGATAATAACTATTTGGCTATATCTAGAACAGGAAGCCAAACGGGAAAACAAAAAACAAAAAAAGGAACTCCTGACACATTCTTTCAATTGCCAAACGGCAACTTTTTATATTCAGAAATTACAACTGATACGAGTACAAAAAATAAGTTAGCTAATGATATAAGAGCTTGTTTTGACCCAAATAAGACTAAAATCCCTATTGAAAAAATTCAAGAAATCGTTCTTTGTTTCAATTGGAACATAGACCAAGAAAAAATAAATGAATTAAATACATTAGCCCAAAGTTTTAACGCTGATATTAGAATCCGCTATTTAATGCTACAAGAATTGGCATTAGAACTTCACATACATCATAGAGATTTAGCACATCATTATTTGGGCTTACCTTTAGATACTGGTCAAATAGTTTCAATTGACAACTTTATCAAAGAATATGACAGAGCTTCTAAAGGTATTGCTACTCCTTTGAACAACACTTTTTTACACAGAGAAACAGAATTAGAACAATTAAGTAATGCTATAGATAGTCACGATTTTATAATACTTACAGGAGCTCCTGGAGTTGGAAAAACAAAGTTGGCAATTGAAATTATCAATAATTATTTAGCAAACAATGAATCGTACCAAGCATATTGTGTTTCATATAAAAGTCATACTTTACTTGAAGATTTGTATCAATATTTTGATGTAGAAAAAGACTATTTACTTTTTGTTGATGATGCAAATAGAATTGATGCATTTGAACAAATAACAGGTTTTTTTAAAGCTAATAGAAATGGTAAACTAAAAATAATAATTACTGTAAGAGATTATGCATTTCAAGAAATAGGAAGAAAATGTCAAGAGTTTTCTACTCAAAGAATAGATTTACATAAATTTACAGATGAACAAATTATTGACATAATAAAGTCTGAACCATTTGAAATTCTAAATCCTGATTACCATAAAGAAATAATTAGAATCTCAGATGGAAACCCAAGATTAGCTATAATGACTTCACTTTTAGCTAAAAAGGAACAGAATTTATATGCTTTACATAATGTTTCCGATTTATTTGAAAAGTATTTTTCAACGTTCATCAAAGATGATGGTGAGTTCGAAAATCCCTTAAACATTAGATGTCTAGGAATTATTTCTTTCTTCTATACTATTCCATATAAGAATAAAGAAGTTACAGAATCGATTCTAGAAAAATTTGAAATATCATACAACGATTTTATAGACACAATTGATAAACTTGATAAATTAGAATTAGCAGAAATTCAATTTGAACACGTAAAAGTACCAGAACAAAATCTTGCTACATTTTTCTTTTACAAAGCATTTATAAAAGACAACTTACTGTCCTTTCAAATCCTATTAAACAACTATTTTGAAAATTATCAAAATAGGTTCACAGATACTATTGTTCCTGCTAATAATACATTTGGGCCACAAAATGTAATGGACAAAATCAAACCTGATTTAGTTAATTATTGGAACATTATCCAAGTAGGAAATGATAAATCTTTTGACTTCCTCAATTCATTTTGGTTTTATTTACAAGACCAAACTTTAGAATTTACATATCAGCAAATAGAAACATTCCCAAAGACAGAAAAAGCTGACTATGACACGTCATACGAAAACAATCAATTCAATTATAACAAGGATAATTTAATTGAATTATTGGGTAATTTTTTTCGTCTAAACAGCAAATACCTTAAAGATTCAATTGAATTATTATTTGAATATGCAACTCGAAAACCTGAAAAATTACCAGAGCTTATTCATAAAATTAGAGAATTATTAATTTTCGACAGAGATGATGAACGCTTTGATTTTTATAGACAAAAGACTCTTTTTGACATATTAATTAGTGGTGTGAACAATGATGACAAATTACTTTCTACATCATTTTATGAACTATCAAAAACTTTCTTGTCGTATAAATTTCAGCAATTTAAAGGAGGTAGAAATAACAGTTTTGTTCACTATCAATATCCAGTTCCCAACAATAAAACTATTCAAGAATTTAGAACAAAAATATGGGATACATTAGATAATAGTTTTACATCTCGTCCTGAAATGGCTTTCAGATTATTAAAAAATTATTCGCGAGTTCATCCAGACGTTAATAATGAAATAATGGAATTCGACATCCCATTTGTTCTAAATATTATTGACAAACATTTAAACAATGAAAATTTTGAACATTGTAAGTATGTTCAAGACCAAATCAGATGGTTCAAAAGACACGATTTTGATTTACCAGAATTTTCAAATTTCACAAATAGGTTTGTTAACGAAATATACTTGACATTCCTAAAAATAGATTGGGATAGGTTTAGAGATAAAGAAATGTATGAATTTGACGATTTTCGAGAGTATGAGAGATTAAAAGAAGCTGAAATAAGAACCTCTTTCATATTGACCAATATTGAAGAAATTAATGAATTTTACGACACTTTTATTTTACTAAAAAATTCAGCAAAGAATAATTGGAACTATAACAATACACTCGATTTTGTTATTGATGAGAATTGCTTAAGAGATTTTGATATTGGACTTGCTTTGCTCAATAAAGTCATAGAAAAAGGAAATGAAATAAAATATATCCCAAGAAATGTTTTTAAAAATCAAATAAAAACTGATAGTAAGGCAAATCAAATTTGGGGAATTATTCAAGGAAAAGAGTTTGACTTAAAAGAACTTTGGGAATTGTCATTCTATGAGTATATAGATGATACTCTAATAAACAAAGATTTTGCCTTATCATTAGTGAATACAATAACAAAGATGAGTAATCCTAATACTATTCATTTTGACAGACTTAAACGTTTTTTAACTATAGAACCAAACTTGTTTCAAATAATTTTAAAAACCATTACAGATAAAAATGAAAGACAAAATACACGATTACAAGTTTGGATGGATTTCTTTAGTAAGCATTTTGAAAATCTTGGAGACGATATAGAGTTGATTAAAAAAGCTTACATCCAACAATACTTGATTCAAAATCATTTTGACTATGAAGGAAAAGGGTTTCTAGAAATATTGAAAATTGATAAAAACTTCTTAATAGAATTTGTTGAGAGTTTATATTCTGCAACTGATAGACATAGTCTTGGAGGCGACCATAGTGATATGAGTTATGTTTGGAATATCGAAAATATTGAAGAGACGTTAATCCAAGTATTCGACTTAATAATTGAAAAAGACTTATATTTTGGCATTTTGGAGCATTATTGTAATGTTTTCTTTAGAAACCCAAAGGAAGAAGAGCAGAAAAAAAGAGCAGATGATTTTATTAGACAATACGTGATTGACAACAATCAAGATTATAATAAAATGCAAATCATTGTAGATTTGATACGACACTCAAGGAAAGAATTATTTGAAGAAATCTTTTTGCTTTTTATTTCATTAAATCAAGATATTGAGATTTTTGGAAAATTAATGTGGAGAGGAAATGGAGGAACATATTCAGGAGATGTAATAATTGGAGATATTCAAGCTTCAGAATGGAGAAACCTACTATCAATTGCAAATAAATCTACTTTGGGAATAAAACTAATCCCAATCAAAAATTACATTAACAAACAAATAGAAAACTGTTTACAAAGTGGAGATAGGGAAAGAGAGCGGAAGTTTTTAAGAAAAGGATACTAAAAACCAACGCTTAAAGCCATACACATTTGCAATTCGCTAAAGCCAACGCTACGCCAAAAATTGCAAAAGATTATGTCTTGCCAACGCTCACAGCAAAACGGAAAATAAAGTACGAAAACACAACAATGTATAAAAAACATAGGGCGTTTGTGCTAAACCGAAAGGTCTGTGTCTATTACAAATTCCGCTAAATATAAAATTTGGCATTTATAGTAAAAAAGATAAAAGCAAAATATTTATATTTAGCTAAGTAATAAACCGAAACGATAGTGCTTATCACCTGCCCTACGATTTCTTATACTGAACGTTGTGCTTCATTATCAGAAACCGCTAACCAATGATAAAATTCTTTAGAAAAATTCGTCGAAACTTACTTATTGAAAGTAAAACTGGAAAGTATTTTAAGTATGCAATTGGAGAAATTATTCTTGTAGTAATTGGAATTTTAATTGCGTTACAGATTAATAATTGGAACCAGCAAAGAAAAGATAAAAACCAAGAGCAATTTATTCTTGAACGTCTTAAAAACGATTTAGCTTCAGATATTGAATTAATTTCTTATCAGATGGAAAAATCTGAAACATTTAGAAAACAATATGTATTCTGTATTGAAGTACTATTAAATGAAAGAGAGGCAACTAGAGAAGAGTTTATGGATAACTTTAGTTCTATAACTACCATATTATATTATAAACCAAACCGTACGACATTTGATAATATTGTGTCCTCTGGTCAAATGGATTTGCTTCAAAATAAGGATTTAACTAATAACATTATTAAGTATTATAATGAGGGAAGCGATATAGGTTGGGATACTGCTTTAATTAATTATACTAGAAACTTCTATGGACCATACATAATGCAATTTGACCATAAACCAAATATCCCGAATACGAGTCATCGAGGCCAAGTCTCTCAACCTTTTACTCAGGTAGATATAGCCAAATCAAGAATTAAACCTAAAACTATTGACGATTATAAAAATGATCTATTTATTTTAAACATGCTTCGAAGTAAAATAAACACTATGGAAGGCCAAATGTTCGAATATAAAAAACTGGAATTAAGCATGCAGGAGTTATTCCAACAATTAGAATTCGAAATTAAAGAATAACGAAAGCACAACAACGTGTATAGCCAATTGCTAGTTCGTTGTGTACTCGGAAAATCCTACGGATTTCCCTCTGGTTCGTTTCTTTTTGCTAATTTAGTTCTAGCCAACGCAACTAACCATACACGAACACGTTGTGCTTCATTATTAGAACTGCTAACCAATGATGAAATTTTATAGAAAGATTAGACAAAAGTTACTTTCCGAAGGAAAAACTGGAAAATATTTCAGATATGCCATTGGTGAGATACTTCTTGTTATGATAGGTATTTTATTAGCCTTACAAGTAAACAACTGGAATGACAGTAGACTTGAAGCTAAACGGGAGCAAACCATCCTAAAAAATTTACTTACAGAATTTAATGATAATTTAACTGAGTTACAAAGAATTTATGACGGCTCAGAAGAGTCGTATAGATCATCGGTACGCCTTTTAGAAATTATTAAAGATGATAGCCCAATTAATTCTGAAGAAATTGAATTGCTTCTCAATTCTATAATCAATGGCTTTTTTTCGTTAGATCTTTATTCGGCCTCAATAGATGAAATAATAAACACTGGGTCCCTTAATATTATAAAGGATGTGAAACTAAGAGAGCATATTTCTAATTGGTCTTTCATCGTGGCAGATACAGAAGACGATATTGAAATTTACTACGACTATATGTTCAATTTTTTAATTCCGTCATTATCAAATAAAACCACTTTAAGAAATACAGCTGTACCTGGTTTCTTAATGAAACGGTTAGATATACCTCAAGTTTCCCGTTCAAAATTTAAATTAGATTATAATAAAACTCTTAGGACACTCGAATTTGAAAATGAAGTTTATAACAACGCCTTGAACATAGTTTATATTTTAGATAATTATAAAAAAATAGAGGCCTACCTAAATGACACTTTAAAACTCATAGAATCAAATATTAAATGATAAAGTTCTTTCGCAAAATTCGTCAAAAACTACTATCTGAAAACAAATTCAGTAAGTACCTAATTTATGCAATTGGTGAAATAATTCTTGTAGTAATTGGAATTTTAATTGCATTGCAAATAAATAATTGGAATGAGAAGAGAAAAGTTGAGAATAAGGGTAAAGAGTATGTTAATGAAATATATAAAGAATTAAAAATTGAGAATTCAAATATTGATGATATTCTTCTAAGTTTACAAAATCAATATAACGCTACTAAAGATGTACTGTCTTATTTTGAATCAGAATTTAAAGAAATAAGAGATACTGTCCAGTTTACTAAAAATCAATGGGCTACCACTAGATTATTTATTATAGACAGAGATCTAAACACATTCGATAAATTAAAAAGTTCAGGGCAGAGTGCATTACTCAAAAATGATTCTTTATCTAACTTGTTAGACAATTTTTATAAAAATTTTGATATTCGAATCTTGAATTTCAAAGAATTCCCTCTTCAAATTAGAATGGATTTACGAAGAGCTGCGTTCCCATTAGGAACTGCAAATGACTTTAAATATGAAAATGAAAATTCCAAATTAACTGCCGCGTATATTAGGGAGTATTTAAATAATGATGAGGTTTATGAACATCTGTTATCTATTTTAAAAACTTGTCAATTCAATACTAATTTTTTTGAGGATCTATCAGCAGAAGCAATTCAATTGATTAATTATATGGAAGATAACTATCCAGAATTAAAAAATATTAAATAACGAAAGCACAACAAGGTGTATAGTCAATTGCTGCGCAAGCTGGTTAAGTGGAAGATCGAGATAATATTTGTAACTTTAACTAACCGAAAAATTACAAGTCAGAGCCTTGCTATTTTTCTCCCGCGGATTTTTCGCCAGATTGTACAAATCTGTCTCACCAAAGCTAAAAATAGCTTCGGCTCAATCCGCAACAAACCATACACAAACACGTTGTGCTTCATTATGAAAAACCCCTAACCAATGATAAAATTCTTTAGAAAAATCAGAAAGAATCTACTCTCTGAAAACAAATTCGGAAAATATTTTACATATGCATTAGGAGAAATTATTCTTGTCGTTATTGGAATTTTAATTGCATTATCAATTAATAATTGGAATGAGCAACAAAAAATGGCAAAAGAAGAAATTAGTCTGCTTAAGGAACTTAAGAATTCCATATCGCAAGACATACAACAGCTCAATTCCCTCTTTATGCAAGGCGAAGAAGATATTGTAAGCGCTGACATCTTAATAAACTGGCTTGATAGCGAAGTAATTTACAATGACACATTGACTAATCATTTCCCTATCATAACAAGAACTGGGCAATCTAAAATATTTAGGCCTCAAAATTCAACATTCAGAGTATTGGAATCGAAAGGAATTGATTTGATTTCAAATGACGGTTTAAAGAATCAAATTTTGAATTTATATAATATTGAATATTCGCATTTAAATTTTGTCTATGAAAACTACAGACAAAACATTCTCGATTATGGGAGACCAATAGCAAGAACAAAATTTAAAGTTAAAGGAGAACTTGGGAATATGGAGCCAAATAATACTGAAGAACTGAAAACCAATTTAGAATTATACAACGTCCTCAAAATTTTAAAATTAAGTAATAATAGTATTAATTCAATTATCAATGAAGTTTTAGTGAGTTGTAAAAAGATTCAAATTTCAATTGATAATGAAATCAAAAAATAACGAAAGCACAACAACGTGTATAGCTCATTGCGGCTGAATTCCTAATCGGAATTCATTGCAATTTGCTATCTTACGGTTAAGGCGGAAAATCATAGCTGATTTTCCGCAACGAGCCATACACAAACACGTTGTGCTTCATTATAACCAACCTCTAACCAATGATAAAATTCTTTCGAAAAATTAGACAAAACTTGCTAATGGAAAATAAAACTGGAAAGTATTTTAAATATGCAATCGGAGAAATTGTTCTTGTCGTTATTGGAATTTTGATTGCATTACAGATTAATAACTGGAATGAAAATCGTAAGAATGAAAAAGAACAGTATTTTATCTTAAATAAGTTACAATCTGATATCGCAACAGATATTAAAAATATCGCTATATCACAAAAAGGCTTACAACTAAAAATTAAAAATTACATCTACTGTTTGGATGTCTTGGGCAACAAGAAAACAGCGACCAAAGAAGAGTTCATAGCTAAATTCTCAAGCATCTTAGCTCTTACTTATTTTGACCATAATAAAACCACATTTAACAACTTGGTATCTTCTGGAAAACTAGAACTTATCACTAACAAATCTTTATCTAATAGTATTGTAAATTACTACACATTTGATTATAAAGGCTGGGACAATGCACAACGAGAATATACCCGAAATATAATTGCCCCTTACTTATTAAAGTTTGATTTTGTGCCAGATAAACAAAAGTCTGAAGTTGCCCAGTTAAGTGCTGATAAATTCAATATTTCTGAGTTTTATTCAGCAGATATAGAAAGCTTTGCAATTCCAGCCAAAACCTTACAAGATTATAAAGAGGACCTCTTTATTATTAATATAATTAGAGAAAAGCTGTACAATTTTCAAGGGCAATTAAATAACTATCAGAATTTAGAAAAACAAATGAGAAGTTTAGATAGTCTTTTGGAACGAGAAAAATTAAACTTTAGAAATAAAAAATAACGAAAGCACAACAATGGCTATAAGTAATTGCTTGTTCTCGCCTACTTTGGAAATTCCTGCGGAATTTCCAACTTGGTGTGTACTTGTCAAGTTAAGTACTAACCCACGCAACTACTCATAGCCGAGACCGTTAGGTGCAATTAGAACGAAATTAACAATGCCGTCAAATAAACTTGAAATATTTAGAAAGGAATTTTTGAACGCCAACTCTTGGGCTCAAAGAAAAGACGGAGTACCTCTTGACCTTCTTGACAATTTGACAAATGAAGAACTTGAAATTGCGGAAAACGAGTTAATAGAAAATTTGGATTTAAAAGATGACTGGCCAATTAATGGACTTGGACATATAAAATCTAAAAAGGCACTACCAAAACTTTATGACTTACTTGAAAAGAGTAAAAAAGGAATGAAAATTTCAATAGCACATTCAATTTTTCAAATATCAGAAGATGAGGAAATGACAGACATCGTCCTGACAGAAATGCCTAAACTAAAACATTGGACTGAAATTATACATATGCTTTATCTTTTACCAATATTCAAAGACGAAAGAATTGACTCAATGCTGAATGGTTATAGAGAACATAAGGATTATTTAGTTGCATATAACGCAACGCAAGCAATGGGGCTTTCGACTAAGGAAGTGGTTGAAAAGTTTAGAGAGAAAAAAACTGCACCTAACAATGGCTATAATTCATTGTGGCAGAGAGTTAAAACAAAGTTTAATTTATAAAAAAAGCTTGATTTCTAGGCGGAATAATCCTGCGGATGATTCCACAACGAAATCATAGCCGAGACCGTTGGCAGTAATTAGACTCAATTAAACTATTTGTATTTATAGTAGTCAAAAAAGGAAAAACCAAAAATGAATAAATTATTAGCATTTTACTTATTAGTCTTCATGACAATTGTTTCTTGCAGTAAAGATGATTCAGTGGTGGAGCCTATAGATTCTTTAGAACCATTAGTAGAGTTACAATTCACCAACTCACCAATTGAACTTCAAGGCATACAAGCCATGTTTGCGTCCAACATACCATATGACGAGTATGATAAAACCAAGTTTGATGTTTTTTTACCTAGCAGTACTACACCAACAGGTTTAGTTATTTTTATTCACGGTGGTGGATTCACAGGAGGTGATAAAACATTTATATACAATGATAATTACAAAAATGAAATTGTTGAGCTATTAAGTAACGATATTGCAGTTGCGACGATTAATTACAGACTCATATCCACCAATGATAATGAAGGCGTATTGAAAAGCTTGCACGACTCTAAAAGAGCGTTACAATACATAAGATATATACATAACGAATTGAATATAAATAAGGAAAAAATTTGTTTGTTTGGCTCTTCTGCCGGAGCTTCCACAGCATTATGGTTAGCTACTAACGATGATTTAAAGCACATAAATAGTTCGGATGCAGTATTTCAAGAAAGTACAAGAGTAAAAGGAATTGCTTTAAACGCTACACAATCAAGTTTGGATATTGAAACACGATGGCTTGGAGATGTTTTCATAGAATTTGGAAATACTCTAGATGATATAATTCAAGAATTCGGAACTGGAACTGTATATAGTTTTTATGGAGTTAGCAATCATGCCGAATATGAAACTACTGAAATTGAAACATACCGTCAAGAGGTAGATATGCTTTCTTTACTTTCAGCAGACGACCCAGAAATGTGGGTAAAAAATACAGGTGGACACAACAACGAACCTATGACAACAAGTAGTTTTAATCACCATCCTTTCCACGCGAGAGAAATTAAAGAATTTGCTGACGCTGCAGGTGTACCCAATATAACGATTTATGGGAATCCGATTTTGTATGATAATTCCAATAATGAAAACTTTGTACAATTTTTAACCCGTAAAATCAATGAATAACTACTGCCAACAACGTGTATAGTCAATTGCTTCGCTAGTGTTTAAACGAAGGATCTTTTCTTACAATTCACTATATTGTATAACGGAAAATCAATCGCGTACTTAAACGCAACTAACCATACACAAACAAGATGATGTACAATTCACCTAAAGGTGAACTCAAGTTGCTACATTGTCGCTATGCTCCAATTCTCACCCCTTGAGATTTGTACATCATCGCAGGGCTATGCCAGTTTGCATAAGGTGTATGAGTTAGGATTATAGCTAACATTCACCTTGAGGTGCCTTCGAGGATAACTGTACATATCATTAGCTATATGCCACCTGTCCACGTTTAAGCTGTATTTATAAATTATATGCAATAAATTGCATAAATTTAAAATCCAAAACGTGGCTTCACATAGCCCTGCGTTAGCCTTCATTAGAACAAATAAAAACCAATGATAAAATTCTTCAGAAAAATTAGACAAAATTTGCTTTCAGAGGGTAAAACAGGAAAGTATTTAAAGTACGCCATTGGCGAAATCATTCTTGTTGTTATTGGAATTTTGATTGCACTTCAGATTAATAATTGGAATGAAGATCAGAAAAACAAGGCGCTTGAAAAATACATGCTGGAGAATTTAGCTGAGAATCTGGAACAAAACTGCGATAAGCTAAAAAGGCGAATCCAATCAATTGATTATTATCGTAAATCGGGATCCATCATTATTTCAGCCATAGAAACCAAGTTGATTGAACGCGATTCTTTGGGGAATTACTTTCATCAAGCTTTAATGGGTACATCGGATGTTGGACTATCAGAAGTTGGTTATAATGTAATAAAGAATAATGGGTTTGAAATTATCAAAAACCAAGTCTTAAAAAAAGAAATGATGGTTTTTTTTGAAGATACCCAACCACACCTACAAGCTGATTTAAACTGGGGAACAATTGATAGGGTAAACAGAGAGAAATTTGTGGACGAAAACTTTATTCAGATACCGAATAAGGGAGGAATAACCTACAAGGCATTTGATCTGGAAAGTCTTTTAAAAAATCAATATTTCATAGCACTTATCCATAAAACGGACGTTCAAAGAATATGGTTCTCAAATATAATGGAAAGACATTATATGGAAAGTCAAAGAATTCTGGAACTGATTAATGAAGAACTAAATAAATAACGCAAGGCTAACAATGTGTATAATTAATTGCGAGCGGCTTCCTTAAACGAAATCATTTGCAATTTACTATCTTTCGGTTACGGCGAAAAATCATAGCTGATTTTCCGCAACGAGCCATACACAAAACCGTTGTAGCACATTTGAATGAACCTCTCGATAAATATAAAAACTCTTTTAATTCTAACAATCGGATTTGCAATGTTCACAGTAATCGGAACATTAAGTCACGAATATGGACATATTGCTGCAGCCAAACTAAATGGTTACGATACAGTTTTGCATTATGGAGCAATGAGCTATTATCCAAAAGGCTATTTGGAAGATGAAAATTATAAAGCTCTAAATAAATTATCTCTCGAATATAAGTCTACAGAGTATAATAATTGGTCAGAAGCAGCAAAACAAAAAGTGGAACATTACACTAAAATTCTATCAGAACGATATCCTTATAATGAATCCAAAAGTAACATACTGATTACAATTGGCGGTCCTTTACAAACCATTGTAACAGGAACTATCGGACTCATAATATTGTTTATTCGTAGAAAGTCTATTTACAACATTGGGTTAAAGATTATAGATTGGCTTGCCGTTTTCTTATCTCTGTTTTGGTTAAGAGAAGTCTTTAACATATTTACTTCAATTTCTGGAGAATTAATTTCACCAAATGGAACTTGGTTTGGTGGAGATGAATTAGGTATTTCACAAAGTTTGAATCTTTGGGATGGAACAATTCCTTTAATTTTAGCAACTATAGGTTTCGTTTTTTCTCTTTATGTAATATTTAGAATATTGCCTAAAAAAATTCGCCTGACTTTTATTCTAAGTGGATTTATAGGAGGAATAAGTGGATTTGTCCTTTGGATGTATATAATTGGACCAAAAGTATTACCATAATGAATAAAAAACGTGCTACAACACCGTGTATAGTTCATGCTTGCACATGAACTTTAAATAAAATCTTAACTGTAAGCAAACAAAAGATTGGTAATTAACCATAAAAAAAGCCCTTCAACATTGAAGGGCTTTATAATTTAAAATGAAAGAGAATTAATCATCAACTTTCTTATCTTCTTTTTTAATCTCATAGTTCTCAAAATCACCACCATTAACAACAGACCAATTTTCTACGGTTTTAAAATACGTTTTAATAGCTCTATTGACATCCTCTACAGTTAAACTTTTAACTTGTTCTTCAATGTTCTTTTGAAACATCATATCTCTATCAAAATACAAGTTGTTATTAATTGTACTTGCTAATTCGTTGTCTTTTGCTCTAGATACACTTTGTGCTTGTACCCAACCTTTTACAGCATCATCTAGTTCTTGCTGTGTAATTCCGCCTTCAATAAAACGTGCAATTTCTTCTTTAAATCCTTTTTGCACTTTAACTTCATTCTCTGGTGCGTAAATAGCGTAGATATACATGACGGAGTTTTTATCGGCTTTATCACTATCTACATTAACACCTCCACCAGCACCATAGCTTACACCATCTTGCTGACGCAAGCGTGTTGCTATACGAGAGTTTAAAAATCCACCTCCAAACACAGAACCAGCAACTTGTAACGCTGCATAATCTTTATCATATTGGCTACACTCAAAATTTAAGAATCCAAGTGTAAAGGCATTCTTTTTATCTGGAGTTTTAATTTTCTCGTTTGTTGGTTTGTTTCCAGAATATGGGTTTTTAATTTCAGAATAAGCTAAGTCTGATTTAAAATCAGAAAATTCTTTTTCAAAATAAGCCATTACAGCTTTTTGGTCCATATTACCAATGGCTACTAAAGTGGCATTGTTAGAAATACCATAAAATTCATCATAATAGGCTTGCATATCTGCAACAGTCACATTATTAATTGCTGCAACTTCTTCTTCCATGGTCATATTATACATTGGATGGCCTTTTTTGAAATTCTGATTAATTTCTCCTAAACGTTTTTGTACTAAATACTGAGGTTCAGTTTTATTACGCTCTATATTAGCAATGTCTTGTGTTTTTAATTTATCTAACTCAGCCTGATCAAAAGCTGGTGATTTTAGCATCTCAGTCATTAAGGCTATAGTTTCCATAAGATGCTCTTTAGTAGAACCTATATAAGCAGAAGTTCGACCATTAGAGCCACTAAAACTAATAGACGACTTTAGTTCGCTCAACTTGTCTTCTATCTCTTGTCTTGTTTTAGTTTTTGTTCCTTTATTAAGCATTCTTGCTGTGTAATTGGCTACGCTTCCTTTGTTCATTAAATCATCAACGCTTCCATTTCTGAAAGTAAAGGATATATTAACCGTTTCACCTCTATTATTTTTATTGATAAAACCATATTCAATATTAGCTCCTGAAAGCATTCCTGATTCTAGCCTGTTTTGAATATTTTCATAAGACACATCAAACGCTTCACCAGCATCCATAGCTTCTTTTCCTTTATATGATGTCACTAAATCCTCTAACCCTTCAGTATGAGGAATCTCAATACGCATTGGTGTTTTTGTTGGTACAAAATTTCCAACCGTTCTGTTTGTATTTATAAAATAACGACTCATAACATCATTAACTTGCTCTAATGTTGCAGATTCTATACGATCTCTATGAATAAACATTAAACGCCAATCTCCTGCTCCAATAAACTCACTAGTAAAGGTTCCTAGGTATGAGGAATTTCTCATAATCTGATCCATTTGCTTTACCATATTTGCCTTAGCACGTTTTAATTCGTCTTCGGTAATTGGATTTTGTCTTAAACCATCTAAAGCATTTAGAAGTGTTGTTTCTGCATCAGCCAAAGATTTATCTGAAGGCACATCAACATTAAAATACATAAAGCCAGGTTCCTTAGTAAACGGAGAAAAACTCCAAATAGAAGATGCTTTTTCACCTTCAACTAAGGCCTTATATAAACGACCAGATGGCTGATCTGTTAAAATATTTTCTACAAGTGCCATTGGTGCATAGTCTACATGAGATCCTGCAGGTGTATGATATAATGCAGAAACTAATTGCAAATCACCTACTCTACTTAGCTCAACACGCTTCTCTCCATCCTGAGGTGGCTCAACAGTTGGCACATCATTTAAAGGAGTAGCTGGATTTTTTAGCACTCCAAATTTCTTTTCAATTAAATCTAAAGTTTTATCTGTTTCAAACTTTCCAGTAACCATTAAGACCGCATTATCTGGTCTGTAATATTTCTTGTAAAATGCCTTTAAGTTTTCAATAGGTACGCGTTCTATATCAGATTTATTACCAATAGTAGATTGACCATAGTTATGCCATAAAAAAGCAGAACTAATAACCTTCTCCATCAAAACTCCAGTAGGATCATTCTCACCAGATTCAAACTCATTTCTAACTACTGAAAATTCAGAATCCAAATCTTTTTTAGCAATGTATGAGTTAACCATACGATCAGCTTCTAAATCTAGAGCCCATTCTAAATTATCATCTGTGGCATTAAACGTTTCAAAATAATTAGTACGATCATACCAAGTTGTTCCGTTAGGTCTTGCTCCACGAGCTGTGAGCTCTTTAGGAATATCTGGATGATTAGGTGTGCCTTTAAAAACTAGGTGCTCTAGTAAATGAGCCATACCCTTTTCTCCATAACCTTCGTGTCTAGATCCTACTTTATAGGTAATGTTTACCGTAATAGTTTGAGATGAATTATCTGGAAATAATAACACCTTTAAACCATTATCTAACATATACTCCGTAATACCTTCGACTGAAGCAGTCTGTTTAGGCTGTGCTTCTGCTAAGACTGACATGCATAAAGCAAGCATTAAAATTAATGTTGTGCGCAAATTAGTTTTCATGTTTGTTGTTAAATTGTTTATAGATGTAAAGTTAAAGATTAAGACTTTAAATTGATGTTAAAAAATTCACATTCTTATATCTAGAAATACCTAACTTTACCTAAAACCAAAATAACTATGATGCATACCCAAAAAATGTTGCGTGAAGACGCTTTAAAAGGAAAAGTAATTGTTGTTACTGGAGGCGGAAGTGGTTTAGGAAAAGCCATGACTAAATACTTTTTAGAACTTGGTGCAAAAGTTGCCATCTCGTCTCGTAATTTAGATAAACTAAAAAATACTGCTCAAGAATTAGAACAAGACACTGGCGGAACCTGTTTGCCTCTACAATGCGATGTGCGACATTATGACCAAGTAGAAGCTATGCACAAACAGGTAATTGACACTTTAGGAAAAGTGGATGTGCTTCTCAATAATGCTGCAGGAAACTTTATATCACCAACTGAGCGATTATCTGCCAATGCTTTTGATGTTATTATTGATATTGTATTAAAAGGTACAAAAAACTGCACGCTTGCCTTTGGTAAACATTGGATTGATACCAAATACACCAATACCACAGTTTTAAATATTGTAACAACTTATGCTTGGACAGGATCTGGTTACGTTGTACCAAGTGCTGCTGCAAAAGCTGGTGTACTGGCTATGACGAGAAGTTTAGCAGTAGAATGGGCTAAATATGGTATGCGTTTTAATGCCATTGCACCTGGTCCATTTCCTACAGAAGGTGCTTGGGATAGATTAATGCCTGGAAACCTCAAAGATAAGTTTGATATGGCTAAAAAAGTACCTCTTAATCGTGTTGGAGAACACCAAGAATTAGCCAATTTAGCCGCCTATTTAGTATCTGATTTCTCAGCCTATGTAAATGGAGAAGTAGTAACCATAGATGGTGGAGAATGGTTAAAAGGCGCTGGTGAGTTTAACTTACTTGAGGCAATTCCTGAAGAACTATGGGATCAGCTAGAAGCTATGATTAGAGCTAAAAAGAATAAATAATTATGACCTATTTTGTTGACCAAATGTTAACAAGTTATACTTTATTCTCTCGCAAATAATCGTATTTTTAACTTCTATAAAAACCAAATCATTTAATGGGTAAAATCATTGCAATTGCCAATCAAAAAGGAGGAGTTGGCAAAACAACAACGTCTGTGAATCTCGCAGCTTCACTTGGTGTTTTAGAAAAAAAAGTTCTACTTATTGATGCAGATCCACAAGCTAATGCTACCTCTGGATTAGGCATCGATGTAGATGCTGTAGAAGTTGGCAGTTATCAACTTTTAGAGCATACTGCTACGAGTAAAGACTGTATTATTTCGACCAATTCTCCTAACGTTGATATTATACCTGCTCACATAGATCTTGTTGCCATTGAGATAGAATTGGTAGATAAAGAAGAACGTGAGTATATGCTCAAAAAGGCTATTGAAAATTTAAAAGATACATACGATTATATTTTAATAGATTGTGCTCCTTCTCTTGGCTTATTAACCTTGAACGCTTTAACCGCTTCAGATGCTGTTATCATTCCTATTCAGTGTGAATATTTTGCTCTCGAAGGTCTTGGTAAATTACTGAATACTATTAAAAGTGTTCAAAAAATTCATAATGAAAATTTAGATATCGAAGGGCTTTTACTCACCATGTTTGATTCTAGGTTACGCTTATCTAACCAAGTTGTTGAAGAAGTACAGAAACACTTTAACGATATGGTTTTTGAAACTATAATACAACGTAATGTAAGACTTGGAGAAGCACCAAGTTTTGGAGAAAGTATAATAAATTATGATGTTGGCAGTAAAGGTGCTTCAAATTATTTAAGTTTGGCAAAAGAAATCATTAGTAAAAATGATATGTAATGGCGAAGGCAACAAAAAAACAAGCTTTAGGAAGAGGGCTTTCTGCACTTCTTAAGGATCCTGATAAAGACATAAAATCTTCTCATAATACTACAGATAAAGTTATTGGAAGTATTGTAGAGATAGATCTTAATACGATTGAGGTTAATCCTTTCCAACCAAGAACTAGCTTTAATGAAGAAACTTTGCGAGAACTAGCGAGTTCAATAAAAGAGCTAGGTGTTATCCAACCTATAACCGTTAGAAAGCTTACAAATAACACCTACCAATTAGTTTCTGGTGAGCGACGCTTTAGAGCCTCTAAACTTATTGGTAATACTACAATTCCTGCATATATAAGAACAGCAAATGATCAAGAATCTTTAGAAATGGCTTTGGTTGAAAACATTCAACGCCAAGATTTAGATCCTATTGAAATTGCTTTGTCTTACCAGCGTTTAATTGAAGAAATTAATTTAACACAAGAGCAAATGAGTGAGCGTGTTGGTAAAAAACGCTCTACCATTGCCAATTATTTACGACTCCTAAAATTAGACCCAATAATACAAACAGGAATGCGAGATGGCTTCATATCAATGGGTCATGGCAGAGCAATAATCACTATAGAAAACCAAGACAATCAACTTGATATTTACGAACAAATTTTAAGCAATAAACTATCTGTAAGAGCCACTGAAGCCCTTGTTAAAAGCTACAGAACAGAAACGCCTTCTCAGTCTTCAAAAAAAGAAGCGTCGTTACCAAAACATATTAAGAAAGGGTTAAAAGAGTTTTCTGAATACTTTGGGCATAAAATAGACGTTAAAGTATCTAAAAACGGAAGTGGAAAAATCACTATCCCTTTTCATTCTGAAGAAGATTTTAATCGTATAAAAAAACTAATACGTAGTGCCAAATAGTATTAAATTATTATGTTTTTGTTTAGGCATGTTGTCAATTAATTTTGGGTTTACTCAAAATAAAAAGGACAGTATCTCTGTAAAAACAGATAATGACTTAATCATAATTAAAGATACTATTGCAAGAGGACCAATAGATCCCTTACGTCCATCTAAAGCTGCTTTCTTTTCTGCTATTTTACCTGGTTTAGGACAGGCTTACAATAAAAAGTATTGGAAAATTCCTATCGTTTATGCTGCTATTGGTACAGGAGTTTATTTTTACATCAACAATAACAATCAGTTTAAACGTTACAGAAGTGCTTTTAAAAGTCGATTAGCAGGGTTTAATACAGATGAATTTTGGGGTGTTGATATTGACGGTAATCCATTAGCATCACCAAGAGTTTCAAACGATGGTCTTCAGCGTGCTCAAGAACAGTTCAGAAAAAATAAAGAACTCTCCCTATTAATAACTATAGGACTCTATGCCTTAAATATTATAGACGCTAATGTTGATGCCCATTTACTGCAATATAATGTCGATGATAATTTAGCTATACGACCACACTATCAATACAACGAATTAGAAAATTCTTCTGATGTTGGATTAACACTAAATTTCAAATTCTAAGCATGAATATTGCATTACTTGGTTATGGCAAAATGGGAAAGACAATTGAAAAAATTGCCCAAGAGCGTAATCATACTGTTGTGCTTAAAACAACAAGTAGTGATGATACTATTGATTTAACCAAAGCTGATGTTGCGATAGATTTTAGTATACCAAGTGCAGCATACGTTAATATAAAAACATGCATAGAACAAAACACACCTGTAATTTCTGGTACAACAGGATGGCTCCATAACTATGAAGACATTGTTAAACTATGTAATGCAAAAAATGGCACATTTTTATATGCTTCAAATTTTAGTTTAGGTGTCAATATCTTTTTTGAGCTTAATAAAAAATTGAGTCAGCTCATGGCTAAAAGATCTGATTATAAGGTATCCTTAGAAGAAATTCATCATACCCAAAAATTAGATGCGCCAAGCGGAACAGCAATTACAATAGCTAATACTATTATTGGACAAACTGACTATAATAATTGGACCTTAAAAAAACCAGCCTTATCAGAAATTAAGATTAATGCCAAACGTATTGAAAATGTTCCAGGAACACATTCTGTTACTTATGATTCTAAAATAGATTCTATAGAAATAAAACACACAGCTCACAATAGAAAAGGCTTTGCATTAGGTGCTATTGTTGCAGCAGAATGGATTGCTACAAAAAAAGGCGTTTTTACTATGAACGATGTGTTAAACATTGGTTAATTTGCTAAACATTTGAAACAAATTACAACATATTACAACTTACACTAGATTAAACATCATATTATGAATTGGACACAGTGGCTAATTTTCTTTCTTATAATTCAAGTTATTCATGGACTAGGTACATGGAAATTATATGTTAAAGCAGGCAGAAAACCTTGGGAAGCATTTGTACCAGTATATAATGCTTATATACTAATGAAAATAATAAATAGACCTTGGTGGTGGACTATTCTTCTTTTTCTTCCTATTGTAAATCTAATAATGTTACCTGCAGTTTGGGTAGAAACCGCAAGAAGTTTTGGTAAAAACTCATTAGTAGATACGCTGTTGGCAGTGATTACATTTGGTTTTTACAGTTACTACATAAGTTATGCTACAAACGCAGAATACGTTAAAGAAAGAGACTTAAATCCTGTTACATCAGCTGGTGAATGGATAAGCTCTATACTATTTGCTATCGTAGCTGCTACAATTGTGCATACGTATTTTTTTCAACCCTATGTTATACCTTCTTCATCATTAGAAAAATCGTTGCTGATAGGTGATTTTTTAATAGTAAGTAAAATGCATTATGGAGCTCGTACTCCAATGACTACAGTTGCTGCACCAATGGTCCATGATACTATTCCGTTACTAAAGAAAAAATCTTATCTATTCAGCGATGAGCACGATAAACGAGAAACATCATGGAAAAATAAGTTACAATTACCATACTTTAGATTACCTGGTTGGGATAATATTGACCGAAATGAAATTGTAGTCTTTAACCAGCCAGCAGATACGCTATTGGATATGAATAACTTTCATCCAGATCGTAATTATTATAAACCCATAGATAAAAAAACTAATCTTGTAAAACGCTGTGTTGGTATCTCTGGTGATACCTTAGAAGTAAAAGGTGGTTATGTATATATTAATGGTGAGAAAAATGTCTTACCAGATAGAGCTGAGCTATTATTTCAGAGTGATGTAAAATCAATTAATTATTTAACCGATGACTTTATAAGATCATTAAACTGTACTGAATATTATCGTTATTATAAAATAGAAAGAAGTAAAATTGACAAATATCTATCTGATAATTTCCCTTTGTCTGCAATAGAAGGTGATAATATTAACGCTCAAATAATGTTAGTATTTCCTACTCATAAAAATATTGCAAGAAGCGTAATAGCTCGATATGGACTAAAAACAACAAATCAATATACTCTAAACATTACTGATAATGCTTTCAATAAATTATCTAATGATAGTAATATTAAATCTATTACAAAGTTAACTCGAATTAAAGGAGAGCGAGAAGATGCTATTTTTCCACAAGATCCAAGCATTAACTGGAATACTGATTTTTTTGGTCCTGTTTACATTCCTGAAGCTGGTAAAACTATAGAACTCACTTTAGATAATTTGCCTATATATAATCGTTTAATTACGGAATATGAAGGCAATAGTGTGGTTACTAGAGGTAATCAAATAATTATTAATGAAGAACCAACAACCTCTTACACGTTTAAGCAAGATTATTATTGGATGATGGGAGATAATAGGCATAATTCTATTGATGCAAGAAGATGGGGATTTGTACCTTATAATCATGTGGTTGGTAAACCTGTTTTTATTTGGATGAGTATAGATAATTTTAATGATGGCTTCAAAAATTGGCGACCACGTTGGAGCAGAATTTTCACCACAGTACATGGTTCTGGAGAGCGAGTATCGTACCTAATTCCGTTTTTAGTACTCCTAGTAGGATGGAATATTTTTAGCAGAATAAGAAAACGAAAAAAAGCTAAATAAAACTAATCTATGAAAACTACAAAACTAACCTACTGCCTCATTGCTGTATTATGCATCTCGCAACTTGTTATGGCACAAGACAAATTTAGAATTGGTATAAATATTGGAGGTACCTACTCTAGCCTCAGAGGTAATCCTGTAGCTGAAGAAAATAAAGCTGCTTTAGATATACTGTTTGGTGCATCCTTTGAACTACCACTTAAAGATCGTTTATCTTTAAAAATGGATATTAATTTTGAATCTAAAAGAGTAACTAACGAATTTAGCAATTTAGGTGGATTTGATCCCTTGCTAGAAACAAGTTCATTATCATTATCCTTAAACTATGTTGCCATTCCTGTAATGCTCAAATATCGTTTTGGTAAAGACCAACGTTTTTTTGTAAATGGTGGACCTTACTATGCGGCTTTCAGAAACGTAAAAACAAAGGTTGATGGCAATACAGTTGACGATAACGAGAGTGATTCATTATTTCAAAACAGTGATTTTGGTATTTCTGCAGGAATTGGAATGAGTTTTCCTGTTAATGACAACAGTACTATCAACCTAGAGCTGAGAAATAATTTGGGCTTAAATAATATTAGTAAAGTAGAGATAGTTGATGATGGTTCTCTAAAGACAAACTCATTAAATTTGATACTTAATTGGGATTTTGGATTGTAATGAAATCGATTCTTCATCTAGCCTACTTCCCAAACATTGCTCATTTTACAGCATTAGTACAAGGTAAATCTTCGGTATTTGAAGTTTGTGATAATTATACCAAACAAACCTATAGAAATAGGACTTGTATTTATGGAGCCAATGGTAAATTACAGCTCAACATACCTGTTAACCATACACAAAAAGAGCGACAGCTATACAAAGATGTTAAGATTGCTAACGATTACAAGTGGCAAATACAACATTTTAAATCCTTAGAATCGGCTTATAAAACATCACCATTTTTTGAGTATTATGAAGATGAACTTAAACCTTTATTTGAGGTGAAAATAGAATATCTTATGGACTTTAATTTTAAGTGTTTAGAAACTATTATTGAATGCTTACAGTTAAGCTTAAACTATACAAAAACTAAGCAGTACAACACTTCAGCTAATACAGTACAAGATTTTAGACCATTAGTACAATGTAAGAAAGAGATACCTCAGCAATTTGAAACTTATACTCAAGTTTTTGATGCTAAATATGGCTTTATTCCTAATTTGAGTATTATAGATTTATTATGCAACGAGGGTCCAAACACACTAACATATTTAGAAAGACAATCTGTAAATCTAGTTAAGTTTTAATTCAGTTTTAATAGGATAATGATCTGAAAGTTCTACATCATAGGTTTTAAAACTATTAACAGTAAATGAAGGATCAGCCAATATAAAATCTATACGTACAGGAAATAATTTAAAATCGAAGGTTCTACCAAATCCATTACCAGCTACTTCAAAAGTATCTTGTAAATCATCTTTTATCTCTTTATAGACATAAGAGTAAGCCGTATTATTAAAGTCACCACATACAACCATTTTATGTTGGGTTTTATTCTTATGTTTTAAGAACAATTCCATTTGCATTTGTTGCGTTTTAAAGGTTTTCCTAACACGTTTAAAAAGGTTTTCTGAAGACTCTTTTTTTAAGTTCTCAACCTTGGTATTTATACCAGAAGATTGTAGGTGAACATTATAAATTCTAAGAGTATCTTCTGCAATTAATGCATCAATAAAAATAGCATTGTTAGAGGATTTAGGAAATTCTACTGATCCAGAGTTTAGGATAGGAAACTTAGAATATATGGCTTGTCCACTTTTTACTTTATCTCCTGAAAGATCTTCAAACTTGTAATACCCTTCTAAAACTAGCTCTTCAGTAGAATGGTATTCTTGAAAACATATAATATCAGGACTTTCGGTTGTAATAAAACTAGCAATCTCATTTTTTACATTGCCTTTTTCAATCCAATTAAACAAATTAAATAAACGCACATTATAATTCATCACAGAAATATTAGCCGCGTCTTTTATCTGTTTTGATGAAGAAAATTTATACAATGAAAATACATAGCTATAGCCAACAATAAGTACAATAAGAGACAATGTTAATTGGCGTTTAACTTTGAGTAACCAATAGACTACAAATAAAACATTTAAGATAATTAAAACCGGAACAGCCAAACTCAATACTGAGAGCGCAGCAAATTTTTTAGGCTCTAAATAAGGCAGTAAATATGATAGTAATAACATCGCTGCTACAACACTATTTACAAAAAACAAAACCTTATCAAAAAGCTTTAGTCGTTTCATTATGGATTAATCTTTACCTGCCTTAAACAAAAATTCTTTTTCAGCCTTAGTAAGGCTTTCGTAGCCACTTTTACTTATCTTCTCTAATATGAGATCTATTTGTTTCTGTTTATTAAACTCGTTGAATTCTGTTTTAGTATGACCAGCAAACTTAGATGTTGTTTTCTTTTTGTGTACAGTTTTTAATGGTGAGTTGCCGCTTGTATTAAACCAACTTGTTACTTTATCCATTAGTTTTTCAAATCCTTTACCAATATCAGTTCCTTTTTTAAGCTGAACAGCGTAGATATATCCTAATAAGGCACCACCTAAATGCGCTACATTTCCTCCTTGATTATCTGAAAATAATCCTAAAATATCTATAGCAACAAGCACCAAACCAATATACATGAGTTGTATATTAAAAGTTATAATCCTAATGTCTTTAGATGGGAAATAAGCACATAAAAAAATAAGCAACGCTCTTACTCCAGCTGAAGCACCTACTAATACTCCAGCAGGTTTTAAGAAAGAACTTGGTAATAGATTATAAACCAAAACAAATGCTAAGCCTCCGCAGATTATACCAAGAAAATAAATATTAAGACACATCTTAGTGGAGAATAAATTGAGTAGCATTTTAGCGATCATGTATAACACCAACATATTAAATAAAATATGTATAAAATCGTAGTGTACAAAGCCATACGTAAGTATGGTCCATGGCATCATGATGACTTCCATAAACTCTCTTGGTAAACTAAACCAATGCAAAGGTGATGCAATCTTAACGATGTGTTGAAGGATAAAACCAATAAGATATATGAGAATATTAAGGACAATTATTTTTTCAAAAACATTGAGCCTTTTAAGTTTATCTTGTATGTCTTGGGTTAGAGATGTCATTTAGTTCCAACGGTATTTATCCATACTGTTTTTCCTCCAAAACCACATAATAAGGAAACCAACAACAGCGCCACCAACGTGAGCCATGTAAGCAGTATTACTTGGACTAAAGAATGATTGTCCTGTAAAGGCAGAAATAATATCAAGGATGATAATTCCTGGTATAAAATATTTTGCCTTTATAGGTATTGGCAAAAATATCATCATGAGTTTTGCATTAGGGTTCATCATTCCAAAGGCTGCCAATATTCCCATGATACAACCAGATGCACCTAACATACCTGATTGAGTTGTAATATTCATTTCAATTAATGCATACGTTTGAGGGTCTGTAAGCGTGGATCCAGTAAAGTTTGCTAATCTAAATTTTTCATTTGCAGCATCTATAAAAATTTGTGGTTGGTACGCATTATTCCTAAAAGCATCTATATTCAATATATCATTTAGCAAATCTTTATTAATATTTAAACTTGCTATCTCTTGCATTTGAGGGAAAAAGTCTATGTAGTAATATCCCAATTGAAATAACAAAGCTCCAAAACCTGCAGAAAAATAAATAAACAAAAACTTTTTTGTTCCAAGTCTTTGCTCCACAGGAGTTCCAAACATCCAAAGCGCAAACATATTAAACAACAAATGCATACCATCACCATGCATAAACATATGTGTTATAACTTGCCAAGGCTTAAATAAATCATTACTTGGAAAATACATAGTAAACCACTCATCGAACAATAAACCCTGTCCAATGTAAATTTTACCAATGAACATAATAACGTTAATAATGAGTAAATGCTTTACAGCATCTGTAATTCCTAGTCTCATAATTTAAATAAATTTCTTATCTAACTCACTTGCATCCATCATTACAAAAGTGGCTTTATTGGTTGGTGATACTGATGGTTCTTTACAGGCAAATAATCGATTAATTAAATGGTCTTGCTCTTCATGAGTTAATTTTTGACCTCGTCTAATGGCTAAACTTTTTGCTAAGGATTTTGCTACCAAATCTGTAACACTAAAGCTATGATCTGGTATTTGGTGTTCTACATCGCTTACAAGTTGTTCTAATACAATAGATACTTCGCTTTCAGATACGTGCATTGGAACACCTGTAACCTCAACACTGTCTTCTGTAAATGTTTTAAACACGAATCCTGTACACTCCAAATCTGATTTCAAATCTTTAAGAATAATGAGCTCTTGTTTAGAAAATTGTAATTGCAACGGAAACAACAATTGTTGGCTTACAGCTTCACTGATGGTAATACTCTTTAACAAATTTTCGTACAAGATACGCTGATGCGCTCTATACTGATCTATGATTAATAATCCAGATTTTATAGTACTAACTATGTATTTATTTTGAAGCTGAAATGTGGATTGATTTTGGGATATGTCTGAGCTTTCAGAAAACAAAGATTGTACTTGCTGTTCGTTTTCAATATTAATCTTATCTGTGCTTTCAGAATCATCTTTTAAACCAACATATAAACTTTCCCAAGACTTTGCGCCTTTGGTTTTGGAGTGAAATCCTCTAGATTTTGAAGCAACATCCACGTCTGCTTTAAAAGGGTTGTATGAACGATCTACTTCAACCGTTGGTGTACTAGCGTGTTTTTCTTGGTAACTGTAAGGTGTATCTAAATTATGATCTCTATTAAAATCTAAAACAGGTGAAATATTAAACTGTCCTAAACTATGTTTAATTGCAGAACGCATAATAGCATAAAGCGTATGTTCATCATCAAATTTTATTTCGGTTTTTGTAGGATGAATATTAATATCAATAGTTTTTGGATCAACTTGTAAATTTAAAAAATACGATGGATGATAACCATCCTTCATTAAACCTTCAAAGGCCGAATTAACCGCGTGATTTAGATAAGCACTTTTAATAAACCTATTATTTACAAAGAAAAACTGTTCTGATCTGGTCTTCTTGGCAAACTGAGGCTTACCAACAAACCCTGAGAGTTTCAACACCTCAGTGTCTTCGTTAATAGGTACTAGTTTCTCATTCGTTTTTCCGCCAAAAATATTAACGATACGTTGTCGCTGATTACTTTCAGGTAGGTTAAATAACTCACTTCCGTTATGGATTAATTTAAAATTAATTCCATAGTGAATTAAAGCAACACGATGAAACTCATCAATAATATGTCGTAACTCTACAGCATCAGACTTTAAAAAATTACGTCGAGCTGGTATATTATAAAACAGGTTTTTAACAGCAATAGAGGTTCCTTTTGGCGTAACCACCACCTCTTGCGATTTTACCTCACTACCTTCTATAGTAATGGCTACACCTAGTTCTGCATTCTCTTTTTTAGTTTTTAACTCTGCATGTGCAATAGCTGCTATACTTGCTAGAGCTTCTCCTCTAAAGCCTTTGGTATTGAGTTGAAATAAATCTTCAGCAGTTTTAATCTTAGATGTTGCATGACGCTCAAAACTGAGTCGTGCATCAGTTTCGCTCATTCCAATACCATTATCAATAACTTGTATAAGCGTTTTACCAGCATCTTTAATAATTAATGTAATAGCATCAGACTGAGCATCTATAGCATTTTCTAGTAGCTCTTTAACTACTGATGCTGGACGCTGCACAACTTCACCTGCTGCTATCTGATTGGCAACATGGTCTGGTAATAATTGAATGATATCTGCCATTAATTTTAAGAGAGAAATATAGATAAATCAAATTCAATAATAACTAAAAAAATAAGGATTAATAAACCAATAATAATGGCTACTCTTCTATTTGCAGATTCATTTGGATTATTTTTATGATCATCCATAGCCTTATTAAACTTATTCTTAATGCCAGAATTAGTACCTACTGTAGTTCTAAACTCATCGAATTTGTGTTTAATTTCATAAGGATTACCATCACCTTTATAATATCTTGGTTTGTAATCGAATCGTTTATTTGCACGCTGTTTAAATAATCCCATAGCTTAACTTATTCATAACTTCTTAGAACATACATCAATATTAATACCATAATGAAAAGTATCATTAAAACTGACATACTTGACAGTTTTCCTTTTTTAGATTTACGTTCGCCTCTTAAGTTTTGCCATTGTTCCTCAAAGCGTTCTTTATCTGGCAAATTGTCTTGATCTCTTCTAGATTTATATCGAAATCGTTTGGGTTTTCTTTGATGAAATAAAGGCACGTACTTAAATTGCTGTTACACTATCAAAAATACAGAAAATACAAGACATTACAGGTGGTCATCTCCTAAAAAATGTTAACAGTTTTAGTGGTTAGTGGAAAATAAAAACCGATTAACAAATCCAAATTCTAGATATTAAATTCGAATTCTATTTCAAGTTCGACTTGGTCTACAATTTCAGCCTTAACCTAAAAAAGCCATTTTAATCGCTGTAATGGCAGCTTCTACACCTTTATTACCATGTTCTCCTCCAGATCGTGCTAAAGATTGTTCTCTGGTATTATCTGTTAGTACACAGAAAATCACAGGCTTAGTACCTTGTAAATTTAGTTCCTTGATACCTTGAGTTACGCCATCACAAACAAAATCAAAATGCTTGGTTTCTCCTTGGATAACACAACCAATAGCAATAACAACATCAACATCTTGTTCCATCATTTTTTTAGAGCCATAAATAAGCTCGAAACTTCCGGGAACATTCCAACGTATAATGTTGTCTTCTTTAGCACCACAATCAATTAGTGTAGATTTTGCACCTTTAAAGAGACCTTCTGTTATGGTTTCATTCCATTCAGAAACAACAATCCCAAATCTCAGACTAGCTGCATTTGGGATTGTTGTTTTATCGTAATTAGATAAATTATGGTTAGCCGTAGCCATATCTTATAAACTTTCTTCCGCTTTACCAATGAGTACTTCAACCTGGCTCGCTTCTGTAGATTTTGAAAACTCATCACTAATACGCTTTAAATAATTTAAAGCTTTAGAGTTATCCTCTACTGTCATTGCTACATTAGCCGCTTTTAACAAATACATTGGTGTTGTGTAATCGTTAGTATTATGGTTAACCGCTTTTTCGTAATATTCTAAGGCTTCATTAGGTTGATTAAGCTGCACAAATGCATCTCCAATACCACCAAGTGCAATAGGACCCAACATTTTATCATCACTAGAGAAATCGCTTAAATATTTAATTGCATTTTCGTAATCTTTCAAATTCAAATAAGCAGTACCAGCATAATAACTAGCAATATTAGCAGCATCTGTACCACTGTACTGATCTATAATATCAATCATGCCTAATTTTCCTTCACCACCTTTTAAAGATAACGTGTAAAGCGAATCTTTATCTGCTCCATTAACTGCCTGATCAAAATATTGTTGCGCTGTAAACATTTCGTTCATAGCTTCTTGATGTTTTGGTGTAGCTATATAACGCTCATAACCTAGATATCCTAAAACAGCCAAAGCAACTACTGCTATAATTCCAAAAATTACATTTTGGTTTTTTACAACGAAGTCTTCTGCTTTAGATGCTGTATTATCTAAGGTTTCAAAAACTTCTTTAGTAGTTGACTCTCCATCAAAAATTTCTTCCTTCTCACCTTTAACTTTAGGTGTTGGTTTTTTATATCCTCTTTTCTTATACGTTGCCATACATTCTCAATTTATGCGCCGCAAAAATATAATATTTATTGGGATTTAAAAGGCTTATTATTTGATATTTTTCGATAATTTGCAGGTTCTTTAAGTGATAGCTAAGAATCTCGTTATAATACTATGAAACTCGATCAACTCTCTTTGATCAATTATAAAAATTTTGAAAGCAAGACTTTTAGCTTCGATGAGAAGATAAATTGTTTTGTTGGCGCTAATGGTATTGGTAAAACCAATGTCCTTGATGCTATCTATCATTTAGCTTTTGGAAAGAGTTATTTTAATCCTATATCTAGCCAGAATATTAAGCATAATACCGATTTTTTTGTTGTAGATGGTGTTTTTAACAAGCATGAAAATGAAGAAAAAATTATTGTGTCTTTAAAACGTGGTCAGAAAAAAATAATTAAAAGAAACGCTAAAGCCTACGACAGATTTAGTGATCATATTGGTTTTATTCCATTAGTTATTATTTCTCCAGCTGATAGAGATCTCATTATTGAAGGCAGTGATACTAGGCGAAAATTTATAGATAGCGTTATCTCTCAGAGTAACAAAACGTATTTAAGTAACCTCATTAATTACAATAAAATACTATCGCAACGCAACGCATTATTAAAATACTTTGCACTAAATAACACCTTTAATGCTGAGACTTTAGATATTTACAATACGCAATTAGAAGTATTTGGCTCAGAACTATTTAAAGTACGAGATGCTTTTTTAAAGGAATTTATTCCAATATTTCAAGAACATTATGTTGCCATCAGTAATGCTAATGAAACAGTACAGTTAAAATACAAGAGCGATTTATTTGAAAACAGCCTAAAACAACTTTTAGAGGATAACATTAATAAAGATAAGGCACTGCAATACACGTCTGTTGGTATCCATAAAGACGATTTACAATTTTTAATTGAAGATTATCCTGTTAAAAAATTTGGAAGTCAAGGGCAACAAAAATCATTTTTAGTAGCCTTAAAACTCGCACAGTTTGATTTTTTGAAACAACAAAGTGGTGTTGCTCCTATTTTATTATTAGATGATGTTTTTGATAAACTAGATGAAAATCGCGTAGCGCAAATTATTAAATTAGTAGATGATGCTCATTTTGGACAATTATTTATTAGCGACACACATGCTGAACGTACAGAAGCCGTTGTTAAAGAAACGCATCAATCTTACAAAATATTTAAACTATAAACAACATGAAGCATCAACTAACAAAATACACTCTGCTTTTTGTAATTATTGCATGTGTTTTTAGCTGTAAAAAAGATGCCAAGGCCATGATTCCGCATATAACTGGTTATTGGGAAATAGAAAAAGTAATTAATGCTAATAACGAGGAAAGGACTTACACTGTTAACCAAGTTATAGATTATTTTATTGTTAATGATAGTTTAGAGGGATTTAGAAAAAAATTAAAACCAAATTTTAATGGTGGTTACGAAACCTCAGATGATAAAGAACCCTTTACATTACTAGTTAATGAAGGTGAAATAATGATTAACTATAAAACGCTTTATGATGAATGGCAAGAAACCATTGCTTCTGCTAATGAAACGCAAATGATTATTGTTAATGACTTAGGCACTCAATATATTTACAAACGTTTTGAAGGTATAAACATAAACGAATGAGTAAACGACATAACGACCACTCTTCCATGGAAGATCTCCTAAAAGCCTTTGTAGAATCTAATAAACTAGAACATGGCTTAGATAAGGTTAACGTAAAAGAAGCCTGGCAAAACCTTATGGGAAATGGCGTAAATAATTACACCACAGATATTCAATTAAAAGGAGATATCTTATATGTACAACTCAGCTCTTCTGTGTTACGAGAAGAATTAAGTTATGGTAAAGAAAAAATAATGACCATGCTTAATGAAGCCTTGAAAAAAGATATCATTAAAAAAATAGTACTACGATAAAAAAAGCCTCTCATTTCTGAGAGGCTTTTTTTATATATTAAATACTTATTGTTTAATTAATTTAAACGTTTTACTCGCAGTTTCGGTTTGTACTCTCATAAAATAAATACCAGAAGCAGCATTTGTTAAGTCAATTTGTTTCTCAGAACCCATTCCTTTTAAACTTAGGGCTTTAACCACTCTGCCATTAATATCATAAACCTCAGTACGTTCTAGTTCAATTAAAGTAGTTTTCTTTAGCGTAAACAATCCGTTTGAAGGATTAGGATAGACTTGTAAAGTACTCGCTAAAAGGTTTTCTTCATCTACAGATAAACTTTCTAAAGCACAATTGTAAACGACGATCTCATCCACAAACCAGCCTAAGCGACCATTACAACCATCTGATCCAAACTCAAATCTAAACTGAATAGATGAATTTGCTGTAACTCCTAAAGATGATAAATCTATACTACTTTGTCCCCAACTACTAGAAACGGTTCCACCATCTTGGCCTGTAAAACTAGGTTCACCAGCAATAGGATTATCGTTACCTGCAGAAGCTGCATTAAGATCTGTATTGTAAGGGTTTGTTAAAAATGAAGCACTTGGTACAAGCGTCCAATCACCTCCATCTAAACTATATTTAATGTTTCCACCATCCCAAAGAAATTCGGTAAGCACATAATGGTCAAAAGCCATTTCGTAGATTCCATCACTAAAATCTGGCATTGTCATAACAGGACTGTTCAAACGCATAAGACCATTTTCTAGATCACTACCACAATTTCCAATAATAGGATCTGCTGCAAAAATTGCGCTACCTAGTCTTCCATCTGGTAAACCTGAAACTACTTCCCAATCTCTTGGTGTCCAAGTACTAGCATTTACTGGTAATTGCTCTACGGTCCATAAACCTATACCAGCTTCCCAATCTTCAAAGAAAATCTGACCTGTTGACGCTGCTCCACATAAAGGATCTGTAGGACCAAGTAAAGGTTCATAGCCACAGGCATCTGGATTTATGCGCATTTCTACTGCAAATATTGCAGCAATGACTTGATCTATATCTCTAGGAATAATAACCTCTCCTGAAGGACCTGCAGGAACTTCTTCTGTTGTTAAACCCTCTAAGTTTATACCTAATAAATCTTGTGCAGATGCTTCTAAGGCATCAGCTAAATCTTCAAAATCACTAGTAGCAGTTAAATAGGTGCTCTGAGCTCTCCAAAAAATATGTGCTGTCTTTGTAAATCCAATTCCACCAACATCAAAACCATTAAAGTTTCCACCATCTACCAATAACGCATAAGCATGATTTGGTATTCCTGAATTAATATGTACACCGCCTAAATCAAAATTACCACAAGAATACTCACCATCTGTGACTTTACCTGGATCATTTCTACAGGTTGGATCCCATAAGTCTCTTAAACCATTACCACCAGCAATTGCTGTAGCATCCTCACCCATAATCCAACGTTCAGAACTATTACATCCTGTTCTTAATGATAAATCTTCATCATCATCTTCATAATTATTTAAAATATCAATGGTTTCTCCCCAAATGTCAGAGTAGGCTTCGTTAATTGCACCAGACTGAAAGGCGTATATTAAATTATTAGTAAATTGAGTGTAAGCGTGTCCCCATTCGTGCGCAATAACATCATCAGAGGCTGTACCATCACAAAAATTTGCTGTAAACCCATTCCAAGTCGCATTAGGACATGGTATATTAACATTATTATTTACAGTTCGCATTTGCGCATCTGCACCATCATATGATACATAGTTAAATGCATTTTTAAAGAAGTTATACATGTGAGCAGATACCACGACTTCATTCTGCTGCCATAAATCTAATATACCAGGAAAAGCATCACCTTCTTCCCACACAACATTACCATCGTTATTTTCAGACACTACTCTATCTAAAGCATGTGCTATTCCTGTAAATTGCTGAACAATAGAACCATTATGAGCATTTACATAAATAAATTCTCTAACATCTGAATAATTCACAACCTCAACTTCATATACTAAATGATAACCAGAAACATAACCTTCTACTAAGCCCTTAGGAAACACAAATAATGTACTCTTGTAAACTTCTAAATTGGTGCCACTAATGGTATTTAAAGCAATGGTATTAGCCTGACTTTTAGGTATTGAAGGTGTAGCATTAAGTTTAATATTAGGCATAAAGTTTCCATTAATAGCTGTTAAATCATTATTAGTATTGAAGTGAAAACGTAATTCTGAATCAAAAACAGGTACATTATCATGCTCTTGTTTTAAGATTACCCTTTTCATACCATAATTATCAACCTTAACGTCAGCTAACCTCAAGTTAGCACTCACCTCTGAGATACCATATATGGCTTTATAATCTTCTAAAAACGATAAGGCCTTATCTTGTACACTAGTCCCTCTTAATTGTAATGAGCTATTAGGATTAAATTTTATAAAGTTTGGAACTTGCGTACTCTGGTTAAGTGTTATTTTAGCTTTGGTAAGTCTAAATAACTGAGATAATTTTTCTGATTTATTCTGTCCAAATACTGTACAGAAGACCAATAGGGAAGTAATGATGGTTAAGATCTTTTTCATGAATTCTTCTTTTTAAGGTGTGCAATTATACATATAACAACTGATATTTAAAATTTCCTCATTAAAAAACACTGTTTTTGTCAACAAATCTGTTAATACATTACATAATCTGTAATATTCTTTATTAATTATGTGTTTAAGCAAAAAAAAGCAACTCGTAAGAGTTGCTTTGAATGGTATTATGAAACGTTATTTTAGAATTGCTCTCTTCCTGAAAAATGAAAAGCTCCTTCAATAGCAGCGTTATCATCACTATCACTACCATGTACTGCATTTTCACCAATTGAAGCAGCATATAATTTACGGATAGTTCCTTCAGCAGCATCTGCAGGATTTGTAGCACCAATTAAAGTTCTAAAATCTTCTACAGCATTCTCTTTTTCTAAGATTGCAGCAACTATTGGACCTCTAGTCATATACTCTACTAACTCACCAAAAAACGGACGTTCTTTGTGAATAGCGTAAAATGTCTGAGCGTCTGCTGTTGTCATTTGTGTGAGCTTCATTGCTACTATTCTAAAACCTGAAGCTGTTATTTTTTCTAGTATTGCACCAATATGCCCTTTTTCAACTGCATCTGGTTTTAGCATTGTAAATGTTCTGTTCGTTGCCATGTTTTTGTTTTATTGTTTTTTCTCGACTTAGCGAATTTGCGTGCAAAAGTAACATTTTTATGTATAAAAAACCACGCTAAAGCATATTAAAAATTGTATCTTAGTTGCCTATGACAAAGACTGAAATTTCAGAAATAAAAGCACTTTTAAGTTCACCCAAATCTATAGTTATAGTTCCTCATAAAAATCCTGATGGTGATGCCATAGGATCTAGCTTAGGACTTTATCATTATTTGCTCCAATACAAGCATAACATTACAATCATTGCTCCTAATGACTATCCGTCGTTTTTAAAATGGATGCCAAGTGAAAACAAAATTCTACATTATGATACTAATAAGGATAAAGCAGATATATTAATACATAATGCTGATCTTATATTTACTTTAGATTTTAACGCCTTATTTAGAACTGGTGACATGGAAGATGTGCTCAATACTTCAAACGGTTTAAAAATAATGATAGATCATCATCAACAACCAGCTGATTATGCTAAATATATGTACTCTGATGTTAGTATGTCTTCAACCTGTGAAATGGTTTATAATTTTATTGAATTTTTAGGAGATTCTGAACAAATTAATAGTGCTATCGCATCTTGCCTTTATACAGGAATAATGACAGACACAGGATCATTTCGTTTTCCATCAACAACAAGTAGAACACACAGAGTTATTGCTAATCTTATAGATAAAGGTGCTCATAATTCTGAAATACATAATGCTATCTACGATACTAATAGATACGAGCGCTTACAATTGTTAGGCACAGCCTTGAGCAACATGAAGGTTTTACCTGAATACAATACAGCATATATAAGTTTAACTCAACAGGAATTAGACACCTTTAATTTTCAAAAAGGAGATACTGAAGGTGTAGTAAATTATGCCTTATCATTAAAAGGAATAGTGTTTGCTGCCATATTTATTGAAAGCTCTCAAGAAAGTATTATCAAAATTTCATTAAGAAGTAAAGGTGATTTTTCGGTTAATGAATTCTCTAGAGCACACTTTAATGGAGGTGGACATACCAATGCAGCTGGTGGAAAGAGTGAATTAACTTTAACTAAAACCATTGAAAAATTTATTAGTATATTACCTGACTATAAAAATGCCCTAACTCCATGAAACAGGTCCTTAACTTACTAATCATTGCTTTAATTATGGTATCATGCAAACCACCAGAAGCCCGTTTACCTATTAGCGTTTCTTCTGGTTCATTTATACAAGAATCTGCAGAACGTAACAAAAAGTTAAATGAAAAAGAACGTAGCTACATTAAGCAACTCATAGACAAGGATACAGAACACAATTATATTGCTTCAGAAAGTGGTTTTTGGTATTATTACCATACGAGAATTGAAGCAGACTCTATCCAACCCTCTTTTGGTGATTTAATTCAATTTAAATACAATGTAAAAGATTTAGATGGTAGAGAAATCTATTCTGAAAATGAAATTGGTGTACAACAATACACTATGGATCAAGAAGAATTATTTACAGGATTAAGAGAAGGTTTAAAATTAATGAAACCCTCAGAAACTGTAATCTTTATATTTCCATCTCAAAAAGCCTATGGCTATTATGGTGATACCAATAAGATTGGAACCAATATTCCTCTCGTTTGTAAAGTAACTTTAAACTCAATAACCCAAAAACAAAAATGATTAATAAAAGCTTAAAATTCTTAGTTATTGCTGCACTAGTTTTAGTGTCTTCATGTAAAGCGCAACATCCAGATTTAGACGATGGTATATATGCAGAAATCGTTACTAATAAAGGTACGATGGTTGCTAAACTATTTTACGATAAAGTACCAGTAACTGTAGCCAATTTCGTGGCTTTAGCCGAAGGAAATCATCCTATGGTTGATGAAAAATACAAGGGGAAACCTTTCTATGATAGTCTTACGTTCCATAGAGTTATGGATCAATTTATGATTCAAGGTGGTGATCCAACTGCAACAGGAGGAGGAACACCAGGCTATAGATTTGCAGCAGATTTTCATCCTGATTTAAAACACGATAGACCTGGATTATTGTCTATGGCTAATAGTGGTGGCATCAACACTAACGGAAGTCAATTTTTTATTACAGAGGTTCCATATCCAAGCTTAGACATTTATGATGCCAATGGCAATTTAAAACCTTGTGATCAGCCACGTGTTAGTTGTCACTCCGTTTTTGGTGAATTAGTAAAAGGTATTGAAATACAAGATTCTATTTCTAATGTAGAAGTAGTAAATCCGCAAGCAAGAAACCACAAACCAGTTAAAGATGTTATTATTACAGATCTAAATATTATACGAAAAGGTTCTGCGGCCAAATCCTTTAATGCACCTAAAGTTTTTGAAGAGGAAATGCCTAAAGTAGAAGATCATTTTAATGCACTTAAAGAAGAAGCTAAAGCTAAAGCAGAAGAAGCTGAAAAACTAAGAGAAGAGACCAATGCCTTAGCTGGTGTTGATATGAAAGTTCTTTTTGATGAGTATAATAAAGATTTAATAGAATTGCCATCTGGTTTAAAGATGCATTATATAACCAAAGGTGAAGGTGCAAAACCAGCTCAAGGCGCTAATGTTAAACTGAATTATCAAGGTCATTTTACTGATGGTCGTCTATTTGATAGTAACCTTGAAGATGTTGAAAAGAAACATTATGGTGAGTTAAATCCACAAAAAGTATCCAGAGGCATGTACAAACCAATGGATCTGAAAATTTCACCAGATGCAAGAGTTGTTGCAGGTTTTAAAGAAGGTGCTGCACAAATGAGTGTTGGTGATAAAGCCTATTTACTATTACCTTCTCACCTTGCTTGGGGAGAACGCGGAGCTGGTGGTGGTTTTATTCCACCTAATGCAGATGTCGTATTTATTATAGAAATGCTTGAAATAGTAGAATAATAAAATGTAAATACATAAAAAAAGCAGCTCAAAGAGCTGCTTTTTTTTATACTTAAGATTTAGGAATATTCTTTAATATCTCCAATACAAATCTCCAATACTTTTGTGCTGAAGAGATTTGAGCGCGTTCATCTGGTGAGTGCGCACCTTTTATATTAGGGCCAAAACTAATCATATCCATATCTGGATAATTAGTTCCTAATATACCACACTCCAATCCTGCATGACATGCAGCAACATGAGGTTTCTCACCATTATTGAGCTGCTTATAGAGTGGCACCATTACTTTTAGAATATCAGAATCCATATTTGGTTTCCAACCAGGATAACTACCTGAAAACTCAACTTCACAACCAGTGAGCTCAAACGTTGCTCTCAGCGTATTTGCCAAATCTAGTTTAGAACTTTCTACAGATGAGCGTGTAAGACAACCAATCTTTATATGACCATCTTTAACGACTACTCTAGCGATGTTATTTGAGGTTTCTACCAAATCTGGAATATCTGCACTCATTCTATACACACCATTACATGCTGCATAAATCGCTCTTGTTAAGCCTTCTTGCACACCTAAATCCATAATCATTATTGGTGTATCTATTGGTTCTAATTCAATATCTAAACCTGGTTCCATGGTTTTAAATTCAGACTTTATCGTCTGTGCAAGCTGCTGAGTTTCATTTTTAAATACATCTTCATGCATAGCATCTAAAGCTACCACAGCAACACTCTCTCTTGGAATAGCATTTCTTAAACTTCCTCCATCTATTTCAGAAATTCTCAGTCCAAAGTTTTCGAAACCATCAAATAGTAACCTATTCATAATTTTGTTAGCATTGCCAAGTCCTTCGTGTATTTGCATACCAGAGTGTCCTCCTTGCAAGCCTTTAACTTTAATCTTATAACCAATTTTAGTTTCTGGTGTAGCTTCTTCATTATAAGAACGCGTTGCCGTAACATCAATTCCACCAGCACAACCAACACCAATTTCATCGTCTTCTTCTGTATCTAAATTCAAAAGAATTTCACCTTTCAATATACCACCTTCTAGTCCCATTGCACCAGTCATCCCTGTTTCTTCATCAATGGTAAATAAGGCTTCTATAGCAGGATGCGCAATAGAATCGCTTTCTAAAATTGCCATGATTGTAGCAACACCTAATCCATTATCAGCACCTAGCGTTGTACCTTTTGCTTTTACCCAATCGCCTTCTACATACATTTCGATGCCTTGCTTATCAAAATCAAATGTAGTGTCATTATTTTTTTGGTGCACCATGTCTAAATGCGATTGCATCACAATAGTTTTACGATCTTCCATTCCAGATGTAGCTGGTTTTCTAATGATGACGTTTCCAACACCATCGACCATAGTATCTAATCCAAGGTTATTACCAAAGTCTAGCATAAACTGAATAACATGCTCTTCTTTTTTTGAAGGCCTAGGTACAGCATTTAAATCTGCAAATTTATTCCAAAGGGCTTTTGGTTCTAGTGCTCTTATTTCTGAACTCATACTTTTATTTTAGTGAAGTGCAAAGGTAAAAAACGAGATTCTATTTTAAGAAATCATTGTCTTAAACATTTCCTACATTTGAACCATGAGCAAACGTCTTAAAATAATTTTAGCTTTTGGTTTAGTAGCACAAATCATTGGATTACGTTTTTTAAAATATTTCCCGGAGTTTGTAGAGACGGTTTACAGTAATGGCATTTATAAATGGATTTCGCAATTAATGCATTACGCCTTTGGATGGCTCCCTTTTTCGTTTGGTGATTTATTTTACACGGTTGGTGGAATCTTAATTATACGATGGCTCATATTACATAGAAAACGAATTTTTAAAGACACTGTTAATTGGAGTATAGATATTTTATCTACGATATCTATTTTATATTTTGCTTTTCATGCGCTTTGGGCTTTCAATTATTACAGGTTGCCGCTACATCAATCCCTTCAATTAAAAGCTACCTACTCAACTGAATCTTTAATGCACGTTACACAAAATTTAATTGATAGAACTAATAGCATTCATAATAGTTTAAGTCTTTCAGACACACTCAAAATAGAGTATAACTTTGACAAAACTGAGTTGCTAAACAAAGTGCCTTTAGGTTATCAAGAACTTTCAAAACAATACAGTCATTTAGCTTACAACACAAAAAGTATAAAACGATCGTTATATAGTATTCCATTAACGTATATGGGTTTTTCTGGTTACTTAAATCCATTTACTAATGAGGCTCAAATTGATGGTCTAATTCCTGGTTTTAAGTATCCTTCTACAGCTAGTCATGAGGTAGCACATCAATTAGGTTATGCTGCAGAGAATGAAGCTAATTTTATTGGAAGCCTTGCTGCCATTCATCATCCAGATATTTACTTCAGATATTCTGGTTATGCTTTTGCTTTAAATCATTGTCTTGGAGAACTCTACAAAAGAGCACCAAAACAGTATGATAAATTCATAGAACAAATTAATACAGGTGTCTTAAAAAATTATAATGATGTAAGTCTGTTTTGGGAGCGCTATAAAAACCCTTTAGAACCTTTATTTAAAACAACTTATAGTGGTTTTCTTAAAGCCAATAATCAGTCTGCTGGTATTAAAAGTTATAGTTATGTCGTTGCATTATATGTTAACTATTTTGAACAATCTAAGCTTCTAAATCGTTAAATATCTTTTTAAAAAATGTAGCTTCAAAGAGAATTACTATCTTTAAAGACTTTAACTTATTAACTAACCCTTTATGCCAAGATTTTTATGTATTGTAGTTCTGTTTTTTGGAACTATGTTAGTCTCTGCACAAGACTATTTTCCAAAAAATACAGGCGTTAAAACGTCTAATACTAACTACACAGCATTTACCAATGCTAAGATTTATGTGTCTCCGACCTCTATTATTGAAAAAGGAACACTACTTATTAAAGATAGAAAAGTTGTATCCTCAGGAACAAGTGTTAACTTACCAGAAAATTGTACAGTAGTTGATTTAGAAGGTAAAACAATTTACCCTTCATTTATTGATATTTTTACGGACTTCGGAATAAAAAAACCGGAACGCAAACGTGGTAATGGTCCTCAATATGATGCTAGTAGATCTGGTTATTATTGGAATGACCATATTATGCCAGAACAAAAAGGGATATCTAGCTTTCAATTTGATTCTAAAAAAGCAACAGAACTTAGAAAACTTGGTTTTGGAGTTGTAAATACGCACATGCAAGATGGTATTGTACGTGGTTCTGGAGTTTTAGTTGCACTTAACTCTTCTGGAACCAACTCTGATAGAATAATTGATGCCAATTCTGCGCAATACTTATCCTTTAGTAAAAGTGCTGCCTCTAGACAATCCTATCCTACCTCTATGATGGGAAGTATGGCCTTACTAAGACAAATGTATTTAGATGCCGATTGGTATGCCACTGGTGCTTCAACAACAAAAGATATGTCTTTAGAAGCTTTAAACAAAAACAAATCCTTACCCCAAATATTTGCAGCAGGTAGTAAAATGAATGCACTAAGAGCAGATAAAGTTGGCGATGAGTATGGCATTCAATACATCATTCTTGGTGGTGGTGACGAATACGAAAATATTAATGATATCAAATCTACTAATGCCACCTATATTATTCCTATAAACTTCAGGAAAGCTTATGATGTAGATAATACTTTTTTAAGTTCTTCTCTTGCTCTTGCAGATTTAAAAGCTTGGAATCAGGAACCAACCAACCCTAAAGTACTGGCTGATAATAATGTGAAATTTGCTTTAACTACACACGCTTTAAAATCGACTAAAGAATTTAAATCTAAGTTAATGCAAGCCATAACTCTTGGATTTGATAAAACTAAAGCTTTAGAAGCGCTTACTACAATTCCTGCTGAAATACTAAGCAAATCTAACAGTATTGGAAGCCTTAAAAATGGTAATTATGCTAACTTATTAATTACCTCTGGTGATATTTTTGATTCTAAAACTAAACTATATGAAAATTGGGTTCAAGGTCAAAAAAATGTAATCGAAGACATGAGCACTAAAGATATTACAGGAGCTTACACATTTAAACTCAGTGGTAAATCTTATACGCTTAAGGTTAGTGGTACATCAAGCAAACCAAAATCTGAAATTGTAAGTAATGATAAGAAACGAGGTTCTAAACTCTCCTTTGCTAACGATTGGATTAATTTAGCTTTCACTACTGAAGATTCTACAAAACAAGAGTTTATTAGAGTTACTGCTAATGTTTTAGATAATGGTTATTTAAAAGGGAAAGCCTTACATCCTAACGGAAACGAAATGTCTTTTATGGCTAAAAAAGATACGGCTGAGGCTAAGTCTAAAGAAAAAAATGCTAAGACATCTAAAGACCACAAGGATCAGAAAATTTTCCCTGTAACGTATCCTAATATGGCTTATGGTTTTAGCACGCTTCCTAAAGCTGAAAATCTACTCTTTAAAAATGCAACCGTTTGGACTAATGAAAGTGATGGTATTTTAAATGATGTTGATGTTTTAGTAACAAATGGGAAAATTTCTAAGATTGGGAAAAATATATCAGACTCTAGTGCTAAAGTCATTGATGCCACTGGCAAACATTTAACAGCTGGGATTATAGATGAGCATTCTCATATTGCTGCAACTTCCATAAACGAATCTGGACACAATTCTACGGCAGAAGTATCTATTGAAGATGTTTTAGATCCTGAAGATATTGATATTTATAGAAATCTGGCAGGTGGTGTTACTTCTATTCAAATTTTACATGGTTCGGCAAATCCAATAGGTGGACGCTCTGCCATTATTAAATTAAAATGGGGCCAATCTGCTCAAGAATTGGTTTATGATAACAGTCCTAAGTTTATAAAATTTGCATTAGGTGAAAATGTTAAGCAATCTAATTGGGGCGATTTAGAAACCGATAGATTTCCTCAAACCAGAATGGGAGTAGAACAAGTCTATGTGGATTACTTTAGTAGAGCAAAAGCCTATGACGATTTAAAGAAAAGTGGCAAACCTTACCGAAAAGATATTGAGTTAGAGGTATTGGCAGAAATTATAAATAAAGAACGTTACATCTCTTGCCACTCCTATGTACAAAGTGAGATTAATATGCTAATGAAAGTGGCAGAGCGTTTCAATTTTAACATTAATACATTTACACACATTTTAGAAGGCTATAAAGTTGCTGATAAAATGAAAACCCATGGTGTTGGAGGTTCTACCTTTAGTGATTGGTGGGCTTATAAGTACGAAGTAAATGATGCGATTCCTTACAATGCTGCCATTATGCATAACCAAGGTGTGGTAACAGCAATTAATAGTGACGATGCCGAAATGTCTAGGCGTCTTAACCAAGAGGCAGCTAAATCTGTAAAATATGGTGGTGTTAATGAAGAAGATGCTTGGAAGTTTGTAACCTTAAATCCAGCAAAGTTATTACATATCGATGATAGAGTTGGTAGTATAAAAGTTGGTAAAGATGCTGACTTAGTTCTCTGGAGTGATCATCCGTTATCTATTTATGCTAAAGCAGAAAAAACTATTATTGAAGGGGTTACTTATTTTGATATTGAAAGAGATCGTGCTATGAGAGCAACGATTAAGAAAGAGAAAGCCGAAATTATTAATATGATGATGACTGCAAAAAATAAAGGGTTAAAAACACAACCCATAAAAAAGAAAGCAAAAGAATTAATGCATTGTGATAGCGAAGATCATCAATTTTAAAAATTAAAGACATGAAAAAATTATATAATATACTTGGTGCTCTTTGTTTAACAGTTTGTTTTACTGTTTATGCACAACAAACTCCAGCACCTAAACAAACTAAGGATATTGCTATTGTAGGTGCTACAGCACATATAGGAAATGGAAAGATTATAGATAATAGTCTTATTATTCTGAAAGATGGAAAAATACAAACCATTGTAGATGGTACCGTTGTAAAAATGGATTTGAATGGTATGGAAGTTATTTCTGCTAATGGCAAACATGTATATCCAGGATTTATTGTGCCTAATTCTACATTAGGATTAGTAGAAATTGATGCTGTTAGAGCTACTGATGATGATGCAGAAACTGGAAGTTACAATCCACACATACGAAGTATTATTGCTTATAATTCTGAATCTAAAGTCGTAGAATCTATGAGACCTAATGGCGTTTTATTAGGACAAGTAACACCGCGTAGTGGACGAATTTCTGGTACTTCTTCAGTAGTACAATTTGACGCTTGGAACTGGGAAGATGCTGTAGTTAAAGTAGATGATGGTGTACATATTAATTGGCCCAATAGTTTTAGCAGAGGACGTTGGTGGCTTGGTGAGGATCCTGGCTTAAAACCAAACAAAAACTATAAAAAACAGGTTACAGAATTAGCAGATTTTTTTAACATGAGTAAAGTAGATGCTAAAAACCAAACCAGTGCCACTAACCTACCATTTAAAGCATTAAAAGGATTGTTTGATGGCTCTAAAAAGCTCTACATCAATGTTAACGATCAAAAAGGTATTACAGATGCTATCAACTTCTCAAACTCCCAAGGTGTTAAATCTATGGTTGTTGTTGGTGGCTATGAAGCGTATAAAGTTGCCAACCTATTAACGTCTAATAATATTCCGGTACTATTAACTAGAGTACATAGTAGACCACGTAACGAAGACCATGATTACGATATGCCATTTAAACTAGCTAAACTATTAGTAGACCAAGGCGTTTTAGTAGCTTTACAAGCCAATGGACAAATGGAACGAATGAACTCTAGAAACCTTCCGTTTTATGCTGGTACAACCGTTGCTTATGGTTTAACTAAAGAACAAGCCTTGCAGCTAATAACACTGAATACAGCTAAAATTTTAGGTATAGATAGTGAGTATGGTTCCTTAGAAGAAGGTAAAAGTGCTACTTTATTTATCAGTGAAGGTGATGCTTTAGATATGAGGACGAATATACTGACACGTGCATTTATAGATGGTAGAGATGTTAGTTTAGAAACCCATCAGACTAAACTCTGGAAACGCTATTCAAATAAGTATAACTCTAATTAAAAAGAAAGCGACCATTTGGTCGCTTTTTTTATTGCTTTATAAATTTATGCGTTTCTTTTGTGCCATTTGAAAAAGACACTTGAGTTATATAAACACCAGATTGCAAAGCACTTAAATTATACCTCATATTTTGAATGGCATTATAAGTATTATTTTCATAGACAATACGACCATTAAGATCTGTAATGCTTAAATTAGATATTGCCAGGCTTGTGTTTTTTAATTTCAGATTAAGCACATTACGCACAGGGTTTGGATAAATACTTACCCTATCTAAGCCATTCTCATGATTAGATAGTGTACTTTGTTGGTATACTCTAACGTAATCAATATCCATAGCACTTGAGGTAAAATTAGAGTGTATTTCGGGTAAAATGGCTACATTTAAAAGAAGATATTGTTCCTCATCAAAAGGCCAAGTACTAGCGTTTTTAATAGCAGGATTATATTCGTAATGCTTTACTCCATCTACTCTAAAAACCATTTTTTCTGGAGTCCACTCTACAGAATATACATGAAAACCATTAGATACTGTTGGAATAACTTGTCCGCCTTTATTATCAGTGTTACCGAAACTAGATGGTGTATGCATGGCACTTTGTATAAAGTTTTGGTTTGTTCCCCAATGTTCCATAATATCAATTTCGCCACAAGCTGGCCAACCTGTAGTATCATAGCCTTGATTATCCCAATAGGCACCATCTTCATTAATATTTTTTCCTAACATCCAAATTGCTGGCCAAGTCCCTGGTCCTGTTGGTAATTTAGCCCTAACTTCTACTTTTCCGTAGGTAAATGCAAATTTAGAGTTTAAACGAGCCGAGGTATAATCTTTAGAGTATCCTTGATCAGTATAACCTAACTCTTTTATAGCGTTTATGGATAAAATACCATTGTTAACACTAGAGTTAACGTCTCTATTGGTATAATGCTGTATTTCGCCGTTATACCAACTTCCTCCAGGAGGTAATTGCGTTTGTCGCCACCATTTTGAAGCATCTAAAGAAGCACCATCAAACTCATCTGACCATACCAAGGTATCAAAAATAGGATCATCTATTACCGTATCATAATGAGATACATCATCGATGTAGGCTCTAACATTATCGTTATTATTTTCGCCATTAACTTGAATTAATACTCTGTTAAAATCTGTTCTAAACAATGGTGCAGGTGATGATCCGTCTAAATTCATAAAAGGATCATTTTCAAAATCGAAGGTGAGTTCTTGCCATTGGTTTAAAACAATGGGTTTAATAATTTCGGTTTGGGTAATCCATGGTTCGGCCAAAGAACCATCTTGCAATTTTAAAGAGACCTGATTGGGCTGACTACCTGTTATATCTGAAGATGGTACATATATTTTAATACTAAACGAGTTTTTGGTTATGAGGTCTAAATTAGTACTCATATCAAAACGTACGTTAGCATATTGGCCTCCATTATCAAAGTATTCTAAAACTTTGTTAGAGGTGTTAATACCTTGAGGATAAGGATTATTTCTGTTGGTATTAACTAAACAGTTATCGCCATACCAGGTTGTAATACCTCCACTACCTTCAAAATCATCAAGCACATTTTGAGCATTTGTATTACAGGCCAATAAAAAGACTAAAAGTAAGCACAGAAAACGCATTGCAATTTTTTTTTAAAAATACGACCTATAGTTGATATTTTCTAATTGGTGACCAATACAAGGACACAACACGATCTTAAATTGATTAATTGCACAGCTTTAAATTGACAAAAAGTCACTATTAATCAAGGCTTTATAGACATTTTGTCTGAGAACATTGCTTGGTAGGATTGTTGAACTGAGGTGTTTGGAAAAGAAAATAAACTGAATTCAAACAATTAAAAGATACCACGCTAAAGGGGTGGCCATATTATGAACTTTAATACTTATACCATAAAATCACAAGACGCTGTGCAACAAGCACAGCAGCTTGCTCAAAGCTTAGAACATCAGCAGATAGAAAACGAACACCTATTTAAAGGTATTTTAGAGGTTGATGACAACGTACTACCCTTTTTGCTAAAAAAACTGCAAGTAAACACTGCTATGTTAGAACAGGTTTTAGACAAAGCACTACAAAGTTTTTCTAAAGTATCTGGTACAGAAATTATGCTTTCTAGAGAGGCTGGACAAACATTGAACAATGCCTCAGTCCTAGCAAAGAAAATGAATGATGACTTTGTGTCTATAGCGCATTTATTTCTTGCCATTTTTAAGTCTAAAAGTAATATAGCTCAGGCTTTAAAAGATCAAGGTGTTACAGAGAACGCCATTACTAGTAGCATTGAGGATTTGCGTAAAGGCGATAGGGTTACCTCACAAAATCAGGAAGAGACTTATAACTCATTAAACAAGTATGCCAAAAATTTAAACCAATTGGCTAAAGATGGTAAGCTAGATCCTGTTATTGGTAGAGATGAAGAAATACGACGTATTCTTCAAATTTTATCGCGGAGAACAAAGAACAACCCCATTTTAGTCGGTGAACCAGGTACTGGAAAAACAGCCATTGCAGAAGGTTTAGCACATAGAATTATAGATGATGATATTCCTGAAAACCTAGTAGACAAACAAATTTTTGCCTTAGATATGGGTGCACTAATCGCTGGAGCCAAATTTAAAGGTGAGTTTGAAGAACGCTTAAAAGCGGTTATAAAGGAAGTTACTACAAGCGAAGGTGATATTGTGCTATTTATAGACGAAATACACACCTTAGTTGGTGCTGGTGGTGGCCAAGGTGCTATGGATGCAGCCAATATTTTAAAGCCAGCTTTAGCCAGAGGCGAACTTAGAGCTATTGGTGCTACGACTTTAGATGAATATCAGAAATACTTTGAACAAGATAAAGCCTTAGAGCGCCGTTTTCAGAACGTAATAGTCAACGAACCTGATACAGAAAGTGCTATTTCTATACTAAGAGGCATTAAAGAAAAGTATGAGACCCATCATAAAGTACGTATTAAGGATGACGCTATTATTGGTGCAGTAGAACTTTCAAACAGGTATATTACCAATAGATTTCTTCCAGACAAGGCTATAGATCTCATGGACGAAGCCGCTTCAAAATTACGTATGGAAATCAACTCTAAACCCGAAGCGTTAGATGTATTAGATAGAAAAATTATGCAATTAGAGATTGAAATTGCAGCTATTAAACGTGAGAAGGATGAATCAAAATTAAAAAGTCTTAGAGCTGATTTAGCCAATGTAAAAGAAGAGCGTAACGCCATTAATGCTAAGTGGAAATCTGAAAAAGAAGTTGTAGACCAAATTCAAACTATAAAACAAGATATTGAACACTACAAGTTAGAGGCTGAACGTGCTGAGCGTGAAGGTGACTATGGCAAGGTAGCCGAACTGCGCTATGGTACAATAAAAGATGCCAGCGAAGCGCTAGAAAGGTATCAGAAACAATTGGCAGCACAACAAGAAACAGCTTTGATTAAAGAAGAAGTAACCTATGAGGATATTGCAGATGTTGTGGCTAAGTGGACTGGTATACCAGTAACCAAAATGATACAGAGCGAACGCGAAAAGTTACTACACCTTGAAGAGGAACTACACAAACGTGTTGTAGGCCAAGAGGACGCTATTGTAGCTGTTAGTGATGCTGTAAGACGCTCTAGAGCTGGCTTACAAAACCCTGACAAACCCATAGGAACTTTCTTGTTTTTGGGCAGCACAGGTGTTGGTAAAACAGAGTTAGCCAAAGCTCTTGCAGACTATATGTTTGATGATGAAAACGCTATGACCAGGATTGACATGAGCGAATACCAAGAGCGCCATGCCGTAAGTAGATTGGTTGGTGCACCTCCTGGTTATGTTGGTTATGATGAAGGCGGACAACTCACAGAAGCTGTGCGCAGAAAGCCTTATTCAGTGGTATTGTTAGACGAAATTGAAAAAGCGCATCCGGATACTTTTAATCTTTTATTACAAGTATTAGACGAGGGTCATTTAACCGATAACAAAGGCCGCGTTGCCGACTTTAAAAACACTATTATTATAATGACTTCTAATATAGGAAGTTCTATTATACAAGAACGCTTTGAAGCCACAAACGATATAGATACTGCAATGGAGGCTTCTAAGGTAGATGTATTAGGCTTACTAAAACAGCGTGTACGACCAGAGTTTTTAAATAGAATAGACGATACCATACTATTTACACCATTAAGCAAAGCAGATATCATTGCTATTGTAGGCTTACAATTAAAAGGCCTTACAAAGATGATAGCACAACAAGGTATTACTTTTGATGCCACAGCAGAAGCCATAGCGTATTTAGCCGAAAAAGGATTTGAACCAGAGTATGGTGCCAGACCTGTAAAACGAGTGATCCAAAAAGAAGTGCTTAATGCTTTAAGTAAAGAAATATTAGCTGGTAAAGTAACTACAGATAGCATTATACTATTAGATGCCTTCGATGATACCTTAGTATTTAGAAATCAGGCCGATTTGGTAGCAGAAGAATTTTAAAAAATACATATTTGGTTTTAAGTCATAAACGTCTGCTTTATTGTAAGTATAAAGTGGACGTTTTGTATTTCTTGATTTTTTCAAAATAGTATAATAAGAGTTAACCTTGTTTTGAAATGATGATTTTTTTAGCTATTTTACATGGTTAATTTTTTCATTATCAACGTTATGCAAAACTCAATCACAGTAACTTTAAAAAACCTTAAACATCGAGGTCATCAACAAATAGGTATAGATTTTAAGTTTAACTATGCCATTAAATCTTTACTTAAAGAAAAACTTAATGCTAAATGGAGTACTTCTAAAAAAACTTGGTATATAAAGCATACTCATTTTAACTTATATAACCTAAAACAAATTTTAGCAGGAGAAGCAATTATAAACGATATCAACTTCGATAAATCAATTAAAGACAGCACAAGTCTTGGTGTACGAAAATCATATAATTTTAAGCCACATCAAAAAACATTACTAAATAACTACTACAAATACTTAAAAGGTAAACGATATAGCCAAAGTACCATACATACTTACACTAGTTTTATGGCAGATTTTGTGTCATACAATAACGATATAGAAGCAGAAGATTTCACTAACACACATGTTGAACGCTTTGCTCAAGATGTTTTAGCAAAAAAAGGGTATTCAATAAGTTCGCATAGACAGTTTATTAGTGCTTTAAAGCTTTTTACACAATTTTTCACTAATACATCTATTGATGATCTAAAACTAGAGCGCCCAAAGAAATCTAAAAAATTACCTTTAGTTTTATCTTATGAAGAAATAATATTAATACTAAGACATACTAAGAATTTAAAACATAGAGCAATAATTGCTTTATTATATTCTTGCGGTCTAAGAATAGGTGAACTGATAAATCTAAAGCTAACAGATTTTAATATTCAACGAAAACAACTTATTATTAGACAAGGAAAAGGTCGTAAAGACCGTTATGTAAGCTTAGCAGATAGTTTTATGCCTTTATTATCTAATTATTACATGAGTTATAACCCAAAAGTTTATTTTGTTGAAGGACAAGAAGGCGACAAATATAGTGCTGCTTCTGTTAGGCAATTTTTAAAGCGCAGTTGTAAGCGTGCCAATATTAACAAACAGATTACGCCACATACTTTGAGACATAGTTATGCTACACATTTATTAGAAAATGGTGTAGATATACGTTATATACAATCTTTACTAGGCCATTCAAGACCAGAGACTACGATGATTTATACGCATGTAAAGCGCAAAGATTTAATGAAGATTGAAAACCCTTTAGATGTTGCGATACAACGTATCTCAAATCCTGATAAACATCAGGAAAATATTATGTTATCCCGTGATTATCACTAAAAAAAGTATATATTTATTATCATATAACTAGTTGGCAACAAGCTAAAAACATTACGCTGAAAAATGAACCGAATAACAAAAAACATAATATTACTTCTGATTTTTGTGTGTATTTCCTGCAACCAAAAGAAATCTGACAAAACTTACTTGGCGAATTATATTAATTCCGTGAAAGTCGATAATTCGCTTACGGAAAACCCTTTGCTAATTATCGATGGATATGCAGTTGAATATGAAACAATGAATGACGGTTGGTTCCTGTTACTTGAAGAGGATATTTCAAAGGTTAAGTATTTGAAAAAAGAAAACGCTGAAAAAATATACGGAGGAAAAGGTAAAAACGGAGTTGTTTTATTAACGACCAAATTACAAGAAAGAGAAATAGCAAATACAAAGTCGGACAAGAAAACTTTATATGTTCTTGACGGAGAAATAATATCTGTCGATGAATATAAAAAAATTGACCAAAGCAAAATAATTGGAGTTGGAACAATAACGGAACAGAGCGCAATAAAAGAATTTACATCGGACAATTATGATGAATTGATTTACGTAACGTCAAAAATGCCGTCTGATTAAATAAAAGCCAGTTGCCAACAACGTGTATAGTCAATTGCTACTGTTGGCTCAGACGAAGAACTTTGCGTACTTTTTACTATATTGTTACTGCGGAAAAATAATCGCATACCTAAACGCAACAAACCATACACAAACAAGTTGTGTGCAAGCTGAAAAATGAGCTACGAAAAGAACAAAATAGAACTTGAAAAAAATGGATATTCCGTTTTAGCCGACTTGTATTCGGACATTGAAATAAGTCAAATTATAGCTTGTATCGAGAATGCTGAACAAAGCGGAAATTCGTTTATGAAAACAAAAGACTTGTTTGCGATTAGACAATTAATCAAAAATGTGCCTGAATTGACCGATTTGTTGTTTAATAAAAAACTGACTGAATTAATCTCTGACCTTTCCGAATCCGAATATTTCTTGACTAAAGCAATCTATTTTGACAAACCGAGCGAATCGAATTGGTTCGTTGCTTATCATCAAGATTTGAGCATTTCGGTTGACCAAAAAACGGAATTAGAAAATTATACAAATTGGACTTTTAAAAAAGGACAATATGGAGTTCAACCACCAATTGAGATTTTACAAGATACAATAACAGTACGAATTCATTTAGACAAAACAGACAAAAGCAATGGAGCACTAAAAGTAATTCCGAAATCTCATATGAAAGGAATAGTTCGTGCTGACTCGAAAGATTGGAATATAGAAGACGAATATGTTTGTGAAGTAGAAAAAGGCGGAGTAATGCTAATGAAACCTCTGACTTTACACGCTTCGAACAGAACAACGAACGGAAAAAAAAGACGAGTAATACATTTAGAATTTAATAAACATAATCTGACTGAACCGCTGGCTTGGTTGGAACATTATGGAATAAAAGCCAGCACACAACAATGGCTATAAGTAATTGCTTGTTCTCGCCTACTTCTGAAAATCCTCGCGGATTTTCAGTTTGGTGTGTACTTGCAAGGTTTAGTGCTAAACCACGCAACTACTCATAGCCGAGACCGTTGGGCATAATGCGGAAAATCGCTCTAAACATCAACATTTGAACTAAAAAAGCCAACGCGCAAACAGCACATTTATTTTTTTTGCCAATGCGAAAAGCCAACGCTTAAAAAAACAAAAGAGCTGTTTCTTTGCAAACGCTAAATCCGTTCTTGCCAATCGGAATGAAAAACTTTGCAACACCATTGCATTGAAATTTATTTATCTTTGTGCCAATGAAATTTATAACTATCATACTATCATTATTAATTCTTGGTTTATCAATCAAACCTTGTTCTGACGGAAATAATGCCGAAGACCAACACCAAAACGAAATATCTGCTGAACACAATCAACATGATAGTGATGATACTTGTCCAATTACTTGTATTTGTAATTGTTGCGGAATCGCAATTACATATCAACCAATTCAAACTTTTGAATTAGGTATTAACAATCAAATTTCTACAGAAATCCTATCTGTTTATCAAACAATCTATAGATTTGATTTTCATTCCAATATCTGGCAACCGCCACAATTAATTAGCTAAAATTATCGACCAAAAGTCAAAAAAAATTAGTTAATTAATTTTTACATTTTCAATGAATAAATACATATTGAGCGCAATGCTCACAATTATAACGTGCTTTTCTATAAAAGCGCAAACATCTAACATACAAATAAAAGTAGTTTCAGAAACTGAAAACGAGCCATTATTAGGTGCAACAGTCTATTTTGAAGAATTAGAACAAGGAGCAGTAACCGATTTTGACGGAATTGCAACTTTTAACGAAATTCCGAATGGCGAACATATTATCATAGTTTCTTTTTTAGGCTTTGAAACTCTAAAAACAACTATTAAAATCCCAAGTAATTCAGACTTGATTTTCAAATTAAAAAGCGGAGGAAATGAATTGGATGAAGTTGTATTACAATCTTCAAGAAGTACAAGAACCGTAAAAAAAATTCCAACAAGAATTGAATTTATTGGAGTTGAGGAATTGGGAGAAAAAGCCATAATGAATCCAACAAATATTTCTATGGTGCTTCGAGAAAGTACAGGAATACAAATGCAACAAACATCTTTAAGTAGTGGAAGTACAAACATTAGAATTCAAGGTCTTGACGGTCGTTACACACAACTTTTGAGAGATGGATTTCCACTTTATGGAGGTTTTTCAAGTGGTTTGAGTATTTTACAAATTCCACCTTTAGACTTACAACAATTTGAAATTATTAAAGGAAGTTCTTCAACACTTTATGGTGGTGGAGCAATCGCTGGATTGGTAAATATGGTGTCAAAAACACCTGACGAAGAACCTGCTTTAGACATTATGCTTACACAAACACAAGCATTGGGAAGTACTGCAAATGTATTTTACAGCAAACGAAATGAAAAGTTTGGTATTTCGCTTTACGGTTCAGGTCACTATCAAAAAGCTTATGACCCAGAAGATGATGGCTTTAGTAATTTACCGAAAACGACTTCTATTTCATTCAACCCAAAATTCTTTTATTATCCTTCAGACAAAACAACATTTTGGTTTGGTTTAAACGGAACGTATGATGATAGAATTGGTGGAGATATTACAAAGATAGAAAGTGGAGAAAACGGAATTCATCAATATACAGAGGAAAACATTTCAAAAAGATTGAGCAGTCAAGCAGTTTATAAAACTCAAATAGATTCTATAAGTTCTTTCAACATTAAAAATAGTATTTCTTTTTTTGATAGAAAATTGACGATTCCCGATTTTAGTTTTGATGGTAAGCAAACCAACACATTTACGGAAATCACTTATCAAAGAGAAACTTCAAAAGCGGATTGGATTTTTGGAGCAAATTTATACACTTCCAACTTTGATGAAAATGATAAAGCAACTTTGCAACGTGACCAAAAAGACATCACTTATGGAATGTTTGCTAATAACATTTACGACCTTTCCGATAATTGGATTTTAGAAACTGGTTTACGAGCAGATTACAATACTGACTTTGGCTTTTTTCCGCTTCCAAGAATTTCTGTGCTTTATAAAAATACTAATGGATTTTCAAGTAGAATTGGTGGTGGTTTAGGTTACAAAATTCCAGATATTTTTACAGAAGAGGCTGAATTTATAAACTTTGAAAATGTACTTGGCATTAACAAATCTTCACTAAAAGCAGAACGTTCTTATGGTGTAAATTTAGATTTCAATTATCAAACACGTTTATTTGAAACCATAGGTTTTTCTATTAATCAACTTTTTTACGTTACTGCTATAAACAACGGTTTGCTGTTAAATAGTACAGACAGCGGAATGTTTGCATTTGAAAATGCAACTGATGAAATTTTAAGCAAAGGCGCAGAAACAAATATAAAGTTTACTTATAAAGATTTTAGATGGTTTTTAAATTATGCACTTATAGACACTAAATTGAACTATTTGGCAGGAAATCCACAAAAACCACTAACCGCAAAACATAACGCAGGAAGTGTATTGATGTACGAATCTGATAAATGGAGAATTGGCTACGAAACATTTTATACAGGAAAACAGTTTTTATCAAACGGAACAGAAACGACAGATTTTGTAACTATGGGTTTACTATTAATGCGTAATTTTAAATTTGGTAGTGCATTTGTGAACTTTGAAAATTTTACAGACAGAAGACAAAGTAGGTTTTCACCTTTGGTTTTACCACCACACGAAAATCCAGAATTTCCAGAAATCTATGCACCAACAGACGGTTTTATTTTTAGCGTTGGTATTATTATTAAACCGTTTGGAAACGAAGACCACGATTAATTATGAAAACAATTGAAGAATTTTTAGAGTCAAAAGATATTCGAGTAACTGCAATGCGTTTATTAATTTATAAGTTCCTTGCCGAAAAACAAGTTGCAGTTACGTTAAGCGATATAGAAAATGCTTTTGAGAAAGCAGATAGAACAACATTGTACAGAACTATTAAAACATTTGAAGAAAAAGAGATTGTGCATCAAATAGACGATGGCACAGGAATTACGAAATATGCTTTGTGCGAAAAGGGTTGTAATTGTGAGATTGAAACCGATTTGCATTTGCATTTTCATTGTAATAACTGTAATGAAACCATTTGTTTAACTGAACATAAAATCCCTCAAATAAAAGTGCCTGATGGATTTGTTTCAGAAAACGTAAACTTGGTTGTAAAAGGCATTTGCGATAAATGTAGCGGACAATAAATGCACTTCCATTGCATTGGTTATTGTAGCATTTTTACATAAAATTAGAAATTATGTTATTATTCGCTTATCTCATATTATACTTTTTATTGGTCTTTGTTTTAAGGTCTGTATTACTTTGGAAAAAAACTGGAATAAATCCATTTACATTTGAAAAAACAGATAATGCACACGATTACAATGGAAAGGTTTTTACATTTATCACAATTTTTGAACTAATTGTTGTTGGAATTTATGCGTTTAAAAATGAATGGTACGACTATTTACTTCCTTTTTGGTATTTGGAAAATCAAACTTTACAGAAAATTGGTTGGGTACTTTTGTTGGTATCGCTGATTTTAGTTTGGTATTCTCAAAGCCAAATGGCAAATTCTTGGAGAATCGGAATTGATGAAAACAACAAAACCAAATTGGTAACAAAAGGAGTATTTTCAATTTCAAGAAATCCTATATTTTTAGGAATAATGATTACGAATATTGGGTTATTCCTTGTAATTCCTAATGCATTTACATTACTAATAATTTCATTATCTACTTTAAGTGTAAATACACAAATACGATTGGAAGAAGAATTTTTAAAACGTGAATTCGGAAATGAATATGTTGAATACAGAGAAAAAGTGAGACGATGGATTTAATAATTAGCAGAAAATTGCCAACGCAAAAAGCCATACACATTTCCAGTCGCATCTTCCACGCTTCGCCCAAACTGTAAAAGAGTATGTCTTGCCAACGCTCACATTTGAACTAAATAACAAACATCGGAAAACCAAGCTGAACGTGAAAAACACTATGCACAACACCGTGTATAATTAATTGCGGTTTGCTGGTTAAGAGCAGGATTTTTTCTTACAATTCACTATATTACATAACGGAAAAATAATCGCGCACTTAAACGCAACAAATCATACACAAACAAGTTAGGCAACATTTGAAATGAACATTTTCAGTCGAAAAACAAAAACGAAACACATTGTCAATTTTGGCCTGAAAATCGCCAACCTTTTGGAAACCGAATTACCTCAATTGAAAGTTGCACTTGGAATTTCAAGAATTCATGGAATAAGTTTCATGAATAAACCAAGTGGAATTTTTATTTCGAGAGGTTACAACACAAAGCAATTTGAGGAAATAAACCGAAACCATAAAACCCTTTTTAATTTAACAGGAATTTCAGTTTGGAATCGGAAATCAGAAAGATACGAACCTATCAAACTAAATTATCACTACGATACTCTGACAAAAATTGAAATAGAAAATCCGGAGTTTTTTCACAAGACATTTGACTTGAACCGTATTCAGAAAAACGGAATTGAATTGGAACATCTGAAAATGGAAAACCCAGACCAAAAGATTGCTGAAAAAGCACTTAAATCATTATCCAAAGAACAACTTGGACTTTTGGAATTAGACTATTGTTTTGAAATCGAATATGATGAAAAGCTTTTCTATACAATTTTGGACATGGAAGATGGAAATTATATCGCAGTGGATAAAAAAGGAAATATTTATCGACTGAATCACGACCACGACGAAAGAGTGAAATTAATTACAAATAAACCAATTGACTTCTTTGAATTATACAGTGGACAAAAAAGTGACTTGGAAAACATTATGTATGACTAAAACGTTGCCTAACAACGTGTATAGCTCATTGCTTCTGAATTTCCTACTCGGAAATTCTTGCGCAATTTGCTATCTTGTTTCCTTAATCGGAAAATCATATTGATTTTCCACAACAAGCCATACACGAACACGTTGGCATTAATTTGAAGAATGAACATTTTTGACAAAATAAAGAACCTAATCGACAGACAAAAAGCCATAGATGAGTTCTATGATGATGTTGAGAATTTGGATGAAGTTCTTCTGGACAAAAGATTGGAAATTTTTCAAGGAGTAGTCTCGCCAAGGTTATCTAAAATCGGACTTAAAAACTGGAATGGAAAATATATTTGGTTTAGTGACTTCAACAATGAGGGAATAAAACACGTAGTTGAATACAATGTTTTAAAAGGATTCGGAGGCTCATTTTCGTTTGGCAATTGCTTTGATTTCGTTCCTACAATTTCTGGAAAAAAGCTTGTAAATCACCGAACAGACAAATCAACAAAAATCATTTATTTCAAACGTTTAGAAGGATGGCAAGAAAGTTTTGAGAAAAACAAGCCAATTAATCCCGACAGAATAAGTACGATTAATGAGCAAAAATTCCGAGATAGTTTAGAACGAGTTCTTTTTAATAATGTTCCGAAGATTAAAAGTTGGTTCGAAGGAAAATCAACATTGGAAGAAAATATTAATGGACTTCTTTATGATGTAAAAAATCCTGTATTTGAAATCGGACAGAGAATAATCTCGTCTGAATATATTCTTGCTTTTCTATACAAACGGAATGGAGATATCAAATCGGCTGAATTTTGGTTAAATGAACATTTTGAAAAAGGAATTAACTCTGAATTGGAAATTGAAGTATTAACGAAAAGAATAAAAAACTAATGCCAACAACGTGTAAGCGCAATAACGGCTGAATTTCCTAATCGGAAATTCAACTCGTTTTGCTAAATTAGGTATGTCAGCGGAAAGTACTCGCGCACTTTCCCGTTACTGACGCTTACACAAAACCGTTGGCGGTAATTAGAGACAAAGGACCAAACATTTTTTTAATGAAAGAAGCAATCAGAATCTCATTTTTTTTAACCTTGCTAATAACTTTTGGTTGTGGCGAGAAAAAAAGCAAGCCGAATACTGATAGTGAAAAGGAAGTTGCTGATGATTATTCTGCTAAAATTGACAGCTTAATTCAAACCACAACCCCAAGAAAATTTAACGGTGTTATTTTGATAACCCAGAATGGAGAAATCAAGTATTCAAAAGAATATGGCTATTCAAATTTCGAGAAGAAAACACCAATTAGTCTGAATGAAAACTTCCGAATTCAATCAAACAGTAAGCAAATTACCGCAGTATTAATTTTAAAAGAAGTAGAAAAAGGCAATATTAATCTTCAAAGCCCAATAAAGGAATATTTGCCTGACTTAAAACAATCTTGGGCAGATTCAGTCGCAGTTCATCAATTACTAAATATGTCTTCTGGAATAATCACTCTTGATAAACCATTGGCTTTTGAACCAGGTAGCGATTACAGATATAGCAATGCTGGTTATGGTTTATTGGGCAAAATTCTAAAGAAGGTTTCAGGACAAAACTATGTGGAATTGGCAAATGGACTCTTTAAAGACTTGGGAATGAACAATTCTTATTGCTACGAATTTGGTGAAAACCAACAAGACCTAATAAACGGCTATTTGAATTCGAGTAATGGATACGAATTAGTTGATTTTTATTCACGTGGAATTACAACAGAGGGATGGCAGAACTTTATTCCAACTGGAGGCATAATTTCAAACGCTATTGATTTAAACATTTGGGACCATCAACTTCATAACGGAAAAATACTAAAACCAAAAAGCTATGAATTAATGACCAACTACAATATCAAAGGACCTCATGCTGCATTTGGAACAGAAAAGATAGGTTATGGATATGGAGTGAGAATTGATGATAGCGAGGTTTTAAAGGTTATTGGGCACGCAGGTAAAGGAATTGGATTTGCCAACATCAAGTTTTCCGTGCCTGACAAACAGTTAAATGTTATTGTATTGGAAAACGTCTATGACGAAGACCCGAACATAGTCTATCATTTCGAAAAAGAAATAAGAGAAATCGTGCTAAAAAGTATTTTTACAAAACAATAACTACCGCCAACAATGTATAAAAATAATAGCTGCTTAGTCGCTAAAACGAAAGTAAGTAAATATAAAAGGGTCTGTGTTTATCTGAAAACTAGGTGCGTAAAATCCGCTACTATTCTTATACGAAGCCGTTGTACAACATTTACGGCTAAATCCTACCATAAAAAAATTTGATGACATATTCTTAGTTTTCCGATGTATGTTAAAATACACAATTATGAAAACAAATTTTATTTTACTTGCTATCTTACTAATCGGAGTTTTTTCTTGTTCTAATGATGATAGTTCAGAAATTTCTAATGAATCCCAACCAAACTTAACATTAAATGTAAATGGTGTGCCAGAAATTATATTAGAGAATGTTGGTGGTCCAGTTAATGGTAGTAATTATGAAGCTGGGAATACCGAATCTGCTCAAATAATTGCAACAAATAATTCAAATGATATAACGGTAACTATCAATTTAGTTGACAATGACATCGATACTCAAGCTATACAATCTGGAAATACGCTCTCAATCGATAATACACAATCGAACAATGTATACGCAACTTTAACTATTTTGGATAACACTGCATTGTATGAAGCATCATCTGGAACTGTAAGCATATCATATTATGATTTACAATCACCGAATTCTAATACAATTATTATTTCTGGAAGTTTTAATGTTACAAATGGAAATAATTCTGCAAGTGGTGGTACATTTTCTGATATAGAGTTAATATGTTCTGAATGTGGTGGTTAGAAAAATAGGCTTCTTTTTTAATTAAGAGTTTTACATCATCAAAAAAACTTACATTAAATTTTCCTAAATAAAAACGTTGTACAACAATTTGTATAGTTCATTGCTCGGAAATTCCTATCGGAATTTCTGTCGCTTCTGAACAATGGGTTTCTGTTTATTTGCTATCTTAGTGGAATCGCAACGAAACCATACACGAACACGATGATGTAAAATTCACCTTGAGGTGCCTTCGAGGATAACTGTACATATCATTAGCTATATGCAACCTGTCCACGTTTATTCTGTATTTGTAAATTATATGCAATAAATTGCATAAATTTAAAATCCAAAACGTGGCTTCACATAGCCCTGCGTTGTGTGTAATTAAACCAGTAGCATAAAAAATGGACGATTTTAAACGAAGAGAATTCATTAAGCTTAGCGCATTAGGTTTTGCTGGCATTGCCTTGCAGCTTAATTCAATATCAGCTTATGCCCAAAAGGCCAATGGCCATTTTGGAAAATGGAATGCGGATACCGAACTAAATTGGGACGCCTTTTTAGAGAAACTAACTCAATTAGCAAAGACCCAACACGAATTGCCATGGGATCAAAACATATATACTCACCAGGTTAAGCAATTACTTCTGCAATGCAATTTTCCCGAGTTCGAGAACGTCAGAAAGGCAATGGATTCATATGAAAATCGAAACCCCAACATGTTTGAAGCGACAGGGTTACATAATGAAATAGATTTTCAAGTGGGCTTGTTTCAGTTTGAGAATGGCGAGTACATCTCACATCATGATCACCCTGATATGACGGGCGTGATCAATGTGGTATCTGGAAATGCACTGACCAAGAATTACTCAATAGAGGAGCTGCTGCCCGAAACACGAGAGATCGTAAGCAATGGGCGAAAAGAAGTAATGCAAAAAGTTACAATTATAGAAACAAGTAACACGATCATTTCAAGGGGCGATGTCAGTATTCTAACTTCCGATGAAGGAAACATCCATTCCATCATGCCAAATGGCTTCACGCAATTAGTAGATGTATTCACCCCTGCCTATGGGAAAGACACGAAGACTATTTGGTATAACGTTAATGAAGACGGCTACTATGAAGGGCGTGAAAAGATATTCGAAGCGGAGTATGCAAACGAAGAACTTACCCGAGTTGACACCATTTTACTTGGAAAAGACGTAATGATGCGGTATGTTGGTTCGTACAAAATCAATGTTGAAAGTTTTATAAAAATTGAGTTAACAGGCCAGAATCTTATTCTGGAGCGCACAAAAAGTTTGGAAGAATCTGGAAGAAGAATGAATCTTCTGCCGTTTGAGCAAACCAAGTTTTGGATCGAAGGTCAGGAAGTCCGATGTGAGTTTGATATGAACGGTGAGAATAATCCTGTAGGCCTGACAATCCATTTCAAAGGCTCAGAAATCAGTGCTGCCAAGATCAAATAAGCTGGCCTTGTTGAAGCGAACAACTACTCACAACAAAACCTATACGCAATGCCCTGCGGGACACTGCGCATAGCCAAACCGTTGTATGCAATTAGAGAAAACCGAAAACAAATAATGCCATTTACACCAAAAGATTTAGATGAATTGCCAATTTCCTTTTGTGATAAAAAAGGAGAAACTTGGGTTATTGTTGGACCTTGTTCAGCATCTTCTTGGAAAAAACGAAAAATTCCTCTTGACGGAAGAGAATATAAGTGTGCAGGAACGATAATATTAAAAAATGGGACTGAATTGCGTGCAAGTTTTTCAATTACCACCACGACATTTGATTTTATAATAATGGATACTGTGTATATCCCAGTAAACGGAACGTGGTATAGATGGAATGAACCCGAATTAATAAATGCACTCGGAATAAATGCTTCGGAATTTTTGCCACATAGATGGAAAACAGACAAACCTTTGGATTATCATGTAAAAGCGCCTTATTTGATTGAGGAAAGACTATTAAAATAATAACAGCAGACAACAACGTGAATAATTAATTACTTCTGAATTTCCTAATCGGAAATCCACACTAATTAATTAACTTAGCTACTAATCGGAAAATGACTCGCGTCCTTTCGCGTAACTAATCCATACACGAAACCGTTGTACTTAATTTAAATGAATCAACTAAAATCAAATAAGACTAAAAATTCTATAATTTTAGGACTATTCATAGTTTTAATTGGCTCAATACTATTTTGGTTTCCACCAGTGTATAAATCTGTTTTATCGCAAGATTTTGAATTAAGGAACTATTCGATGCAGTTTGTAGATTGGATTTTTGTTGGTCTAATCATATGCTTTATTCTCTTTGGAGAAAAAAATAAACTATCCACATTAAATATTAAAAAAATCAATTCTGAATCATTTTCATTAGGAATGGCTTTAGGTGGATTGAGTATGATTTACATCGTAATCCATAAATTATTTTTAGCTTCTTACTTTGAATTTGGCTTCGAATCTTTTCCTCAAAATGACAATTTAGGAATAGATACTGTTGGCCCTGAATTTATATTTGTTTATGGTATATTTAATGTTATCACTGCTGGAGTAGCAGAAGAGGTTATTTATAGAGGATATGCAACTGAAAGATTATTAATGCTAAAAGCTAATAAATTTTTAGTTTTTCTTTTGCCTCTAATTGCATTCGTTTTAATGCACTATAGAAAAGGATTTGAGCACATGATTTTAGTAATAATAGTCGGAACCTTATTCCAATTATTTTATATAAAATATAGAAATTTGACTATTACTATAATTGGACATTTATTAATTGATTCTTTAGCTTATACTTCCATTTTAATTGAGCATTTCAAATAGTATAAACTAAGTACAACAACGTGTATAGTCAATTGCTGCGCAAGCTGGTTAAGTGGAAAATCTAGATAATATTCGTATTTATATTTCATTGGAAAATTTGAACTAATTTTCCGCAACAAACCATACACTAACACGTTGGCAACAATTTCAATAAAATGAAAATTAGATTCTTAATTATTCTCTCTAGCTTTCTTTGTTCTTTAACGGCTTGCGACAAAAGTATAAAAGAGGATACTGATTACAATAAATACCATTCAGCAACTATATTGGCAGAAGAATTAATTAGCCAAGAAAAATTTGAAGATGCATTACTAAAATATGAAAAATTATTTAGCGAATATGACTTCATTTTTCTTCGTGACTATAAAGTCGCTTCTCAGATTTCTTTACTAATTGGAGAAAAGGAAAAAGGGCTGATTTATATTAAGAAGGCTATATCCAATGGCTGGGGATTAACAAAACTAAAAGAACAAAAATTCTTAAGTGAAAATCTACTTGATTCTGATTGGAAAAACATTGAAAACCATTACAAAGATTTGCGTAGTCTGTTCTTAAATAGAATTGATTCGACACTTAAAAATAGAATTAACTTGATGATTGAAAAAGATCAGAAACTCGCATATGAAGCCTACATTATCGAAGACGAACAAGAACAAGAAAAATTTATTTCAGAAAATTTCCCTAAACACAGTGAAGAACAATTGATTAATCTAATTGAAATTATGGAGATTAATGATTATCCAGGAGAATTTCTTATTGGTAATGATTTCTGGGTTTCAACGATTTTAAGTCATCACAATTCCCAAGGAGCTGATTATGTTAGAAAAGACACCTTGTACGATTTCATAAAACCAGAATTGATTAAATCCTTAAAGAAAGGATATATATCTCCATATGAAATTGCTCTAGTCGAAGATTGGAAAAAAACAGTTACGTCAGAGTGGAACGAATCTCCCTATGGTTACCTTAACCCTCCTAACGTATCAAATATTTCCAAAATAAATAAAACAAGAAAAGCAATTGGATTAAGGTCTGTGGAATTGAGAAATAAATTGATAGATATAGAAGTAAAAACAGGAATGAATTTTTATTTACCAGATTGGGTTGATGGAAAAATAAAAATCAAAGAAAAATAAAAAGTTGCCAACAATGTGTATAATTAATTGCTTTGGCATGTGCTTATTTGGAAAATTCCTTCTGAATTTTCTCGCGTTCTTTTTGTTTACTAAATTAGTTGCTTAAACACGCAACTAACCATACACGAACACGATGTACAATTGTAAAACCACAATCCAATAACTGATTTAGATAATTTTGAACCTGAAAAATTTATATAAGTTATTCAGAAATTCTAAGATAAAATCCTTTGATAAAGAGGATGCAATTATTGCTGTAAATTCTAAAGAAAAGAATATCTTTTTTATTCGAAAAGGAATAGTACGTAGTTATATTATTAACGAAAAAGGTGAAGAAGTTACATTTCAAGTGTATGCCGAAACTAACATATTTACCAATGTTCATTCTATTTTATTCAATGAACCTTCGAAATTTACTTATGAGGCTATAGAAGCGACCAAAGTTTATGTTATTGATTATGATTTATTTTTGGAAATTACTTCAAAAAACCCAAACCTTTTAGCATTGAATCGAACCTATTTTGGTAAAAGAATCATTAAGCGGGCATTCCAACGCTCAGAATCATTTGTTTTTCTTTCTCCAGAAGAACGCTACAAAAAATTTGTCAAAGACAACCCAAATATTGTCAACAGAATACCAGACATGTATATCGCTAATATAATTGGTATAACTCCAGTTTCTTTGAGTAGAATAAGATCTAGAATAGTATCAAAGAACGACTAACCCTTATTCATTTCTTATCTTTTGTTAAGTGGTTGTATAATTCATCTATTTTATTTTTGTGCTATTAAAATCATTTACAGTGAAAAATATAGCAACAATTTTTTTTCTCCTTTTTGGAATAATTGCCATGAACGCACAATCTTTTGAAAGCTTGTGGAATACAGGAAAAGAAAACACAACCGTTAAAATTATAAAAACAGGTGATTTGTTTGAAGGGTTTCTAGATTCTTCAGATAATAAAAAAGCACCCATCGGTAAACTTCTAATCAAAGACATTAAGCAAAGTGATGGCTTTTACGAAGGAAAAATATATGTTGTAAAAAAGAAAAAATGGTACAAGGCTAAATTTGAGCTAAAAAGTAACATACTAATTATTACCATTTATTCAGGATTGATGAAGAAAACTGTTGAATGGAAAAAACAAAATTAAGATGAATATAAATAACATTCAATACTATTTTGCAGTTATCGTTTTGGTTGCCTTAGTCATTGAAATAATTTGGTCGAAAACTAAAAACAAATCGGTTTATAATCTAAAAGAAAGCCTGGGTAATCTTGGAATTTTTATTGGCAACAATATTATGAAACCAATTTCTTTAGGTTGGAAATATCTAGTATTCGGCTGGGTAGCAGAATACCATTTTTTTAGTATTCCTACTAATGCATTTACGATAATTCTAGCTTTTCTTGCTGCTGAATTAGGTTTTTATTGGTATCATCGCCTAAGCCATGAAACACCATTATTATGGACATTGCACCACACACATCATTCTGGTATGCACATGAACTTAAGTACTGCAGTTCGGTTAAACTGGATTGGGGCTTTTGTAAGTCCAATTATTTACATCCCTTTTGTTTTACTTGGTTTTTCTCCTGAAATACTTATAATCTGCATAACTTCAGGCTTATTTTTCCAATATTTTTTGCACACAGAAGCTGTGAAAACATTGGGAGTTTTTGAAGGGTTGCTTTTCAATACACCTTCGGCTCACCGAGTTCACCACGGTTCAAACGAAAAATATATTGATAAAAATTATGGTGGAACACTCATTATTTTCGACCGATTATTTGGTACATATCAAAAAGAGACTGAAAAAGTAAAATATGGAGTTACAACTGGATTTTACAGTAATAACCCTATTAAACTAAATTTCTTACCGTTGATTGAGTATTTTAAAGGAAATTGGAAACGAGAAAAACAACATATTAAAGAAAATGAAAATAAGCTGGATTTAAAAAATTAAAAATAACTATACCTATCAATGTATAAAAATAATAGCGGTTTAGGTGCTTAATCTAAATCGTTTTTTTATATTTAAAATCAGGTTTAATCAGAATGGTTCGTGTTTCAAAATTCGCTACTATTCTTATACTAGACCGTTAGCACTCATTTAAGAAAACGTGCTATTTAAAAGTAAATTTATGTTAACAGATATTAACCCTAAATTACCAATGCGTAATAAATCTAAAACAAGAAATTATTATGTAAACCAACTAGGTTTTCAAGAATTAGGTGACTACGAAGGATATTTAATGGTTAAGAAGGATGACATAGAAATTCACTTCTTTGAATATAAAGAACTTAATCCAAAAGAGAATTATGGAATGATTTATATCAGAACTGATAATATAGACGATTTGTATAAATCTATGCTTGAAAATAAAATAGAAATTCATCCAAATGGACCTTTGGAGAATAAGCCTTGGGGACAAAGAGAGTTTGCCTTACTTGACCCAGATAGTAACCTATTGACTTTTGGACAAAGTATTTAGGTATTAAAAAACGAACAACCAACAACGTGTTCAATTATCCGAAACCGCTAACCAATGATAAAATTCTTTAGATTATCGAAACTCAATTTTGCTAAGCAAAATCAAATGTCCTGTGGACATTTGGTTGAGATAGCCGCTTGCGGAAAAAACAATAGTTCTACACATGATTAAGTTCTTTAGAAATATCCGAAAATCTCTACTTTCAGAAGGAAAAACTGGAAAGTATTTCAAATATGCTATTGGTGAAATAGTTTTAGTGGTTATCGGTATTCTGATTGCCTTACAAATCAATAATTGGAATGAAAAACGACAAGAAGCCAACCAAGAAAAAATAACACTGTCAAATCTTAATGATGAGTTTCAAGATAATTTAAAGGATCTTGATTCCATTAACGAGAGATTGTCTAATCAAATAGATGCTTTGGAGCATTTGTATTCGATGTTTAGTGAAGAAGAGAATCAATATGCTTCAAAAACGTTAGACAGTCTGTTAGGTAAAGTGTTCTCAAGCGAAACATGGAGACCAAGTGAGTTTGTTTTAAATGACCTTAAAAACTCAGGTGGACTATCAAAACTGAATAATAAGGAGCTGAAGAAATTACTATTCCAATGGACTCGTTTTTATAATCAGATGAAAGAAACAGCTATGCATACGGAAGAAAGAAGCCTAGATATCATTAAATTTGTAAAGATTCATGGTTCATTGCGAAATGCCGATGCATTAAATGATAGTTTTCCGTACGATCGTTCTGAATTGAATATCGACAATTTATCTCTTTTACAGAATCCACAATTCGAAAATTATATTGGCGATAAACTATTTGTTCTTCACGAAGCGCAAGCTCTTTCAATCGAAGCTAAGCAACTAATAAATCGAATAGTTCTTGAAACTTCAGTAGATTAACCTTAGTTAAATAATATGAAAAATAAACGAAAGCACAACAACATGAATAGCCCATTGTGGCTAAATTACTGATCGGCATTTCGAGTCTTTTTGCTAAATTTATGGTTACGGTGTAATGATATATAAAACCGTTTGCAATAATTAAACTCGATTAATAAATTCATAAGAATGAATCGTGAAATAATAGATATAAATGATTACACAATCTTGTTGGAAGAGGCTTCCTCCGAAAATAATTTAATAGATTCATGTTTTTTTGACGAGCCTGTAATAGCTATCGCCTTTTATGGTGCAGGTGATGTTGGTCTTAACGTAAAATTTGATGGAAAAACCAAAGAGTTCCATCACACCAAAGGTATGGTACTATCATTTTATGCGGATAATATGGTAGAGTTTGAACATCATGTTTCTAAACTAAAATCGCTGCAATGTTTAGTAATCGCTACAACACTAAGAAACATAGACAAATTGCCTCATGGTGAAGGTCAATTCTTGGAACAATTTTTATATCAATTAATTCACCCAAAAGACCATTATGTTGAAGGTCCTGTATTTAATATGAGCCCAGAAATGTTTCAATTAGTTGAACAGTTCTTCAGCAATACTTACGAAGGTGAGATTAAAATGATGTTTTATAAAAGCCATATCACAGCTTTACTTTCTCATTATTTTGGACAATTGGCAAAACAACAAAACACAAAACTTGATACTTCGCAAATAGAAAAAATCAATCTTGCTCAAGACATTTTATTATCCGATTTAGAAAATCCACCTTCCTTAACAGAATTGGCCAACAGAATTGGTACTAACACAAATACCCTTAAAATAGAATTTAAAGCACAATTTGGCGTTCCTGTTTTCAAATACTTACAAAACGAACGTTTAAAAAAAGCCTACAGTTTGATTAAAAACGAACAGAAAACAATTCAAGAAGCCGCTTGGACTGTAGGTTACGATAGTTTGGGTTCTTTCTCTAACGCTTTTGAAAAAAAGTTCGGCTACAGACCTAGCCAAGTGTAAAATTCTTTTCGAATAAATCATAATTCTTTCTGAATAAGTCGCTGGAAGACAGCTACTATAGATTTGTATCATAATTTAAAAACTAAAGATTATGATCAGTAAAAATTTATTTAGCATTGCATGTGGTATACTCGTTTGGATTTTAGGTGTTAGCTTTTACCTCTTATCCTTTTATGTTCCCATATTAGAAAATCCGGAACTACAATCTAATATCGCATTGGCTTTGGGCATTATACCTAGCTCATATATAGGAACATATCTGTTCTATACGAAAAGTTACATAAAACCATCTAAATTGGGGCTTACCTTCGTTATGGTGGCTACGCTTCTAGATGTAATAATTACAGTTCCTGTATTTATAATTCCAAATGGTGGAAGTTATTCAGAATTTTTCGGAGATCCAATGTTTTACACAATTGTCGTTGAGTTTTATTTCATTGTATACTATTTCGGAAAACATTTAACCAATAAAAAAATCAAAGCATGAAAACTATTGTTTTTTTTATGACGGTTTTATTGAATGCACTTTCCACAGGTTTTTTCTTCGCTTGGTCTGTTTCAGTCATATTGGGCACTAACAAAGTAGGTCATTTAACCTATTTGGAAACCATGCAAAATATTAATAGAGAAATCTTGAATCCAGTGTTCTTCATTGTGTTCTTAGGAAGCTTAGTTGCATTGGGAACAACTACTTTTTTGCAGTTCAACAACAATACTGTCTTTGTGTTAGTATTGGCATCAACAATCATCTATCTAATTGGCACTTTTGGTGTTACAGCTTTTGGAAATGTGCCCTTAAACAATGAACTAGAAGCATTAACTATTACCAATCTTAACGCAATAGAACTAAAGAATTTTAGATCCTATTATGAAAGTGCTTGGAATTATTACCATAGTATTAGAACCATTTCAAGTGTAGTTTCATTCATACTATTACTGATATCAATATTTATTCAAAAAACATTTTAAAACGATTCATTATGAAAACAAACATTTTAGTAATCGGAGGAACTGGAAAAACTGGTCGCCGAGTAGTAGAGCAATTACAAAACAAAGGAATTGAGCCAAGAATTGGTTCAAGAAATTCATCACCAAGCTTTGATTGGGATAATAAAGAAACATGGATAGAAACCTTAAGTGGCATCGAAAAAATGTATGTTACGTATTATCCTGACCTTGCTGTTCCTGGGGCCAAAGAAGCTATAGAGAGTTTAACGTATTTAGCAAAAGAATTAGGTGTTAAAAAAATGGTACTGCTCTCTGGAAAAGGTGAAACTGAAGCCGAAGCTTGTGAACAAATTGTGATGAATTCTGGCATGGATTATACAATTGTTAGAGCATCTTGGTTTAATCAGAATTGGAGCGAAAGTTTCTTTTTGGATCCTATATTGTCTGGAGAAGTGGCATTACCAATGTCTGATGTTTTAATTCCATTTGTAGATGCCAATGATATTGCAGAAGTAGCTGCAACTGTCTTACTTGATGACACTTATAACGGAGAAATTATTGAGGTAACTGGTCCAGAATTAATCACCTTCAAGGATATTATCAATATAATTTCAAAAACTAGTAACAGAAAATTAAACTTCTATGACATCACATTAGAACAGTATATTGATGGTATGAAGCAAATGCAAATACCAAGTGATGTAGTATGGTTAATTGAGTATTTATTTAGTCATGTTTTAACCAATCCTAAAAATCAATTAGTGGTTAATGATATTGAACGAGTTCTAGGCAGAAAATCAAAAACATTTCTAGAATATGCACAAAAAACTGCTAAAACAGGAATTTGGAGTCAAGTTGAAGTCCAATAACTATTGCCAACAACGTTTATAAGTAATAGCGATTTGAATCTTAATTCAAGTCGCTATTCTTTTTTTTATTTTGTATTTTACTTTCCGAAAAGTATGGCATATAAGCTCGTTACTACTCATACACGAACACGATGATGTACAATTATTCATTAATTTATTTTTTATTATATAGGTATTCATCTGTTCGCTTCGCTCGGGTCACCTAAAGGTGAACTCAAGTTGCTACATTGTCGCTATGCTCCAATTAACCCAACCAAAACCAAAAGATGAAATTTAAACAAAATACTGTTCTTTTTTTTCTTCTAGCACTTGTGTTTTTAGGGTGTAAGGACTCTGAAAAAAACAAACCGGAACAAAAAACTAAAAAATCTGACTCTTATGTTTTGGTTCGTGAATGGCCAAATTTACCAAGTGATCTCATTTTAGGAAATCCAACTGGACTCGGGATTAACTCTGACAACAATATTGTGGTTTTTCATAGAGCCAGTAGAGTTTGGCAAGAACCAATGCCGGAAGATAAAATTCAAGAAAACACCATTACGGTTATTGATAAACTAACAGGCAAAGTCTTAAATAGTTGGGGAGCGAATTTATTTATAATGCCACACGGATTAGAAATTGATAAAAACAATAATATCTGGGTAACAGATGTTGCCCTTCATCAAATTTTTAAATTCAGTTCGGATGGTACTCTACTTTTAACTTTAGGAGAAGCTCAAGTCGCTGGAAATGATAAAGAACATTTCAATCTTCCTACAGATGTAGCTGTGTCTGCAGATGGCTCTTTTTATGTAAGCGATGGATATGGCAACAGTAGAGTTATTAAATTTTCAAAAGACGGAACATACTTATTTGAATGGGGCAAATTCGGAAATAAACAAGGGGAATTCAATATTCCGCACGGAATTGATCTAGATAAAAATGGATTTGTTTATGTTGCTGACCGAGAAAATAATCGAATTCAAAAGTTTGATAGTAAGGGAAAATTTATCACGCTCTGGCAAAACCAATCAACTGACCAATTGTATTCCGTAACGATTGATAATCAGAAAAACCATCTTTTTGGAATAGATTACTGGATTGATAATGATACTATTGTTAAAGGTTCTGATATTTTTCGCTTTGATTTAGATGTAAACCTACAAATGCAGTTTGGTAGAACTGGATTTTATGAAGGTCCAATATCGAGATATCACGATATTAAAATTGATGATGAAGGAAGTATTTATGTTGGAGATATTTTGGGAAATAGAGTTCAGAAATTTAAATTAAAATAAAGACGCCATACAACAATGGCTATAAGTAATTGCTTGTTGTCAGCTACTTCTGAAAATCCTCATGGATTTTCTATTCGGTTTGTATTTACTAAATTAGGCGCTTAGACTCGAAACAACTCGAGCAAAGCGAACTGGCTTAGAAAATCATAGTCAAAACCAATAGTTTACATTAAAACAATATGTGCTACGATATAAATACAAGTACTCAAACACAAGCTTTAAGAGCATTCAGAAAGTTTGGATTAAGTGCGGTAAATGAAATCCGAGAAAATCTTGAAGAATTTACAGATTTACCGCTCTTTCATACCTCAGGATTTAGTCATCCTGAATTATTAATTTATACAGACAGGTCTCCAGATTTTCCAGAAGTTGCAACTTGGGGACTTATTCCTCATTGGATCAATGATGAAGAACAAATGAAAAAAATTTGGAATAATACTCTTAATGCACGTGGAGAAACTATTTTTGTTAAACCATCCTTTAGAGAATCAGCTATAAACAATCGTTGCTTAATTTATATAAATGGTTTCTACGAACATCATCATTTCAATAAAAAAACTTATCCTTTCTTTATTCAACGCAAAGACGAAAAACCAATTGTTTTAGGTGGTTTATGGAGTGAATGGAAAAACCCAGTAACTAATGGTACGATAATTTCTTTTTCCATAGTTACCACTGAAGGAAATCCATTAATTACAAAAATACATAATAACCCAAAATTAAAAGGCCCAAGAATGCCTCTGATTTTAAATGAAGAGTTAGAAGATGAATGGTTAAATCCTATACAAGATGAATTAGATAAAAAATCAATTAAAAAACTAATTCAATCATTTCCAGAAGAAGAGTTAAAATTTCATACCGTAAGAAAACTTAGAGGAAAAGAATATATTGGGAATGTGAAAGAAATTTTTCAAGAGTATGTTTATGAGGATTTAGAGTTTTAAGAAAAATCAAAAACATGTTTAAAAATTACTCTATTTGTACTCAGTTTGTGATAGATTACTATCTTTAATTAAAATAGCTACTTAAAGTACAAGCTGGTATAAAGTAAGAAATAGACCTGATGACATTTTACGAAAAAGAACTCGTTAGAATTCGTGATATTGTGTATTCTAATGACAAACAAATTAGTACTGTAATAAGAATTCGAAACTATATCGAAAAGAATTATCATACCAAATTAGACTTGGACGTATTATCCAATACTCAGTTTGTTTCAAAGTATCACATGTTACGATTGTTTAAAAAATATTATGGACAAACACCACGACAATACTTAATTGATAAACGAATTGAAAAATCTAAAAAGCTTCTTGCAAGAGGACTATCTGTGACTGAAACATGTTTTGCTGTTGGATTTGAAAGTTTAAGTTCGTTTAGTACATTATTTAAAACCAAAACAAGTAAATCACCTACAGAATTTCAAAAAAAGAGCAATTTTCAAGAAGTAAAATAGCTTTAAAATTCTGAGATTTGTAATATAACTAAATTAATATGAAAGTAACACTTATTAGTATTCCCGTTAGAGATCAAGAAAAAGCTTTAAAATTTTATACAGAAAAATTAGGCTTTCTAAAAAAGAAAGATCTGCCACTAGGTGGTGGCAACAGATGGATAACCTTAGTTTCTGCAGAATGGCAAGATGGACCCGAGTTATTATTAGAACCAGCTCCTAATCATTTTGAACCTTGTAAAGTCTATCAAGATGCATTAATGGAAGCAGGATATCCTTACACGCAATTTGATGTTGATAATGTTGAAGAAGAATATGAAAGATTAACAAAACTTGGAGTAGAATTTAGTATGAAACCAACTGAAATGGGTACTGTAAAAGTTGTGGTTTTTAATGATACATGTGGTAATAATATTCAACTTGTTGAGGAATTATAAAACACACTGCCAGTAACGTAAAAAGCTAGCTCAATACATGTACTTTTATAAACTTCTGAAAGCTCATTGCTTCATATAGGAAAATCCTTTGAAATTTTCTATTCGGTTTGTATTTGTTAACTTAGATCTCCAATAAAAACAAACCTTATACGTACACGATATCTAAACATAATGACACCAAGAAAACTAAACGCTAACGAATCTAGCGACTATTTTAAACGCTATATTAATTTGGTGGAAACCCAAAATATTGTAGCTGCTTTAAAATATCAATTAACAGATATAAAACAGTTTTTTAAAGCATGGCCTAAAAATAAATGGGATTATGCTTACGCTGAAGGAAAATGGACCATAAAAGAACTCTTCATTCATATGATGGATGCAGAACGTATCTTGGCCTATAGAGCGCTTCGTATTGCACGAAATGATGCAACAGCATTACCAGGATTTGATCAAGATGAATTTGCTCCTTTTATGAATGCAACTAATCGCTCCCCTGAATCCGTTATGAGTGAGTATAGAGTCGTAAGAATGGCAAGCATAGCTTTATTTGAAAATTTAGATGATGAAGCCTTGTCTAGGATAGGTACTGCGAGTAATGCTCCAGCGTCGCCTTTAGCGCTGGCATTTATCATTGCAGGACACGAAATACATCACATGAAAGTGATTAAAGACAAATATGTTTAATACTTGGATACGTGCAAAAAAACAATGCAAATAATGCACTTACAAACATTGAAAGCTTTGATTTTTTAATATGGAAATGAGATGTACTAAACAAAAAACTTAAAGAGCGACTAAAAGACTAGAATTAATGAATTGAATTTTCTGCCAAAATGGAAACTAAACCAAGAGAACATATTTAATTAAAGTGATAGCTATCTAGGAATATTTCTGAACCACAAAATCGCCCCATTTTGCAATCGATTCTATCAACGGAATTAAAGTTTCGCCTAAGTCAGTGAGTTTATATTCGACTTTTAAAGGTGGTTTTTTTGTAAAAACCTTGCGTTCAATAATGTGATCGTCTTCTAATTTTTTGAGTTGTAAACTCAAAGTGCGCTCAGTAACTGTAGGCATGAGTTTACGCAATTCGTTATAACGCAACTTCCCATTAATTAAATGGTAAAGAATGACCGTTTTCCATTTGCCACCAATAACTCCCATGGTTAGACTGGCGCAACAAGGATATGCTTTGCCATTGTAGGTGTATGTATTCTGAAGTGTATCTTTCATCATAATGTTTGTTAAAATGAGTACTATCATTTTTGACCGTTATTGCAAAGATAAAAAACTATACTTAGTTTTGCTACTATAAAAAGTATAGTTAATTAAAAATTATAAATATATGAACATTCCAAACATTTCTAAAGACGCTATTTTAAACGCATTTCAGTACAGACATGCAACAAAAGAATTTGATGCCTCACGACAATTAACAGATGAGGACATCAATTTTATTTTAAGCACTGCAAATTTATCACCAAGTTCATTTGGTTTTGAACCTTGGCATTTTGTAGTAGTTCAAGATCCAGAATTGCGTGAAGCTTTAAAACCAGTAGCTTGGGGAGCGCCTTTGAAATTAGATACAGCGAGTCATTTTATTTTGGGTTTAAGTATGAAAGCACCAATGACCAAATGGGATTCAGACTATATCATGCACATGATGAAAGACGTCAAGCAATTTCCTGAAGATGTCATTGAGATGTATTCTAAGTTTTATAGAGAGTTTCAAGAACGTGATTTCAATTTAGATTCTGATAAAAAACTATTTGATTGGGCGTCTAAACAAACCTATATTGCCTTAGCTAATATGATGACATCTGCTGCTTTAAATGGCATTGATAGTTGTCCGATAGAAGGGTTCCATGAAGATAAGGTAAACGCCTTGCTACAAGAAAAATTTGGAATAGATACGAATAAATACGGACTCTCTTATATGGTAGCTTTTGGGTATCGTAAAGCTGAACCACCTCATGCTAAAACAAGACGACCTTTAGAAGATATCGTAACTTGGAAATAAATTCTAGAACAAGATAGTTGTAACAATGGTATCTTTTGAAACCATAAATAAAGGATTTAACAATACGTTTCAACCAAACAAGTTGAGTATTGGAGTGGTGGTTCCTATTGAAAATTATGCCAATAGTACAGTGCCAACAATGCAACATCATTTAGAACGTGTAAAGCTAATAGAAACGCTTGGTTTCAAAGCCTTATGGGTTAGAGATGTGCCGTTTCACGTGCCTTCATTTGGAGATGCAGGACAAACCTATGATCCGTTTACCTATTTAGGTTTTTTGGCAGGACAGACCTCAAAAATTGCCTTGGGTATTTCGAGTATTGCCTTGCCTTTACATCATCCTGTTCATACGTTTAAATCTGTGGCAACAATTGATCAGTTGTCTGGAGGTCGACTTATTTTGGGAGTTGCCTCTGGTGATCGTCATGACGAATATCCAGCAATGAATGTTAATTATGAACAACGTGGCGAATTATTTCGTGACGCTTTTGATTATATGAGAACGGTTCAAGAGGAGTTTCCTGTTTTGGAAGATAATCACTTCGGAAAGATAACAGGTCATATTGATGTGCTACCCAAAGCAACAACTCACAAAATCCGATGTTGATAACAGGTTATAGTCAGCAAAAGTTAGAATGGAATGCCGAGCATGGTGATGGTTGGATGTATTATCCTCGAAATTTATATCAGCAGCAATATACCATTAGACAATGGCGCGAACTCATTCCGCAAGAGCATAGTAAACCTTTTATGCAACCTTTATACGTAGATTTACATCAGGATGATGACTTTCGGCCAGAACCCATTCATCTCGGATTTAAAATTGGAGCGAAACATTTGGTGAATTATTTTCAGCATTTAGAAGATATTGGAGTGAATCATGTTGCCATTAATTTACGGTTTAATACACGTACAATAGAAGATACTTTAAGGGAGTTATCAGAAAAAATAGTACCACATTTTCATTCTGAAATGACACAAAATATAAACACATGAGCAAAACAATACTAATAACAGGAAGTACAGATGGCATCGGAAAATTAGCTGCCATCAAATTAGCTAAAGAAGGGCATAGCATCTATTTGCATGGACGTAATTCTGAAAAGCTGGCTAAGGTGATTTCAGAAGTGAAAGACGCTTCAAATAATAGTAATATTGATGGTTTTGTAGCAGATTTTTCAGACCTGAAGGCTGTAAAAAATATATCAAAAGACGTATTGAACAAACTATCAAGTATTGACATCTTAATAAATAATGCAGGTATTTTTAAAAGTCCGATTGATACCACTAATGACGGATTGGATATTCGATTTGCAGTGAATTATTTTGCACCATACATCTTAACAAATGCATTGCTCTCTTTGTTAGAAGCTGGACATGATAAGAAAATCATTAATTTAAGCTCTGCAGCACAAGCAACGGTTAGAATTGGAGCTTTAAATGGAGAAGCTTCGGTAAATGTAAGTGAAGCGTATGCGCAAAGTAAATTGGCATTGACCATGTGGAGCTTTTATTTAGCTGAACAATTTAAAGATATGTCAATTATAGCTGTGAATCCAGGGTCGTTATTGAACACACGAATGGCTAATGAAGCTTATGGACAACATTGGTCGCCAGCGTCTAAAGGATCTGATATCTTATATGATTTGGCGATTTCAGATGAATATAAAGACATTACTGGAGCCTATTTTGATAATGATAAAGGAAATCCGAAAGGAACGTTCAGTAAGGCACATCCTGATGCCTATAATGAAACACTTATTTCTGAATTAATTGCAAATACCAAAGCTATTCTTAACACCAAATGATATGATGAAAAACTTACTGTAAATAACTTATATAACACATCTACAAAATTTTTATTCCCTTAAAATATTCCTTGACTTACAGATTTCAGCTACGATTCAATAATATTAAACGAAATATCATAATAAATACTAGTTACTCAATACTAGTGCTCGTCTAAACTTCGGCCGCTTCAAGCAATCTAAGTGACCTAAGCCCATTTTATTACTTTCAATAATACTCATTTTGATATATTTATTGACTAAATGGATTTTTTATTCGGCTAGTTATTGTTAAATTTAGTAATTAAAATATGTTACATATCTTATTAAATACCTTTGCCATAACTTAATTTATAATCTAGTAAAATGGAAGTTACAACCGAAAAAAATGAAAAAGTTGCTAATATGATCTTTGCATCTATTTATCCTCTATACTGGAATAGATTAGAAAAGCATAATAGAACAAAAGAAGAGTTTCATAAAGTAATAGAGTGGTTCACTGGTTTTGATGAAGATAAATTACAAACACTTATTGATGAGAAAGTAACCTTTAGGACGTTCTTTGAGAAAGCAAAAATCCACCCTAATGCGCACATGATAAAAGGTGTAGTTTGTGGTTATAGAATTGAAGATATAGCTGATGAATTTGAAGTGTATAAGCAATGTAGGCAGATGGAAAAACTTATCGATGAATTGGCAAAAGGTCGTAAAATAGAGAAAATTTTACGAGTAGAAAAGACATAAATTTGGTGCTAAATAAAGTTACCACAGAAACAATAACAATTCTATATTCTCTCACTTTCGTAAGGCATATATATGATAAAAATCTTCAGAAATATTCGCAAACGACTTCTGTCTAAAAACAAACTTAGCAAATATTTATTTTATGCATTAGGTGAAATCATACTTGTTGTTATTGGTATTTTATTAGCATTACAAATTAATAATTGGAACGAAGAACGTGCACAAAACTTAGATATTAATGGCATATTACAGAACATTCGCAATAACGTACAATCAGATATTAAAGAACTAAATTTATTAATTACTGCTAGAGCAAATATTGGTGAAAAAAGCGATAAAATATTTAAAAACTTAATTAATTCTGAACGAGATTCTATCAGCCTAGAAGAAGTAGCTTATATAGCATTTGCTTTACAAGATATTAATAATTTAATCTATTTTAAATCAAATTTCAACGCCTATAATTCATTAAGCAGCTCTACATACTATAGAAAGATTCAGAATACAGATTTGGCCTCTTTATTAAGTGCATATTATATAAATGCTGAAAAAATTAAAAATTATGAAGAGCAGTATAATGAACAATTAGAAAATAGAAATAAGGAATGGTTTGATAAATATAGAAACAACTCAAATGATCAAGATTTTTTTCTAAGACCATGGAATGCATTTGATGAATTCTCTTCTTTTGAAAAAAGATACCTTGAGATCTTACGAGATGTAACGACTCGCAATGTTTTGGGCTCTGGATTTTACGAACGTTATATGATTGATTATTACGAAGAACAAATACTAATGGGTAATACCATAGTAGATATGATTGAAAAATCAGAAACTTCCTTTGATGAAGAAACTAAACTTAAATTCAGTGGTATCCTCTACTCTTTTGCAAATGCAGATATTATTAGTATTCTCATAAATGGTAAATTACCTACTGGTTTTACCATTAAAACAGCTGCTTCAGATCTATGGGAAGAATTTATTACTGAAAAAGAAGGTTTTATTGATATTGATTATCCTGAAAACAAATATGATTGGGCTTCACCTTATTTTGAAGTCAGTGCTTTAGGTGGACGCGTTAATGATATGGATTTTTCCGGCTATACAAAATTAGTTATAGAAATGAAAGGTACTGTTGGAAACGAAAGATTTGATATAACCATAAAGGATAAAGATGACCCAACTGATGGGTCAGAATCTAGAGTTAATATAGAATTAACCAAGGATTGGAAAACTTATGAAATTGAAACAAGCAAATTTAAAACTGCTGATATGAAAACTATCATGGTTCCTCTTGCATTAATTTTCTCTGGGCCAGAAGGACAAAAAATTCAAATACGATCTGTACAGTTTAAAAAAGATTAAATTAAAACAATAAAAATTGAGGATCTGGACAATTCAGTTTATAAAAGTCTACATCTTGTTTAGATGAAACACCAGGATAATCGCCTTTATTACCTTGTAAATCTTTAATAATCTGAAAATGTAAATGTGGTGCATATTCTCCATTTACAGAGGCTTCGCCTAAGGTTGCTATATTTTGTCCTTGTCTAATTTCCTGGCCTATTTGCTTATCTTCTAAAGACTCTAAACTAAGATGACCATAAAGAGTATAAAACACATAACCTTCTAATTTGTGTTCTAAAATTATAGTAGGTCCATAATCACCAAAATTGGTGTTATTTTTAAAACTATGTAATATACCATCTAAAGGTGAATGCACTCTTGTACCAGCTGAAATCCAAAGGTCTAGTCCTAAATGTATATTACGATTTACCGCTAAAACAGAGTTATTAAAATATTTGCTGCGATTGTAGATACTGCGTTCTTCTAAATAACCACCAAAGGCAAGCTTGGCCTTGTGTTTTTGCAATTGAGAATTTATATAATTTTGGATTCCGACTGGAGAAGAAACATCTACTAAAAGAAGATTTGGATTATCTATTGAAAGATCTAATGGTGTGTAAAACTCGTGTTCTATTGAAGGATCAATAACTGGGTGAGAAGTTGTGCGTTTTAATACATTTTCTAGCGTTGTTATCATACAACAAAGCTAGTAAATTACCAATTAATTTATTGCATAATAACATCACTAAACTTAGCATTTACAATAATAGTTTTGTTACTATTTAAAACTCCAGAACTAAAACTTTCTACAGATTTACCTTTAACGTTTTCTGGATGTGTTAACCTAGAGCGATTACCTTTATACTGTAAATTAAAATCTGTTTTTGGTAACTTAACTAAGGCTTCACTGTTTTCCAAAATAATATTTAGATTATTGAAAGAATCTGAAATATTGTGTATTGTTAACTCTCCAAAACTACCATCAATAATACTATTACCCTTAAGGTTATCGATATTAATATTTGAAGAATTAGCGTTAAGCATTAAAGCATCTACAGATTTAAGTAATGCATCTTCTACATAGTTAAGATTTAATGTACCATATTTCCAATCGTTCACTAAAATAGAGGAATATGAAGCATTGATGGAAGTGTCATTTCCATCAATGCTTTTAGCTAATAAGGTTGAGTGCGATACATCTGCTTTTAGATTATAAATAACAGAACTAAATTTTAACTCTCCATGTCTTACGTTAAGATTAAGCTTAGCTTCCTTAGGCATTTTAATCTTAATTGTTTTCTTAACATTACGTTCTCCTCCATGCTCCAAACGCTTAGCGATTTCTTCTTGTCGTTTCGCCATTTCTGCTTCACGTTCGGCTAAACGCTCATCTAAACGCTCTCTACGTTCTGCCTGTTCTTCTTTACGCTCCTGTAATAGAAGTTCTAGCTCTTGCTTACGTTTTTCTCTTTCTTTTAATCGCTTTTCTCTAATCTTTAGATCAGTTTTGTAATCTTCTCCATACTTATCTATAAGTTCTTGCTCAAGTTCCTTGCTCCATTTCTCCATATCTTTTTGCCATTTCGTATCAAAACGTTTTCCAAACTCTTGGCCCCATTTCTCCATTTTTTTTGCCCATTCTTTTGATAGTTTTTCACCATTTTCATTATCCCATTGTTCAGCAAATTTTTCTCCCCATTCTTCCATTTCTTTAGCCCATTTACCTTCAAAACGTTGACCAAATTCTTCGCCCCATTTTTCCATCTTTTCATGGTAACCAGATTCGGCAAAACGTCTAGCCCAATCTTTCATTTTGTCTTGTAGTTCTTTACCACCTTCTTCTTCGTATTCTTTACTCCATTTTTCTAAGTACTTTTCACCATCCTTTTTATATTGATCGTAATCAAAATTTATGGAATAAGTACCTTTAGGTAATTCTGGTAACTCAGGAAATTCTGGCATTTCAGCGAGAGCAGGTAGTTCTGGCATCTCTGCAATTTCTGGTAAAACAAAGGCTGGTAGTTCTGGCATCTCTGGCATCTCTGGCATCTCTGCTAAGCGTAACTCTAAATCTTTAAGTACATCGCTGTAATCTAAATCTGTAACATAAACTCCTGCAATGTTATTCCAAGAGTTTCTAGAACCTTTAGAGTTAATGGATACATAATCACCAGAGCCTGCAACTTCAATATCCCAATTTTCTAAGGCTTTTTTTAGCTCTTCTTTAGACAATTTATTACTCTCCAAATAAGCTTCTACTTCAATGATATCTTTATCCCAAGTTTCAATTTCAATCTGTACATAACTCGTATTTAAATCTATGGCTACATCTTTAGTAACATTAACAGATTTAGATATCTTACTTAATTTCTGTGCTGCTGCAAAACTTGTAAAGGCTATACATAGCAAGATTAATTTCAATTTTGTTTTCATAATCCTATGATAAAATTCGTTTTTTGATGATCTATGCTGATGTTTCTGAAATTCCAGCATTACTGATGTCTTTTAATTGTTCTTTTAATCGATACAATAAATCCAATCTAAACTTTAAGTTATTAATTAATGCGTCTACGGTTCTCTCATTAGGCCCATCTTCTGTTAGTTCTTTAGATAGTACTTTGTATTCTGCATTAAGCTCTTGTAAACGATTTACATAACTATCAAATAATTCTTTATTTGCAGGTGTAAGCTTAATTTTAGACAACTCTAAATTAATATTGGCTAAATAATAATCTTCCACCTTTTTTAAATCTGGAGATATATCACCTAAGGTTTTAAGTTGCACTATATCTTGTGGTTGATCAGTATTCTCAATTGGATGTCTCATAAATTTAAAAGCTCCATAGCCTAATCCAAATAGTATAACAACACTTGCAGCAATTTTCATTAGGTTAAAACGGAAACCTTCATGTTTTGTTTCTGGTAATGCTTCATCTAGTTTATTTAAAAATCGTGCTTCATGTCCTTGAGGCATTTTCTCATTGGTGAGTTTATCCTCGTTTTTAAATAATTTTCTAATGTCTTGTGCCATTGCTTTCTAAAATTAAGAGTTCTTTCAATTTAGTTTTCCCTCTAGAGAGTTGTGTTCTAGATGCTACCTCAGTAATACCTAATATTTGAGATATTTCCTTATGATCATAACCTTCAATTAAATACAACATAACGACGTACTTATATTTATCAGAAAGTTCATTTATAGCTTCTTTTACTTGCGCTAGAGTTATTGTATCTTCAACTAACCATTCGTTTTCATAATGAGTATCTACTACTTTAAGGTGCACCTCGTTTAAGTCGTCAAAATATTGTTTTTTAGACTTTAGTAGGTCGATACTTTTATTAATAACGATACGTTTTAACCAAGCTCCAAAAGTTACCTCAGCTTTATATTGATCTAGTTTTGTAAAGGCTTTTATAAAGGCCTCTTGCACTATATCTTCGGCTTCCATGGTATTTTTAACAAAACGATTAGCTACAACATACATACCATCACAATACTGGTTATACAGTTGCAATTGTGCTTGCCTATTGTTTTGTTTACATTTTTCAATCAGTTCAACTTGAAACATCTTGATTGGTGGTCTTTTGGTTTGATTGTGTTCCTTTAAAGGACGATACTTTTTTTAATGTGTTGCATAATTTAGAAAAAAAAAATTCTGAATATGAATTTCTACTAAATCATCGTTAAGATTCTAAGATAAATTTCTTTTTAATATATCTTTGCAGCTTTAACTATTTACTATGAATACCTTCTTAAAACGAACAATAGTTTTACTTGCTTTAATTGCGTTAGGACTTTTTTGTTATTCTTATTTTGTTGAAAATATTTTTTCTTCAAGATTAAGCCCTAAAGATACTGTTGTGTTTAGGTTAAATGATTTAAAACTTGAGGTGTTCTACAACAGACCTTCTAAAAAGGAGCGTGATATCTTTGGTGGTTTAGTACCATACGATAAGGTATGGCGTACTGGTGCAAATGAGGCAACGACTTTTGAAACCAATAAATATTTAATGATTCAAGGTATTTATCTACCAAAAGGTAAATACACACTTTGGACTGTTCCGCAAGATTCTACATGGAACGTTATTTTTAATACCAAGCAATATGCTTGGGGAGTTGATGAGGAAATGCAGCCAATGTGGGATCCAAATTATGATATTTTAGAAATTGACGTCCCAGTAGAACATTTAAATGATGTTGTTGAGCAGTTTACTATAGCTTTTGATAACTCTACAGATAATCTGAAACTAACCATGGCTTGGGATAAAATAAAAATTGCAGTACCTTTAAATGTTATGAATGACAAAAACAACTAAAGTTTGTCTAAAAAAGAACATAAAGAAACTTCTGCATTAACAGAAATTAATGGTATAATAGAACCAGAAAGTATAAGCTCTAGTTCTATTTTAGACATTAAGAACAAACGTAAAAAACAGCCTTCTGCCCAATCACTTATTAATGCTATTATTAAAGGCGATGTTACTGCGTTAAGTAGAGCAATTACTTTAATTGAGAGTACTAATCCTAAGCATTCTAAAAAAGCAGAAACTATTATTAAAGGTTGCCTAGCTCATACCAAACCATCTAAACGTATTGGAATTACTGGAGTTCCTGGTGTTGGTAAAAGTACTTTTATTGAAGCCTTTGGTACTTATCTTACTGGTAAAGGACATAAAATAGCCATTTTGGCCATAGATCCTAGCAGCAGTCTAAGTAAAGGGAGTATTCTTGGAGATAAAACACGAATGGACGATTTAGTAAAAGATTCTAACGCTTTTATTAGACCTTCGGCTTCTGGGAGTTCACTTGGTGGTGTTGCCAGAAAAACTCGTGAAAGTATTATCCTTTGTGAGGCTGCAGGTTATGATACAATTATTATTGAAACCATAGGTGTTGGACAGAGTGAAACTGCTGTGCATAGTATGGTTGATTTCTTTTTGTTATTAAAATTAGCAGGAGCTGGTGATGAATTACAAGGTATTAAACGTGGTATCATAGAAATGGCTGATGCTATAGTTATAAATAAAGCTGATGGTGATAATATTAAACGTGCTAAAACTGCTAAAGTAGAATTTAATAGAGCACTACACCTCTATCCTGAAAAAGACTCAGGTTGGTCTCCAAAAGTTAAGCTTTGTAGTGCACTTCATAAAAAAGGTATTGAAGAGGTTTGGCTAATGTTTGAAGATTATTTATCTAAAACAAAAGCTAACTCATATTTTAATACGCGACGTTTAGAACAACAAAAGTATTGGCTATTACAAACCATTGAAGACCGTTTAAAAACCGATTTTTATAACAGACCAGAATTTAAAAAGGGAGTAAAAGCTCAGCTTTGCTTAATTGAAAAAGGAGAAACTACGCCTTTTGCAGCTGCAGAATATTTATTAGGACTTTAAAAATTCTCTTTATACCAAGCGACTTGAGACTTTACACTTTCTAATAACGTGGTTTGAGGGTTATAACCTAATAACCTCCTAGCTTTATCTATATTAGCTTTTGTTCGCCACTGATCTCCTGCACGTTTTGGCACAACTTCTGTAGTCACAGCTTTTCCTAAAACTTTACCAACAGCATCAATTCCATCTTGTGTGGTATGCTCTACTTCTGTTCCCAGATTAAAAATCTCACCATCTACAATAGCCTCTTTACCAATAACACTCACTATACCATCTACAATATCACCAACATAGGTAAAACTCCTTAAATGTTTATCACTTCCCTCATAAAGCGGAAATGACTTATTGTTAAGACCATTAGCAATGAGTTTAGTGTACATTTTTTCAGGACGCTCTCGTGGACCAATAACAGAATACAACCTCAATGAGCAAGCTTTAAGTTGTTGCTCTCTAGACTTTTGAAGCACTAATTGTTCTGCTGCTAATTTTGTAACACCATAATGTGATGCAGGCTTTGGTGCAATATCTTCTGTAAAGGTTGCCTCTAAACCATAAATGGATGAGGTTCCTATATTAACAAACAACTTTAAATCATCACATTGTAAAGCATAATCAATAAGATTTTTTGTAGCAATTACATTATTTGTAAAATAATCCTCAAAAGAAGAAGTTGCAGAGATTCCTGGTTGTGCTGCAAAATGAAAAATATAATCAATATCTAAGGGTAAGATATCTTCTAAATTTTGCTCTCTTAAATCGTGCTCAATAATGGTAACACCTTTAGCGATTAAATCTTTACAATTAAGCTGTTTTAATTCTACACTATAATATGGCGAAAAATTATCGACTCCAACAACTGTATAACCTAGGGAAACAAATCGCTCTGCTGTATGCGAGCCAATAAATCCTGCAATTCCTGTAACTAAAACTTTCAAACGATCTTATTTTTTTATAAGTGCAAGTTAATATCTTTTTTAATTATCAAATACAATTATAATAGGTAAACAATAAAAAGAATATTTTTGCACAACAAAAGCAAACAAAGTCATGATATACCAATTCACTATTGTTGTACCTGTCTATAATGAAGAAGATAACCTTAAACGAGTTGAAAAAGAGCTTGGTAATTATTTAGACATAGCCATTATGTCTACATCAATTCTCTTTGTAAATGATGGCTCAAAAGATAGTAGCCAAGATCTAATTGAGGACATTTGTAATAGAAATGAAGCTTTTAATTTTATTTCCTTTAAAGACAATAGAGGTCTCAGTGCAGCTATAAAAGCTGGTTTTGATCATGTTACTGCACCTTTAGTTGGTTATATAGATTCTGATTTACAAACTGCACCACAAGATTTTAACTTACTATTAGAACAGATTGATAATTTTGAATTAGTTACAGGTGTTAGAGCAAATCGAAAAGACTCCTTTGTGAAAAATATGTCCTCAAAAATAGCTAATGGCATTAGACGAGCTTTTACAAAAGATGGTATGGATGACACAGGTTGTCCTTTAAAAGTAATACGAACGGAATATGCTAAGCGTATTCCAATGTTTAAAGGCTTGCATCGTTTTTTACCTGCAATGATACTTCTTCAAAATGGAAGAATTACTCAAATACCTGTTCAACACTTCCCAAGATTAGCTGGTGAAGCCAAGTTTGGCTTATGGAATAGATTACTTGGTCCATTAAGTGATTGTTTTGCATACTTATGGATGAAACGTAAGTATATAAATTACGAGGTTGCTAAAAAAGGTTAATGAGTAATTGGATAATATATAGCATAGGTTTTATTGCTCAGATACTTTTCTCATCGCGTTTAGTTATTCAATGGATAACCTCAGAGAAACAACGCAAAGTTATTACACCAACATTGTTTTGGACGCTTAGTCTTATTGCGTCTTTTCTATTATTTGTTTATGGCTATTTAAGAGACGATTTTGCCATTATGCTTGGGCAAAGTTTAACCTATTTTATATACATAAGAAATCTTCAATTACAAGGTGAATGGGCAAAGTTCCCTAAGATATTGCAATTAGCATTATTTGTAATACCTGTCGGAATCGTAGTTTACTACTTTAATAATAATATTATAGATAGAGATGTTTTATTTAAAAATGAGGCTATACCAGAATGGCTCTTATGGTTAGGTATTATTTCTCAAGTTATTTTTACGTTGCGCTTTGTTTACCAATGGTTGTATTCTGAACACAAAAAAGAATCGTCTTTGCCTCTAGGATTTTGGTTATTAAGTGTTACAGGAGCATTATTGATTTTAACCTATGCTGTTTTTAGAAAAGATCCAGTATTATTTGTAGGTCATGGATTTGGCACCATCATCTATATTAGAAACTTAGTAATACTCCACAAGCAAGATGCTTAAATACATTGAAAAATATCCGATAGCGTCTTTAGTATTATTTGTAGTCTTAATGCTTGGATTTACAATAGATGTTATTCCTGTGAGTATTATGGAAGCCCGAAATTTTATTTCGGCAAGAGAAATGCTTATGGATGATCATTGGATTCTTACCACAATGAACGGTCATCCACGTTACGAAAAACCACCTTTACCAACTTGGATAACAGCTTATTTTGGATTAATATTTGGTATTAAATCGGTTTTAGCATTGCGTTGGCCTGCTTTACTTTTCGCTTCCTCTATTGGTGTTTTTACGTATTTACTCTCCAAAAAAATAACAGATCATAATTCTCAAAGCATTGCTAATGGCTTTATTGTACTTACTTCCTTCTATGTTATCGGAATTACCATAGAAGGAACTTGGGATATTTACACACATGGTTTTATGCTTATGGCATTATACCAACTCTTTATATTATTTAAAAACAGATCATTAAATAGTCTAAGAAGCTTATTATTTATCATTTTCATTGCGGCTTCTATCTTGTCCAAAGGTCCTGTATCACTGTATGCCTTATTTTTACCTTTTATCATATCATATGGTATTGTATATTCATTTAAAGGAGGTATTGTAAAACATTTAAAACTGCTTAGTTTACTGCTTTTGGGAATTACTACAGGAGCTTGGTGGTACCTCTACGTGAGGAGTGCTGATCCTGAAACTTTTTTAAAAATTGCTACCAAAGAAACTTCAAACTGGAGTAGTTATAATGTAAGACCTTTTTACTACTATTGGAGCTTTTTTACTCAAAGTGGCTTATGGACTTTATTTGCATTTATTAGCCTTCTTTATCCGTACATGAAGTCTAGAGTTTCTAACTTAAAAGCTTACAGGTTTAGTTTATTTTGGACATTAATCGCTGTGATTCTATTATCCTTAATTCCTGAAAAGAAATCGCGTTACCTCATGCCAGTTCTAATACCATTGGCTATAACTATTGGTTTTTATGTTGAATACATCTTTAGAGCTTTCAAAACGTCTATGAGTAAGACAGAATCTATTGCTGTTTATGTTCAATTTGGTTTAGTAGGGTTTTTAGCTGTTTTATTTCCTATGGTAGGATTCTTATTAGGTAATCATCTTACAGGTTTGGTTTTAGTACAATTTTTAATAGCTTCTATAGTTATAGTAAGTGTTGGAATTTTCATTTTTAAACACTTAAAGGCTAAAAATATTAAACCAGTATTCTATGTAACTATGGCATTTATGATGAGTATTGGATTGCTAGGTTTACCATTACTTAGAATGCAAGCACAATCTGACTATAATCCTATATCTAAATTATCAGAGTATAGTAGTTTAACTTTATATAGTCTGGATTATTTAGCTCCTGAGGTTATTTATAATTATGGAAATAAAATTCCTAGTATTAAAGAAGAAGATGGAATTGCATTACCTAGTGAAAACAGCTTTCACTTACTTACCAATATCGAAGATCCTAATAAAATTAGACGTCTAAGAGATATTTACACTATTGAATATATCGAAACTTATGATCTTAATTTCCCATCAAAAGATACCAGAGGATATAAAGATAGATTAGTTAACAAACTTTATAAGCTTACTCGGAAATAAATCTGTTCTGAACTTTTTTATTTATCTTATAAAATAACACACCAGACAAAGCACCAAAACTCATTCCACAGAAGATATCTAAAGGAAAATGTACACCAACATAGATTCTACTGTAAGCCACTAAAAAACTCCAAAATAATAATAAGAAAATAAGATTCTTAAAATATGGACGTAACACTAAACCTCCAAATACAGCTGCTGCCATAGAATTAGATGCATGACCAGAAAAGAAACTACGATTTGTACTACAATAGTCAGCAATAAATCTGATTGTCTCTTTTATTTCATCACATGCACAAGGCCTAAAACGTAAAACAGATCGTTTAACTACGTTAGTAATTTGGTCTGTAAAGGTTATCATTAACACAATAATCACAATCATGATTAGCATTGGCTTTAGACCAATTTTCTTATAAATTAAAAATAATAGTATCGTATATAATGGAACAAATGACCATTTATTAGTAATAATCAACCATAAGCCATCCCAAGATTCTGAACCTAATGCATTAAGGTACACAAATAACTCTGTATCATATTGTAAGAGCTGCTCTAGCATTAACCGTCGTATCGTTTTACTTCTCTATCATAAAAATCTGTAGCTAATTGTACTAAGTTTTCCATTTCATTTTCTATTTCTTTTTGATCGTGATCATCAAACTCTTCAAACCACTCTACCTCATCATTTTCTAAATTAATGATAAATCTAGGAAACTCTGTATGGACAATATAAATAGCATCAGGATAATCTGTATTATCGCCTAATATAAATTTTGGAAGTTGCATTCTTTAATAAATTAGTAAAGCAAATATACTTAAAATGAATTCTAGTGTCTTAATCAAATATTAATCTACAGAATGACTTTTATTGATCAATTTGTTAGTTAAATAATAGAATCGTATAGACAACAAAATAGCAGCTGTTGTTAAACCAGCTAATAATCCAAGCCAAATACCTAGACTTCCATAAGCATCTTCTTTTCCTAAATAATAACTAATAGGAAAACCAACTAACCAATATGCAATAAATGTTATTAAGGTTGGAATATAAACATCTTGAAGACCTCTCAATGCTCCAAGTACAATAACTTGTATACTATCACTTATCTGAAAAATCGAAGCAGCTAGTAATAATGTTGCAGCAATCTTAATAACTTCAGCATTATCTAATGCATTTTTAGGATCGTTTACGTCTACATATAAATGAGGTAATTGCTCACGAAACAAAAGGAAGAGTAATCCAAACGCAACAGCAAAAATAAATCCTAATAAAAAGATAGAAACAGCAATGCGTTTTAAGTCAACAAATTTCTGTAATCCTTTTTGATTACCAACTCTAATCATAGCAGCAACACCTAATCCCATAGCTACCATAAACGTCATTGAAGATAAGTTTAAAGCAATCTGATTTGCAGCTTGTGGATTCTTACCCAAAATACCGCTTAACCAAATAGCTGCAGTAAATATGGCGACTTCAAAAAACATTTGCATAGCACTTGGAAAACCTAAATTCCATATTTTTTTTAGCATTGAAGATTCTAAAACAAAGATATTAATATTGGTTACATAAGCTTTTGTGCGTTTATGTCCTACCAATAAATACCATAAAAACAGAAGCATTATTACTCGTGAAGCCAAAGTACCAATAGCAGCACCAACAATTCCTAGCTTAGGGCATCCAAACTTTCCGAAAATTAAAATATAGTTGAGCGCTACATTAACTACATTAGCCAAAATGGTTGCATACATTGGATATTTTGTCATAGACATACCATCACTAAATTGCTTAAAAGCTTGAAAAATAATGAGTGGAATTAATGAGAAAGCCACCAAATCTAAATACGGAATTGCTAACTTTACCACCTCCTCAGGTTGATCCATAACAGTCATTAAAGGTTTAGAGAGCAGTAGTAAACCAAACAAGGCTAAACTTAACACTGTGCATAAAAACAAACCATGTTTAAAAGATGATTTACCTTTTACAAAATTACCTTCAGCATCTGTTTCAGCAATTAATGGAGTAATCGCTGTTGAAAAACCAATTCCTAAAGACATTGCAATAAAAATAAAACTATTACCAAGTGAGACTGCTGCTAATTCTGCGGAACCTAACTGCCCAACCATAATATTATCAATGAAACTAACAAACGTATGACCAAGCATTCCTAAAATAACTGGAGTAGCTAATTTTAGATTGTAATTAAATTCTTTAGTGTATTGTTGTAACAAGGCAGTATTATTTCAAGAGCAAAGGTAGTTTGGTTTCAAGGATAATCAAACATCTATTGTAGTTTAAAATTGTTAATAAAAATTTAGTATAATGTTATCATTAACAAGTCTTTATTACTAATTTTAACGTAGTTAATTGATTAAGATATAAACAACTTACTTAAATTAACATAATGAAACTTTAGCTATTATTTTAGAGGGATTATAAATATAAGTTCTGGTTTCTAAAACTAAAGAGGAGCATTTTGCTCCTCTTTATGTTTAATAACAGTTGTTTTATTAAGTTATAATAAACTAACGGAATTCTTTGCCAAAACAAATTCTGTTAGCATATCATCAACAATATCTTGTACAGATTTAACATTATGTATTAAGCCAGAGATTTGTCCGATTTCTAACTCACCATCCTCTAAATCGCCTTCAAACATACCCCGTTTAGCTCTTGCTCTTCCTAAAAGTTCTTTTAACTCTTCTGCTGAAGTGCCTTTTTTGTAAAGTTCTTGGACTTCATTATAAAATTTATTCTTTATTAAACGTACAGGTGCTAATTCTTTTAAAGTTAATTGTGTATCACCTTCTTTAGCATCTACTACAACTTGTTTAAATGCTTCATGAGCTGAGGATTCATGGCTTGCTACAAAACGACTACCGACTTGAACAGCATCAGCTCCTAAAATCATTGTTGCTAACATTGCTCTTCCTGTTGCTATTCCTCCTGCAGCTATTAAGGGTATTTTTAAGTGTTCTTTAACCATCGGAATTAGAGTCAGTGTTGTTGTTTCATCTCTTCCGTTGTGTCCACCAGCTTCAAAACCTTCAGCTACAATAGCATCAACTCCAGCATCTTGAGCTTTTAAAGCAAACTTTACACTACTTACTACATGCACAACTGTGATACCTTTATCTTGTAACCAAGAAGTCCATGTTTTAGGGTTTCCGGCAGAAGTGAATACAATGTTCACACCTTCGTCAACGATGATGTTCATAATCTCTTCTATGTTTGGATATAACATAGGAACATTAACACCAAAAGGTTTATCTGTAGCAGCTTTACATTTTTGAATATGCTCTCTAAGTACATTAGGATACATTGAGCCTGCACCAATTAAACCAAGTATTCCTGCATTACTTGCAGCAGATGCTAAACGCCAACCACTATTCCAAATCATGCCAGCTTGGATGATAGGATAATCTATCTTAAAAAGTTCTGTGATTCTATTAGTCATTTAAGACTTAATTAATTTTATGGTTTTTGATATTGTAGCCGACTTAATCTGTAACAAATAAATTCCAGAAGCAAAAGCAGAAGTATTTATTCTATTAGTTGAATTAGTAATAGGTAGACTTAATACTTGTTTACCTAAAACATCAAAGAGTCTCAACTCAGCTGCTTCTATACCAAATGGAAATCTTACAGTTAAGTTACTCTCAACTGGGTTAGGATACAATTCAAAATCTTGTAATTCTTGTTCTAACACAGATAATCCAATATCTAAAGCCAACTGTAAATCTGGTATGCCATGACCTAATAAATTATCTGGATTTGAAAATTGTGAACCAGACTCTATAACAAATTGTTTTATTTGCATAGGTGTTGCATCTGGCAAAGCTTGCATTAAACTGGCAATGCCTCCAGTCATTATTGGTGCACTAAACGATGTGCCATTATTTTGGACAATGGCATCGTTATCTGCAATAACATAAGTATCTCTTCCTCTGGCAACTATATCTGGTTTTTGAGTTGGTTGCGCAATTGATCCTTGAGAACTAAAAGAAGCATAAACTTCATCAGCATCAACAGCACCAATAGATAGCACATTAGCTGCATCAGCAGGAGCACCAACTGTTAACCAAGCAGTAGCTCCAGCATTACCTGCAGATATTACAACGACAATGCCTTTTTCTGCAGCAATAGATGCACCACGTGTAATAAAAGCGGTTTCACCATCCATTTGTTCTGGTGTGTAGTCGTAAGCAGGATTATCAAAAACTCTATAGCCTAAGGATGTGTTAATAAGGTCTACGCCAAGGCTATCTGCACGTTCTGCAGCTTCAACCCAGTAGCTTTCTTCCAAAGGGTTTTCACTAAAAATATCTTCTGTTCTAAATAAATAATAGGATGCATCTGGAGCAGTTCCAACAAATTCATCTTGAACAAATCCTGCCATATCACTTAATACTTTTGTACCATGATCATTACCATTAAATGCATAAACATCACTGGTCTTATCAACAAAATCATAACCTCCTAATAAATCGCCATTACTTCTTAATCGCTGAAAACCATCCATAGTATCTACATTACTAAATCCAGAATCCATAACAGCAACAAAAACGCCTTCTCCTGTGTAATCTGCTAGATGTAAGTCATCTGCATTAATCATTTCTACTTGATTTTGTGTATTACCATAATTAAATACTACTGAGGTATCTTCTATCTGGAATTTATCTTGAATTGCTTGTGCTCTTGAAGATGTATTTAAACTTTTATCCGCAAAATCAATATTATTTACAAAAGGAAGGCTTTCTAAGGCTGTAATATCCGATTCTGTTCCGCGAACATGTAATGCGTTAAACCATTTGGATTTTGCGAATACAGTAATACCTGTTTGTTGTTTTATTTGCGTAATGTAAACTTCATTAACAGGAACATCGCGTTCATCTATTGCAATACCATCATTAGTTTTTCTGTCAATAGCACGTTGTGTTAAAATTGATATCGGATTTGAAATAGATGCATCAACGTTTTCCTTATCAGTAAAAAACACCCAAGCATCTTGCTCTTGTGCATAAGATATAATAGGAATTAAAAATATTCCTAGGCATAGTAGTAATGTCTTTTTCATATTGCAAGTTACGAAATAACTCCCGAACCTACCAACTCATCACCCAAGTACCAAGCGGCAAATTGCCCTTCGGTTATTGCAGACTGAACTTTGTTAAATTCAATAAATAAACCACCTTCTACTTTATGAAGTGTAGCATCTTGTAAGGGTTGTCTATAACGAATTCTAACTTTAGTAGCCATAGTTTCGTCTGTATTAAGCTCTAAGTCTTCTCTAATCCAATGCAACTCATCATCTTTGATGAATAAGGCTCGTTTTAATAAACCTGGATGGTTTTTCCCTTGTCCTGTATAAATAATATTATCGTTTACATTAGTGTCAATAACAAAAAGTGGTTCTGGAGTGCCACCAACTGCTAATCCTTTGCGCTGACCTTTTGTAAAATAATGTGCACCTTGATGTTGTCCTACAACGTAGCCATGTTCTTTTTTATAGTCTAACTTTCTTGATAAGTATATGAGTTCTTCAGTTTTATTCTGAAATTCTGAAATCTCTCTTTGGTATAATTCGCTCGAATCTGAAACCTCAACAATATCACCTTGTTTTGGTTTTAGCTTTTGTTGCAAGAATTCTGGTAATCTTACCTTTCCAATGAAACATAGACCTTGACTATCTTTTTTCTCAGCAGTAATTAAATCTAATTTTGAAGCAATTGCTCTTACTTCTGGTTTTGTCAACTCACCTATAGGAAATAGTGCTTTTGCTAATTGATGTTGTGACAATTGACACAAAAAATATGATTGATCCTTATTAGTATCTACTCCAGATAGTAAACTATAAATTTCTTTAGAAGTACCCTCTTGCTCAATATGTAGAGTTGAAATACGTTTTCTGCAATAATGACCTGTAGCGACATAATCTGCACCAAGATCTAAAGCAATTTTCATAAAAACATCAAACTTAATCTCTCTGTTACACAAGACATCTGGATTTGGTGTTCTCCCTCTTTCATATTCATTAAACATATAATCAACGATACGTTCTTTGTACTGCTCACTTAAATCTACAGTTTGAAAAGGAATATTTAATTTTTCAGCTACGAGCATTGCATCGTTACTATCATCTAACCAAGGACATTCATCTGAAATAGTTACAGAATCATCGTGCCAGTTTTTCATAAACAAACCTATAACTTCATAGCCTTGCTCTTTTAATAAATAAGCTGCAACACTAGAATCTACTCCACCTGAAAGTCCGACGATTACTCTTTTCATTCTGCAAAATTAATCATAAAAATAGCAACAAAAAATTGTTGCTATTACTAATGCATATAATGTAAATAGGTAAGTTCTATTGTTGCTTTTTTGGTAAGCGTCTTACTTGTATTTTTGAAAAGTCTTCTTCTTTATCTACTTTCCCGTTTTTATAAAGTTTCCAAATCCCAAATTTCTTATCATCTTTATATTCGCCTTCTGAAGCTTTTTGTCCAGAGGCATTATAATATATGGCTTTACCTTCCAAGACATCATCTTTAAAAGTAACTTCTTTTAACAAAATATCAGCCTCAGAATAGACTTTAGAAATGCCTTCTTTTTTTCCATTATTATAATTAATAAGTTCAGCTATTTTACCATTTACGTAGTAAGTTACTTTCTCACCATGCAACTGTCCTTGATCGTTATAGTGTTCAACTGTCATTACAGCATCTGTATTTTTATGGTAGTAAACCCATTTACCTACAAATAGCTTACCTATCATTTTACCTTCACTAAGCACCTTACTTTTAGAGGATAAAAACTTAACATCTACAGAATCTGATTCTTCTAAAAAAAGCTTAGTAGCACTAAGTATACTTTTACCTTTGTAAAGTGTGTAAAATTTAAACAAACCATCTTCCTTACCATGATTAAACTGACCTTCGTATCTAGGCTGGTTTGTTTTGTGAAAATTTTTAGACCAATAACCATGACGTTTCCCATTAATATCTAACTGATTTTTAGATACTTGAGAAAAACAAGCTGTGGTAAAAAGTGTTAAAATTATTTTAAAGTATATACTTGTTTGTCTTTTTTGTTTAATCATTTTATATTTTTGTTAAACAAATTAATGATTTGAACTTTATATTAATTTAAAAACTCAAAAAAATGAAAATTATTTCAAAAACAATCAAATTGCTACCAGTATTTCTATTGGTTTTAGGTTTATCTGCGTGTAGCGATGATGACAACAACGATGGACCAGTTGCAATGACTACAACAGTAGTTGACATTGCATTGGCAAACAACTTAACATCTTTAGCCGCTGCCCTAGAAGCTACAGACTTAGTTACAACTTTACAGGGAACAGGACCTTTTACTGTATTTGCGCCAGATAATGCTGCATTTACTGCTTTGCTAAATGCAACTGGTTTAGATTTAGACAATCTGTCTACTGATGAAGAAGCTTTAGTTAGAAACATTTTATTAAACCATGTTATTATTGGAGACACTATTGATGCATCAACTTTGATTACTGCTGGTTCAGGATACCAGTCAACAGCTGCAATTGGTCCTGATAATGCTAATCTAAGTCTATATTTTAATGTAAATAATGGCGCAGTAGAATTGAATGGTGGAATGAATGCTGACAAAGGCGCTAATGTTACAGATCCTGACAATGAAGCTACAAATGGTACAGTACACGTAATAAATAAAGTATTGTTACCACCTACTATCGTAGATTTTGCACTAGCAAATCCTGCATTATCTAATTTAGTTGCAGCATTACAGTCTGCAGATTCTCAGCCTGGAACAGATTTAATCGGAACTTTATCTGGTGATGGTCCATTTACAGTTTTTGCACCAACTGATGATGCTTTTGGAGCTTTGCTATTAGAATTAGATCCTTCAGGTAATACAGGATTAGGAGATTTAGATCCTGCTACTGTAGAAGCTGTATTACTTGTACATGTTGTTGGTGATAATGTACGTTCTAGTGAATTATCTTCTGGTCCAGTACCAACTTTAGGTGGAGACATTACGCTTGATGCATCAACATTAACACTAACAGATAGCTTAGACAGAGAGATTGGTATTATTTCAACTTTAGTAGATATACAAGGTATTAATGGTGTAGTACACGTAGTAGATAGAGTTATCAGGCCAGCTGCTGCAGATTAAAACAGAATTTATACCCTTCATATATAAATTGGTTAATTGTTAAAAGCCTCTGAAATAATTTCAGAGGCTTTTTTTTGAAGGTAAATAGTATTTATTTTTTACGACGCTGTTGTGCTTGTTTTTGCTGCTCAGCTTGTTCCATCATTTGTTGCATTTTTTTCTGAAACTTATTCTGCTTTTTAGGTTTGCTTTTACTAACCTCAATCTTAGCTAGAACTTTTTCTTCATCAATAATATATTTTTTGATGACCAACATAATACCAATACTAATTAAGTTTGAAATAAAGTAATACAAACTTAAACCAGAAGCATACTGATTGAAAAACACTAACATTAGTAATGGAGAGAAATAAATCATGTATTTCATCATTTTTCCCATATCTGGCATTCCTTCTTGTGTAGGTTGGCTCGCCATTTGTTGTCCAGTCGTCATTTTCATATAGAAGAAAATAGCAATAGCTGCTAATATTGGAAATAAACTAACGTGATCTCCATAGAATGGAATATTTACACCTGGAGGAAAATCATAAATGGAGTCAAATGAAGATAGATCTTCTGCCCAAAGAAAACTTTTTTGTCGTAATGCAAATGCTGTTGGGAAAAACATAAACAACGCATAAAACACAGGAATTTGCATTAAACCAGGTAAACAGCCAGCCATAGGACTTGCTCCTGCTTTACTCTGTAAAGCCATAGTCTCTTGCTGAGCTTTAAGTTTGTTATCCTTATATTTTGCACGTATAGCATCTAATTCTGGCTTTAATATTCTCATTTTAGCCTGTGATAAAAACTGCTTATACTGAACAAAAGAGAGTAATATTTTTACCAAAATTGTCATCACAATAATTGCAATACCATAAGGTAAAAACCCACTCAAAAACCCAAATAAAGGAATAAATACAGCCTTATTAATCCAACCAAAAATTCCCCATCCAAAAGGTATACTTTCCTCTAGATTTTTATCGTACGTTTTTAAGACCTTAGCATCTGTTGGGCCATAATAAAAACCAAAATTGTTTTTTAATTCTCCATTACTAACTGCTAGAGCAAATTTAGAATTGTAAGCTTTAGTATAAACTGTATCAACTTCTTCATCCTTAACTAAATCTGTAGAAGTTAAGTTAACCGATTTTATAGGCTGATCGGGGACTAAAATACTACTAAAAAAGTGTTGTCTAAAAGACAACCAAGCAACATCTTGTTCTGTTTCATTATCATCACTCATTTGGCCTAACTTATCAATTTTATCACCATCGTGCTGATATGTTAAACGTGTATATCTGTTTTCGTATGTAATACTTTTAGCTTGTCTTAGACCTTTAAGTGACCAATCTAAATTAATATCCTGTGAGCTATTTATAACATTACTTAGCCCTTGAGAATTAATTGAAAAATTAATCATATAATCATTGGGCTTCAGTTCGTATCTATACTCCAAGTATCTAGTTTCTGACACTTTGAGCTTCATAGAAACCACAGTATTATCACCATTTTTTGTTACAGATGGCTCAAAAAATAAATCTTCGGTATTTAAGATTCTATTATCGCTTGTACCAAAGTTTATGTTAAATGCTGTGTTATCATCTTTAATAAGAAATACAGGCTCAGCCTTGTAATCAACATATTGTTTGAGTTTTACTTCTGAAAGAAATCCACCTTTATTTTTGAATTTGAGATCAAAAACATCAGTACTTACAGTTGTTATATCGTCTTGCGCTGATGGTAAAGTTGACGCATAAGCAAAAGCACCTAATTTATTCTGAAGCTCTAATGCCTTTATAGAATCTGACACTACTTCTACAGAACTCTCTTGTATTAATTTAGTGTCATTTGCAATATTTAGTGAATCTGCTTTTACCTGACTATTTTGGTCTACCTGCTCTTGGTTTGCATTTTCTAACTCTTCAGCTTGTCGTTTTTGTTCGTTTTGATAGAACATATATAATAGAATTCCGAAGATAAGTACGAATCCTATAATTGAGTTTAAGTCTAGTTTTTTTTCTTCCATATACTGTTGGTTACTCTTTTTGGAGAGCTTACTTTATTATATCAAATTGTTGTCCAAAATTAATTTTGTGCCAAACTGACACTGTTTTGCTGACTGCTGTGATTTAAAGCAGCTTTAACAAATGCTACAAATAAAGGATGCGGATTAGCTACTGTACTTTTATATTCTGGGTGATATTGGACACCTACAAACCACATATGATCTGGAATTTCAATAACTTCAACAAGTTTTGTATCTGGATTAATACCAGTTGCTTTCATTCCAGACGTTTCAATTTGTTCTAAGTATTCATTATTAAACTCGTAACGATGTCTATGTCGCTCCTCTATTTTTTGTGTTTTATAGACATTATGAGTAATACTTCCTTTTAAAAGTTGGCAATCCCAAGATCCTAATCTCATAGTACCTCCTTTATTGATCACTGCTTTTTGAGATTCCATTAAGTTAATTACTGGATGATCCGTCTCTTCATTCATTTCGGTAGAATTTGCATTGGTTAAACCAAGGACATTTCTACTATATTCAATCACTGCCATTTGCATACCTAAGCAAATTCCTAAAAACGGAATATTATGTTCTCTCACGTATTGTATGGCAGAAATTTTACCTTCAATTCCTCGTTCACCAAATCCAGGAGCTACTAAAACGCCATGCAAATGCTTTAATTTGTCTTCTATATTATCTGTAGTAATATACTCTGAATGTATAGACTCTACTTTTACCTTAACTTCATTTGCTGCACCAGCATGAATAAAGGACTCTAAAATAGATTTATAGGAATCCTGAAGTTCTACATACTTACCAATTAGACCAATTGTGACCTCGTTATTTGGATTTTTATGACGTTGTAAAAATGCATTCCATTGATCTAAATTAGGCTTTGCACTCTTTAAATTTAGCTTTTTAAGCACAACAGTATCTAAGCCTTCATCTAACATAAGATTTGGCACATCGTATATCGTTGAAGCATCTATAGATTGAATAACAGCATCTTTCTTTACATTACAAAAACGAGCTAATTTAGTTTTTATACTATCACTTAAATGATGTTCTGTTCTACATACTAAAACATCTGCTTGGACTCCACTCTCCATCAAAGTTTTTACACTATGTTGAGTTGGTTTGGTTTTGAGCTCACCAGCGGCAGAAAGGTAAGGTACTAAGGTTAAATGAATAACACATGTATTATTTTCACCTAAATCCCACTCTAGCTGACGTACAGCTTCAATATAGGGTAACGACTCTATATCACCGACAGTTCCGCCTATTTCTGTAATAACAATATCATAATCATCAGATTTTCCTAAAATTTGAATACGACGCTTAATCTCATCAGTTATATGAGGAATAACTTGTACTGTTTTACCTAAAAACTCACCACGACGTTCTTTATTAATAACGCTTTGGTATATACGTCCTGTTGTAACATTATTTGCCTGACTTGTAGGTACATTTAAAAAACGTTCATAATGTCCTAAGTCTAAATCGGTTTCTGCACCATCATCTGTAACATAGCATTCGCCATGTTCATAAGGATTTAAAGTCCCTGGATCTATGTTAATGTAAGGATCTAATTTTTGGATAGTAACTCTGTAACCTTGAGCCTGTAAAAGCTTTGCTAGAGATGCTGCTATGATTCCTTTACCTAGAGAAGATGTTACACCTCCTGTTACAAAGATGTATTTAGTTGTAGTTGTCATGATGCGTTTTTAAAACGCAAGCAAATTTACGATATTATGTTTAATCCAAGTATAACTTGCCCTGTTATTTTAAATAGACTCATGGATAATTTTAAACTAATGGCAAATAAATTACATTTCAGTAATAAAAATCTACAATTCGGTAATATGAATTATTGTAATTGAGGAACCTGAATGATATTTGTCTCATCAAACAAACAAAACCATAAAAACAAATATTATGAAAACATTAGCACTTTTAGTTGTATTAGCATTATCAACAACATTTGGATTCTCACAAAATGAAGACGTAAACTCGATTACTGTTACTATTGAAAACATTAAAAATAATAACGGAAAGGTTTTATTATCCTTACATTCTAAAGATACGTTTATGAAAGGTCAAGGTATTATGAATTCTGAATCTAAAATTACGGACGGAAAAGTAACAATAACTTTTGAAAACGTTAAACCTGGAGAATATGCAATCATGGCGTTACATGATGAAAACGAGAACAACAGAATGGATTTTGAAAACAATGGAATGCCAAAAGAAAATTATGGTATGTCTAACAATCCTATGAGTTATGGACCACCAATGTATTCTGACGCTAAATTTGAATTTACTGGTAAAACTTTAGATCTTAATATTAGGTTTTAAGTTCACTTTCATCAATCAATCAATCAAATCCCTAAAGCTTATTGCTTTAGGGATTTATTTACCAATATATTCTAAATAATATATTAGGTGTAAAGCCTAATGAAAATTTATCTACAACTTCAATAGGATCATTTAAGCTATTATTTCCTGTATATTCTCTACTCAATTGATTATTTCTATTATAAACGTTTCTAATTGAGCATCCTATTTTACCTTTTAAAGTTTTAAATTTTGAAAAATTAAAATTGTAGGTCGCTGAGAGATCTAGTCGATGATATGTTTTTAGTCTACCTTGATTTACTCCAAGAAATTCCACATCATTAGTATTAATGATAGATTCTGTAAACGGTTTTCCTGATTGTAATCTCCAACCTGCAGCAATATTCCATTGCTTATGACTATAGGTTAATGAGAGATTAACGGCATGTCTAACATTAGTACTAGAGGTAAAGTATTCATTATTATTAATACCATCATACTTATTTTCTGTAAATGTATAAGAATAGGATAACCAGGTTTTAAATCTCTTATAACGCTTTTCTACAACTATATCTGAACCAATAATATTTCGATCTCCAATATTAAATCCACTGTTTTCTGGATTTAAAAACCCTAAAGATAAAGCCGAAATATTAGTAATACGTTTGTAATAATTATCTACATCTATTCGCCATCCATTTTTAGAAAAAATAAAGCCGAAAGAGGATTGAAGACTATTTATTATTGGAAAGGCCTCTCCATTTGCCAATCTCCATAATCTATTCTCTAATGTTAAATCACTTAAAACAGTTTCATCTATTTCGCTAATGATCTGATTTTTTAGTTCTGATGAAACTTGTAGTTTCAATTGATTACATATTGGAATGTAAGCTAAAAGTCTTGGTTCAAATCTAAATGCATCTAATGCATTGTAATAATTAGTCCTAAAACCCAAATTAAGGTCTAACCAAGATGTTTTAAAGTTATAATTTCCGAATACACTATGAGTTCTTTCCACATTTTTGTCTGCATCTAAAACAAATGATAAATCTGTAGTATTGATAAAAGCATAATTAACATCCTTAAGGTTAAATTCATATCCAAAACTTAAAACATCTCTAGAGTTAGTTTGTAAATTGAATTCTGTAAGAACGCCAGAATCAAATATCTTATTTCTTTTATCAAAATCTGAAATCTGCAAACCATTATTAGAGGTAATGAGATTATAATTTAATTGATAATCTGAAAAAAACAACTTGGTAGACTGTGATAATTTATTACTCCAAATACGATCCCAAGTTGCACTATAGCCTACATTTTTAATATCTAAAATATCGTTAACATCTGTATTAGTATTGGATTCACTATTGAAAAAATCTAATCTATTATCAATGGCTATTAAACTAAGACTAAACTTATTTTTTAAATTATGCTGGTAATTAACTTTTATATTATAATCTAAAAAACTAAAGTCGTCATCAGTATTATTTTCAGAATCTATTTTTGTGCTCTGAAATACTTTATCTCCTAGTTGATTGAAGGTGTAAGATTCAAATAATTCGGTATAACTTCTCCTAACAGATGTTTGAATACTTAGTTTATCTTCAATGATTGGCAACTCCAGATATGCATCAGCGTTTAATGCGTTTATTCCAATACTTGCTTTAAGTGTATTAGATATTTCAGATTTTGATTTTATATTAATAACACTAGAGACACGCTCTCCAAATCTTGGATTAGTACCTTTATTTATAAAGACAACATCATCAGCTGCATTTGGATTAAATGGTGAAATCATTCCAAACAAATGTCCCTTATGATACATATTAATACCATCCCAAATTAATCGGTTTTGGTCTACAGTTCCTCCCCTTACCACTAAACCTGTTGCTGTTTCATTAGGACTTATAACACCTGGTAATTGTTGAATACTTTCTAAAATATCTGGCTCGATTAAGCCTGGCAAATTTCCTAACTCTTTAGGTGAAATAGAATAGCTTGCATCTTTATTCTTGGTAATTCCTTGAGTTAAAAATCCATATATGATAATATCCTCGAGCTTTTGAATATTTAAAATCTTTGATTTTGTTATAATAATATATCTATTATCGACTCTATTATATTTAAGCGATGTGTTAGTGGTTAATAAATTAAGAATTTCTGAAATTGAATAAAAATCACCTTCTACATTAAAAGTTTTATCGTCAATAACTTTATCTTGATAGGAGAATCTAACATCAAAAGTTTTTTCAATAATCACCAAAGCTTCATCTAATGGTAAATCATCTAATTGCACATAAAAAGTGGCCTCTTCTTGCGAAAAGGCCATTAGTGGTAATACCATAATAATACTATAAATCCATTTCATTAATTGGACGTTAGTGTTACTACATTTTTTTCTTTTTCATAATAATGTATCTCTAGAGCACCAAATACTGTTTGTAATGCTATCTCTAGATTGGTATGTGTAAAACTACCACTAAACAACATTGAGTTGTCTATTAAATCTGTTTCAAATTTTATGTTATATTGATTTTCTAAAGCTAAAATCACATATTTTAAAGGCATACTTTTGTAGGTACTCTCACCATCAACCCAATTAGGTCTTGATAATGATGATGTCCATGTTTCTATATTGTTACCATTTACCTTTCTAATATTATCATTTGATTTTAGAGTCGTTTTTTTACCATATTGAGAAACCAAAACACTGCCTTCATAACAGACGACTTCTAATAACTCATCTTTGACATTAACATTAAATTCTGTACCTAAAACCTCAACAGAACCTCGCTGCGTATTAACTGTAAAGGTGCTTCCCTTTTTTACTTTAAAATAAGCTTCACCTACTAAGTTTAGGGTACGCTCTTCTTCCCAATCTGACTCATTGTATGTTATCGAAGATTTAGCATTAAGTATAACTTCAGTGCCATCTGCAAGTGCTATTAATTTCTGTTCACCAAAACCTGTTTCAAAAACTCTATCATTAGGATTAAGAAGCGTTACTAGGCTTAAACATAAAACTATAATAGCAGCTATAGCTAATGCCCAATTCCATTTTACTTTGCGTGGTTTTGATTTTAGGCCAATTTTATTTTTAATAGAATCAAATATACTATCTAATGGCTGTTGAAGCTCAATGTATGTATTTAGCTTTTCGCGCATATTAAATAAGGTTGTAAACTCCTCTTCAGAAACTAACTTTTTTAGTTCTGAGTCAGAAATTAGGCCCTCAATCCATTGCGCTAAATATTGGTCGTTATGTATGTTATTTTGATCTTTCATGATCTTCTATATCTAAAAACAATTATAATTGTAAAAACCCTACCTAAATTTTAAAGTTATACATTTCCTATTTCTTTTCGCATTATAATTAAAGCCTGATGCATACGTTTTTCTACAGCTTTTACAGAAATATCTAAAAGCTCAGAAATCTCTTTATATTTCTTTTTTTCTATTCTATTCATTAAAAAGACCTCTCGTTGTTTTTCTGGTAAAGAGGCAATGGTTTGCTCTATTTTTATTAAAAACTCCTTTTCTTCCAAGACAAAATCAGGGCTTTCTAAATTGTAATTACTTCCTAATTGAGCTATAATGTTTTGCTTAACTTTATTTCTCTTTATTGAATTTAAGAATAAATTATTTGCTACTGTATACAAAAATCCTTTAACAGAACTGTAATTAACAGTGTCACAATTCTCCCATAATTTTATGAAAGTATCTTGAAGTATATCTTCAGCAGTATCAATATCCTTAGTTTTAAAAAAAAGAAAACGTCTTAAATCTTTTCCGTAAAGATTGAATACATCTTCAAATACTTCTGGATCACATATCTTTTTAAGATCTTTAAGCATTAGTTAGTTTAAAATTTCTGCAATCAAAACTAAGCAAAAAAAAAACTTACAAAAAAGTAGGGTTTTTTAAAATGGAGTTGTCTAAAGAGTAATTGATCAAGAAAAATTTAATAATTAAACCTTATACCAAATGAAAAAGATAAAAATTGCCTTACTAAGTTTACTACTCGTACTTGCCTTTTCCGCCTGTACTAATAACGAACCTGTTTTTGAAGAACAGCAAATAGAAGAAAGTGAATCTATAACTACAGCTTTAAATGAACTAGGTTCTCGTTTAGGATCTCAAGGAGATGTAATGTCTACACAAAATCCTGCCGGAAATATCGTTTTCGATTTCTGTTTTGATTTTGTTTATCCAATAGATCTATCTTACAACAACGGAACAACTGTTAGTGTTAATAGCTTAGACGAATTAATTAGTGTATTAATTAATTTTTCTGATGATTTATACGTTAATGGTATAGCTTTTCCTTTTGATGTTGAAGTCTTCAATGAAGATACAGATGCTATTGAAATAGTTACTGTAAATAACGAAGAGGAGTTTGCTGCAATTATAGAAAGTTGTGATTTTGATGTGCCAGATTGTGAGTGTTATGAAGTATACGAACCAGTCTGTGTTGAAGTAACTGATCCTTCTGGTGTTAGTTTTACATTAACCTATCCTAATGCATGTTGGGCAGAATGTGATGGTTTTACTGAAAACGATTTCTTAGACGACTGTGGAGACGATTATAATGGAAATGGTGGTTTTGAATGCTTTGAGTTTAATTATCCAATTACTATTATAACAGATAACGGAACTAGTGTTACTGTAAATTCTGATGAAGAATTAAATACTGCAGTTTACAACTCCTATTACTTTGATTTTGAATATCCATTATCTGTAACCACGGAAGATGGCGAAGTTGTTACCATAAACAATGTTGAAGATTTTTATGAGGTCCTTGATGAATGTTATGATGATTATAATAACGGTTGTGATTGTGAAGATGATGGTGAGCCTGTTTGTGTTGAAATTGAAGAAGATGGACAAACCTTTGTCATTGTCTTCCCTAATGAATGTTATGCATTATGTGAAGGTTTCACTGAAAATAATTTTGTAGACTGTAATAATGTTGGTGGTTGTGATGATTGCCCAACAGAATATGATCCTGTTTGTGTAGAAGTACAAACACCTAATGGAAGTGAAGTTATAGAGTTTTTTAATGCATGTATTGCAGAATGTGAAGGCTTTACAAGTTTTGTAGAGTGTGAAGATGATAATGGAAACGACTGTTCTGAAGAAGACTACATAGAAAACTTAGTTGAATGTCCTTGGATATTAGCTTCTAATAATTCTAATGAGCCTTATTTATTAACCTTTACTGAGGATGGTACTTTGACAATAGTAAATGAAGATGAGAGTTTTACTACTAATGGCAATTGGAATATTGGTATCGATCCTATTACAGGAGGATACACAGTAACTATTACTGAAGAATTCAATGATTTTAACAATACCTATAATTTATTTGATTGTGATGCTGAAATCATAGTAGCAATAGACCAGTCTTACTTAGGAACTAAAGTCTGTGATTAATTAAGAGTTAAAATTGGTTTTAATTAATAACTTTACAATAAAAATTGGTTAATTTAGCAAAGACCTTCAGGCCAAAACCTGAAGGTTTTTTGGCTTTAACCTATAATAGGTTTTCTAAATCGTTTTTAGTAATTTTATAGTCTTAATTTATACTAATGACGATTACACAACTACAATATGTTTTAGCTATTGCTGAGCATAAAAACTTCACTAAGGCAGCTGAGCACTGCTTTGTAACACAACCTACATTAAGTACACAAGTTCAGAAACTAGAAGATCAACTAGATATCTTAATTTTTGATCGCTCTAAAAAACCCATTGAGCTTACAGATGTTGGTAAAAAAATTGTTAAGCAAGCTAGAAATATCGTTAATGAATCTGACAGAATTCAAGATATCGTAGATCAGCAAAAAGGGTTTATTGGTGGAGAATTTAAACTTGGAATCATCCCAACAATTATGCCTACACTACTACCTATGTTTTTAAAAAATTTTATTAAGAAATATCCTAAGGTAAAACTAAAAATAGAAGAACTTACCACAGAAGAAATTATCTCAAGACTAAAAGATGGTCATCTAGATGCAGCTATTGCAGCTACACCTTTAGAGAACGAATTTATAAAAGAACGTGTATTGTATTACGAACCATTTGTAGCGTATGTACCTAATAATCATAGACTAAAACACAAAAAAGCTATAAGTGTAAGTGATTTAGATTTAGACGACATGCTTCTTCTAGAAGATGGTCACTGTCTTAGAGATGGTGTTATAAATCTATGTAAAGTATTTAAAGATCATATAGATGATAATTTTCAATTAGAAAGTGGTAGTATAGAAACACTAATTAAACTATCTAATGAAGGACTTGGTATGACGTTGTTACCTTATTTACACACCTTAGACGTACAACATAAATTAGAATCTAATCTTATACATTTCGAAGACCCTTCTCCTGCCAGAGAAGTTAGTGTAATATATCATAAAAGCGAACTAAAAATGCATATCATTGATGCTCTTTTTAATGAGATATCTGGTATAATAAGAGGTGCTATTGCGTTTTCTAACGTAAAAATTATCAGTCCTTTGGCTAAGTAATTTATGGCTTCTTATAAGCCTTTACTCCAGCCTCTACAGCAGTTTCTAAATAATTAACTCTTGGAACCAAAGTGCATGAATAGCGATCACTATAAGCACAATATGGATTATAAGCTTGGTTAAAATTAATAACTAAATGATCTCCTTCAGGGATTCGTGCTTCTACATAACGTCCTCCTCCATAAGTAGTTTCGCCATTAGTATCATCATAAAACGGAATAGATAAATAATCTTCGTATCCTTTTTTATTTAATAATCCAAGATTCTGATAGACATTTAATTGATGTGTTTTCCCATTTAACTCAAAGGTAGCAATACCAAAAATACGATATAATGGCCTACGATCAGTAGTTGTTTTCATCTTAAAAGGTTTAGAGTCTGGTGTTAATTTTAACTTGGCTGTTACCACATACGAAGAATCAAAACTAAAAAAATCCAAACCTTTAAACTTTTTAAGACCTTTGGCTGTTAAAGGTGATTTTGAAGCATCCTTAAAGTTAGTATTTATTTCGCGTTGCCATTGTGTTTCAACTTTAATATCTGTTTTATCCTGAGCACAGCTTAGAGTAGAAATCATCAAAAAAAAGACTATAAATTGTTTCATTATTAAATATTTAGTTCTCAAAAATACAACTTACAGATATTTTACCTAGTTTTGAGTAAAATTAAATAAGACATGCGCAACATCATCGTAAGATATTCACAATGTACTACCTCAAAATTTAGAGGTCGGACTTGTTATACGATATGATGATATAAATATAGAATCTAACAATATAAAAAAGTCCGACTTCACAGTCGGACTTTTTACTTTTAGTCGATAATCGACACTAAAATAAATCACCTGGTTATAAACCACTTAAAAGATTATGAAACGATTATTTAATACGTATATAGACACTTTTAAAGGCCTTTCTAAAGAAATCTGGTGGCTAGCTCTCATAACATTTATTAATAGAGCTGGTACTATGGTTATTCCTTTCCTCTCCTTATATCTAACCGAAGATTTAAACTTTAGCTTTAATAATGTTGCATGGATTATGTCTGCCTTTGGACTTGGATCTGTAGTAGGCTCTTGGCTTGGTGGAAAACTAACAGACAAGATTGGCTATTATAAAGTTATGGTAAGAAGTTTATTAACCACAGGTTTTCTTTTTATTGGTTTGCAATACCTAAAAACTTTTGAATTAATATGCCTTGGGATTTTTCTCGTAATGCTCGTAGCAGATATGTTTAGACCAGCCATTTTTGTAGCTATGAGCGCATACAGTAAACCAGAAAACAAAACACGTTCTGTTACACTTATACGTTTGGCTATAAATCTTGGGTTTTCTGCAGGACCAGCTATTGGAGGATTAATAATTGCTACAATAGGTTATGATGGTTTATTTTGGGTAGATGGTATTACCTGCCTCTTAGCAACACTATTTTTAATCAATGTATTACATCCTAAAAAGGCAAAAGCTGTAGATTCTGTTATTAATGAAAATCCGCAGTCGGTTTTTAAAGACAAAGCCTTTTGGATATTCTTTTTTGCTATGGTGTTATTTGGTATAGCTTTCTTGCAATATTTCTCAACAATGCCTTTGTACTATAGAGACAGATATGAATTAAGCGAATTTGAGATTGGATTATTATTAGGAATGAATGGTTTAGTAATTTTTGTACTAGAAATGCCTCTTATAAGTTGGCTAGAAGGCAAAAAACATTCTAAAACAGGACTCATTTTGTTAGGTACATTACTCACAGGATTAAGCTTTATTATACTAAATTACAGTTCTTGGTCTGGTATATTAGTTATTGCAATGTTATTAATGACTCTCGGTGAAATGGTCGCTTTTCCATTTTCTAATGCGCTAGTGATAGATTTATCTAAAAAAGGAAAAATGGGAGAATATATGGCTGCATATACCATTTCGTTTTCTATTGCTCATATTTTTGGACATAATATAGGACTTCAAATGGTAGATGCATTAGGCTATGACAATACTTGGTTTATTATTACAGGTATATGTTTGGCATGTATAGCTTTATTAGTTCTGTTGAAGAGACAGTTAAAAATAACTGGAGAAGAATAGTTGATTTATCTCGTAAATACTAATTCAGTTTCAGAAGAGAGTTCATCACTAAAGCCGTAACCTTCGTAATTAAATCCTTTGATATCTTTAATTGTATTGGCATTAGTATCTAAAACATATCGTGCCATTAAACCACGAGCAATCTTTGCAAAAATGGCTATCATCTTGTATTCACCATTTTTAAACTCTTTAAAATTTGCAGTAATAACAGGGACTTTTAATGCTTTAGTATCTATAGCTTTAAAGTACTCATTGGATGCTAAGTTTAAGAACACCTCATCATCTGCTAACTCTTCATTTAACGCTTTAGTAATTTTAGTTTTCCAAAACTGATAGAGGTTTTTAGTTTTACCAACCGGAAATTTAGTTCCCATTTCTAAACGATAAGGTTGTATTAGATCCATTGGTTTTAATACACCATATAATCCTGAGATAATACGAACAGTATTTTGAAGTTTATCAATTTTGTTTTTTGGTAAAGTATAAATGTCTAATCCTCTATATACATCACCATTAAATGCATACACAGCTTGTCTTGCATTATCTTTATTAAAGGGCAAACTCCAATCTTGGTTACGTTCATAATTTAGCTGACCCAAATTGTCCGAAATCTTCATAAGCTTAGATAAACTCCTAGCTGATTTCTTTTTTAGCAATTTATTTAAACGCTCTGCTTCTGCTAAAAAACAACCTTCTGTGGTAATATTGGTTGGTAATTCACTTTCGTAATTAAGAGATTTTGCTGGAGATAATACTAGTTTCATAAGTTCTTTATTCTTTTCTGGAAAAGGACATTTAATAGTACAAAAATACAATGTTACAATACATAGATATATTCAATATAAAAACTATTATTGATAGTTATATAAACACTATCAATATTAAGACTATTCCTGTAAGATATACGTAAATTTTGCAGACTGAAATAACTCTATACTAGTAAGCGTATTATCTGTGTACAACGGAAAATCTATTTGCTCAAAAATAAGTTGATTATCAATAATGGTTCCCATTGCAGAAAGCCCTTGGAAATTGAATGTTCTTGTATTATCATTTACAGACCATGTTAAAGGGATGCGTTGTGTTTCTGAAAGGTTTTCACAAATACCTTGCACGCTGCTGGTTGAAGCATCAAAAAACAAAGCTATATTCTTAGTAACTTGTTCCTCTCCAGTTCCATCGCTGTATAGAAAATAGGTGTCAAAATCCATGCAGTTCAATTCATTTACAATGTCTTCAGAAAAATTTAAATCACCATTAAAATCGTAAAAATCTCCTGCTTCTAAGGATTGAAGCTTCCAAGTTTCTACTAAAACAGCTGTTTCATCATCATTATTACCACATGAGATGAGCACAAAGGCAAATAGTATATGTTTAATTAAGTCTATTTTCATATTACAATTTATTCATTAACATGTTTGGCATAATTACGCCATTTTTCAATACAAGCTTCAATATCATTAGGAACTTTAGAAGTAAAAGATTTCCATTCTTTGGTTGAAGGATGTTCAAAACCCAAGGTCTTAGCATGTAATGCTTGTCGTGGTAAAATTTTAAAACAGTTATCTACAAATTGCTTGTATTTAGTAAACGTTGTTCCTTTTAAAATCTTTTCTCCTCCATAGCGTTCGTCATTAAATAAGGTATGACCTATATGCTTCATATGTACACGTATTTGATGTGTACGACCTGTTTCTAATCTACAACTCAATAAGGTTACATAACCAAATCGTTCTAATACTCTATAGTGCGTTACAGCTGGTTTTCCTTTATCTGCTTCATCATCTAAAAATACTGTATTCTGTAATCGGTTTTTAGGATGACGACCAATATTACCTTTTACAGTTCCTTCATCATCTACAACATTTCCCCAAACTAAAGCTACATATTCTCTTTCACTGGTTTTTTCAGCGAATTGATTAGATAAATGATTCATAGCATGCTCCGTTTTTGCAACAACTAATAATCCACTGGTATCTTTATCTATTCTATGAACTAATCCAGGACGATCACTAGAGTTTTTTGGAAGGTTTGCAATATGATGAATTAATCCGTTTATCAATGTGCCAGAATAATTTCCATGGCCAGGATGTACAACCATTCCTGCTGGTTTATTTACAACCAATAAATCGTCATCTTCATAAACAATATCTATAGCAATATCTTCACCTACCAACAAACCTTCATGAGTAGGATGTTCAAATAATATCTTAATATTGTCATTGGCTTTTACCTTGTAGCTAGGCTTAACAGGATTTCCATTAACTAATACATTACCAAGTTTTGCAGCAGCTTGGATTTTACTTCTGTTAGCGTTTTCAATAAAATTTAAGACGTATTTATCTATTCGTAAAGGTTGCTGTCCTTGCTCTACAATAAACGAATGATGCTCATAACGTTGATTTTGATCTTTATGTTGGTCTTCCATGGTTTAAAGTGGAAATATTGTATTATCTATTCCCATTGCCCAGCACCAAATCTATAGTAGATTTTAAAGGTAGTTTTTCACCTGCTTTTATAGGTTTTCCTTTATATCTTACAGCGAGTACTTCGTCCTTACCTATATCATCTTGGTAGCTTATATCACCAACCACAAACCCTAAAGCTTCAAGCGTTGGTTTGGCTTGTCTAAATGTTCTACGAACTATATTAGGTACAGCTACTTTTCTGTAACCTGATGGATTTAAAATTAATTGAATTTTACGATCTTCTTTTACCTTTGCACCAGCAAGTGGGTATTGCTCAATAACAGAATACTTGGGATATTTAGGATTATAATTAGCAGAATCCTGTATCTCCATTCTTAGATCATTATCCTTTAGCTCTATATCTGCAACTTCTAAAGATTTACCTGTAAGATCTGGCACAACGATAAACTCACCATGATTTGTGGTAGACTTTAACCATTGCAACAATAAAAAACAAATTACAATAACAGCCACAAAGGCTAATGCAACTTGTTTAAAAAAAACTTTACTTGTTAGGAATTTTATTAGACTCATTTAGTACTTTAGTTCTCGACAAATATATAAAAAGCTATGCGTTTATCGTTTTGCTTTCGGGTTGATAGTTTAACATAACTCAATATACTTACGAAATATTATAAACTTTAGATTACTAGAGTTACACTTAATACAATAAAACACCTGCTTTTGCAGAGCAAACTATGAAAAAAAATATAGCTATAATCATGGGAGGCTACTCTAGCGAGTTTAAAATTTCGCTTAAAAGTGGTAATGTCGTCTATGAAACTTTAGATAAGTTGCTCTACAATACGTATAGGATTCATATTTTCAAAGATAAATGGGTTTATGTCGATGATAATAATACCGAGTTTGATATTGATAAACATGATTTTTCCGTAACTATAGCATCAAAAAAAATAGTATTTGATTGTGTTTTTAATGCCATTCATGGCTCTCCTGGTGAGGATGGCTATATGCAATCTTATTTTGAGTTATTACAAATTCCACATACAAGTTGCAGTATGTACAATGCAGCATTGTCCTTTAATAAACGAGACTTGTTATCCACCTTAAAACCTTATGGTATTAAAATGGCCAAGAGTTATTACCTAAATCTTGGAGATGTTATTAATGAAGATGCTATAATAGCCAAAGTAGGATTACCTTGCTTTGTAAAAGCTAATAAAGCTGGCAGTAGTTTTGGAATCAGTAAAGTATCTAAAAAAGAAGATATACAACAAGCTGTTACTTTTGCATTTAAAGAAGATAATGAGATTATTATTGAAGAATTTTTAGATGGCACAGAAGTATCTATAGGTGTTATAACATACCAAGGTGAAACTAAAGTATTACCAATAACTGAAATTGTTAGTGAAAACGATTTTTTTGATTACGAAGCTAAGTACTTAGGAAAATCTCAAGAAATTACACCTGCAAGACTTTCAAAGGATTTAGAAAATAAAGCTAATGAGGTAGCCAAACGCGTCTATGACATCTTAAAAATGACTGGATTTAGCAGGAGCGAATATATTTTTAAAAATGGTGAGCCACACCTTATAGAAATGAATACAGTGCCTGGGCTAACTAAAGAAAGTATCTTACCACAACAAGCTGCAGCTGCTGGAATTTCCTTAAAAAAACTCTTTGAAAATGCTATAGAAGAGGCATTTAAAAAATAATTTCTATATTAGTGATACCAAATCTTAACCTACAAACTATGAAATCTAATTTTATTAGAACGTTTTCGTACGCAAAATTGAAATACGTTAATTATCTTTTTTCTTTCTTAACCATATTAATTATTGCTACTGTTTTATTCTCTAGCACTAAGTAGATATTGACGTTGTAACATCTCAATTTTAGTTCTAAACTTCTAGAATTAATAGTTATATTTGAAACAATAATCAAATATAACTACAGATGAAACGTGCTGTTTTTCCAGGTTCTTTTGATCCCATTACATTAGGACATTACGATATTATTAAACGTGGTATACAGCTTTTTGATGAAGTTATCGTAGCTATTGGTATAAATGCTGATAAAAAATACATGTTCTCTTTAGAACAACGTAAAGCATTTATTGAAAATGCCTTTAAAAATGAACCCAAAGTCTCTGTGGTTACTTATAAAGGTTTAACCGTTGACTTTTGTCAAAAAAATAATGTAGATTTTATCCTTAGAGGTCTTCGTAATCCAGCAGATTTCGAATTTGAAAAGGCTATTGCACATACTAACAGAGATCTTGCACCTATAGAAACTGTGTTTCTTTTAACAGCAGCTAGTACATCTTATATTTCGTCCTCAATTGTAAGAGATGTTATACGTCATAATGGTGATTACACGAAACTTGTACCTAAAAGTGTATCAGTTTAAAACATCTAAAATCTAATTCTTGTCGTATATTTAGGTATAGTCTCATTTCTAAACCTACCTACAATGAAAAAGATTTACCTACTTCAGTTTTTTTTACCACTATTTTGTTTGGCGCAGCACAGTGATTTTATTCATGTTGACCAATTTGGTTACAGAGTTAATAACACCAAGGTTGCTGTAATTAGCAATCCGCAAATTGGGTTTAATAGCGCATTAAACTACACACCAAATAACAGTCTAGAAGTTAGAGATGCAAATACCAATACTGTTATTTTCACAGGCTTAATTTCATCTTGGAATAATGGTGGAGTACACTCACAATCTGGAGATAATGGTTGGTGGTTTGATTTTTCGTCTGTAACAAATCCTGGTAGTTATTATATTTTTGATCCTTCAACTAGTGAATCTTCAGCAATTTTTGAAATTAATGATGCTGTTTATGATGATATTCTGAAAGTTACTACCAAAATGTTCTATTACAATAGAGCTAATATTGAAAAAACTACACCTTATGTCTCCTCAGAATATGTAGATGGAATATCATTTACTCAAGATGAGTTTGCTAGAGATGTTTACGACCAAACTAATACTTTGACAACAAAAGATATGCGAGGCGGTTGGTTTGATGCTGGTGACAATAACAAGTATGTTACTTTTGCCGAAACTGCTGTACACGATTTACTTTGGGCTTACACCATTAATCCTAATATGTTTGGCGATGATTTTAATATTCCTGAATCTGGAAATGGAATACCAGATATTATTGATGAAATTAAATGGGAAACAGATTGGTTATTAAAAATGATTAATGCTGATGGTTCTGTACATATAAAAGTTGGTAATAGAAATTATGGAGAAAATGTAAATACACCTCCAAGTTTAAATAATGATATACGTTATTATGCTCCAGTTTGTACCTCATCAGCTATTGCCAATGCTTCAATGCTATCACATGCTTCCAGGGTGTTTAAAGAATTTCCACCACTTTCAAATTATGCTCAAACTTTAGAAGAAAAAGCAGAGCTATGTTGGCAATGGGTTTTACCTTTCTTAAACAACAATACCTTACAAGAACATTGTGATGATGGCTCAGTAGTCGCTGGAGATGCAGACAGGTCTTCAGCAGACCAAAGAAAGATGGCATTAACAGCTGCTATATATCTTTACGATATTACCGGAAATTCTTCTTACAACCAATATATCATTAATAACATTAACGATACTGAGGTAATTAATAATAATCAATGGGAAAATTATGCAATCAGAGAAATTGATGCGTTGCTGCACTACACCACGCTTAACAATGCAGATAACTCTACAGTTAATTTGATTCTCAACTCCGCACAAACTGCATCTTCTAACAACTACAATAATTACTTTCAGTTTAACAATTTAGACTTATATAGAGGTTACTGTAATGATTGGACTTATCATTGGGGAAGCAACTCGTCTAGAGCGTCAATGGGTAATCTAAATTTAATTTTTAAACATTACAATATTAATACTACTGCAAGTTCTAGTTTTGGGTTAAGAGCCAAGGAAATTCTTCATTATTTCCATGGAGTAAATCCATTAGATATTGTGTATTTAAGTTCTATGCAAGATTATGGAGCAGAAAATAGTCTTAAAGAAATTTATCATTTTTGGTTTGCAGATGGTTCTCAATGGGATAATGAAGATACCACAGCTTATGGTCCTGCACCTGGATATCTTTCTGGTGGATGTAATCAAAACTATACTGCAAATACAAACCTTACACCTCCTTATGGTCAGCCATTACAAAAAAGTTATTTAGATTTTAATACGAGTAACCCAGATAATTCTTGGGAAATTAGTGAACCTGCCATATACTATCAGGCAGCATATATTAGACTATTAGCAGGAATTGCAAGGCTTAATGAAAATGATATTTTAAGTAATAATGATTTTGAATTAAGTACTATAGATTTAAAATTAAGTCCAAATCCTTCTAAAACATTTGTAACAATTAATGGTATTAATTACAATAATATTTCAGTAACTATAAGAGGTATTAATGGACAAACAGTTTTAAATATTCCTTCACTTAACAAATCAGAAACGATTGATATCTCAAAATTACAAGATGGTTTTTATGTTGTTTCCATTGCCTTAGAAGGAAAGACAAAAAATCTCAAACTAATTAAAAACTAAGAGATTAAATTAAATTATTGCGTTTTGCTTTTTGGACAGCTTCAAGCTTATTGTGGACTTGTAATTTCTTGTAAATATTTTCAATGTGTTTACGCACTGTACTTGGTGATAAAATAAGATTATCAGCTATTTGTTTATAGTTTAAGCCCTTACTTAAATGCTCCAAAACTTCAGTTTCTCTATTGGTTAATTGAATATCTTCTTTGTCTTTAGGGTTTTCTATATCTATTGGATTTCTGAGTAGTTTTAATGTTTTTAAAGCAATTGAAGGGTTCATTGCTGCACCACCATTTAAAGTCTCAACAATACCATCGTGTAATGTTTTAGCATCGACATCTTTAAGCAAATAACCATCTGCTCCAGCTCTAATAGCATTAAAAATATTTTCATCATTATCAAAGACAGTAAGCATTATAATTTTAATATGTGGATACTTTTGCTTCACTATTTCTGTAGTCTCAATTCCATTGAGTACAGGCATTTCTATATCCATTAAAATGAGGTCTAGATTGTGATTATCTTCCAATTTAGCTAAGAGATCAGAACCATGCATTGCAGAAAACTTATAGTTTAAATCTTCAAAAAATGATAGTTTCTCTTTAACTGCAGATATTAAAAAGGTATTATCGTCTACTATGGCTATTTTTATTTTCATCAGCTTAAAATTAGTGCAAACAATTTACAACTTAGTATATCATTAAAGACTAAGGCAAATGTCTTATTTTAATATTGAAATCTGAGTAAAATTTCAGTTCCTTCAGAAGTTTTTGATTTAATATCTAAGACACCTTTTATCTCTTCTGCTCTCTTTTTCATATTGTTTAAACCATTGCCTAAATCCGTCTTCTCTATATCAAAACCTTTACCGTTATCATTTACCGAAAATAACAACTCATCTTTAGTTTTATCAACTGAAACTTTAATTTTTGAAGCTTCAGAATACTTTAAGGCATTATTAACCGCTTCTTGAATTATCCTATAAATATTCATCCCTTTTACTGAGGTAAAACTTAATTGATCTGGTAATGCTTTTGATAGTTTAAAATCAAAAACTACAGTATCTTTTACTTTATCTGCTTTTTCAATAAAATTTGATAGACGTACCTTTAAATCTTCAAAGGAGATATCATTTTTATTCATAGCCCAAATTGTATCTCTTAATTCTTGAATAGTACTAGATGTAAATGAACTTATACTACTTAACTTATTAGATAATTTATCTGGAAGCTTAAAACCGTATTTTAAATTATCTAAAGATGATATAATAAAGGTTAATTGTGCTCCTATGTTATCGTGCAAGTCTCTACTAATACGTAAGCGCTGTTCTTGCAATTTATTTTGAGTCTCAATTTTTAGCAAAGCATCTTTGAGCTCATTTTCTTTTTGCAATTGTCTGTTTTTCAGTTTTTGTTGGTTGTAAAACAAAAAGCCTAGCAATCCGAGTACAACAGCTAAAATACCTAATCCTAACATCTGACTTTTCTTTTCACTAATATCTAATTCTTGCTCTGCTATCTCTGCTCGCTGCGCTAAAATTTCTTTTTCCTTTTTTTCAGTTTGATATTTTACATCGATCTCTGCAACTTTACTCGCTGTTTCTACACTAACTAAGCTATCTCTAAATTTGGTGAGTTCTTTGTAGTATTGAAGTGCTTTTTTATTATCATTTTTTTCTTCAAAATAACTAGAGTAATTATATAAGGCAGATTCCAAGCCTGTTGCCAAATTGTACTTTTCAGAATAATAGTAGGCACTATCTATATATACTTTTGATTCGTTTACTCTGTTGGTTTCAATGAGTGTTTGCGCTATATTATTATAACTATCAGCAACACCAGGGAAGTTTTTAAGTCTTCGTTCTAAAGCAGCAGATTTATTAAAATATACTAAAGCTGAATCTATTTCTTGTAGATAATAAAATACTGCACCAACATTATTTTGTGATTCTGCAATACCTTTTATATCGTTTAGTGACTCTTCTATTTGTAAAGAATATTTAAAGTAATCCAGAGATTTTTCTAAATCACCATCATTGGCATAAACAATTGCGATATTGTTATAGACCTCAGAAATTCCTTTCTTATTATCTAAAGACTCAAAGCTTTCTTTGGCTTTTAAATGATATTCTATGGCCTTTTTATTTGCTCCCAAATAACTATAAACCAAACCTATATTATTATTAACTGTAGCTTGTTCTGGTTTAAAATTAAGATGATCATAAATTGCTAAAGCTTTAATATAATTATCTAGTGCTTCTTCATAAGCACCTAATTTTCTGTTCACTGCTCCAAGATTATTAAAACTAGAACCAAGAATTATTGAATCTTTAGTAGAATTAATAACTTCATTAGATAATTCTTTGGAGTCTGTAAACAAACCAGAATCTCTATATAAAACAGCCAAATAACTTTTATATCTAGCTGTGAGGTAAGCGTCTTTAGAATCTAAATTTGCAATCTTTTCTTTTACTAAAGGAATGGATTCTTTAGGGTTTTTTCGATATTGATCAATTATAGAATCTACTAACTCCGAGTTGTTATTTTGTGCAAATGAGATTGTTAGAAACAGACTCAAAATACCTGAAAAAATATTTCTCATACCAAGAAAATAAGCTTTGAATAATGGACAGGAAGATACTATATTTTCTTTAGATGGTAATTAAAACCGTTGTTCCTTCCCCAAGCTTAGAATTTAAATTATAGCTACCATTTAATAATTTAATGCGCTTCTCCATATTAGAAAGCCCATTACCTTTTTCTGTTGCAGCAACATCAAACCCAGAACCATTATCAGCTATTTTAATTTGAATTGCCGAGCCTAACTTATCAATATCTACAGAAATATTAGATGCTTTTGCATGCTTTAAACTATTGTTAACCGCTTCTTGTATAACGCGATGGATGTTTATACCTTCAATCGAAGTAAATTCTCTATTTTGATCTATTGTATTGACTATACTAAAATCAAAATTGATTTCTGAAGAAATTTCGTTTGCTTTATCAATAAAGTTGGTGATTCTAGATTTTAAATCCTCAAAACTAATAGTGTCTTTATTCATGGCCCAAATGGTATCTCGCAACTCATAAATAGTACCAGAAGTAAATTGACTAATCGTTTCTAATTTGGTTGTAAGTGCTTTATCTTCAATATTAAACGCATACTTTAAATTATCTAAAGACGAAATAATAAACGTAAGCTGTGCGCCAATATTGTCATGCAAATCCCTGCTAATTCTTAAACGTTGCTCTTGTAGTTTATTCTGGGTTTCTATTTTTAGCAAGGCATCTTTGAGTTCATTTTCTTTTTTAAGCTGATTATTTTTAAGCTTCTGCTGGTTGTAAAACAAATAACCAATTAAACCCAGAATAAGTGCTAATCCAATTAAACCATAAACTTGATAATTACGTTTTTGAATTAAAACGTTTTGTTCTGCAATTTCGGCACGCTGAATTAGAATTTCTTTTTCTTTTTCAGCAGATTGATATTTCTCAAAAACCTCTTGAGTTGCAACTTTTTCATTTTCATTAGCTATAGAATCTCTTAATGCTAGTGCGATTTCAAAACGTTCATTTGAAGCCTTGTATTCATTTAAATTTTTATAAGCAAATGCTATTAATCGTTGCATCTTGTATTGAGAAAGAATTTCTTCTTCAGATAGATTTTCTAGAGCAATTTGATACTGATCAGCTGCATTTTTAAATTGTCCAATATTATCATAGACAGACCCTAAGGCTGAATTATTAGAGCTTTTTAATCGTTTGTTCTTTAAGTCTGTATAAATTTTATCTGCCTTTTTTAAATAATAAACTGCTGAGTCATATACTTCTAAACGTTTATAATCTAAACCCAAATGGTTATAAGTAATTCCAAGACCTCTCAAATCATTTATATTCGCTTTAACCTTAATAGCTTTATGAGAATAATATATACTAGAATCATGCTGCTTAACTAGTCCAAAATTTTTAGATAAATTACTTAGAGAAGCACCAACGCCATATTTATCACCTATTTTTTGTCTTAGCTTTAAAGCTAATCTGTGATAATTATTAGACTCTTTCACACGATCTAACTCTGTTAGTAATAATCCTATGTTATTGAGATTATTAGCTTGACCTCTATCTTGTCTAAGGGTTTTAAAAATTTTTAAGGACTCAAGGTAATTTTCCATTGCCTTTTCAAAATTTTCTCTATCCCAATCAATTAAACCTCTATTATTGTAAACCGATGCCATAGCCTGTAAATCATTGTTCTTCTCTGCAATTTTAAAGGCTTGATCATATACTAAAAGAGCACTATCCTTTTTGCTTACTATATCATAGTAAATTCCCTTTCTTAAGTAAGATCTTATTAATAAATAATCTGTTTTTAAGTCCTTACTTAAAGCGATACTTTGATCGCCTATAGCTCTTGAGATTTCTGGTTTAGCATAACAATAATTAAAGAATGATTTATGCAAAGATTCAATAGCTAGAGAATCATTAGACTGATTTTTAGCCACTTTAATAATACTATCAATAATTTTAATATTGTCCTGACTAAAAGTCAAAAAAGAAGTTATTAAACTTATAAATAAAAGGTGTTTTTTCATGATAGGAAACAAAAAAAGCATCAGAGACAAAACACACTGTACTGTGATTTGATGCACTGACGCCTTTTTAAAAAAATTGATTAATAGCATAACGAATATAAACGATATCAGAGTTCTAATTCTTTTTTTTCGATAAGTGGCAATTAAAAAAGATTAAGCGTAATCCCTATAAAATTACGCCTAATCAACAAATCTCAACAACAAGATTATTTGTTAAGATCGTAGGCATATATAGTCTTATCATTTGGTTTGTAATATAATATACCACCAAACTCATCAACTTTATATGTTGGCTTTTTGTCTTTTAAAACTATCTCTTTTTCTAAAGCTCCAGTATCTTTATTCAATTTTACTAAACCTACACCATCTTCTAATTTGGTAAGTATAAATTGAGCATTTTGAGTAGCAGAAGTTGCATTAAATCGTTTTAACATTTCTGCAATTGAAGCTCCAGAGGCTGCAGCCATTCCTTTTGATAAATTATTAAGACGATCACCTCTTGCGGTGTATTGCCCAAGATAGTTGCGCTCTCTTCCTGCTTCATAAGCAGCAGAAGCAGAAGCAGCTGCTGTAGCTACTGCTGTAACTCCAGCTAAAATAGCACCAAAGGCACTTTTTCCTGGTGCTCTTTTGTACTCATGCCAAGTAGATTGTCCTTCCCAATCTAAAAACATCATATTTTGATCAGAGGTTAATAAAATGCCACCATCTCTTACCTCAACTGAAGTCGGATCTTCTTTACCTTCAAAATCGGCTTCCATAAGTAATTCTGATGTTCCAGAATTGGCATCGATAGCAAATAATTTTTCATCAGCAGCTATTAAGTAACGATCATTCTTTTTATCATAATCAGAGCTAACCACATTTGCTCTTTTAAACTTTAATGGCTTTTTCCATACCTGATCACCTGTTTCAAGATTCACAATATTAGCATCTTCAGATGTAATGTAAATAAGACCTTGTGGTGTGGAAGCCATCGTTAAAATATTCTCACCTGTTTTTAAAGGCTTTTTGAATAAAGGTTTACCATCATAAGATACTTTATTAATACCACCTTCTCTAATACCAAATAAGATACCATCCTCCATGATATAAAAATGCTGAACGTATCCTTTAGTTTTTGGTGCTTTATCCCAAAGATCATCTCCTGTAGCTGCACTTAGCAAGGTTATTTTAGATTCAGATTTAGCAGCAAATGTTCCACTTCCTCCAGTAACATCACTAACTACTGCAATACCTTGAGGTAAAATCTGAAAGTTTGAAATATTTCCTTTCACCTTTTTCTCATCTGCCCAAGCAGAAGCTCCATTAGCGTTTATTTTATAAATTTTCGTGTTCTTTTTATTAGATGTTGAAGCAAAGGCATAGATATCTTTTTCATCTTCACTTGCAACCATCCAACCAATATATTTTAATTCATTTTCCCAAAGTATATTACCAGAAGACATATTTACTTTCATTAAACCTTTGGTAGTTGGTATAATAACACCATCTGACAAGACTAATGGTGTACCCATTGCTGTTCTTGATCCTTTAAATTTGTAAAAGCTTATTTGTTCTCCAGTATTTAGATCGTAAATGGCTACGGCCTGGGCATACTTTTCTTTAGCTTTTCTCTGTCCACTAACAATTAACTTGTTCGCTGGCATAAGAACTCTAGACATTCCTATGGCTTTCCAACCATTTTTTTCTGTACTAAATAATACTTTACCAGACATATAATCTATAACAGCACTTTTTGTTTGCAATCCTCCAAATCCTGTTTGACCAACAACCACATATGGTGCTCTTGGTATAAAGTTTAATTCTTCTGGTTTTACTTTTCCATAATCTGTGAAGTTAAATAGTAAATCATTGCTTCCTGGTTTAACACCTACCAATCCATCGTTAGTAGCAACAACCATTGTACCACCTTCAGTGATGGTCATATCATTTATCTTAGCTCCAAGATTATATTGGTAATCTGGAGTTTCTGCTTTTTGTGCTAATAGTGATGATGTACTTAATAAAAGTACAATCATCACTAAAAGTTTACTTTGAATTAATAGCGTTTTCATAATAAACAATCTTAGTTTACTACTTGCTTAGTTAAATCAAAAGATCCGTTTGTAATAGTCTTTATAGACTGATCTCCAGCAACATTTTGCGCAGAAAATTCAAACGTTCCAATGACATTATCAGTATCATCAGAAATATTGATTTCACCTACTTGAGTGTCATCATAAGGTGCTTGCCAAATCTCTGTTGTAGAGTTTTGTGGATTTGCTAAATCTACCATAGTTTCTTGGTAAGATCCTACGTTAAAAATGTTAGCTCCACCTCCTAATGGATACGTTCCTGGACCACTGTAACCTGCAATTGTCATAGAAAAAGAATTACCTTCACTATTTGCAGCGATAATAATAAGATTCTGTCCACTGTTTGCAATTGTTGCAGAAGATGCTATATCTACTGATTGATATGCAACACCATCTACAGTTGCTACTAAAGTTCCTGAAGCTGCAGTTCCTGGTCCTCCTCCATCATCATCACTTTTACATGATGTTAATGATACTAATGACATCGTCATTACTAATAACATAAAATTCTTTAAAGTTCTCATTGTTGAATTATTTATTTGATTTATAACGAGAACAAAAGTGTAGTTTATGCACTAAGCAAACAATACGGCATATTACGTATATTTATACAACTTATTGATAATTAATAATTTATATTATCTAAAATTGTATTTGAGGCACCCTTTTTTGTAATGCTTCTTGTTTCTGTTTTAGATTTTGCAGAAATTTTTGATGCTTATCGGAAGTTAGATTAAAAGGCTTGTGAGCTAAACTTTTTTGAATAGCCTCTACATCCTCCATAATATCTTCGGTAGTCTTAGAGATCCATTGCGTCTTAAACTTATGCCATATATAGTTGATAGCTGTTATGTTAGGATGAATCATATCCTCTGTATAGAAACGATAATCACGTAATTCATCCATCATAATTTCATATGCTGGGAAATACACTTCATTTTCGCTTAGAGAACTATTTTCTTTTATAGTCTGATGAATTCCACTAATTAAATGTGCTTTGCTCTGCGTATTTTCAACAAAACCATCCTTGAGGTGTCTTACTGGTGAAACCGTAAAAATGAAGTTCGCTTTAGTATTTATATTTCGTAATAGAGTCACAATAGCATCAAGTGATTGGGCAATTTGTTCAACGCTCAATAGTTCTTTTAAAAACTTTTTTTGTGGTACTTTATGACAGTTAGCAACAATAACATCTGTTTCTATATGTCTATAAACCCAAGCTGTACCTAGTGTAATTATGATATGAGTTGAATTACGTAGTTGCTGAGCTGTTGAATTGATTGTAGCATTAAGATTATGTAATAAGCTTTCTTTGGATGATGAACTCAATCTAGAATGAGTATCAAAACAATACCATTGATCATTAAGTTGAAAAAGATCCTCATCTGAATACTTACGTTCATTTATGGCATTAGTAATTAATGTCTCAATAGCAAGAGGATGAAACACTATACCAAACGGATTAACTGTAGACTTAAATTTGAAATACTTAAACTTTTCTCCAATATGCTCTGAAAAACAAGAGCCTAATAATAAGATATTAGAATCATAATCTATCTGATGATGCGGCTGTTTTAAAAATGGTATATTGGTTTGAAGATTCATAATTAATCAATAAGTTTCATAGTCATATATGGCACTTATTATAAATAACTTTTTGCACTTTTTAAGGCATCATCAATACCATTTGGATTCTTTCCTCCTGCTGTAGCAAAAAATGCTTGTCCTCCACCTCCACCTTGAATATACTTCCCTAATTCTCTAACAATTTGTCCTGCATTTAGGTTTCTTTCAGCGACTAAATCTTTAGAAATGTAACAGGACAAAATAGCTTTTCCGTTGTGTTCGGCTCCAAATAATAAAAAGAGATTATTGAATTCTCCTCCTAGCTTAAAACATAAATCTTTAATTCCTGAAGCATCTAAATCTACTTTTTTGGCGAGGAAATTAATACCATTCACTTCAGAGATTTCATTTTTAAGCTCACCTTTTAAAACTTTAGCCTTATCCTTTAATAAGCTCTCAATTTGTTTTCTTAAATCTGTGTTTTCATCTTGTAAAGCTTTAACAGCTTTTACAGGCTCTTTGGTATTATTTAATAAATCTCTGATTTCAAAATAGGCTCTATTATTTTCAAAATAAAAATCTTTTACAGCATCTTTTGTAATCGCTTCAATACGTCTTATACCTGCAGCAACAGCGCCTTCAGATGTAATTTTAAAATGCCAAATATCTGAGGTATTATCTACATGAGTACCTCCACACAATTCAATAGATTGCCCAAAACGAATCGTACGTACAGTATCGCCATATTTTTCTCCAAACAACGCCATAGCGCCTTCTTCTATAGCTTTATCCATAGGAATGTTACGTTGTTCTTCTAGAGGTATCTTACCATCGATACGAGCATTTACAAAATTCTCAACATCTCTAAGTTGCTCTACAGTTAACTTTGAGAAATGCGAAAAATCGAAACGCAAATATTTAGAGTGCACTGCACTTCCTTTTTGCTCTACGTGAGTTCCTAAAACTTCTCTTAGAGCTTGATGCAACAAATGTGTTGCAGTATGGTTACTCTCTGTGCGCTCTCGTTGTTTTTGATCTACTGTTGCCTTAAACGTCTCTTTTAAATTTTTAGGTAAATTTTTGGTGTAATGTACAATGATATTGTTTTCCTTTTTTGTATCTAAAATGTAAACAACATCACCTTTAGAATCTTCCAAATAGCCTTTGTCACCTACTTGTCCTCCACCTTCCGCATAAAATGGTGTAAGGTTAAACACTAATTGATATAATTTGCCATCTTTTTTAGACGTTACTTTTCTATATCTCGTAATTTTAACATTAGCATTTAAAGCATCATAGCCAATAAACTCTTGTATATCATCTTCTAGGAGTACAGTCCAATCATCAGTAGACATTTCACTCGCAGAACGCGATCTGGTTTTCTGTTTTTCCATTTCAGATTTAAAACCCTCTTCATCTAATTGCAATCCTCTTTCTCTGAGAATTAAAGAGGTAAGATCTATAGGAAATCCATACGTATCATACAATTCAAAAGCCTTCTCACCAGATACAGTTTCACCTTTGGTATTTTCTACTATTCGATCTAATAATACTAAACCTTGCTCTAATGTTCTTAAAAAAGAGGCTTCCTCTTCTTTAATGACGTTTTCTATGAGCTGCTTTTGCGCTTTTAATTCTGGGAAAGCTTTACCCATTTTTTTTGCTAGCACATCAACCAAACGAAAAATAAATGGTTCTTTTCTATCTAGAAATGTAAATCCGTAACGAACTGCTCTTCTTAGAATTCTACGTATCACATAACCTGCACCATTATTGGTAGGTAACTGACCATCTGCAATGGCAAAAGCGACAGCTCTTAAATGATCTGATATAACTCTTATAGCAATATCGACCTTTTCGTCTTCACCATAATCTTTATAAGTAATGGCTTCAATTTCTCTAATAATTGGTGTAAAAACATCAGTATCATAATTAGAGGTAACGCCTTGTAATACCATACAAAGACGCTCAAAACCCATTCCTGTATCTATATGCTTGTTAGGTAAAATTTCTAAGTCACCTGTTGCTTTACGATTATATTGCATAAAAACAAGATTCCAGATTTCTACAACCTGTGGATGGTCCATGTTTACAAGAGATTTACCATCAACCTTAGCCTTTTCTTCATCAGAACGAATATCGACATGTATCTCGCTACAAGGTCCACAAGGTCCTTGTTCTCCCATTTCCCAAAAGTTATCCTTTTTATTTCCCATGAGAATACGATCTTCAGGAATTATTGCCTTCCAGAAATCATAAGCCTCAGTATCCATAGATAAATTATCAGCATCGTCACTACCTTCAAAAACAGTAACGTATAGTATATTTTTATCAATACCATAGACTTCGGTTAACAGCTCCCAAGCCCAAGCAATTGCTTCTTTTTTGAAGTAATCACCAAAACTCCAATTACCCAACATTTCAAACAAAGTATGGTGGTACGTATCGTAACCAACTTCCTCTAAATCATTATGCTTACCAGATACTCTGAGACATTTCTGCGTATCTGCTATTCTATTTTTTTTGGGTTCACCATGACCAAGAAAGAATTCTTTAAATGGTGCCATTCCAGAATTAACAAACATTAAGGTAGGATCGTCCTTAGTCACCATTGGAGCAGATGGCACAATTAAGTGTGATTTGGATTTAAAAAACTCTAAAAATTTATTACGAATATCTTGAGATTTCATTCTGTTTAATCTAGTATCTTGTTTCTTAATAAATAACATTTAATGAGAAACAATTTTTATATTTGTTCGTTTGCTATTATAATCTTGAAAAATTCTCAGCAAAAATAGCATATTTTAAAACATGAGTAAGGTAAAATATTATTACGACTCCGAGACACTGTCTTACAGAAAAATTGAGCGAAAAAAACGAACAACAGTAAAGTATATTGCTTTGTTTCTTATGGCTTCTGCTCTGTTTGGTTTCTTTTTTGTAATCCTTGCCAGCCAGTTTATAGAGTCTCCAAAAGAACGAGAGCTTAAAAGAGAATTACAGAACATGGCTTTACAATACGATATTTTAAATCAACGTATGGAAGATGCCTTTGCTGCACTTGAAAATGTTGAGGAACGTGATAATGCAATTTATCGTTTATATTTTGAAGCCAACCCAATTCCTGAAGAACAGCGACGTGCTGGCTTTGGTGGTATTAATAGATATAAAAAGTTTGAAGGATTTGATAATTCTAAACTCATTGGAGAAAGTAATAAAAGACTAGATATTTTAGAAAAAGCAATAGTAGTACAATCTAAATCATTAGACGAAATTAAAATCTTAGCAGCAGATAAGGAAAAATTTCTGCAAGCTATACCTGCAATACAGCCTGTTAATAATGAGAATTTAACTCGTATGGCTTCTGGTTATGGTTACAGAACAGATCCTTTTACCAAGGTTAGAAAATTCCACTATGGTATGGATTTTACAGCACCAAGAGGTACACCTATTTATGCCTCTGGAGATGGTGTTGTTACTAGAGCAGATAATAGCGCATCTGGTTACGGAAAGCATATTAGAATAGATCATGGTTATGGCTACGTGTCTTTATACGCACATTTATATAAGTACAATGTTAGAAAAAATCAGCGTGTAAAGCGTGGCGACCTTATTGGTTATGTTGGTAGTACAGGACGCTCCGAAGCACCACATTTACATTACGAAGTATTTAAAGACGGTGAACGTATAAATCCTATTAACTTCTATTACGGAAACCTTTCTGCTAAAGAATACGAACGTTTATTACAAAAAGCTTCCTTAGAAAACCAATCCTTAGATTAATATGCATTTAGATCTTCCTGAAAAACGATATTATAGTATTGGTGAACTTGCTAAGGCATTTAACGTAAACACATCTTTAATTCGTTTTTGGGAAAAAGAGTTTGATGCTCTTAAACCTAAGAAAAATGCGAAAGGTAATAGAAAATTCACACCAGATGATGTTAAAAATCTTCAGTTTATATACCATTTAGTAAAAGAACGAGGCTTTACTTTAGAAGGTGCAAAAACTCACCTAAAGGAAGGACGAAAAAAAACACTTAGTAATTTTGAAATTATAGCCAAGTTAGAAGGCGTTAAGCATCAATTACTGAAAATTAAAGATCAACTATAAAATTTATATCATGAAAAAAGGGCTTGTTGTATTATTAATATTAGCTGTTATTATAGCAATAACATTATTTAGTGGTAAAGGATTCTATAATGATGTCATTACTGAAGAAGAAAAAATTAGCGAACAATGGTCTAAAGTTGAAAGTGCCTATCAACTGCGATTAGATTTAATACCTAATTTAATGAAAGTAGCTGAACGTTATGCAGAATACGAACAAGAAACCTTTAAAATTGTTACTGATGCCAGATCTAAAGCTACTAGTATACAAATAGATCCTTCTAATATAACACCAGAACAGTTAGAGCAATTTAAAAAAGTACAAGGCTCAATGACCTCTGCTTTATCAAGGTTATTAGCTGTTTTTGAACGCTATCCAGACTTAAAAGCTAATGAAAATTACAAAGAATTAATGAACTCATTAGATCGTGTTGAGAAACGTATTAAAGTTGAACGCGATCGTTTTAATGAATCCATAACACCTTACAACACGATGATTAGATCATTCCCAAATAACCTTTATGCTATGATTTTTGGTTTTGATAAAAAAGAGCGTTTTAACGCTGTTAAAGGTGCAGAAAATGGCGTAGACGTCAATGATTACAGATCAAATTAAGATATGTCTGCAGTAGAGAACTTCTTATCATACACTGAAGAACAAGAAGTTATTGCAGCTATACGCGAGGCTGAAAAAAATACATCTGGAGAAATACGAGTACACTTAGAGAACTCTTGCGATAAGTCTATTGAAGATAGAACTAAAGCCGTTTTTCATTATCTTAAGATGGATAATACCAAACTGCAAAATGGTGTACTTATTTATGTTGCAGTAAACAACAGACAGTTTTCGATTTATGGTGACCAAGGTATTAACAAGGTCGTTTCTAAGGAATTTTGGAACAGCACAAAAGAGGCAATCCAAACCCATTTTATTTCGGGTAATTTTAAGCAAGGACTCATAGAAGGTATTATAAAATCAGGTAAACAATTAGAGCAACATTTTCCTTGGGAACATACAGATATTAATGAATTACCCAACCAAATATCTAAAGGAGAATGAAACAACAGATTGTCTTTTTCATTCTATTGATTTGTTGTTGCAAACTTAGCTTTGCACAGTTTGATATTCCTGAAAAACCTAAACGTACTGAAGATCAGACTAGTCTTTACGATGATATTAACCTTCTGTCTAAGGCTCAGCACAATGCCTTAGAACAAAAGCTCATTAGATATAGTGATTCTACATCTACACAAATATTTGTAGCTATTATTAAATCTACAAACAACGATGATATTTCGTTAGTTGCAACAGAATGGGGAGAACGTTGGGGAATTGGTCAAGCTACTGAAGATAATGGCATTGTAATTTTACTCGCTAAAGATGATCGCGAAATTGATATCAGTACAGGTTATGGTATAGAATATAGGCTTACAGATATTTTGGCAGAGCGCGTTATTAATAGAATTATAATTCCTGAGTTTAAAAGAGGTGATTTTTATGGTGGTTTAGATAAAGGAACTGATGCTATTTTTGAGGTCTTAAATGGTGAATTTAAAAATGATAAAATTAATAACGAAGTTCGTTTTCCTATAGAAGTATTTATCGTCTTATTTATTTTCTTCATCATTTTCATTATTGCCATAACCAAAAACAGAAGAGGAGGCAATGGACATGGTGGTCAAAGACATTCTGGAGCCAATGATATCTTAGAAGCGATAATTCTCAGTAATATGGGAAAAGGGAGTTACAGAAGGAGCTCTGGTGGTTTTGGTGGCTGGTCTAGTGGTGGAAGTTCTTCTTCAGGTGGTAGTTTTGGTGGTGGTTTTTCTGGAGGCTTTGGAGGTGGAAGTTTTGGAGGCGGTGGCGCTTCTGGTAGTTGGTAACAACTTAAATTTACACTAAAACCTCAACGCAAAATGACCATTAAACGTTCTTCCATCTTGCAAGGTTGCAACAAACCAATAGTCACTAGCAGGCAAAGCTAGACCATTATACGTACCATCCCAAAAATCGTTATTAGACCAAAGTGTTTTTAACAATTTGCCATACCTATCATAAATATTAACACTCACAAATGCTCTAAATTCTGGAGCTATACCTTTTAAAGACCAAACATCATTTACTGTATCATTATTTGGTGTGAAAAATTTAGGATAGCCTACAACAAAAACCTCTTTGGTGACCACACCACAATTATTTTTAATATCCTTTACATATATAGTATAACGTCCAGCTTGAAGATTAGTAAAGGTATTAGATGTTTGATAAAATAACTCATCATCTAAAGCATATTCATATTCGCCTTCTCCAGTAACTAAAATAGAAATGGTATTATTTGAGGTCAAATCTTCAATTTCAACAGTTTCTATTGTAGCTATATTAGATGGTTCTACCTTTATGATTCTGGTTTGAGAACAACCATAAACAGTGGTAACTATAACAGTGTATGTGCCTGGCTCATTAACTTCTATATCCTTAGTAGTTTCTCCAGTTGACCAATTGTAATAAAAATTGCTTGATATATTATCTGCTATTCCAGGACTTATTGTAATAGGATTAGGAAATTCATTGAGACAATACAATACAGATTGTTCTCTAATTCCAGGTACAGAAGCAACATTTAACTCTAGTTCTGTAATGGCAAAGCATGCGTTATTCTGTTCTACTCTGGCATAAATAATTTGCTCAAAGGGTTGAGTATTACTGTAACCAGGACCTAAGCTATTATTTTCTAACAAAGCATCATCATAGCTTTCAAAATAAGAAACCTCTAAGTCAGTTGGTAAGCCTTGAAGTATTATGCTATCTGCATCTGACAGATTAAAAAATCCAATGCCATCTTCAGTGCTATCATCACAGACTTCTAGAACTCCTGTATTAACCATAGACGCAACACTTACTTGAAGCGTAACTTCTGAAATACTATGACAACCCGAAAGTATATTGGTAACTAAAGCAAATACTGTCTGAAAATTAGATGTATTAATATAGTTATCAGTATCTTCTATAACTTCATTAAGTTGAATATCTTCATAAAAGTCCACACTTAGGTTAGGGTTTCCTCCAGTGATTGATGGAATTGACTGGTTTAAATTAAACGATGTGATACCATCCATCTCAATATCATCACATTGAAATAGATTGGTCGATATAACTTCAGGAATATCATTAACTTGAATTGTAATTGGAGTTCTGGCACCACCAGAACAACCATCAAATAAAGGAATTACCCAAAACGTTGTGGTTTCTGATAAGGTAACAGTATACGATAATTCAGTACTTAAAAGCACTGTAGAAGAAGGTGTTTCAAACCAGGCTAGATTAGGTGTATTTGTAGTGACTTCAATTGTAATACTTTCTTCTCCACAAACTGTTGGGATTTCAAATTCAATTTTAGGTGTAATAATAGTTGTACTAGCCGATAGATTTAATTCCTCTTCTCCTGGCAAACCTCCAAACTCAACAATATAGCCTTGAGGATGATAAGGAGAACCTACAGCATCTCCTTCGTTACCAAGATCGTTCCACGATCCTAAATTACCAATACTTGGATCAGTGATATGAGCATAATCTTCTCCTCCAAAATCGTTGGGTTCACCAACATTCCAAAAATTAAATTCGCCATTTATTGGTGATCCTGTATTCTGATTATAAAATTCTGTACCATCCTCTGGTCCACTAACCCACTTCCAAATGCCTTCAGTTTCTTCATCACTAGCTCCAATCCAACCTGTACCAGCTGTTTGCTGTCCTAATAATTGTGCTTCTTCAATAGTAGTGACTGTTGCCAAATAGCCTTGTAAGCCAAAATATTCTTGGCTTTCTGCTTCAGCAAAGGCTTGCGACCAAGTAATCCCAACACTAGGAATGTAGAAATAATAATGTCCTGTAGATGGTAAATAATTAGCTATACCAAGATTTATTGAAAACTGCTTATCTTCTGTAAAATTAGTCTGTGTGGTTATATACACAACCTCTAATATTGCTGCCTCAAATTCTGAAAAAGTTGCAGGACCTGTTAAAACTAATTGACCTAAAGCTGCATTCCATGTTCCTGAGATATTTGGATGTATTCCTGTAAGTTGAAGTTGGTCTTGACCTAAGGTAAATCCTTCTGAAATTTGTATGATGACCTCATCCCAAGAATTAGAGTTTGTTGGAGGTGTTATCGATACGTTTGTAACAATTGGCATTGGGCTATCACTACAAAACTCTATTAAACCCTCAGCTGTAATTGAAGGTGTTAAATTAGAGCCTTGGCTAAAACAAAGCCATGGTAAAACCCATAAGATGATTATGAATACCTTGTGTTTCAAAACGTAATTCTTTTTCTAGCAAACAGAATTACGAAGATAGCTATTTTTTTCGCATATAAACCGTTACAGGAACACCGTAAAAGTTAAAATGATCTCTTAGTTTGTTTTCTAGAAAACGTTTGTATGGTTCCTTGACATATTGCGGTAAATTACAGAAGAATGCAAACTGCGGTTGAGGCGTTGGCAACTGCATAATATACTTAATCTTAACAAATTTTCCTTTGTAAGCTGGTGGTGGATAATTTTCTATGATTGGTAACAATACATCATTAAGTTCACTTGTTTTAATGCGCTTAGATCTATTTTTGTATACCTCTACTGCTGTTTCAATGGCTTTAAAAATACGCTGTTTGGTTAATGCAGAAATAAAAACTATGGGTACATCTGTAAAGGGCTCTATTTGCTTTCTAATCATTTTTTCGAATTCGTTGGTAGTTTTATTGTCCTTCTCTACCAAATCCCATTTGTTCACTAAAATAACAACACCTTTTCGATTACGCTCTGCGAGCCAAAATATGTTTTGTACTTGTCCATCAAAACCTCTAGTTGCATCCATAACCAAAAGACAAACATCTGCATGCTCAATAGCTCTTACGCTTCGCATTACAGAATAAAACTCAAGATCTTCTTTTACCTTAGATTTTCGTCTAATTCCTGCTGTATCAACTAAATTAAATTCAAATCCAAAACGGTTGTATTTGGTATCAATGGAATCTCTTGTTGTACCTGCAATATCTGTAACGATATATCTATCTTCTCCAATTAATGCGTTTATAAAAGATGATTTTCCTGCATTAGGACGACCAACTACTGCAAAACGTGGCAACTCAGTTTCTTCTTTATCTTCATGCTCAGGCAAAGCATCTACAAGTGCATCTAATAAATCTCCTGTTCCGCTTCCGTTAATACTTGCTATCGTATAATAATCGCCAAGACCTAAGTTATAAAACTCTACAGCATCTTCAGCACGTTTAGCATTATCTACTTTATTTACGGCTAAAAATACTGGCTTTTTTACTTTTCTAAGTAATCGTGCTACATCTTCATCCATTCCTGTAACACCAGTTTCCACATCAACAATAAAAATAATAGCATCTGCTTCATCAATAGCTAGCTCAACTTGTTTGTCGATTTCAGCTTCAAAAATATCGTCACTACCAACAACATAGCCTCCTGTATCAATGAGAGAAAATTCTTTTCCATTCCAATCACTTTTTCCATAATGTCGATCTCTCGTTACACCACTAACAGCATCAACGATAGCTTCTCGTCTTTGAATTAGACGATTAAAAAATGTTGATTTCCCTACATTTGGACGACCTACAATGGCTACGATATTACTCATATTCTTAAAAATTTAAGCGCGCAAAGATATCACTTTACTTTTTATTGTAACCAAATCGTTTGAGTTGATTAAGGTTACTTCTCCAATTCTTATTTACTTTGACATAAAGCTCTAAATGTATCTGCTTACCAAAGAATTTTTCAAGGTCTTTTCTTGCCTCGACACCTACACGTTTCAATGCAGAACCTTTATGACCAATAATAATACCTTTTTGGGTATCGCGCTCTACCATGATTACTGAACGCATTCTTATAATAGTATCCTCTTCAAAAAATTCTTCAGTATTTACTTCAACAGCATACGGAATTTCTTTTTTATAATGCATTAGTATTTTCTCTCTGATAGTTTCATTAACAAAGAAACGCTCTGGTTTATCTGTTAATTGATCTTTTGGATAAAAAGGAGGTGACTCTGGTAATATATCTATAATTCTCTGAAATACCTCTTTAACGTTAAATCCTTGTAATGCAGAAATAGCAAAAATTTCAGCATTAGGGACTTTAGTTTGCCAAATAGAAACTTGCTCTTCTAATTGCTCTTGATTGGATTTATCAATCTTATTAAGTAATAATAATACAGGAATCTTAGAATTGGTTATTTTATTAAAAAAAGCGTCATCTTTTAATTCCTTTTCTCCAATTTCAACCATGTAAACAAGAACGTCTGCATCATCAAAAGCAGACTTTACAAAGTCCATCATGTTTTCTTGCAACTCATAGGCAGGCTTAATAATTCCTGGTGTATCACTGAGAACTATTTGAAAATCATCACCATTTACAATGCCAAGAATTCGATGCCTCGTCGTTTGTGCTTTAGAGGTAATAATGGATAGCTTCTCGCCTACAAAGGCATTCATTAACGTTGACTTACCTACATTAGGATTACCAATAATATTTACAAAACCTGCTTTGTGCATTATCTAAATTTAGACTGCAAAGATAGTATTAAAAACCTATGATGACTTTTTTATAAAAATTACGATGTTCAAAAAAACAAGCAGATATTAGAATGAAAGAAATTTAAAAATAGCTAGTCATTACTAAAACCAAATAGGTTGTAATCTTCGAATCTTTAATATATCTTTATTGGTTATATGCAAAAGGTCGATTTAAAATCTAACCATCCCACAACCGAATCGAGTATTATCAATGCGGTAAAAGCTAATGACAATGATACGCTTAAGTCTTTATATAATCATAATTATTTTAAGGTAGAAACTCTAGTACTTAAAAATAATGGTACTAAAGACCAAGCAAAAGACATTTACCAAGAGGCTTTTTTAGCCGTTTGGAAAAACATAAAACAGGATAAGTTTATACCAGAAAATGAATCGTCAATACATGGATATTTATATACCATAGCAAAGCATAAATGGATGGATTATTTACGATCTAACACATATAAAAAAACCATTAGAAATACCGAGTTATTTGATTTAAAGGACTCAAAGCTTCATGTACATCCTTCAACGGAAGATCATAGGTTTGAAGAAAAATTAAAACTAGCTATGTCTGCATTTGATCAGTTAGGCGAGCCTTGTAAATCCTTATTAAAAGCGTTTTATTTTGATAAAAAATCAATGAAAGATTTGGCTGAAGAATTAAATCTTGATGCAGCCTCAGTAAAAAATAAAAAATACAGATGCATGCAAAAATTAAGACAACTAGCCCAAAATCTTAATACTAAATAAAAATGAACCAAGATAATACTATATCGCAAGAAGAATTTAACACTATTGAGCAGTATTTGCTCAATACCATGCCAAGTGGAGATAAGGAAGTTTTTGAACGAAAACTAACCATTGATAATAATTTAAAACAAAAACTAGAGGATGTAAAAACGCTTATGGATGGCATTGAAATAGAATCTTTAAAAGATAAATTAGATGTTTTCTATGAAGACTTAGTTCTTACAAATGATGATATACATACAACTAAAGTTATTAAGCTGCCTTGGTATAGGAAATTCGGTGTAGCGGCTTCAGTTGTGATTTTATTGGGACTTGGTAGCTTGTGGTATTTTAATATAAATACTCATGAAACGTTATATGCCAACTACTTTAAAGCTGATCCAGGTTTACCTACTCTAATGGGTACTGAGGATACTAATTTTGAGTTTTATGATGCTATGGTAAATTACAAGCAAGGTGATTATGCCACTGCAATTTCTAAATGGAATGCACTACTTAAAACCAAAACAGAAAATGATACATTAAATTATTTTGTTGGTGTTGCAAAAATGGCTAACAAGGATGTTAATTCTGCAATTCCTCTCTTAGAGCATGTTACTACAACTGAAGGGAGCGCTTTTAAAAATGAAGCATACTATTACCTTGGCTTGGCTTATTTACAAGCCAATAATATGGAACTTGCTAAAAAATATCTTAACTTGAGTACCATTGCTAATAGTAAAGCCCTTCTATCTGAACTCAACGACTAAAATCTGGTCCTTACAATGAAGATATCTTGCTATTCTTTTTACATGTTGCTCTTAACATCAATACTTATTGTATTCAATTCCTTTGCTCAAAGTGATACTCTAGTTGGTCCTGCAAAAATAGATGCACTTTTAAAAGTGCAAAACGTTGAGGAAGCTAAAAAAGAGCTATATAAGCAGATTGAATATTTTAAAAGTATTAAGGATTACGATACCTTACCACAATACATAGAATATATTGGACACAAAGTACTAGCTAATGATAATTGGAATACTGCTGTAAAAAATTCTGAAGCTTTTGTTCAGGAATTAATAGAGTATAACTCGCCTAAGATTTCGCTTTATGCTTATAAAAATTTAGCTTGGATTTACTCAGACGCTGGTCATCCTGACCTAGCATATAAAGCTAGTGAAACAGCACTTACGTTTGCGAATCAACTATCAGAGAGAAAAAATGAAGTAACAGCAGAAGTACAATACAATCTTGGCTATTATGCGTCTTCAATGGGGAACTTTTCCGCATCAAATAAACACTACAAAAAAAGCCTTGCTTTTTTAAAGCAAAGTGATAAGCAAGACTATGAGTTTTATCAACAAATCTATAATTCTCTTGGTGGTGTTATGTGGAATCAAGCTAAAATGGATAGCTGTTTATATTACTTTGAAGCCTCTAAAAAAGCATTAGAAAAAACAGATCCAACTCCTATTAATCTCTATTATCGTCCTGCTTTGGTAAGTATGAATCTAGCTATAGTAGCTAATAATTTGGGTAAAAATTCTGATGCAATTTCTTATTCTAAAGAAGCCATTACTAATTTTCAGCGTTATCAAGGAACAGGAAAGGATGAGCAAAAAAAACGTGGTGCAAAACGCAGTCAACTAGCTGCTATTGATAATCTTGGAGTATTCTACAATTCTATTGGTGAATTTAGTAAAGCTGAGGAGCTAATTACGTATTCGTTTAACCAGAAGAAAAAAGACTTGAATGAAGACGATCCAAATATTATTATTTCAAAAATAATTTTGGCGCAAGCAAAAATTAATACACAAGATTTAAAAGGTGCTGAAACTTTATTAAAAAGTGCAATAGAAAGCTCGGAGGACAACCCAGAACGTGTACTTTATTGGTACATGTCTGCCAATAGTACTCTAGCTAAGGTATTGAGCAATCAAGGTAGGTTTAATGAAGCATTATCTTATACCAAAACTGGAGAGCGTTACATGCGTTCTTATTATAAAGGCAATTACAATAAAGATCTTCTAGATGAGTTAAGCTCAATGGCTGTAGCATATTCAGATAATGGATACAAAGAAAAAGCTTTAGAACTTGCAGAAGAAGTATATACTCAAATTAAGCAAGGTGACTTTAAAAACACTATGCAAGATTTAATATCTACTACTGCAATTGCAAAAATAAATTATAAGTTAAAGAACTATGAAGCTGCAATTAGATACAGTAATGAAGTTATTAATTTTAATAACAATATACTTAAAAACAGCCAAACAGCAGATGCTGTTCTTATGGATTATTCTAAACCATTGGCAATACTAATCAATGCAAAATCAAATTATGAATTACTAGAAAATCCTAAGGTAGAAGATATTAAAAAAGAATTATTAAAGATTGAAGATGGCATTGAGCTCATAGCAAAACGGAAATCTATTATTGGATCACATGAAGATGTAAGTTTACTCATTTCTCAACATAATGATCTCTTTAATTTTGCTAAAAAATTACGTCTTAAATTATATGAACTCACTAAAGAGAAAAGATATTTAGATGATATTATTACACTACACGAATCTGCTTTGTACAACAGAATTAGATCTAGATTAAATTTAAAGGATGACATTGCATTTGCCAATATTCCTGAATCCGTCTTAAAAAGAGAAAAGGACTTAAAAAGAACCTTATCTTCTTCTTTAAGCAACAATTATACTATTGATGATTTCTTCTCTGCACAAACTAACTGGGTTAATTTTAGAGATTCATTACGCACAAATTATCCGAAATATTATCAAATGCGTTATTCAACTTTAGAAGAATCATCAGCCAATTTGCAAAACAATATTCCAGATAATTCAACCATAATTCGTTACTTATATATTGAAGAAAATCTTTATGCTTTTATCGTTACTAAAACAGATAAAGCATTAGTCAGATTAAATTCAACTAGTCTAAGTGATCAAATTAAAACACTATCAGAAAACCAACAGAATATTACACAGTTATCAAAGATCTATTATAAACTTTACAACCAGATATGGAAACCATTTGAAAGTTACATTAAGACAGATAAAATTATTATAATTCCTGATGCTGAATTATTCAATCTAAGTTTTGAAACTCTTACGCCAAAACCAATACAGAGTTTTAAAGATTTAGCAATTAATAGTTTACTAGCAAAACACAAAATCTCTTATAATTATAGTCTATTACTTTTAGATGAATCCAAAAATACTATTAACTATTCCAATGATTTTATTGCATTTGCTCCAGAGTTTAATGATGATATGAAAAACGATTATAAATTAGCTATTTCAGATTCTGTAACTATTGATAAAATCTATCTAACCTTATTACCTCAACCCTTAAGTGTAGATTTAGCCAAGGAATATTCTCGTGTTTTTGGAGGGCATACTTTTTTAAACGACAAAGCAACAAAACAGGTTTTTACTAACGAAGCTAATGAGCATAAGATTATTCATATTGGCACACATGCCGAATCTAATAATGTATCACCTGAATTATCTCGTTTAATTTTTGCTAAAAGTGCAAATAGAGATGACAATTATCTGCATACTTATGAAATTTATAACCTCAACCTAAACGCTAATTTAGCCATTCTTACCGCTTGTGAAACAGGTAAACCAACCTATCAGGCAGGTGAAGGCATGATTTCTTTGGCACATGCATTTAACTATGCTGGAAGCGAGAGTATACTCACAAGCCTATGGAAAATAGATGAGCAATCTAGCACAGAAATTATTGAGTTGTTTTACAATGGTCTAAATGACGGACTACCAAAAGATGAAGCGCTACGCCAAGCAAAACTTAATTATATGGCTAGTGCTGAAGGCCGAACTATTGTACCACAATATTGGGCTGGATTAATTTTAATAGGTGATGCTTCTCCTATTAATTTTAAAACATCATCTCATCTAGTATTTTGGATTTTAGGATTTATCTTCATCTTATTATTCGGAATAATTATTAATAAAAAAAGAGCTGCTTAAATTACAGCTCTCAGTTTATTAACCCTTCACTAAATATTCCCTAATTAATAGCATAGTGGGTTTATAGTATTACATCGAATTCATATTAATAAGTCATCATTAAATAATGATAATTTAAAGATACTAGAATTTTCTTTCAAAAAATTCTAGTATTAATATGCAGCTAGAATTTTAGGGTTATGTTAATTTATAGTTTAAAACTAATTTACTAAATATCTAATAATCAATTACTTATTTCAAAAAACATCGACCAACTACATAGTTTCATTTTGATAACTGTTGAATTTAACCGATTAAATACTAATTATTTTTCGATAAGCCGCATTATAACTACGATAACAACCGATTTGTTCTATTTAATTTTATACCATAGAATTTAATCCCTTCCGCTATGATTAATCGTGTAGAAAAATTGAGTTTGTTATCAGAGATGATAGCTTTCGCAATGACAGACGAAAACATAAAATCCATTGAATATAGATTTTTATTAGGTGTTGCTAAACAGTTAGATATCTCACAAGAAGATTTTGATTATCTTTTTGAACATCCAGTGACTTATGTCCACTTAAAATCTCATAGCGAACGTATTGTACAATTTCATAGGTTAGTCTTATTAATGAATGTTGATAAACACATTACACCAAAACAATTAGTAAAACTTCATAATTTTGGATTAAGAATGGGATTAAGTCACGAGTCCATTAATAGAGTTTTAGACCTTATGGAGAGTTTTCCTAATAAGGTAGTTCCGCCAGATTTTTTAATTGATATTTTTAAGGTACAGTATAATTAGTAGTTAGTAGTTAGTAGTTAGTAGTTAGTAGTTAGTAGTTAGAAAACTACACTTTTAATTTCTCTAACTTATCTTGATACATCTTTATGGTGTCTCTAAACTTTGCAGCTTCCATAAAATCTAGGTTTTTGGCTGCATGCTCCATGTGTTTTCTATTATCACGAATTTTCTTTTCTAATTCAGGTTTGCTTAAATATTCCGATTCTGGCTCTGCAGCTTTTTGAGCTTCTAATTCGTAGTAGTAAGTACTTACAGAGTTTTTCGTCAACGCATTATCTAAACTTTTATTCAATGCTGTAGGTGTAATATTATGCTCTGTATTGTAGGCAATCTGTTTTTCACGTCTATACTCCGTTTCATCAATTGTTTTCTGCATGCTTTTGGTAATCTTATCTGCATACATAATCGCTTTACCGTTAAGATTTCTGGCTGCTCTACCAACGGTTTGTGTCAATGAACGCGTTGAGCGTAAAAAACCTTCCTTATCAGCATCTAAAATAGCAACCAAAGAGACTTCTGGTAAATCTAAACCTTCTCGTAATAAGTTAACGCCAACCAAAACGTCAAACAATCCTTTGCGTAAATCTTGCATGATTTCTACACGCTCCAAAGTATCTACATCACTATGAATATAACGACAACGAATAGAAATTCTGGTAAGGTACTTCACTAGTTCTTCAGCCATACGCTTAGTTAATGTCGTCACTAAAGTGCGTTCATCTTTTTCTACACGTTGCTGAATTTCTTCAATAAGATCATCAATCTGATTTAAACTTGGTCTTACTTCTATAACTGGATCTAATAACCCTGTTGGTCTAATAATTTGCTCTACATAAACACCATCTGTTTTCTGTAATTCGTAATCTGCTGGTGTAGCACTGACATAAATAACTTGGTTTTGAAGTGCTTCAAACTCTTCGAACTTTAATGGTCTATTGTCCATAGCAGCTGGCAATCTAAAACCATATTCTACTAAATTTTCTTTTCTACTTCTATCGCCTCCATACATTGCATGTACTTGGGAAATCGTGACATGACTTTCATCTACAACCATTAAAAAATCATCCGGAAAATAGTCTAGTAAACAGAATGGTCGTGTTCCAGGTGCTCTACCATCTAAATAGCGAGAATAGTTCTCAATGCCAGAGCAATAGCCTAACTCGCGAATCATTTCTAAATCAAACTCTGTACGTTCTTTTAGACGCTTTGCTTCTAAATGTTTTCCTATTTCTTTAAAATAATCATGCTGTTTTACCAAATCATCCTGAATATCTTTAATAGCACCTTGCAGAACTTCTGGAGAAGTAACAAACATATTGGCTGGATAAATATTCAAACGATCATAGGTTTCAATAATTTGGTTGGTCTGCTCATTAAATGCCTCTATCTCTTCAATCTCATCACCAAAAAAGTGAATGCGATACGCATGATCTGCATAACCTGGAAACACATCGACTGTATCTCCTTTTATTCTGAAGTTTCCATTATTAAAATCGGCTTCTGTTCTAGAATATAAACTCTGTACCAACTGATGCAATAACTTGGTACGAGAAATAACTTGATCACGCTCTATAGAAATAACATTTTTCTGAAACTCCACAGGGTTTCCGATACCATATAAACACGATACTGAAGCCACAACCAACACATCTCTTCGACCAGAAAGCAAAGACGATGTTGTGCTTAATCGCATTTTTTCAATCTCTTCGTTAATTGATAAGTCTTTCTCTATATAAACGCCTGAAACTGGAATGTAGGCCTCTGGTTGATAATAGTCATAATACGATACAAAATACTCTACAGCGTTATTAGGAAAGAACTGTTTAAACTCAGAATAGAGCTGTGCTGCCAAAGTTTTGTTATGCGCTAACACCAAAGTTGGTCGTTGTACTGCTTCAATTACATTAGCAACTGTAAAAGTTTTACCAGAACCTGTAACACCTAAAAGGGTTTGATATTCTTCGCCAGAATCTATGCCTTGAGCCAATTGTTTAATAGCTTGTGGTTGATCTCCGGTTGGATTAAATTCTGATTCAATATTAAAGCGCATTTGGCAAAGTTACGACAATGTATTTGTCATTCCGAACGCATTAAGGAATCTCTTAATTTCTCTTAGAGATATAGTTTAGGTTTATAGATAAAACAAGTAATGTAGCACTATTACATACCTGAAGCTAAAAGAGGAAACAACGCCAACCAAAGTTTTTGTTGCTTCCTCAATCTCCACATGATTAATAGCGTCTTTAATGTCTTTATAAACTCTTTTTTATAGCAGCAATTTCTGCTTTAAGTGCAGCTAATTCATTACTTAGAGTTTCTAATTTGTTTATACGAGCGTTTTGCGATTCAATGATTTTCTGTTGTTCTTGAATAGCTCTTGTTAAAACAGGAATAATATCTGAATAGTAAACAGCCATGGTGTCAGAAGCATCTTTAGACTTAGAACGTGAGGTCAATGGGCTGGTATCTTTGGTAGCCACAACCTCTGGTAACACTTCCAGTAAATCTTGAGCAATAAACCCTATTTTGGTTGGTGTATTTGGGTGATTTTTTAAATTATAACTTACAGGTTCTAACTTCATAACGTCCTCTAAACCATAGTTTAATTTTTGAATATTGGTTTTTTTACGCTTATCTGATGTGGTAGCAAAACCAAAAAAAGCCCACACATCCCACCATTGATGTTGCTGACTCCCTAAACTTGGGGAGGTTCCTCCCAAAGGTGTAAATGTCGTTGATGTACGAAGGTATATATCGCTTACTGCGAGAAGTTCTGTTTCTCCGATTCTAAGATTATTTCCTGTAGCTACTGTACCTCCATTAATATTAAGGTTTAGCGTGGAAAATCCATTATTATCTCTAGCCATAATTTCATTTTCATCAAGAGCTATATTTTTACCATCTGTATTACCAAGAATTAAGTATCCAGCACCATTATCTACCTGAACATCTGAACCTCCAACAATTTGCAATCTAGAATCTGGTGTAGTTGTACCTATACCAATATTATCAGCAAAATAATTGGCTTCACCTCCAAAGCCATAGCTGAAATAGGTGCCATTATACCACAACGCTTCATCACCATTAACACGCATGGCAACACCAGTATCTTCAACTTCATTAACTCTAATTTCTCCACCAACCAAAACATCACCACCTTCAATTTGTAATAATAAATTGGCAACAGCTCCATTATTTTTAGCCATAATTTCATTGTTATCTATTACCATATTGCCATCGCTGGTATCACCCAATAAAAGATATCCATTGTTATTAGCTAGACTTACATCACTACCACCTGTTATATGCAACTTGGTTTGAGGATTAATTGTTTCAATACCAATCTTTCCATTTTTAAGTACTGTTAAGGCATTGCTTCTATCAGAAGCAGAAGCAGTACCATTGCCAACAACGAAGAGATGATCATTAGCATTCCAAGACGTAGCTGAGTTTGGTGTGTAATCTCTATTATAACTTCCAATTACAGTCTCTGAAAAAGAGCGCGCAGTTACGTGGTTACCAATTGCGCTAGAAGCATTACCAGACGCTGTTGTACCATCACCAACAGCTATGGATGCCTCTCCAGAAGCCGTTGTAGCATTTCCTAAAGCCACTGAAGCTTTGCCTTCTGCATTAGTATAAATTCCTAAGGCTGATGACGATTCTCCTAGTGCTTCTGTATTTTGCCCAACTGCGAATGCATTTAAAGCTGAAGCTGTAGTATTTTTACCCATAGCTACAGATGTATTTCCAGTGGCTACAACCTTATTTCCCATAGCTATAGATTGGTCTCCAAAAGCTGTTGCCTCACTTCCAGTAGCAAAAGACTCCTGTCCTGAAGCTATAATTTGCGCTCCTACTGCTAATGATCTAGTTCCAATAGCTCCATAATCTTGGTCATTGAGAACTGAATAACTAAAATCTATAGCATCTAGTCCTAAGTCTCCATAAAAATCTGGATCTCTGCCAGCAATTCTATAACCATTATCTCCCTCAACTATTTCAAGAGCAACATTACTAGCTTTTTCTGAATTTAACGCATAAGGTACATGCGTAAATTGGGTTGTTCCCATATCTACAAAGCCACTTCCTGTATCCACTTTAACATTTAAGTAATGATTGCCTTCTGACCAATTGATCGCATTAAAATCACCTAGAATTGGTGAACCAGTTCCAATAGTTGTAATGACAATTCCATTTTGGTCTGTAGATAAATTTTGTAATTGTTTATAGACGACATTTGAATTTTCTAGTATCGTAAATTCTATATCAACAGTGCTAAGAGGCATGATATTACCATTGGCATCTTTTATAAGTGCTTTGTAATTGATGCCGTTTTGTGAAGTACCAATTCCAAAAATTAAGAGGAATAGGACTATTAGATTATTGGTTTTCATAGTGTTTTAATTTGATGATTGTGCCTCTAATTTTTCTATGCGCGACAAAAAATTATTATAATTACTAACGACTTGAAGAAGTTCTTCTTGCAGCAATTTATTATCATTTTTTAGACTGTTTATAATTTCTTGTTGCTCTTGAATGGCATTGATTAAAACTGGTATTAATTCAATATAGCTTACGCTTAGGGTTTTATCTTCATTATTTGCTTTATGTACAATTTCGTTTATAATAGGTTGCACTTCTTGGGCAATTAGACCTATTGATTTGTAGTTTTGTTCACCACGATTTTTCCAATAGTACTGTTTTGGCGTTAATTGAAGTACCTCATTCAATCCATAAGGCAATTTTTCTATTTCCTTTTTTAATCTGCGGTCACTACTGTTTATTATGGTTCCGCCAACACTTACAAAACCTCCATCATTATTTAAAAAAAGTGTTTCGGGTTGATTACCTTCTTTAACCATGATTTCATTATTATCAAATACCATATGTCTTCCATTGGTATCTCCTAACACCACATATCCTCCATCTTGATTTAAGCCTGCATCTGTACCACCTGTAACATGAAGCTTAACTTCTGGCTCAGCAGTATTGACACCCAAATTTCCGTTTTTTAAAACGGTTAAAGCGTTATTGCGAAGACCGTTAGTTGTACCATTGCCTACCTCAAAAAGCGGATCTGTAGAAATCCAAGATTCTGAATTACCACCACCAATATTAAATCTACCTATCGTGAATGTATTTCTTGCATCCGAGCGTGTTTCATCTCCAAAGGCCACTGAAAATCGACCCTCTGCCCTAACAAACAAACCGTATGCCATTGATACATTACCTTCAGCTACACTATTTTGTCCACCAGCTAACGAGTATGCACCAGAAGAAATAGTTGCATCACCTACACTAAATGATGCTGCTCCTGAAGCACCTCTAATATTTGAAGAAAAACTACTAATACTCAAATCAACGGCATCTAAACCTATGTTGCCATAATTATTTGGATCCCTACCAATAAGTCTATGACCAATACCATTCCCTTCATCAATAGCTTCTAAACCACTCATGTTTTCAGCAGTTATTGCAGTAATTGCTCTATCCGAAATCTGTGATCTATACGACTTAGGTACGGTATTAAGAAATTCATTACCAAAGTTAATATACGATCCATCTTGTTCAATATCAATTTCAGTAATCATATATAAATTTTCGCCCCAATTTGAATTTGAAAGATTACCTGCTATTACATTGCCTTGACCTATAACAACTACTATTATGCCATTTTGATCCGTTGTTACGGTTTGTATTTCACTATATTCTGTTACAATTCCAAAAACTGAGCCACTATCATACTGAATCGTAAACTTTATGTCAATCTGCTGTTGAGACAACACATTACCATTAGCATCTTTAATGAGGGCTTTGTAATTGATGCCGTTTTGAGCAATGCCAACAGAGGTAAAAGCTATTATAAATAAAAGTGAAACTAATTTTTTCATGGTGTTTATCCTTGTGTTTTATCAAAAACAACCGTTTCACCCTCATCATCAGTAACACTTAGCGTTGTTTCAGAAACACTATTTATCGTTGCCATTATGGTATCTGGTCCCAGCATGATGGTTAAATCATCTCCACTTAATGTATATGTTGCACTTACCATACCAGTTGATTCACATGTGCCAGCATCATCTTCAAAAGATTCTACATTTAATGTATTATTGCTATTGAATTTAAATGAGCTGTTTTTTTCACAATCGGTAAATGTGCCTGGTGTTCTAGATTCTTGATACCAAGTGTCAGAAGTTAGTAATTCTAAGGTAGTTTGCTGATCACCAGATGATGAATCATCATCGTTACTACAAGCGCTTAATAAAACTGATAGGCAAAACACTGTGATTAATTTAATTGAATTTGATTTTAATGTTTTCATAATAATGTTATTTATAGGGTTATTTCTTAAATTGTATTGAGGATACTATTGTATTATTATTCATGATGTTTAATTGATACATACCATCTTTTAAATGGTCTACTGCTATATAAAGTTGTGAAGGCAGTGTATTCTCCACTTCAGTAGTTGTGTTATTTTCAGTCATTAGCATGTAATTATGATCTTGCCTCTACAAAACTATTTTAGTTGTAGATTTAGTTATACTACATATGTTTCAATTGGTAAAACATATGTTACAACTAGTAATTAACAACTGATTTTTAGTTAATTAGAAGATTGGAATTGAGAAGGTGTCTGGTTATAAGTCTCTTTAAAACACTTAATAAAATAACTTGGGGAATTAAAACCAACCAGATAAGCTACCTCAGAAGAGTTTACTTTCTGTTTCTTTAAAAGATCTTTTGCCAAGAGTAGACGTTGTGAACGAATAAACTCTGATGTGGTCATACCAACAACAGCTTTTAATTTTCTGTGAAGTTGCGTTCTGCTCATAAGCATATATTTGCTAAAAGCATCTGATGTGAATTCAGGATTGGTTAAATACTCATTAAGTACTTCTTTGAGTCGTTTCATAAACTCGGCTTCTACAGTAGTAACTTCAAGTGCTTTTGTGAGTATAGGTTGCTCATTGAAACGTTGTTTTAAGCGCTCTCTATTTTCAATGAGTTTAGCAACTCTAATTTTTAAAGTCTCGGTATCAAAAGGCTTTGTTACATAAGCATCAGCTCCAGTTTCTAAGCCGTCTCTTTGCTGGTCTTTTGTAACTTTTGCCGTTAATAAAATTATTGGAATATGACTGGTTAGAGGATCTTTTTTTAACTGATTACAGAGTTCTAAGCCACTAATTTCTGGCATCATAATGTCGCTAATGATTAAATCTGGAAGTGATTGTTTAGCAATCTCCATAGCCTTTTGAGAATCGTTAAGAGCAAAGACTTGATAGGTATCTTTAAATAATGAGCTTACAAATTCTAGAATATCATCTTCATCATCAACCACTAAGATGGTAGGCTCCTCTTTCGTATTAGTTACCTTTCCTTTAAAATTTTCATCTATTTTAGACACATGCTTTGATACTTTTTCAAAAGCTTCAAAAGCCTCTTGATGTAATGGAAGAGTTACGTTAAACTGAATTTTATTTTCATCAAGTGTATTGGCTAAAATGGTTCCTTTAGAAAGGGTTACCAAATCCTTTACTAAGGCTAAACCTACACCAATACCATCTGATGCTTCATTTTTTTGATAAAATCGTTCAAACAGTTTTCCTAATTTATCAGCTTTTATCTCATTATTTTGATTAATAACAGAAATCACAACTTGAGTCTCTTGTTGCTTCACATTATAGATAATCTCAGAATTTTCAGGTGCATATTTTATGGCATTGGTCAATAGGTTTGAATTTATTTTCTCCATAATATCCTGATCAAACCAACAATTTTTTAATGGATCGATGGATGATATGATTTTTATATTTCTCTCTTCAGACTTAAACTGAAAAGCAGCCACTAGTTGCTTTAAGATAATACCCAAATTACCTTGAATTACTTTCAGTTTGAGCTGTCCTGCATCTAGCAATGATAAATCCATCATTTGATTTACTAGACCTAATAAACGATTGGCATTTTGTTTGACTAATTCTAAGGCATCACGCTCAGTTACATTTAAATCTGCATTTGCCAATTGCTTATCTATAGGTCCAGAAATAAGCGTTAGTGGTGTTCTAAATTCATGAGAAATATTGGTGTAAAGCTTCTTTTTAAACTCATCTAATTGCTTTAAGCGTTCTGTTTCTGCGTGCTCTAATTGTAAATCGGTTTCTAATTTCCATTTAAATTTAAAATAGCTATAAATCGTATATAGTGCTAACAGAAAAAGTAACAGGTAAATACTATATGCTATATTAGTTTTGTACCAAGGTTTTAAAATAGTAAAACTGTATGTAGCAGGTACTTTATTCCAAATACCTTCATAATTACTAGACAATACTTTAAATGTATACTCATTTGGAGGCAAACTAGTATATCGCGCAACATTATTATATTCAGGAGAAGTCCAATTGTCATTGAGACCCTCTAATTGATAGCGATAAAAATTCTTTTCAGGATGCGAAAAATGTAGTCCAGCAAAGGTAAATGTCACTGTATTGTCAGTATGTTCAAATTCGCGATAACTACTCATATTGTATTCTTGATTGAATACTTCAAATTTTGAAATCACCGTTTTGGGAGCTACTTCATTGTAGGTTATTGTTGAAGGGTTGAACCAGTTTATTCCTTCAATTCCTCCAAAATATAACGTTCCGTTAGGTGCTTTGTAATACGCACCAGTATTAAACTCATAGGCTTGCAAACCATTTATAAGCGTATAATCTTCCACATACTGCTTTCTTGGATGTTCTGGTGAAAATCTTGAAACCCCTTTATTTGTACTTACCCAAAAATTACCATTGTCATCAGGAAGTAAACCATAAACAACATTATTGGGTAATCTATAATCGCCATCATAACTAGTCACTACTAGTGATTGTACATCTAGTTTCTTAATTCCGTTACCATTGGTACCTATCCACAAGTCGTTCTTGTAATATCTAAGTGATTTTATTTTGTCATTGACAGGAGTGATTTTTTCAATTTCAGAATTTTGCTTATCAAGTTTAAACAGTCCGTTTTCTTCTGTACCAATCCATAAGCTGTTCTTATCTCCTTGTTCAACAGTTCTAATATTATTTGTAGTAAGCCCAGAATTATTGGTGTTAAATTGATTTATGATTGCACCTCTTTTATTGATCTGAAGCAATCCTGAAGTACGCGTGCATAACCAAATTAAACCTCTGTCATCTTTATAAATTTTCCAAATTCCTAAATCCTTCAGTTCTGGAAACGACTGAAATTTGTTGTTATTTGTTAACATCTGTAAGCCTTCTGTTTGATGACCAATCCAGATAGCACCTTGATCATATAGTAAACTCATAATACGATTACTTGCCAAATTTGAGTTGGATGGTGTAAAGGTTTTATAGTTTCTGCTATCTAAATCCAATCGAGAAAGTCCTTTTCCTGAAGTACCAAGCCACACTTGATCTAGAGAATCGACTGTTATTGCTCTCGTGACATCTACATGAATATCTTCAGGAACTTGTTTACTGGTTAATACATTGAATTTTACTAAGTGCTCGTCATAATAACTCAATCCTGCACCATCAGATCCAAACCAAATGTTTCCAGTATTATCTTCATATATCTTTAAAATATCATTGTAATGTAATGCATAAGGATCTTCTTTATTTGCTTTGAAATGTAGCACCTCACTATTTTCTTGAATTAAATAAAGACCACTACCATAAGTTGCTATCCATAGACGATTTTTAGAATCCATAAAAACATCCTGAATATTTAGGTTTGATGGTAGATCACTAAAACTTCCTTTATATTCGTTTTTTTGAATATCAAAAATCTTAATCCCATTTTGAAAAGTACCTAACACAAGGTCTACACCTTGTTGAGCTATACTACTAATATTATAGCTGGTTGTATTGCTGAAATGATGAATAATATCATTACTTTCTATTTTAAATAATCCGTCAGAAGTACCAACAAATATTGAATCATCGATATACTGAATGTCAAAAACACTCAGTTCATTAAAACTATCTTGATGGACTTTCCTTGTTTGCTTTGTACTTAAATCAATACTAAAGATTCCGTTATCCAAAGTTCCCATCCAAAGTTCCCTTTCATTTTTCCTGAAGAAAACTGTTCCATTTTTAATTGAAGCTAAACTATCAAAAGCATCTGCATTATAGTCATAACGCTCTATTATTTCTTTTGAAGCATAGGACCATAAATCGCCATAATTATCACTATATACTTGACCTAACTGTGCATAGGTTGCTCTTGTAATGTCTTGAAATTGTTTATTGAAATACTCAAACGAATGACCTTGATATTTATTCAATCCATCTTGAGTAGCAAACCAAATATACCCAACAGAGTCCTGAGCAATACTTACTACACTATTTTGTGAAAGACCATCATTAACGGTTAGGTTACGGAAAGCATACTGCTTTTGATTTTGTGCAATTACAAATTCAAAACATGCAAATAGTAAAACAAAACATAACTTTACAAGATGCTTATACATTGAGTAAAGTTATTGAATGCTTAGGTATAAATCAAAAAAGAGATTAACTACTCATTTATAAGAGGAATAACGCCAACGCTAATTGTTGTTATTCCTCACGCCATTAACTACATTTTAGGGATTACTTATTAGCGGCTTGTATTAGGGATTCTAAATACTTGACTCTTGCTTCTAAATTTTTTAAGCTATCAACATTAGCAGATAAATCGTTAATTTTTACTTTTTGGCTATTGATAAGTTGTTGCTGTTCTTGCAAAGCTTTAATGAGTACTGGTACTAAATCTGAATAGTACACTCCCATTCTATCTAATTCCGTTTTAATTTTATTTCCAGCTTCATCAGTTTCCCAGTCGTGGGTTTTTACAACTTCTGGAACTAGTTTTAATAAATCTTGTGCTATTAAGCCTAACTTTTTGTCTTTATTGTCTCTGTTTTTCCAATTAAAGCTTACAGGTTGCATTTGTAAGACTTCATCTAAACCATAATCTAATTCAATAATATTTTTCTTTTCACGTCTATCTGAAGTATTAATAGTACCATCTGTAGCCCAAACTCCAATCCATCGTAAATTAGGACTACCTAAACCCATTGCATCATCATTATCAGGAAATAAACTAGCATTAAAACGTAAATTATTATTACCACCATCTTCAATAGTTTCTGTACCTATTCTAAAAACACCAGCTACATGCAAATCTGCTTGTGGTGTATCTGTACCAATGCCAACATTACCATTTTTTAAAATTGTTAAGGCGTTTCTTCGAATAATTGATCCAAAGACATTATATCCATTAGCAACTACGAATAACCTATTTGAGTTTGACCATGTTGTAGTGCCCGAAACTGGGCTATATGATGTATTATATTGCCCTACAACAATCTCATTTTCTGAATAAGTCGTTAAATTATCTCCGAAAGCGTATGACGATCTTCCTAACAGTTCACAACTAGAACCAAAAGCAGTAGAACTTGATCTATCTACAATATTATTATAACCAAAAGCATAAGAATTAAAGCCTGAAATTGTATGCTCTTGCCCAAAAGCAGCTGAATAAGAATATTCTACTAAGTTGTCATTCCCAAAAGCATAAGCTGAAGATGCTAAAACTCGATTATCAAAACCAAAAGCTCCTGATCTTGATCCATCAATGTAGTTAGATTCACCCAAAGCAAAAGCTCGTTCACTTGAACTAGATATTTGGTTGCTAGAACCAGCGGAAAATGAGTAATCTCCATAGACCAAATTGCTACGCCCAAACGCAGCTGTATAATCTCCAAAGCCTCCATTATTAAAGCCCATTGAAACCGAAAAATCACCCGTTGCTCTACTTTGATCACCAAAGGAAAAGGCTTGTTCTCCACTGGCAGTTGCTATTTCTCCCATGGCAAAGGATGAGTATCCAGATGCTTCGCTATTTACCCCTAATGCTATAGCAGAATTACCTGTTGCTCCTAAGGTTGTATTATCAAATGTGGCAAATGAAAGATCAATAGCATTATCACCAATGTCTCCAGCAGTATCAGGATCTTTTGCGGCCAATCTCCAACCCAAATTCCCGTTTTCTAAAGCATATTCTAAACCTTCAATGTTTTCAACAGATTGTGCAACAGTTGCTCTAGAAGCTTTAATAGCATAAGGTACCTCTTTAAAGAGTGTTGTGCCAAGGTCTTCAAATCCATTTCCTGAATCAATTTGAACATTCAGGTCAACCAACCCAAAACCCCAATCAATTGCGCTATAAGTTCCTAAAGTAGCAGATCCAAAACCTATAGTTAAGTTTATAATACCATTAGCATCTGTTGTTGTATTATGTATTTCTTGATATTGTGCAATACCACTAATTTCAACAGTAAATTGTACAATAATATTGGTGTTATTAAGTACATTACCATTTGTATCCTTGACTAAGGCAGAATAGTTAATACCTACTTGAGCTATAATCATTATAGGTATAAATAGCGTTAAAAGGGTTAATTTAATCTTCATAATATTTACTTTTTAAAACTTAATTTCTTTATCACTTTATTGTCTTTTAATACGTTGAGTTGATAGAATCCTTCTTTAAGGTGATCTATGCTTATATATATTTTAGAGGTTGTATCCTCAGTGTTTTTTTTAGCACTTTTTATCATTGTCGCACAACGTGTTTTTAACTAATACAAATGTATTTAAGCAAGATATTGGTGACTATTAAATATGTTCCAGAGTCATGAAAATATGTGTCAAAATTTCTGAAATGAAGAATATGGAAGGGTTTACTTACGCTTTTGCAAGATATTCGTTTGGCGATGTGCCGTAGGTTTCTCTAAAACATCGGCTAAAATAGGAAGGTGAATTAAAGCCAACTTGATAAGCAATTTCGGTAACTGTTTTGTCAGATTCTTTTAAAAACTGAACAGCTAATTTTAGACGCTCTAGGCGCAAAAATTCTGAAGCCGTCATGTTAACAATAGCTTTTAATTTTCTGTGTAATTGCGTTCGGCTCATGAGCATTTCTTCAGCAAAACGTTCGCTAGTAAACTCTGAACTTGTGAGATTGATTTCAAGAATTTCCTTTAGACGCTTTAAAAAATCTGTTTCAGTGGTCGTGATTTTAACATTAGGAGTTAGGGCAAAACCATTACTGTAATATGCTTGCAGTTGTTTTCTAATCTCAAGCAACGCTTTTACTCTTGTTTTGAGTAGATCAACACTAAATGGTTTGGTGATGTAGGCATCAGCTCCTATTTCTAAGCCTTTAATCTCGTTGTCTCCTCCTACTTTTGCAGTTAATAATACAATAGGTATATGACTGGTTAACTGATTTGTTTTTAAATCTTCACATAGACTAACACCATCTTTTATTGGCATCATGACATCGCTAATGATTAAATCTGGAATGTGTTGCAACGCTAGGTTTACGCCTTCTTCTCCATTACTAGCCTCAATTACTTTATAATGATTTTGAAAGGTTTTAGTTACAAACTTTCTAATATCATGATCATCTTCAACAACTAGTATAACGGTAACATCATTGGTAGTTTCAACTGTATTTTCTTCTGCAATCGCTGTCTTAATCTCTTTTTGAATCACCTCAGATGCAGAAAAAGCAGCTGCTGTTATTGGTAAGGTTACAGTGAACTGAATCTTATTATCCTCAAGCTTATTTGCTAATATGGTTCCATTATTAAGTTGCACCAGCTCTTTTACCAATGCTAAACCAACACCAACACCTTGCGCTGAAGCATCTTGCTGATAAAACCTATCAAAAAGAACCGTTAAATCTTTATCGTTTTTATATGTTTTATTTACTACTGATAGCACAAAAGATTGATTTTGTTGACTCGCTTGAAATAAAATAGTAGAATTTGGTGTGGCATATTTAATGGCGTTAGAGAGTAAATTAAAAACAATTTTTTCTACGCTATCACTATCAAACCAAACAGATTCTAGCTGATTAATACTCGATGCTATCTTGAGTGATTTCTTTTCTGCTTGATATTGAAACACATCAACCGATTGTTTTAAAAGCAGGCTTAGATTAGCCTCAGTAATGTTTAACTTTAATTGGCCAGAATCAATCAAAGCTAGATCCATAAGTTGATTGACCAGATCTAAAAGACGATCTGCATTTTGCTTCACTAAATGTAGTTCTTCTTTATCTTCTGGTTTAATGTGCTCTTTGGTTAATTGATGCTCAATTGGCCCTGAAATTAAAGTTAGTGGTGTTCTTAGTTCGTGAGAAATATTGGTGAATAAATTAGATTTTATTGCATCTAATTCTTCAATAGCTCTCAGCTTAGTGGTTGCTACTTTTTGCCTGTATCGTAATTGAAAGAAATAGAACAAGATCGAAGCCAGTACTAAAAAAATGAGTATATATGCAAAGATGGATTGATGCCAGGGTGGATTAATTTTTAATGCTAATGATGTGATCGGCACATTATCATTAGCTTGGTATGCCGCTTTTACTGAAAGCGTATGATTCCCATAATTAAGGCTATTAAAATTAATAGTGTTGTCGTCAGATTTTGTCCACGTAGTATGATTATCTAGTTTATAATAATATTTTATTTTATCAGGAAAACGATAATCTGTTATCGCAAAGCTTACCGAAAAATTAGGTTGATTATGATTAATAGTAATTGGTTGATTTTTTTTGGAAAAATCTAAAATTTCTTCAGAATTTTCTCCCATAATTTGTAATGATGTAAATTTTGGGAAGCTTAAAACTTCTGGATACGAAAAACGTGATGCGTCAATAATCTGCACACCTTTATCTGTTCCGAAATAGAGTATATTGTTATCTCTAGTACTTGATGAGTATAAACATGCATTAGAAATTAAACCATCTTCTTCCCTAAGATTAAGCAATCTATTATTTGCTTTATCGTATATATAAATACCATCTGTTATAGTACTAATCCACATTAAATTATTAGCATCAGTTTCTATTGCCATTACTTTTTTATCAAAAAAACTTCCATTGACAATAAGTGGTAAGAAGTTATCTTTTTCTCTGTTATAAACGTTGATTCCAAAATCTGAACCAATCCAAATTTCACCTTTTTGATTGAGATGAATCTCCATAACAACATCAGAATTTATAGAATTTTTAGTTGTATTGTTATGCGCATAATGTTTATAATTGAATACATCTTTTGCATCATCTATATTAGAGACATTAGGAATTCTGTACAATCCATCTCCAACAGTAATTGCCCATAAATTGTCATCTCTATCAATCTGCAACCTTAGTATTTTAACGTCTTTACCATCATGCTTAGATTTTAAACGATAGATGTTATGAATTTCACCGCTAGCACTAAGCATGTATAGTCCTCTCCATGTGCTAACCCAAATTCTGTTATTTTTATCTTCAACAATACCATAGATTCTAAGTGATTCGTCATTACCATTTTTTCTCAAATCAAAAGAGGTTATATTATCATTTTTATCAATAAAAAAAACACGACCATAATAATGACCAAACCACAAACCATCTTTAGTTTTACAAAGTGAAGTTACTCTGGTATCATTAAGTGTTTCTTGCTTTAGGATTCTGTTTGAATTCTTAATAATCCTATGTAAGCCTTTTCCGCCACCTATGTAAATGGTGTCTGAGTATTTTAAGATTTTCCTCGCATGATAATCTATTGAACCTGTAAAAACTTTGCCCAATAAACTTTCTTTAAACAAACCTCTGCTTGTAGCTATCCATAATAGGTTTTGGGTATCTATAAGTAATTTATTAATTCCTATGCGTTGAAATTGTTGTAGGTTATAATTGTAAATTTCAAAGGTTTTAGCTTCTGAATCAAAACTGTAATTTTTCTTTTCACCTATGATAATACATTTGCCATTTTGCAGATTAGACATTGTGGTGATAATGTCATTATTAGGCATTTTAATTTCTGAAGGATTTTTATTAAAATCATAATAAAATAACTTACCATCAGAAATAAACATAATTGATTTTTCACCTGTGACTATGAGTTGATCTATTGAAAAACTGTTCAACACTTCATCAAGCCTACCAGTTGATTTATTAAAAGAAAAAAGTTTGTTCTCAAAAACCACAATTTCAGTTCCATCATCTAGCTCATAAACACGCGTTGTTTGACTTGCTTTTTTAATTTTTAAAAATTCTGAATCTTCTTGAGACTTTCTAAATAATCCACTTCCGCTGACCACCCAAATTGTAGATGCTTTTGTTGTGAAAACATCAAAAATCAAAACAGGACTATCACTTTCTGCTGTAGAAGACATATCAACTTTAGTGAATTTTGAAGTTTTTTCATCAAATTTCACTAATCCTGCACCATGAGTTCCAAGCCAAAATACACCATTTTCATCTTGGTGCATTGAGCGTACCCAGTTTGCAGGTAATGAATTTTTATTGGTAGGATTATAACGAAAGGCTTTAAAATTTTTTCCGTCATATTTATATAATCCATCTTGTGAACCAACCCAAATGAAGCCATCTTTATCTTGAAGTAATGAAGAAATCCATTGTCCAGAAATTTCTTGTTTTATTTCATTGAAATTTTGAAAAGTAGGCTCAATGTCTGCTTGGCCTTGAATAAGGTTTGAACACAACAAAGTAGATAAAAACAATAGTTTTTTAATCATATAGTTACAACCCTATATTATAAAATGTTTTATTACTATTAATCATTAAATTGATTTCTTAAATATAAGACAAAAGGTATATACTTTAAATCATATATACCTTTCATCTAACTAAACTATTTCATAGTTACCTTTGACTAAACAATAACTACTCTTTCACTACTCGTTTAACTACAGTTGCATTTTCGAGTCGTATTTTCATTAAATATACACCAGAGTTTAAGTTAGATACATTAATGTCTTTAGTATAAAATATAGCGATTCGTTTTCCGGTAATATCGTAGAGCTCTACATGATCGAGTAACATTTCGGTTTGTATGGTTACCCTGTCTTTTGTAGGATTAGGATAAACACTAAGCTCTAGGTTGTTGGTAACCTCCTCCACGTTTAATAGCGAGAACATAAAACTTTCCATACCAGAGGTTATACCTGCAAAGTAGTTTTGCGTCGTAGTCATATCTATGTTAGCATTATAAAAACTATCCACAGCACCACCTAAGCCTTGTGCAATTGGGTCTGTGTTAAGTAATATTTCTAATACACCAGCTGTTGGCATGTTGCTAACTTCAAAGCTAACCAAAGTAAAAGGTACACCATTACTGTGCGATAGTATGGTTTGTCCTGGAGGCAGATTCATTAAAAACCCATCTCTTGTACCATCACCTAAGCCTAAACCTGTGAGCTGTGCTGCAGTGAACTCTGTTGTTCCCCAAACACGAGCATTAAAATCACTAACATTGGTTACATCTGCATTACCAGCAGGTAGCATCAGTGCAAAGCCTATATCTGATATGTCAGTATCTGTGGCATCAAAATCTGGTGTAGCAATGACAGAAAAGGTGTAGCCTCCATTGTGCTGTAGAGCAAACTCATAACCTTGTGAAAAACCAAGGCTGGAGATTAACATAAAAACCAGTAAAGTGTAATTTTTTTTCATAATAAATATTTTTCTTAATTCTTAATTCTTAATTATTGATTGTTGGTACTGTAGTGTTTATGATATAGGTTGGGAAATTGAAAAAATTACCAGGAAACGCTAGTACATTATCCTTAATAATATTACTATCATTTGGTGCTCCAGAGAATCTAGATAAGCTGCTTAAATCCACATCAAAGGATAAATAACCACTTGATGAATACGTAATGAAATTGAAAAGGTTAGCAACATCTGCTAAGATGTAATCCTTAATAGCATTAGCATCGCTTAAACCTCCAGAGAATTGTATAGACTTATCACCATTAGCATCACCTGCCCAAAGTGCTGTATCACCAGAGCCCAACACTACTTGTGCATTAGCACCAAAGGTTGAGAATCCTGAATCCTTAAAGTCAATAGTTACAGCAGAGGCATCACTAAACTGAACAGGATTTTCACTCATCACACCCAAATGATTGCGATGTTGTATGGCAATGTAATAGGTGTTCTGCGGAATGCTTAGGGCTACATTAGAAGTACCATCTATATCTACAATATCACCATCTCGTTGCAATAGTGCAGAACGTCCTTGTATTTGTCTTTGATTGTCGTTATTAGAACGTATAGATATCCACACCCAATCCACTATGGCATTATTGCCAGTAGCATTAAGAACAGAAGCATTACAGGTTGCTGCATCTGCATAAGGTGTCGTGGTCGGCAACAATCCACCGCTCCTTAGGTCGTCGTTCATCAGTCCAGCAGTATCTGGATTAAGTATTGGACCTTGCAAGAGCACCTGAGCATTAATCTGCAATCTAAATTCTGGATTGATAAAACCTTCAGAGAGGGAGACTCCAGAAACTGAACGCTCAGCTATAGCAACCTCGCCAATGGTATATAAAACTTCTATGCCTCCAGCTGTCGCTGATGCACCTCCTGAATCAATACTGTATTTTTCTATGGTTTGGCTATATAGAAAAGAAGTTATCAGTAATAAACCTAATGTGATTGATGTTGTCTTCATATTAATTAGTGTCTAGAGTAATTACAGGTAAACATTAAATATTTGATATTTCAAAATTCTAAAATTAGGTTTAAAGCTGATTTAACATATGTACCAAAATGTATAACAGATGTAACATTAGTTGTTTTCTAGAGCCTCGACCCTAGCTTTTAGCAGATCATTCTCTCGTTTTAACTCTTGTATGGCTTTTACTAAATAAGGTACCATACCTGTATAATCCACAGCCTTAAATTGAATATCATCCATTGGTTGCGCTCCAGCTTCAATTTCTTCTTTTGTTGGAGCTGGTTGAGTAGCAGTTTTAACTAGTTCAGGCATAATTCGCTCAACATTTTGTGCTGTAAAGCCAGTACGAAAACCTTTTGGTAAATTAATATCACAATAAGTATCATTTTTATATATGTAATTTTCAATCGGCAAATCCATTAATTTACTTAAAGCGCTGTCTTGAGTAAGATGTATATTGGTTTTCAAATTTTCGTCAGACGGTAAATATGATCCAGTTGTAAATACATCTCCAGCAAAGTAACCTGCGTATTTATCTCCTGAAGCATTAGAGGCTAGTAAAGAAGCATAAATAGCATAAGTATTTCCTGTGCCATTATCATTATCTGCTATTGCTCTAACTCCATAAGCATCAGAGTCATCAATTGCATCAGAATCTGCACGTGAATATGATCCATAACTTGTACCACCAGTATTTAAAACACTACTATAGCTTCCATAGGCAGGAACACTTGAAAAGTTATTTTTATCTAAATCTATATATAATCCATATTGTGCTGATCCTGAAGAAGTACTATTATGATCAATAAATATTGATCTTGATGCTAAATCATCATTTTCAATATCTATTAAATAAACTGGAGTAGCATCATTAATACCAACTTTGCCATTCTTTAATATTGTAAAGGCATTATTCCTATTAGCATCATTAGTACCGTTTCCAATCTCAAATAGTTTATCTGTTTCTTCCCACTGAACACTATTACCTCCTCCAACATTATAGCGACCAAAAGATGTAGAGGCATAGGCATTAGCATTAGTACTAAAGTTTGAGGCTAATGAAAAATCGCCTGAAGCTGTGGTTCTAAATCCAGTTGAAATAGCTATAGAACCAGTTGCACCTGCTGTAGTTGAAGCAAAATCATTTCTGCTCAAATCCACAGCTAAGCCTCCAATGTTACCATAATTATTTGGGTTAGCTCCAATAAGCCGCCAACCATCACTATTCCCTTCATCAATTGCTTCTAATCCGGATAAATTTCGAGCTTCACTGGCAACTAGCGCATGTTTGGCATAAGGTACTTCCTTAAATGCTGTAGTTCCTAAATCAATTAAACCACTTCCTGTATTTATTTGAACGTTTAAAAAATAAGATGTGGCGCCCCAATCTATAATATCAAAATTCCCAGCAGAAGGTGTCCCTTCTCCTATATTTACAATAATTAAACCATTATCATCTGTTGCAGGAGTATGGGTTTCTTGATAGACAATTGTACCATTTTCTGTGGTTTGGATTAATGTAAATTGTATTGTAACTAAATCGTTTGATAAAACATTACCATTACTATCTTTTACTATGGCTTTATAATTAATGCCACCTTGCCCAAATCCAAAGACGCTAAAAAAAACAAAAAGAGTTATATATATAGTTCTCATAACAAATTGATTATTTAATGTTATGAATAAAACTATTCTATTGGGTTAACATTTTAAAGGTAGAATGTAAAAGTGTGTTTCTTTATTACAGAATACGTAAATTTGAGTGTATAGGTGTAAATACTTTTAATTGATATGTTTTTAGGTTTTTCAGATTGTGTAAAAAAGGATACATTTCGGTTAAGAAATGTCACACTTATACATTTCATTTATGAACTAAGAAACCTTATGCTTATAATTACCTTCTAATTCTTAATTAATTTAATCCTTGTTGTTAAGACAAATAAAAAAAATACTGACTATTAGTTTTATCTTATTGACTTTCTTTAAAGCAATTGGGCAAGAAAAAACGACTTCAAATATATCAGATCATTTCAAGATTTATGAAAGCTTAAAGACAGATAATGAAAGGTATGAATATCTAAAAACATTAAATAAACATGTTAAGCAGATACATATTGATTCAATTAATGCTATACTGAAAGCAGATAAAAACAATTTTGTAATTCAATTTGCTCTAGCTGAACATTTGCGTGTTACCAAAAAATACCATAAAGCAGTCAAGGTATACTTAAAACTAGAACAAGATATCTTAAATGTACATCCTATTGACTATGAATTATTGTCTGCTACAGTATTCTACAGCACTCTCAATATTTCTTTAGAGAATTTTAGTTTTAAAGAAGGTCTCAAAGTTTTATATAAAGGCTTAGATTATGCTGAAAAAAGCAAAGTAGATAAATATATTGGAGACTATCATTCTAATATTGAATATTACAATGCCATGTTAGCAAACTATAAAGAATCCTTCTACCATAATAAAAAAGCTTTTGAGATAGCAAAAAAAAATAATGATACCCTTGACATGATTATGTCATTAAAAAAATTAATGGTGGAGTTTAATTCTTTTGATGATAGTAAAAATGCCATTAAAATATGGAATCGCATACAACCTCTACTAAATAGTCACCGCTCTTTAGGCTTCCCGCCTGGTAATTTCTACGAACTGGCTACCGAAGCATATATTAATTCTAAGCTACTCGATTCAGCTAAATATTATAATAATTTAGGTCTTAAGATTGATAGTATTAATGGTGATTTTTATTTCTACAGTAGCAAGAGTTTTGATAAAGGAACCATTCTATTAGAATCTAATAAAATCGAAGAGGCTCAGCACGTTTTTTTAACAACATATAAACTTGCCAAAAAACATAATAACAAACGTATTGAAGTAATGTCTTCAATTGAATTGGCAAAAATTCACCTTAATAAAAGTGAACCCGACAAAGCCTTAACCTTTCTCACCTCTTCATATAAATTAAGAGGTAGTATAAGAAACTTTTATACAGGAAGAATTGAGTTATGGCTCTCAAAATCTTTTGAAGCCAAAAAAGCTCTAGATTCGGCACTCTATTATATTTCTAAGTCAGAAAAATCAAAAGCTTCAGAGAATAGAAATATTGCTAAAAGGCAAGCTGCCTTAGCAATGATAGAACTAGATATTGACAGCTACATTGATAAAAATGAAGAATTGACACAATCCAACGAAGCTTTGAATCAACAAGTTTTTAAATCGGCAAAAACTAGAAATATTCTCATTTATTCTTTTTTAATAATTGCTATTTTAACAGGTCTCTTTTTTTACCAAAAAAATCAAAAAGAAAAACTTCGAATTAGCCAGTACAAAGAACAACTTAGTAATAAAGAGCGTATAGCTATAGAAGCAGAACTAAATTCAATACGCTCGCAAATGAATCCGCATTTTATGTTTAACTCGCTTAACTCCATTAATGAGTTTATACAAAATGACAGCAGTGAAGATGCTTCAAATTATTTGGTGAAATTTTCTCGATTAATGCGATCTACACTAAATTATTCTAAACGAAAACTTGTTACTTTAAAAGAAGAAATAGACCTTTTAAAATTATACCTAGAGCTTGAAAGTTTACGTTTTTATTATTCTATTGATTATACTTTTAATATTAAAGATTCAATTAATTTAGAAGAAATGCTAATTCCACCAATGATGCTTCAGCCATTTGTTGAAAATGCCATTTGGCATGGATTAATGGCCAAAGATGGTGATCGAAAATTAAACCTTCGCTTTTTTGAAAAAAACAACAGTTTAATTTGTGAGATTGTAGATAACGGTATTGGTAGAGTTGCTAGTGCAAAACAAAATGTGCATAAAAAGAATCATAAATCACAAGGTGTAGGACTTACAGAACGTAGATTAGAACTTCTTAAAAGTATTCATGGAAACGAAGCACGTGTAGAAATTGTAGATTTATACAACAATGAAAAAGCAACTGGAACTTTGGTTAAACTAATTTTACCTAAACAACAGTAAGCATGATTGACGCAAAGATTACCGCACTTTTAATTGATGATGAACCTATGGCATTAAGTGCTATAGAACGTATGTTAACCAAACATTGTTCTAATATTATAATTATAGGAAAAACCAAAAATCCTGAAGAAGCTGTTGATTTGATTAACAATCTAAAACCTGAAATTCTATTTTTAGATATAGCAATGCCTCGAATGGATGGGTTTACACTTCTTAATTCAGTTAGTTATAAAAAGTCTCAAGTTATTTTTACTACTGCATATGATGAGTATGCACTACAAGCTTTTAAAACTGCAGCAGCAGATTATCTTCTTAAACCTATTGATCCTGATGAGTTAAAGCAGGCAGTAATAAAGGTGAGTGAACAACTACAAAGTGATGATACTCAAAATTATATTGCCGATCTATTTGAGCGTTTACAAAAGAATACTAAATCAATTACTTCAATTGGCCTGCCTTCTATGGAAGGTTTAGACTTTGTTAAAACAGAAGCTATTATTTACTGCAAAAGTGATGGTAATTACACCGAAATTTATCTCGATAATAATCAGAAAATCCTTGTGACCAGAAAACTAAAATTTTTAGAAGAGAAATTAAATGATTCCCAATTTGTACGTGTGCATAATTCGTACCTAGTCAATATCAACTTTGTGAAAAAGTATTTAAAAGGACGAGGTGGCACCCTTGTAATGTCTAATGGCGATAGTCTGCCAGTTTCAGTGCGCAAAAAAAATGATTTTTTAGATGCGTTTTAGTTAGAGATGTTATTCTCTACAACTTCAATACGTGTTAAAAGCGCTTGAAGCATTTCGTTTTGCTTTTTATTTGTATTCTTTTCTTCTGAAATTGAAAGACGTTGAGTTTCAATAATCTCCTGTTGCTCTTGTATGGCTTTTATTAAAATTGGTATCAATTCTGTATACGACAAGGTGAGTAAATCACTTTCTTTTACATAGTGAGTAATACTTGGAAAGATTTCTCTAACTTCTTGAGAGATTAAGCCATGGTTACGATTAGTATCAGTTTGGTCTTTCATAAGGTAAGTAACTGGATTAAGTTGCAGTACTTTATTAAGAGTACCATTCTCTATTACTATAATGTCTTTTTTTAATTTTCTATCAGAAACAGCAACATATGCTCCGCTCGTATTATTAAAATAACCCAAATAATTACCGTTAGTATACAATGTTAAGGAGCCGTTAGAGTGTGTTGCTAATTGAACTGAATTAGCTGTACTCGAATTTCTTATACTTAAAGCATTGGCTCTATTGCCTGGTGTAGGCAGTACGTTATCATGTAAGACCTCAAAAAGACTTGCTGGATTTGTTGTATTAACACCAACTTTTCCATCTGTTTTTATAATAAATGCATTATGTCTGTCTGCTATTGCTTCACTTGTGCCATTACCAACTATAAATAAGCCGCTAGCATCAACCTCACTAAACTTACCAATAGCAGTTGATGCGTAAGCAGTAGCTATAGTATGGATTCCCATACTTGTTGAATTAGTTCCTACTGCTGTAGTATTGTTTCCTAAAGCAGTTGAAGAAGGACCACTCGCAATTGTACTTGTTCCGGACGCAAATGTTTCAAGATCAAAAGCAACTGTATTACGTCCTAGAGCAGTAGAATAATCTCCAGAAGCTATTGTATTTTCACCCATTGCAGTAGATGAAAATCCCGAAGCTTCAGTATCATTGCCCATGGTTGTTGAATGAGTTCCTGTTGACTTTGTATTTCTGCCTAAAGCAATTGCATAGTTTACTGTAGCTTCAGCGCTAGTACCTAAAGCTATTGAGTGAAAACCAAGTGCTTTAGAGTTATTTCCAATAGCTATAGAAGTTGAACCTGAAGCTTCATTACTTAATCCAAATGAAATAGAATTACTGCCCAAAGCCTTTGAAGCGTCTCCAAATGCAACTGAATTAGAACCGGATGCTTCGGTATGAATTCCAAAAGCAAATGAATAATTTCCCGTAGCGCCTTGGTTAGTGCCTACCGATTGTATGCTCAAATCAACTGCGTTAATACCAAGATCGCCATGTGATCCAGAATTAACACCTACTAAACGCCAACCTCCATTATCTACATCATCATCAGTTTCGTCTATGTATTCTAAACCAGTAACATTTTTAGCAACATCTGCTTCTATGGCACTAATGGCTTGTATGGCATATGGCACAAACTTAAAGGGTTCAATTCCCATTTCTAAATAAGTACCATCTTGTTCTATATCAATTTCAGTCTTTAAAAGGGTGATATTAGTCGTCCAATCAATAGTTAGAAAATCACCTTGTAAAACCATATCTCCTTGCCCAATAGTTACTGTTATAATACCATTTGCATTTGTAGCTATCGAGTGCTTTTCAATATAATCTCCAGCAGCACCATCTACAAGTATAGTGAAGCGTATATCGATTGTTTGGTTTGCAACCACATTACCCAAATTGTTTTTGATTAACGCTTTATAACTAATGCCGTTTTGACTGTAACTTGTTATTGATGTTAACAAGATAATAAGCAGTAGTATTTTTATTTTCATGATCTTAGTTTTTATAGATGATAAATTGAAAAGGTGCTGGTACTTTATTAAAAGTACTACTGAATATATGCACCTTCATATCTCCACCAGAATAGGTAACATTTGCTGTTCTAAAAAAATCTGTACTCACAACTACTGAAGCTGATGAATTAGAAGCACTCAAGGTCTCTCCATTGACAGAAATTGTATAGGTAAAGTCTACTTCTCTGGTTACAGTAAAGTTTCCTGTACCACTTAATATATCATTTGGATTTGTACCATCATCACCATCAAAGCTACCATAAGCAATAGGGATCATATTTGCATTGCCAGTGAAAGTAGTATGTACTTCTCCATCAAATTTAGCATCACCATTTTCCTTTATTACAAAGGCATTGTTTCTATTACTATCATTAGGTCCATTACCAACTACAAATAATCCATCAAAGTCATTAATATTATATCTACCAATGGTTAATCCTGAATTTACCACTGCAAAAGTATTATAGCCCATTGCGGTTGAATTTGATGCAATTGCTCTTGTGTTTTCACCTAAAGCCGTAGAAGATATTCCTGAGGCCCAAGTATCATTACCAATAGACAAGGCATAATCGGCACTTGAAACCGTATTATTTCCCATTGAAACTGAAGCAAATCCAGAGGATTGAGCTTGATTACCCATGGCTATTGTAGAAGTATTTGAAGCTGTTGATCCAAAACCAATTGCAATTGAGTAATCACCAGTAGAAATTGAAGAAAACCCGGCAGAAAAAGACCTAGAACCCGAAGCTTCTGTACCTGATCCAAATGAAGTAGAATAGCTACCAGTTGCTCCTTTAGGGTCCATACTAGAACTTTGTGAGCTAAAATCAATAGCATTTAAACCGATGGGTCCATAATTAGCTGCATCTACTCCTATTAATCGCCAACCACCATTATCTGTACTATCATCTGTTTCATCAATATATTCTAGGCCAGAAGAGACTTCATAATTGCTGTCAAAATATTCCTTTGTAATTAACGCTTTATCATCAGTAATTTCAGAAATGTCAAAACTTGGTGCAGTGATTGTTCCATTTTTTAAAACCGTTAAGGCATCCCTCTTAAAAGATCCATTTATACCATTACCGACAACAAATAAACGATCCGTTTCTGCCCAAGCTAAAGAGTCTATTGGAATATAATCAGTATTATGTGAGCCAATGACAGTTTCAGAAAAAGATCTAGCAGATGTATTACGACCAATAGCAGTTGAGTAATTCCCTCTAGCTTCATTACCTGTACCTAAAGCTGTAGCAACAAGTCCTGAAGCTTTAGAAGAGTTTCCAATAGCAATTGAAGTGTTTCCAGATGCGTTTGAAAAACTACCCATTGCAAATGAATTAGAGCCAATTGCTTTTGTAACATATCCCATAGCAACAGATCGATTTCCAGAAGCAGTTGATTGTAATCCCATTGCAGTTGAATTTTCTCCTGAAGCTTTTGTAGATTCACCAGTAGTAAGTGAATTTTCTCCAGTCGGACCATGTGTAGAAGAAATAAATAAAGAGTGGCTTAAGTCTACAGAGTTTTCACCAATATTGCCTCTTCTTTCTGGATTTACTCCAATCATTCTCCAACCATAAATTGGAAGATTAGTTGCAGAATCTATACTGTCTGTTACTTTTTCTAAACCTGTAGGTGTTGCAGGTTGGTTTGTTAAATCATTATAATCTCCACTAAACACATTATCTGCATGTATTGCCATTGGTACTTTTGAAAAACTTGATTCTCCAAAATCAACAAAAGTGCCATCTTGCTCTATATCTATCTCTATATTGAGTGTAATATTTGGAAACCAAAAGCCATCTGGAAAGTCTCCAGCTATAATTTCATCACCTTCACCTATATTTACAATAGCAACTCCATTAACATCTGTAGTAGTGTGATGAATCTCTATATATGAAGGAATAAAATTTGGCCCAACTAAAGTTTGAAGGGTGAATCGTATATCTATATCTTGGCTTGCAACCAAATTACCCAAATCATCTTTAATTAATGCTTTATAGTTAATGCCGTTTTGAGCTACGGTTGTTATAGTAATTAAGAGTGTTAATAACGTAAGTTTTGTTTTCATTGCAAAGATGATTAGTTTTCTATATAGGTAATAATAGCATGATAAAAAGTTTCTGTATACGTATTTCCGCCATTTGTGAGCATGCCATTCTCTTCCATCTCAATTATTATTGAGTATGAGCAATCTGGATCAATTGGTTCTAAAAAATTGACATCTCTAAAATTAACCTCATTAGAATTTATTTCAAATGAACTCGAGTTAACAATGATTGATAAATCTGATGTAACACTACAGTTCTTTATAATTGAAAATCTATAATTGTAGCCAAGAAAATCATCCTTAAATACATACTTTACACTTGTGAGTATATTATTTGCAGGCAAAATGAGAGGTGCCAATATATAATACTCTGCATCAGGAGATATAATATTAAATTCTCGAGGTATAAAATTTACACCTCCCGTTAATGGAAAAAATATTTTGGTTTCATCTACAGACTCATCATCTATTCGATGTAAATGGAAAGCTGATCCAGGGATTGCAATTTTTCTAATTTCTGTTGCTGTTGCATTATCAACATAAGCTTTAATGGCTGATTCTGTAGGTACAACAGTATCACTATTACCAGATAATGTACCATCATTTGAAAATTCATTTACTGAAACGCCATTATCTAATCTTAGTGAACCTTGAGTTATTATGTTACCTTGTGGTGAAAGCTCAAAAATATTTTCATAATCCGTAGTTGATATTAAATCACTGTCAGCAGCTATATAAAAGCGGTCTTGCTTATTCGAAATTTTAAAAAAAGTATACTCTGCATCCTTAGAGCCATTTTCAAAAGCTATTTCTCCTTCTGTATAAAAAAATGGTGTTACCAATTTAATAGAAGAAATGAGTGAATCTTGTATTGATAATTGGGCACTGGGTTCCTGAGTCCCAATACCTATTTTATCTGCTAAAATGTATGCATCGTCTCCGTTTTTTCGCCATAAATTATCTGCTGAACTCAATGCATATGGAACCGATTTAAACTCAGCGTCGTCTATATATATAAAACTACCATCTTGCTCTATATCTAATCCAACTCTAAGAGAATAATTATTGGCTCTCCAATCAAATTCCTCAAAATCACCTAAAGCAGCTACTCCCTCACCAATGCTAAGTATTATTAATCCATTAGAATCTGTGGTTGTAGTATGATTTTCTATATAAAAATTATTGCCTGTAGTCTTGCGAATTATAAAACGCACATTAATTTCTTGATTAGCAATAACATTACCAATATCATCCTTAATAATTGCTTTGTAATTAATGGTGCTATTTTGTGCAAAGCATGGCATTAAACAGATTGTTACTACAAAAAGTGTAATTAGATATTTCATGATGACTTACTTTTTTACAAAATGTGTGCTTTTAATAACTTTATTTTTGTAAACAATTTTTAGTTTATAATAGCCTTTATCTAGATGATTGATGTTGATGTAAATCTGTTTTACACCTATACTATCAATATGTCCTGAATAGGCTTTTTTTTTCACAATAGTTCAATACGCATAGTCTTATGCCTAATTGTTTTGTGTAAATGTAGATGCAATTAAAAAAGAAGGATATCAATATTGTAACAAGGTTAATAACTAATGTAACATGTTACATTTAATAAATTAGAAGGGTAAATCGTTCCAAGGCCTAATTCGTATTAGCATATTGCGTTGGTGTGCAATTATAAAGTTCTTTAAAACTCTTACTAAAATATGCAGGATTATTAAAGCCTACACTATATCCTATTTGAGAGACATTAGTATTAGATTTTTTTAAAAGTTGCGCTGCCAATTTTAAACGTTGTGAGCGTATAAACTCTGAGGTTGTCAAACCAGTAAGCGCTTTTAATTTTCTGTGTAGTTGCATACGACTCATACCTAATGCTTGGCAAAAATTAGACGCATTAAAAGATGGTTCTACCAAATGGTTATCTAATACTACTTGAAGTCTTTCTGAAAATTGCTCATCAACATTTGTTACAGCGACATCTTTTGGTAGCAATACCAACTCTTGGCTATAGCGTTCTTGTAATAATCGCCTATTCTCAATGAGCTTTCTCACCTTTGCTTGAAGCAATTTAGAGTTAAATGGTTTGGTGATATAGTCATCTGCTCCTACTTCTACTCCTAGTAATGTATTTTCATCGCCTGCTTTAGCTGTTAATAATACTAAAGGAATATGACTTGTACGTACATCGTTTTTTAGCTGTTGTGTTAAGGCAATACCATCTTTTATGGGCATCATTACATCAGAAATAATAATGTCTGGCACATGCTCAATTGCTAAGTTTACGCCTTCTTCTCCATTTGCAGCTGTGATGATATTATAGCTAGATTTAAATTCAGTCTTTAATAAATGTCTAATATCTTTATTGTCTTCTACCACTAAAAGTATAGGCTCATCGTTGTCTGCTGGAAGAACCGCTTCATCTTCATCATTTGTTTCATCTAGATTTGGCTTTGGAAATACCAAATTTTCTGATGCCTCTATAATGGTTTCATTTTTGTAAGTATTGTAATCCACAGGAAGTGTGACTAAAAAGCGTATCCATCCATTTTCTGGAATAGTAACTTCAATATTGCCTTTGTGCAAATCCACCAATTCTTTAACCAATGCTAAACCAATACCAGAACCACTATTATCTTCACTGGTTTGATAAAAACGATTAAATAAAGCATCCACTTCTTTTTGGGTTAAATGCGACCCAGAATTTTTAATCTCAAACAAAAATTGCTCATCTATTATGGCAGAGCTTACAACAATTTCACCTTCATTTGGTGTATATTTTACCGCATTTGCTACTAGGTTGGTTATTATTTTTTCTACGGCATCTCTATCAAAGTGAGCTTCAATAGTATTGCATTTTGTGTCTGCCAGATAATTAATCTTCTTTTGCTGTGCACTGTATGAAAACGTATCAACCAAAGCTGCAATAAATGCTAAGAGCTCACCTTTTTCGATATGTAGTTTTAATTGATTAGCATCTATTTTAGACAAGTCTAGCAACTGATTTACCAAGGTTAACAACCTATTAGAATTACGCTTCGCAACTACAAATTGTTTTCTTTTTTCTTCAGGGAGTGTTTCATCTTCTGCAGCTTCACTAACAGGATTAGAGATCAAAGTTAATGGTGTGCGAAACTCATGCGATATGTTAGCAAAAAAGCGTGATTTTGCGGTATCTAATTCTCGAAGTTTATTATTGACTTTTCTTCGGCTTTTAAACAAAAAGAATAAAAATAACGCTGCCAAAGCTGAGATTGTTAGTCCGCTGAGCAAAATAATTCGCTGGTTTTTCTTCTGTTTTTCTATAAGTAGATTTTGCGAATTGAGTAACTTAATTTCTTGTTCTTTTTTTTCGGTTTCGTATTTAGCTTCTAATTCAAAAACGTTTTCGTCATTATTTTTGGCTTGTATAGCTTCTATTAATCTATTAGCTTCTTGTGAAGCTTCAAAAGCTGTTTTAAAATCTCCTAAATCACTATGAGCTCTAGATAGCGTCATATTAATTTCGTATAAATATTCATCTCTAATATATTCTCCCTCATCCAAAAGTTTCAGGGATCTATTAACATGCTTAATAGCCAATTTTGGTTTAGAAGTTTTACTATAGAACGCAGCCATTTTAAAATTTGCAATTCCCATTTGCATAGTATCAACAGTCTTTTCCATAGATTCTAGCTGCTTAACATAATATACTAAGGCCGAATCTTGTTGTTTCAATTTTTCATAAAGTGCAGCAATACCTGAATAAATTGAAGATTGCCTTAAATGGTTGTTATTTGTATAAGTATTTTGAAGAGCTAAATCGTAATTTTGTAATGCGTTTTTATAATCTTTACGTTCTTCAAATAAATTGGCTCTATACTCATAAAGAATTGCGGCAGGAACTTCTAACTTAAAAGAATCACTAATTTTTAAGCCATTATCAATCAGTCTATCCATTTGTGGAAATATACTAGTATCATTAACACTCCGAGATTCATTAAAAATCTTGAGAATATTTACTTTGTTCATCGCGTCTAAAAAATGATTACAATGGTGTTTTTTAAGTAGAGAATCTAATTTTAAAAAATGAATGAGTGCGTTTTTATCATCATTATTATGTCCATACCTTGCACCTCTAATTTGATACATCATTGCCAACCGTTTACAATTACCGTTTTTAATGGCAACTAATTCAGATTCGTCTAAATAAAAAAATGCTTTGGATAAATCTGCTTCTAGATAACTTAAAGTTGAAACTATTCGTGTCTGTATCGAATCTATCTGATTGGACTTTGCTAAATTATATACTATTTTAGCATAGTAATACGAACTATCTCGTTTACCTGCATCGTATAAGGCATGTGCTTTTTCTACATAAGTTTTAAGGCTATCTTTATTAATATTATACTGCGCATTACTTAGTAATGGCAAACAAATAAGAGCAATGCTTAGTATTTTTTTCAAACTTAAGATTTAGCACTTTAAAGGTAGCTATAATATTATATATGAACTAAAAGCTACTTATCGTCTCAAAGCAAAATGTCCTCTTACCATTAGGCCATCTGCTAATGTTGCTAAAAACCAATAATCAGGATTACCTTGCTTAATTAATGGTTCCATCTTAGCTGCTAAATTATCTTTAGTAGTTGTATGTGATTCTACATACACGATGGTTTGTGCTGATGCATTTAAAACTAATAGTAAAAATATACTTAGTGATATTATTTTTTTCATCTCTTAATTTTTTATTATTTTTTTCATACTAACTTGCTCATTATTTTCAAGTTTTAGCAAGTATTGTCCAGATGGTAGGTTTGACATATCAAGGAAATTGCTCAATATTTTTGAGGATATAATGAGTTGGCCTTGAATATTGTAAATACGCGCTATTGTATTTTTAAATCCTTCTATATATAACTTATTAGTTACAGGATTTGGATAAACAGAAATAGAGTGCTGATCAAACTCTTCAATAGCAAGTGTTGAAAATTGAAATATTCTAACATGACCTGCTAGATTACCAGCATCACTGTTACCAGTAGCTCCTATAAGAAGTCGATTGCCATCACTTGATAAGGCTATTGCATTACCAGAACCATTTCCAGCTGCTTCTCCAAGAATAGTATTCCCAAATAGTGACCAAGAACTACCATTCCAATCATATGTATATGTTTTGCCAAAGAAATTACCATCCATAGTACTATGAAATCGTGCACCAATAGCAATACGACTTCCATCTGAAGATATTGAAACTGCAGAACCAAATTGGTCTTCAGAGTTTTCTCCAAATAAATCTGAACCTACTTGATCCCAATTAGTTCCGTTCCACTCAAAAATCTTGGCTTGACCAGCATCAGTACCTGCTGCATCATTAAACAATGCTCCGGCAATAAAACGATTTCCATCACCAGTTAATTCTAAAGTACTTCCAAAAAGGTTGAAACCTGCATCTCCCTCAAGCTTAGTTCCGCGTTGAATCCAATTAGTACCATTAAAATCATAAATTTGTACAGAACCTTTTCCGTCAGATTCTTCTGCGCCAACAATTAAGGTGTTTCCAATATCATTTATATCAATTGCAACACCAAGTCTTACACCTACACTTGAACCATTAATATTTTGACCAAGTTGTTGCCAATTGTTACCATTCCATTCATACACACTACCCTCGCCAGAACTGCCTCCATTTACATCTGTGCCTATTGCACCTATGGCTAATCTATTACCATCGCTAGAAAGTGAAACAGCATAGCCAAACTCATCACCATTATTATCTCCAGTCAATGTTGAGCCTACTTGATTCCACGATGTACCATCCCAATCAAAAACCTTTACATAACCAACATCAAATGCAAACGCTTGTTTTGCACCAACCGCAAAACGGTTTCCATCTGCAGATATAGCCACAGACCAACCTAATGCGTCATCGTCTGCTGAGCCATCAATATCGTTGCCTAGCTGTTGCCAATTGGAACCATTCCATCTAAAAATACGTGCATGACCAGATTCATCTGCTATTTCATCATTATTTGGTGCACCGACAATTATAGTCTCACCACTTGAAGAAATAGCGGTAGACCATCCAAAAAAATCACTTGCAGCTTCGCCATCAACATCATTACCCAATTGGGTTTGAGCTAAAGATGAAAAAGTACAGCTTATAAAAATGAAATATTTAATTACTATTGTTTTCATTCGACTAATTTTTTAAAAAATAATACTTAGCATCTGTTGGCATACTCGATAGTGAGGTGTGCTTCATATTTTTCCATTGATTATTTCCAACTGTACCAGAAACCTCTATTTTTATAAGATTCCAACCTGTTTTTAGATTAATTTCATGCGTAATTTTTCCACCTGTTTTAGAATCTACAGAACCACTTACCTGAGTTGGTGATTTCACATAAATGTATGAGGCTGTATAACCATCACCTGCTTTATCAGTACAACATGGCGCATTAAGATTTACGACTGGTTTGATAGCATTACCCATTTTAATGGTTCCCAAAACAGTATATCCTTGATGTACTTCTAACATAAATCTTGTTGATATCCATTCTGTTTTGACATTATCAAGATTTAAATGTTTAAAATAAAATAGCATGTCTCCATCACTATAAGGCGTTGTAATTGGTTTAAAAGGAAGTGCTTCCTCATCTAAGGTTGGTAGGTTTATATTTACTTCACCATCTTTAGAAATTGAACCAAATGACACATACACATAGTCTCGTATTTTTCTATCATAGAAACCTGCTCTCAACGATGCAGCACCATAGTTCCAATCTTTAAACATTCCATCTGTATTTGAGGCCATAGTCTTGTACCAGTAAAAATCACTTTGTTTACTTTTTGCAGTTTCAACTTTCGGCTTATTATTAGGTTTTGGCTTAAGTTTTTCTTTAGCTTTTCGTTCTTTTTCAAGCCGTTCAAATTCAGCTTCAGCGTCTTTAGCTTTTTTCATCATTTCTTTTATATGTGGTAAGTTCATGATGCTATCAGCTTTTCGCTTCGCTTCTTCTATCTGTTTTTTTTGTTCTGGTGTTTGTGCCAAAAGGTCTATTTGACAACTAATACTTAAAATGATTAAAATGATAAATGTTTTCATGAGTTAAGAAATTAAAAAAGCGCATAGCTTTGAATTAGTTGATTCAAAGCTATGCGCTCCATTACAAAAGTGATATATTATATGTTGCATATGATATTACATATGTTACATATTTATTTGGAGAACTTATCGTCTCAAAGCAAAATGTCCTCTTACCATTCGGCCATCTGCTAATGTTGCTAAAAACCAATAGTCTGTACTTGGCATAGGATTACCTTGAAGCGTACCATCCCAACCTTGACTTTCACTAGTTTGTTCTGAAAGGAGTTTACCATAGCGATCAAAAATCTTAATCTTCATACCAGAATTGAAATCGCCATTAACGCCTTTTGGCTTCCATCTGTCATTGAAAGTATCATCATTTGGTGTAAAATATTTAGGAAACCCTAAAACTGAAAATAACGTTTCTACCACACCACAGCCATTGGTATCTCTTACGTAAACCGTATGGAATCCAGAACTTACTTCTGTGAAACTATTTGAATCTTGATATGTAGTATCAGGATTATCTAGAGCATATTCATAATTACCATCTCCAGAGATGTTCACAGTAACTATAGTTCCTAAATTATTTTGCTCTATTCCAATAGTTACAATGGTAGCAGTATCTGAAGCTACTACTGTAATATCTCGTTGCGAGCTACAACCATTAGGATCTGTGACTATTACTGTATAAGTTCCAGCTTCATTTATGATGTTAAAGGATGTATTTACCTCTGTTGTAGCACCATTAAAAAGCCATTCATAATAATAATTACTGGGAGAATCATTTAAAACACCACCTTGAATTTCAATAGTTTCAGGAAAGGAATTTAAACAATAATAGACCTCTTCATCTGGCAATAATTGTGGTGTGTACAGTACATTTAATTCAATTGGAAATAAAACATAACATCCATTATCGTTAAAGACGTAAGCATAAATCGTATCAGAAAAAGGTTCAAAGTTCTGAATCGTATTTCCTAGTTGCGTACCATTGTTTAAGGCGTCTTCTTCTGTTGCGTAAAAACTAATTAATGTATCATCTGGTACTAAAGTTTCTATTTGGTTTCTTACATCTAATAAAGAAAATGTAGTTATACCATCAACAATCTCATCATCACAAACCTCAACTGGCGGAACAGACAAGCTCACATTAGATATTTCTAATGAGACTTCGGCAATTGCATAACAACCATTCTGATTTTCTACTCTAGCATACACCATTTGATTTGGAACTGTATTCTGGAATGATTCTGGATCACTAATTGGCGTGTTATAGTGTTCTGCATCTTCTTCTGCTAAGAAAAAATCAATAATAAATAGCGTACTATCTCCATTTGTTATAGCAATGTCTAAGACTGTAGATGTTAAGTTGTAAGTGGTTAATCCATCCATATCAATATCGCATTGTATGAAATTTGAGTCTACTACCACAGGATTTTCGGCATATTCAATTACTACGTCTCCATATGCAATACAATTTCCTTGAACATCAACTTCTACTGAGTAAATTCCTGGCTCAGAAACTGTAAATAAACTACAGTTTAAACAATTAGGTGGAGAGGTTTCAACCAAAACACCATCTTTAAACCAAGAATAGACATGAGGACCATTAGGCACCAGTGCATTTAATAATAGAGTCTCTCCTTCACATAATGCTGTATTATTAGACAGTAAACGATCTGGTCCTAAATCTGTAGCTAATTGAAATCCTCCAGCTTCTAAAAACACAGCAGAATCATATCTGAAATTTTGTTCATCTGCAATTACCAATTTTACATGATAGGTTTCATTTGGAATAATGTCAGCAATTGCAGTTAGTACTTTAGTTTGTCCATTAAAATTAATTGGTGCTGTAGTATCGTTAAAACTTTCAAAATAAAATTCATTTTCTGCTTCACAACCTGCTGGAATATCAGGATGCACTGTCGTAACTTTTACTGGTGTTGGCGTATCTGGTACTAAAGCAATATTGGTATACTGAGTTTCATTAACTGGTCTAATTAAAAACCCAAATAAATCTGAAAACTGACAGGTATTGGGATTGCCTTCTTGGTATTCTTCTGAAGCAAAAATATATCTAAAACTTACTTGTGAAGCTAATGCCGTAAAATCAAATTCTAAAATTGTAGCGTTAATAGTATTTGATTCGTTAAGAATAACTTCAAGATCATTATCTCCAGACCAACCTGGAGCATCATCGTCACTTAAAAACGTATTTGGACCTTGTACGTTTTGCAAGCGTCCTGTACTCATTACGATGCCACTTTGAAAAGGGAACGTTGTACCAGACGCATCAAAAAAACCATAACTCTGATCTGAGCCTCCAAAATCACCTCCTACTACATTGGTAATTTGAACGTTTGTAATACAATCGCTATCAATTAAGATATCTTCAATAAGCTGTTGTGGTGAATAGGTTTGACTATCTACTACAACATTTTGGGCAGCACATATATAACTACAACTTAATATTAAATAAAGAATGTATTTTTTCATTACAATTTTGGAACTGCAAAGATAGAGATAGCTAAGGCTAAATATTAGAAAAAAGTGTTAAAGGGCTATAATTAGCGTCTTAATGTAAAATGACCTTTAACTTCAAACTGAATACCATTTTTTACCACGTTGGCTAAAAACCAATAATCGGTTGCTGGCATATTATTTCCATTGTAGGTACCATCCCAACCTCGAGACGTACTGGTTAAATACGCAATTTGTTTGCCGTATCTATCAAATATATATATCGTGGTTCCTGGTAAAGTCTCAACTCCAGCAATATGCCAAGTTTCTTTGATGGTATCACCATTAGGTGTGAAGAATTTTGGTGCATCTACGACAACAACCTCTCTTGTGACTTCTGAACAGCCATTTAAATCTATAATGGTAATGGTATGATAACCTAATGTTACATTTTGAAACACATTAGATTCCTGTGGAACACCATCATCTAACTGATACAGATAATTTCCAATACCACTGATCGTTATCGTAATATTATTAGGATCAGAAAAATCTACAGTTTCTACAACATTAATCATAGCAGGTTCAGATTCTATAACATTAAACGTCGAGGTTGTTTGGCAACCATATTCTGAGGTAACTGTTACTGAATATGTACCAATTTCTGTAATCTGAATCTCGGTAGCACCAGAACCTGTTGACCAAATGTAAACATCATTTACATTGCCTGTATCAGCACTAACTATTAATGGCAAGTTATCTAAACAAATGACTTGATCTGGAATTGCCACATCTGGTCTTGGTCTTACTGTAATTAAGAAATTAGTAATCTCAAAACAGCCTGTTTCATTGTTAGTAACTCTTACATAGATATCTTCGTCATCAGCACTAGAATAATTAGTATCTAATGAATTTATTCCGTCTATAGCGTTAGCTTCAGTATTGTGATAAGTAATGGCAAATTCTAAAGGGTTTTGACTTCCTAAAACTGTGGTGTTTTGAGCACTTAAATCAAATACTAAAAAGCCATCAAAATCATCATCACAAGCCTCAAGATTAGGAGGTTGGTTTGCTTCAGGACGAGGATTAACCATCAATTCAAAAGGGTACGTAATAAAACAATTGGTAGTGCTAAATTCTACTCTAGCAAAAAGTTGATCATTAGACGTTATATAAGTATAGTTAGTATCTAAAGCATTGACTTGATTTTGAGCATCATCTTCACTTAAATAATAAGAGAATACTGTGTCGGAACTATCATTAACTATAACATTATTAATCGTTGTTAGATCAAATGTATTGGTATCATTATCACAAATTTCATAAACGCTAAACGTATTTATTTCTGGTGGTAGATTAACGATTAAGTCTAAAGGCACAACTCTATAACATGTAGAAATTGTATTCGTTATTCTTATATAAACTGTTTGTGGATTTGAAATATTAGCATAATTTTCAGGATTTGGTATTTCATTTTCATTAGCCTCTGCATCATCTTGTGAAAGATGATAGCTTACTACAATATTATCTTGTCTTACGTTAAGGATTTCAAACTCAATCTGTGTAATATCAAAAACCACTTGTCCATCATAATCTACATCACAAACTTCTAATGGTAAAGCCTCGTTAATTACTGGAACTTGAATAACGTTAATTTCAAATGACGCAATAGCTACACAATTTGTACCATTATCTATACGAGTAAATAACTGTTGCGGATTTACAGAATTGGTATAGGTTAACGGAACAGCATTAGTATTATCCTCAGCATCAATTAAAGACTCATGAAACGATATATCTAGTGGCAAAGGTGTATTATTAGAAATTTCATCTATTTTTTCTGAAAGATCAACCGTTAACAATTCATCATTAGAAGGGTCATCACATTCAAATATATCAGAAGGAGGATTAAAAATTGGTAACGATCCTACTCTAATATCAAAAGAGGCAGTATTGAAGCAATTTTCATCTGACACATTTTGAACTCTCACATAAATAGTTTGAGGACTTGATGTATTTTGATAATCCGTAAATTTATCTATTGGGTTGGTATTATTCTCAGCATCTAGTTCAGTTTCAAAATAGAGCACTTCCATATCTATTTGGCCATTAAGGATTTCGTCATCTTTTTCGCTAAACAGAAATTCTGTAACATTGGCAATATTTCCCTGACAGTTTTCGAAATCTGAAATTACATTAATAGTAGGTAAGGTACTAACTATGATATTTTGTTCAACTATACTAAAACATCCTGTAGTAATATGTTCTACTCTAGTATAGACCGTCTGAGTTATTGCGTTAAAATTTGATGGCGAAGAAATTTCATTTTCAGCAATTTCTGCATCGAAAAAATCTTCGTAGTAGGTAAAATTAAAGTTTGATGGATCAGTAACTATGTCTTCATTATTTTCTTCTAAATCAACCATTGCTATGTCATTAGAATGGTTTAAACAAACAAAAATATCTGTTGGTAACGTAACTTCTGGTAGAGGAACAATAGTGATAGAAATAGGCTCAACGTCTGAGCAGTCTGTTTGGGTATTTACAACTCTAACCCATAATTGTTGAGGGTTACTAAAATTAGTAAAAAATTGATCTAAGTCGTTTTCGTTAGCAATAGCATCATCTTCTGTAAGATAATAATTTACACTTGCTGCAGGTGTTCCTTGGATAACTTCTAAGTTAAAACTATTAAGGTCTATGCTCACAATACCATCACTGGTCTCATCATCACAATACTCAAGGTCTAAAGGTTCTATATCTATGGCTTGGTTAACCTCAATATCTACCGTTATAAACTGTTCACAACCATCTCTTACAACGCGTATAAAAAAGGTTTCTGTATCAGTAACTGTGAAAAGCATACTGGTATCTACAGCATTAGTATCATTCAGCTGATCATTCTCAGTTAAATAATATGTAAAAGTATAGTCGTTTGTATATTCACCAATAATACGATCTGTGATGTTAGTTAAATCTACATCAGCTATATCATCAAAGGGTGGATTATCACATATACTCAGTGGTCCTAAATTAAAACCTGTTTCGGTAACATCTGTATGTAATTCTATTTGTACAATGGCAACACAACCTGTATTCTGATCTTCTACACGAACAAATATAATCTGAAGATTAAGTGTATTATTCTGAAAATTCTCCGGATTTGGAATAGGATTATCACCTGTTTGAGCATCTACGAATAGCTCATGATATGAAACATTGACACCAGTAGTACCTTGCAAAATATCATCTATTTCTGAGGTTATATCGAAAACTTCAAATCCATCATCATCAATCTCGCAAGCATCAATCCAATGTAAATCTTCAGTATTAATATTTGGTAAAGAGATTACTGCAAGAGTAATATTTGAAACAGAGATACATCCTGTAGTTAAATTTATAATTCTTACAAAAAGTTGTTGTGTAGGATTTATACCATCGTAAGGTGAAGGAATAGGATTTAAACCAAACTCTGCTTCTGTTTCGCTAAAGTGATATGAGACTATTAGATTAGGATTGTTGGCTGTTACTTGCGTAGTAATATCCTCTAAGAAAAAGGATGCAGCTCCTGTAGCATCTTCTGCTTCGCAGACTTGTATTGGTGTTAAGTCTAAAGGCTCAGGAAGTAGATTAACAATAAGATTAAACTCACCAAAGGCCAAACAACCACTTGTGTTATCTACTACTCTAACATAGATAGTTTGCGGATTTTCTACATTCTGATAAAAGTTACCTATTGCATTAGTTCCATTTTCGGCATCTGTCTCTGAACTATGGTAAGTGATCGTATAATCAGATACAGGTAACAACGCAATAATTTCGTCTGTTTTATCAGTGAAAATAAAGAAGTCCACTCCATCATTAGAAGGATCATCACAAGTAACTATATCTGTGATTTCACCAATAGCTTGTTCAGATTCTAAAGCAATAACGACTTCATCTTCAATAATACAAACCGAATTATTTATAGGAATTGAAACTTCAACTTTATATGTTCCTGAGGTTTCAGCAACCAACGTTGTATTAGTTTCTCCTGCTATAGATGTATCGTTTAAAAACCATTCGTAAGTCGCTATATCATTTTCAATATCTCCATTTAAGGTTACTGATGACGCACAAGTTTCTATATCTGGACCAAGATCTACAACCGCTTCAAAGCTATTACCTTCAATAAACACCGCAGAATCGTAATTTTGATCGCCTTGATCTGCAATAACTAACTTTATCTGATATTGAACATTTGGCTCTATGCTTGCTGTTGCAGATAACACAACAGTTCTACCATTATAATTGGTGTCACCAACATTATATCCATCAAAATATTCAGGATTTTCAGCTGGACAAAATTCTACAATTTCTTCGTGAACAGTATTTGTATTAACAGGAATAGTTGTTCCTGGTACCAAAGCTATATTGGTGAACGGATTATTAGTACCAGCTTCTCGTATTAAAAAGGCAAAACCATCTGAGTAAAAACAAGGAAACTCTTGTTGGTATTCTTCTGATGCAAGTATGTAGTTAAATTGAATCTGATTAGCCACAGAGACAAAATCAAATTGAATAGACGTAGCATTTAATGTTTGATCAATACCTAATGCTGTTTCCAAGTCTGTATCTGTTCCCCAAGATAAATCGCCATCATTTAAAGGTGAAGTGGTTAATACATTACCAGCTGAATTAGCGTTTCCTGTAGTTAAGACTATACCATCTTGAAATGGAAATTCTGAACCAGCTCTTTCAAAAAATCCATAACTAGATAATCCTATAACATTACCATTAATAGAAGACGAAATATTTGAAATCTCAACACAACCTTGACCAAAATTACTTTCTATAAGCTCTTGTAAACTGGTATTAGTAGTGGTTGATATTTGTTGCGCATAAGATAATAATGCACAACAGAACGTACTAATAAGAAGTAATAACGATTTCTTTTTCATTTACAGATTAATGACTCACAGCACAGCCATTTATAATCTATTAAAATATGAAAAAAATATGATCTTAAACGATATTAAAGATAAAGAGTTATTTTGCAAGGATAAAAGGGTTATTCTCTTATCTTTTTAAAGTAAAATGCCCTTTGACTTCAAATTCTATAGCATCCTTAACAACGTTAGCTGAGAACCAATAATCATTAGATGGCATTAGAGCACCATTATAGGTTCCGTCCCAACCTTCAGAATCACTCGTTAAATAGGCAATTTGTTTACCGTAACGATCGTATATAAAGATTGTAGTTCCTGGTAATGTCTCAACACCCGCAATATGCCAAGTGTCATTAAAACTATCGTCATTAGGTGTAAAAAACTTAGGTGCATCTACAACAACGACATCTTTAGTAACTTCTGAACAGCCATTAAGATCTATAATGGTTATAGTGTGATAACCTAGTGTAACATTTTCAAACACAGGTGATTCTTGCGGAAGACCATTGTCTAAAACATATAAATAGTTCCCTATACCACTAATGGTTACTGTAATATTATTAGGATCTGAAAAGTCTACGGTTTCAGTGACTTCAATAGTAGCTGCTTCAGATTCAATAACAGAAAATAACGAGGTTGTTTCGCAACCAAATTCTGAGGTTACAGTTACCCAATATTCACCAATTTCTGTAATTTCAATTTCAGATGCTCCTGATCCTGTTGACCATATGTAAGAATCTCCTATGATATTGGTGTTGGCACTTACCAATAATGGCAAATTATCTAAACATATAACCTGATCTGGAATATCTACATCTGGTCTAGGATTAATAGTAATGGTAAATGATGTTACGCTATAACATCCTGTAGTTAAGTTTTCTACTCTAACGAAAATAACATCTCCATCGAGCGCAAAATAATTATGTTCTAAAGTGTTAAAATTGGTTTCGGCATCATCCTGAGAACTATGATAGGTAACTTGGAAATTAGTTGGGTTTTGCCCTCCTAAAACTTGCATATCTTGTTGAGATAAAACCACTTCTAAAATACCATCAAAATCATCATCACATTCAATAATATCATTAGGCTGAATTGCTAGTGGTAATGGATTAATATTAAGATTGAAAGGATATACATAGAAACAACCTGTTGTACTAAATTCTACTCTAACAAAAATCTGATCGTTTGTGGTTGTATAAGTATAATCTGTATTTAATGTGTTAGTACTTGCTCGTGCATCAGCATCATTTGTATAATATGAAAATAATACATCAGTATTGTCATCAACGATAGCATCATTTATTTCAGTTAAATCAAAACTACTACTTGCATTATCACAAGTATCATAGACTTGGAAATCGTTAACTAAAGGTGGTAGGTTAATACTAATATCAATTGGTGTGAGTATGTAACAATTAGATATAGTATTCGTAATCTTAACAAAAACAGTTTGAGGATTAGTGATAGTGCTATAGTTTTCAGGATCTGAAATAGCATTAGAATCTGAAACTAAATCTGCTTCTGTTTCAAAATAAGTGACTACAATATCATCTTGTCTTACATCTAAAATATCTACTTCAACAATGGTTAAATCTACTTGAACAATACCATCATAATTATCATCACACAATACTAAAGGCTGTGCAGGACTTACCTCTGGAGATTGCACCACATTAAGTTCAAAAGAAGAAATACCATCACAAATAGTTCCATTATCTACATTAACAAAAATTGTTTGTGGATTAACTGTATTGGTAAATTCTAATGGTATGGCATTTGTTTTATTTATAGCATTATCTTCTGTTGTATAGAATGTTACATCTAAAGCTTCTGTAATACCATTTGTTATTTCGGAAATTTTTAAACTTAAATCGAAGGTGTCTAAACCATCATTAGAAATATCATCACAAACAAACCAATCTGCTGGTGGATTATACATTGGATTAGAGCCAACTTCTATCGTAAAGCTAGATGTACCATAACAATTTTGATCAGTTAAATTTTCTACTCTAACAAAGATAGTTTGTGGATTACTTGTGTTTTGGTAAGCTGTATTTTTGTCTATAACGTTTGCTCTGTTATCAGCATCATTTTGAGTTTCAAAATATAAAACTTGTTTTCCAACTTGGCCATTTAAAATTTCAACATCTTTTGTATTAAATATAAAATCTGCAAAGCCATTGCTATTGTCTTCACAAACTTTGTAATTATCTATTTGTGAAAATACTGGCAATGTATTTACAATAATCTGAAGTGTTTCTGTACTGTGGCATCCAGTAATTGTGTTTTCAATTCTAACAAAGACATCTTGCGTATCACTTTCGTATGCATTAGAGTTTGCTATTGAAGATACATTAATATTAGCATCGTTTAAAGTTTCATGAAAGGTAATGACTCTATCTGAAGTTGAACTAACGATCTCATTAATTTTAGAATCTAAGTCTACTATAAAAAGTCCATCTTGGTCATCATCACAAATAACAATATCTGAAGGTTCAGTACTAATTGGTGCAGGTAATACTTCAATTTGAAATGAATTAACATCAGAGCAATTTGTGTTTTGAGATTGGATTCTGGCAAAAACAGTAAACGGATTGGTTGAATTAACATAAGAGGTTGGTAATACATTAATGTTATCAATAGCATCTTGCTCAGTTAAAAAATAACTTACACCAAATCCTGGTGTACTTTGAGTAGATACACCATCGTACTGAGATAAATCTACAGTAGTTAAACCATCTTGGTCTGCATCACAAACAGTCTGATCTGGAATTGCAGGAAATTGAATTACTGGGTTAAGATCAATCTCAAACTGAGCATTTTCAGAACAGGTGGTATTACTAATTGTAATAAACAATGTTGTTGGATAAGATACAGGCTCAAATAACTCTGCTTTATCCAAAGCATTTACTCCTAAATTACGATCCTCTTCAGTGAGATAAAACTCAATTATAATATCTGGTAATTGATTAGCAATAATAATCTCAATATCCTCTAGATTAAATACTTCTATTTCATCATTATCTGCATCACAACGATCAAAATCAGTAATATTTGTTTCAGTTAACAGAAGATTTGTATGGATTTCTATAGGTGCAATTGAAGCACAACCAGTAATGTCATCCTCTACTCTAACATAGATGAGTTGTTCTTCAAAATCTATATTCGCATAGTTTTCTGGATTAGGAATTGGATTCTCTCCTGTTTCTGCATCCTCAAATGTTTCGTGGTAAGTTACAGTAACTCCTGTTATTCCTTGTAAAATATCATTTAACCTATCATTTAAGTTAAACGTTGCAAAACCATCATGGTCTGCATCACAAGCATCTATATATAAATCTTCGGTGTTAATTACTGGATTATCAAGCACTCTAATTTCTAAAGTTGTAGTGCTAACACATCCTGTTTCTGTATGAGTTACATTTACAAATAATAGTTCAGTTTGCGTTGTGTTAGTATAAGGCAAGCTTATTGGATTAGCTCCAGAATCTGCATCAGATTGAGATGTATGGTACGTAACATTAAGGTTAGGCTGACCATTAACTATTTCATCATCTTTTTCTGACAGATCTATCGATGTAACACCATCTGCTAAACCATCATCACAAACCTCTAAAGGTGTTGGATCTGTGAGTATTGGCAGAGGATTAACAACGATATTAAAACTTATAAAGGCTAAACAACCTGTATCTACGTCTTCAATTCTTATAAAAATGGTTTGTGAACTTGTACTATTCTGAATGGGAGTAGTAATTGCATTTACATTATTTTGGGCTTGAGCAGATGTTAAATGATAGGTTACACTATAATTAGCTGCAGGAACTGTTGCCAAAATTTCATTTGTTTTTGTAGACAAATCAAAGGTTTCTAAAGCATCCATATTAGTATCGCAGAGTTCAAAATCTGTTATTGGTCCTGCGTTTTGAGTAGAACTTAAGGTGACCTCTACTGTATCATCAATAGTACATGTTGTACCAGCTAAAGGTAAATCTATAACCACTTGGTATGTACCAGATTGCGTTACTAAAAGATTACTTTGCGTTTCTCCTAAAACTTCTGTTCCGTTATAAAACCAAGAGTAACTTGCATTAGGATTACCAATATCACCATCTAAAGTGACTTCATCTGCACAAGTAGAAATGTCATTTCCTAGGTCTACTGAAGCGCTAAAACTATTACCTTCAATAAAAACAGCAGAATCATAGTTTGTATCGCGTTCATCTGCTATGACTAATTTAATATGATATAGTACATCTGGCGTAATTGAAGCTGAGGCTGTTAAAACAGTAGTTCTACCATTATAATTTGTATCACCTACATTATAACCACCAAAGAATTGCTCATTTTCTGCATCACAAAACCCAACAATTTCATCGTGTATGGTATTTGTATTAACTGGAATTGAAGTTCCAGGCACTACAGCAATATTAGTATAGGGATCAGAAGAACCTGCTTCTCTAATTAAAAATGCAAAACCATCGGAATATTCACAAGGAAAATTACCAAAGTATTCTTCTGAGGCTAAAATGTAATTAAATTGTATTTGATTAGCACTAGAAACGACATCAAACTCAATAGATGTAGCATTCTGAGTTCCTATCAATCCAAGAGCTGTCTCTAAATCTGCATCTGCTCCCCAAGCTGATGTACCTTCATTTAGGATAGCATCATTAACTCCATTCCCTCCAGAAGTTGCATTACCCGTTGATAGGACTATACCATTATCAAAAGGGAAATTAGATGAGGCTCTATCAAAATACCCAAAACTACCAAAACCATTAACAGATCCGTTAACAGCAGATGATATATTGGAAACTTCAACACAACCTTGAATTAGATTATTTTCAATAAGGTTTTGTGGTGATTGTGTATTGTCTATTGTAATTTGTTGAGCCTGTAAAGCAAAGGCAAAAAGGCACGACAGTAAAGCGAGGTAGCGGTTAAATCTTTTCATATTTAGGGCTAAATTGAAGCGTTATAAACGGTTACTAATAAAACTAACTTCAATATTAGTTGTAAACCTAAACTTTAAATAGATTAAATGCAATTATTATCGATGAAATGCAATTTATTTTAACATTTAAAATATTAAAGTAGCCACTAATAATTCACATAAACCCAACCTTGTATGTTGCTAAAATTTTGGTCGTTTAACTTCAGAATATAAAAATAGGTGCCAACTGGTACTAATTCTCCTCTATGATTAAGGCCTCTATTGGTTTTACCTAACCAAGGTTTGGAATTATCACCTTCAAAAATCAAAACACCATACCTATTGAAAATAAGGAGTTGATGCTCTTCGAAAATATCATATAAGCCTTGTATATTAAACCAGTCATTTTTAGAATCTAAATTGGGCGAAAATCCTTGTGGTACTGTTGGTGGACAGTTTTCAACATTCAACTCTAATTGGTAAGTAAAATAACAAGGATTACTCTCAACACGAACATAAATTGTCTGTGGATTTACAGTATTCTCAAAAGTTTGTGTATTTAGAATAGTGTTTGAAAAGGTTTGTAAATCTTCTAAAGATTCATAAAATGTAACATCGTTTAGGTTAACACTTATCTGATCTGTGACCAAGGTTTCGAGATTAAACTCAGCACGATCAAAACCAATATCGCATTGTAAGTCGTCATCAAGTGTCTGAATTTCTGGTAAAACTAAAAGTTCAATTTCAATGGTATCAAAATTATTCATTTCATTAATCTCAGTAACAAGACCTAATCCTGTACCATCGTCATCTACCACAACATCAATATCTAGATTTGTCGGAAAGTTATCAGGAATTAAAAGATTTATCGATCCAGACTCTGATTCGCCAATTAAAATAATATCAGTAGTTGCACTTTGAGCTATAAGCATATTTTCAACATAAAATGATATTGGCGTATTTGCTGGTAAAACCTCAGTAGCATTTAGATTAAAAACTGTATAATCTAAGCTAACAGTATTTTCTCCACAATTGTTAGTTGTAGCATCTATAACCACTGTAGCGTCTGGCAACTGACTATTAAGTACAGTGATGATATTATTAATCATTACAAAATCTTGTCCAGAAGTTAGAGAAATGGTAGCCGTTGTATCTCCGATATTGATGTTATTTTGAATATTATATACATCGATATCCATATTATACAAATTGTTCTGTCCAGTAAAACTATTAGTTCCGTTAAAAGCGTTGTTAACTGGATTTAAAGGTGCATTACCTATAACATTACCATTAATGGTTAATTGCTCGTTAACCGCTAAAGATGAATCACCTTCCCAAGCTATAAAACCAATTTTTGCACCATTAGTATCTAATACATTTAAATTATCTAGCGTTATATTTAAAACATCAGGAACGCTCTGCAATCCATCATAAACATTTAACTGATTGAGTGGCAAGTTATCATCTTGATAGATTATTGTCATAGCCCAACCTGCAAAGTTAGTGCCAGATGGACAGTAAGAACTAATAACTGAGGAAAGATCTAAATCTGAAACTGTGTACGTTGTATTTCCTTGATCTTGAATAATTTCTGTAACATCAGCAAAAGCAGCAAAAAAACTGCGATTACCATCAATAGCGTCACTAAAAGTACGTTCTGCATTAATTTCAATACCATTTAATGATATTTCAAAATCACCATTATCTGATCCTGCCCAATACAAATAAGCAGCTTCTATATTTTGCGAAGTTGTAAGATTTAAATCTGCAGAAGACGATGTGTTAATCTTACAAGGCGCAAACAGACCATTCTCTACTAAATTCATGGTGTTACCAATAGCCAAATAATCGAATCTACCATTAAATTGCTGGTAGAGTGTTACATCTTGAGAAAATAATTGTAAAGGGAAAGTAATTATACAACACCATAAAAGCAGGCTATACCATTTCACTTAGTAGCAGTTTAGAATCACTAAATTACAAAAATCTTATTCCAAAATCGATTATAGATTTAAGTGTAGAGGTCTTTACAACAAATTAACAAAACATTACCAATTGTTATGTAACTTTAAGGCTGTAAACTGTACCTATATAAAAAGAACTACAATGAACGGATTTGATATTGTAATGGTCATTGCCATTATACTATTTGCTAGATTAGGTGTACGATTGGTTACAGGTTATATTAAATTAAAAAAAGACCAAAACCAAGAAACTTCAGATGATAAAAATCTTTAGAAATCTGCGAAAAAACACGTTTATGAAAGGAAGAAAAACACAATATCTCCTTTATGCTATTGGAGAAATAGTTCTTGTGATGATAGGAATTTTATTAGCATTACAAGTTAATAATTGGAATGAAAAGCGAAAGGTAAAAGGCCAATTAAACACAACACTAAAAGCCATTACTGCAGATTTAAAAGCAGACACATTAGTATCAGCTCAAATCATTAGATTTTATGACAGTGTTAATAAGTACAGCCAAATGTACGCTAAGGGTCAGATCACAAAAACCAATATCGATAGCTTTCCAATATGTAGAAGTCTAGTTACTATTTATAGACCTATGACCATGCAAAAGAAAGGCTTTAATTTACTTCAAAATTATTCTGAATTTACAAATTCATCTTCAGATTCATTGCTCACAGATTTAAGTCAATTTTATGCTGCATATGATGCCATTATCACTAATAATAATGACATGGTTAAATCTGAAGTTTTAGAAAATTTGAATCATTTTAAAAAACAACCTTGGTTTGTAGATTGGTCGCAAGGCAAATTGAATAACCCAATGAGAACATTTTTTGGAGAAAGTGTAGACTATAAAAATAGAGTGGTTGGTAACAACATCTTAGCTACCTCTAACCACCAAGCGGTCTTAAAACAATATAGACAAGATGCGATTTCTTTATTAGAACTTATTGATCAACGATTAAATGCTGAAAATTAAGTTACTTCTTATTTGTTTATTTAGTTGTATTGGTGTTTATGCTCAAAAAATAAAGCAGTTTAAAACAGTTAAAGATGATACTTTATATGTAAGCTATATCAATCCCTTCAAGGCTCCTATAGAAATTAAGATGAGTATTAAGGATTCTATGAAAGGTAAAATAAAAGCTAAAAGCTACGGTTTAATGTATCCAAATGATACCATTTTTAACGTTATGTGCATTCCTATGAAGATAGTTAAGGATACTGCAAAGATTGAAGGTAAAAAGTATATTAATTTTAGTGGACAATATGGTGATCCAAAATCAAAACCCAATCTAAAATATCGCTATACTTTACCATGGACAAAAGGTAAAAAATATAAAATTATTCAAGGATTTAACGGTCGATTTTCTCATAGTGCAAAGCACTCTAAATATGCTTACGATTTTAGCACTCAAATTGGTGATACTATTGTTGCGGCTAGAAATGGTGTAGTTATTTTCACAAAAGATGACTCTAAAGAAAGAGGAGGACGCGAAGCTATGAGTAAAGCCAATAAAATAATAGTATACCATGATGATGGTACTTTTGGACATTACGTGCATTTAGATTATAAAGGTGTACTTATAAAAGTTGGTGATTCCATTAAGGCTCAACAAGCGATAGGAATTTCTGGGTTTACTGGGTTTACAACAACACCTCATTTACATTTTGTAGTCATGAAATATGGCAGTGAAGCCATACCAATATACTTTATAGACTATCCTAAAAAACCTTTGAGACAGGGTAAATATTATAGACGTAAATTATAAATCTTTATAAAAAGTAAGTCCGTTTTTACTAAGATCGTAAAAAGCAAATTCTCGCGTTCTCCAAGGTGTATTTTTTAGAGATGTATGCTCATGAAAAACATTTTTGTTTTGGTACTCTTCAAAAAGTAAATCGACTTCATCTACATAAATTCTGAGTGATAATGCATCTAAACCTTCTTTCCACTCTTCATCACTATGCCATTGCAAATGTAACTCAATACCATCTCTAACAACACCTCCATATTTAGGATCGTCTCCTAGATCTTTAAATGCTAAATTAAAACCTAAACGATCAATATAATAATTAATCGCTTCTGTAACATTCTTAACAGGAAGCACAGGATGAACATGTTTTAAAAAAGCTTTATTCATAATATTATTGCCTTACTGTTCCATTAAAATGATTAACCTTAGAATTTATTGGATTGCCAGACATTCGTCTTATCGTTGCCAATTGTCCTGCATGCCAAATAGCATCGGCAATTGGTCCATTTATATTATTCCAAAACGGAATTTTATTGTCACCAAAATTGAGCGTAAACTCAGAAATATCGTCACTAGATCTTAGAATATCTGCTGCAGTTTTAAAGTTTTGAAGTGTTTTGGCTCTAAGTTGTGCGTAAGTAAGGGCTTCTTTTTCTCTGTTATTAGGTTTATGTAAACACGCATTTACTATGATCTTGGATAAGTCATAAATATGCTGCAAAGTTTCTTCAGCAGAACGCGCTCCTTCACTGGGCGAAAATTTTAAATCCTTTTCCGTTAAACCTTCTGAGGCATGATGATATCTAAATCCTAAACCATCAACTAAACGTGCTGCAACTGTACCAGCTGTAAAATTCTCTGAGGCTTCTGGTATTTCGTAGTATAGTAACTTATCTTTTTGCGCGTTTATACTTATTGTAAAAAGTAAGGCAATGATAACTATGCTATTATTTAGTTTCATTAATTAATGATTTAATATCGTTTTCTATGTTTTCTGAAAAACCAAAATATTCTTTACGTACTATGCCCTTTTTATCTACAAGAAAATATCTCGGAAATGAATTAACTTGAAACTTATCTAAAATAGACTTATCCATAAAACCATGTGATATTTTACTATGCTTAGCTTCTATCATCTCTATAGCCTTATCTCTACTTTCTGTAACAACACCTATTATTTGAAGATCTTTAGAATATGTATTATTTAATGCATCAACTTTTGGGAAGGCTTTGATACACCATCCACACCATATTTCCCAAAAATCTATTAATAATAGTTTATCAGTATTCAACTTAATATTAGCATCTGTAACAATATCTTTAAAAATTAGTTCTGGTAACTTTTTATTTAAAAGCGGACTAGGTAAGCTTTCTTCTTGTACCTCTTTTTCGTAAGAGGCTAGTATCATTTTTTTTTCGCTTATGTTTTCCGATACAGCGTCATTAACTTTAATATCAGTAAAAACATAATCACCTGTTTGCTTCTCACCTTGGGAATAAGACGAAGTTCGAACATGAATAGGTATAAATTCTTCGTTTAATTGTACGATTTTAATTCTATTGGTTACTAAATAGACTGTATCATCAGCAAAAGTGTAGTTAATTTTATAGCCCAATTTGTTTGGCGTAACTTTGATAGTTTCAAAAATAGAATCGAGTTTAAAAAAAGATGTGGATACCATTTGACCTCCAGGACTCCCTAAGACAAAATATCCTCCTTTGTCTTGCTCATAGGTTTTTTCTTCATCATCTAAATAAAAGACATTGCCTTGATCATATATCGTAGTAAAAGGTTTATTATTCATTTTACCATAGAAATTAAAACCAAAGACCTCATCTTTATTATTAATTTCAATTAATGAACTACCATTATTATCCCAAACATTTATAGCTCCTCCATCTCTAGATGGAAAACTATCTATTCGTCTTACATTATAGGATAATTTTTGAATTGAATTAGAAGTTTCATTAAACTTTAATACAACCTCATCATAGGTAATTACGTCTTCCTGTTTACAGGAAAAACAAATAATTATAGCCAAAAAAACGAAAATAGGAAATCTCATACTTTTTAGTTTTTCACTTCCTTAGTTTTCATAATTGGGTTTACACCATATTTATCGAATAAGTACACTAAAGCGGTCATTGTGCCTGCTCCGAGCTCCAGCTCTCTTTTGTTAACATGTTCAAACGTGTCGTTACTGGCATGATGATGATCAAAATAACGCTGACTATCTGGTCTTAATCCAGCTAAAACAGTACCATCAACCTTTAATGGATTAATATCTGCACCACCATAACCTTTTTCGAAGTAGTGAATTAAATACGGTTTAAACAAGGGTTCCCAGGCTTTTACTTGAGTAAAATTATTATCACTACAATCAAAAGAAAATCCTCTTGGTGTAAAACCACCTGAATCACTTTCTAATGCAAAAATATGATTCTCACCTTTAGCTCTAGCTTCTTCAGCATATTTACGACCTCCACGTAAGCCATTTTCTTCGTTCATAAATAAAACCACTCGTATAGTGCGCTTTGGTTTTATTCCACTCTCTTTAAGTAAACGAATTACATCCATCGATTGTACTACTCCTGCACCATCATCATGTGAACCATCTCCCAAATCCCAAGAATCTAAGTGGCCTCCTACAATAATAATGTCATTAGGAAACTCACTACCTGTCATTTCACCAATGACATTATAGGATTCTACATCTGGAAACTGCTTACAATTTTGACGGAAAAAAAACTTTAGATTATTATCTAAGGACAACATACTGCTTAGTAACTCAGCATCATTGGTACTAATTGCTGCAGCTGGAATTCGATCTTGAGGAGCAATATCGCCATAAGACATGCTTCCTGTGTGCGGAAAATCATCTAATCGTAAATTCAGAGATCTCACAATAACACCAGCTGCTCCATATTTAGCAGCTTCTCTAGCACCTGCATAACGTTGATTTGCGCAACCACCATAAGCCTCGAAGGTGTGAATTAAATCGGGTTGCATTGGTCTGTTGTAGAATACTATTTTGCCTTCAATTTTTTCCTTTCCAAGTTCTTCTAACTGCTCAAAATTCATAACCTCAATAATATTTGCTTTGAGACCAGTTGGATTGGTAGCAATAGAACCTCCTAATGCACAAATATTTACTGTAGTTGTTCTGCCTGAAGCTCCCTCAATGTAAGCATACTCCTTTGTACCTCTAACCCATTTTGGTACCATAACTGGTTGTAACCAAACTTTGTCTAAGCCAAGGGCTTCGAGTTCTTTTTTGGTATATTCTACAGCGAGTTCAGCATTAACCGAACCAGATAATCGACCACCAATCTGATTGGATAAATAATCTAACCATTGGTAACTTTTACCGTTAGTAAGTGTTTGGTAATAGATTATTTTTAGAACGTCCTCGTCAGATTGCGCATTAATTGTTAAACTTAATGACAAGAAAAATAATAGTAAATATTTCATCTATTTGAAAATTTTTATTTTACTGAGAATCAAATAAATAAAAATTTTATGCTTAGATCAACCGTTGCACTTTCGCACAAAAAATTAATTATTCTCGGTTGGTATGCAAAAAAATAAATTTATTTATTCTCATTTCATGAGTTAGCTTTAAAAGCTTAAAGATAATACGAAAATACTTGTTGCATTTAAAAATGTGTTAAACTCTTAATAAGAACTTACATTCATAATTAGTATTTTTAGGTTTATTAATTATCCTAAGATGCTAAAATTCTTTAGACGCATACGTTATGATCTTATGAGCACAAACAAATCCTCTAAATATTTTAAATATGCCATAGGCGAAATAATACTAGTGGTTATAGGCATACTCATTGCTCTTGCTATTAGTAATTGGAATAGCAATCGTTTAAATAAGCAACGTAATGCTGAACTACTAGTTAAACTCTCTAAAGAACTAGATCAAAATATTGCGCGTTGTAATATTATAGATACCGTTAATAATGGGTTTAAAGATCGACTAAAATTTACTGATAGTGCTCTTGTGATTTTAAATAAAGGCATCACAGCTGATGATTTAGATTTCTTAACCAGTAAACGTATTTATTACACAGCTACACTTAACCTCAATACATCTGTGTTTGAAGAACTAAAAAATACGGGAAGTCTTTATGCTATTGGCTCTGATAATTTGGTAAGTGCAATTCAAAATTATTATCAACTTTGTGAAAGAGAATCTTTTTATAATTTAGAATTGAGTAAGGATATATTAATTAGAGAAGAAAAATGTATTGAAGGTTGGTTTAATTTTAATGCTTTGTATCGCCAGAATAAAGAGCGAGCAATTGCCATTAATCCTTGGATCTTTAATCCTAGCTCTAAAGACTATCTATTTTTTAAACAATACATTGGTTATGTTAGAGGTCATAGCAACATGATGGTACATAAGCTAGAAGGTATTGTTGAAGCATCTAAAAAACTAAAGCAATTAATCTCAGAAGAAATTGAACTAAACTAAGTTTATTTAGAAAATTGTTTCTTGATAGTATAAATCAATTCTTCTAGTCCATTAATTTTAATCTCATGCATTTGTTGCATCATAAAACCTAACTTACCTTCTGGGAACCCTTTTTGCTTAAACCATGTATAGTAATATTCTGGTATGTCTATAAGATAATCGCCTTTATACTTACCAAATGGCATCTTGTAATGTGCTAACTCTATGAGTTTTTCTTTGTTAGGTTGCATTTAATTTTCTGTTTGTCAGTTCGAGTATTTTACAACGTAAAACGTATCTTGAACTTAGACTAATAACTTCTCGATACAATTCTTTCCCCTTGGTCAGAATCACTCGAAGTGACGTCTTTATCTAGAAGCAAAGTGCTCTAAATTTTTTAGCTCTACATCTATAAAAATTTCCCATTGCTTTTGAGCTTCCTTATTTATAGAATGATTGCTTTGAGCATCATATTTTTTTTGAGTCTCATTTAATTTCTCATTAACTAGCTTATGAAGTTCAGCTAATTGTGATTTAATGTTATTTGAGACTTGTAGTTTGGAAATACCTTCTCTAAATTTTCTAACGTATAATTCTGTAATATCAAAGTGAAGCTGCTCATGACCTAAAATATGATCATTAGCATCTTCTTTAATTACCCAAGATTTTTCGGGATAAAAATGAGAAAACACGTGTGTTTCAAAAGTAATGATATCATCACCTCTAGTTTCTACAGAATAGCCAAATGTTATACCAGATGCTGTTAATGCAACAGCAGAGGTTCCTGTTACAGGTTTGGCTTTAAAATCTGACCACGTTAATTTCCTAGAAGATTGCCATGAAATCGTTTCAGGTTCTGTGTTTCCTAAGAGCATCACAAAACATAGTAAAACCGAAACATGTTTTAGTGAAATCATAAGTCTAATTAGTTTATTTCCAGTTAAACATAACATCCTTTTCAATATCTGGATGTAAGCTGTAATGCACAGGACAAGTATTTGCAGTACGCTCTAGGATAGCTCTAGTTTTTTTATCAGCTTCAAATGGTAAATCTATAACAACTTTAATCTTTGAAATACGTCTTGGATCGCTTGTCATTGTTTTAGTAACATGTGCTACAGTTCCTGTCATATCAACATTCAAAGAGCGTGCTTTAATTCCCATAACCGTTAACATACAACTTGCTAATCCTGAGGCTACAGTATCTGTAGGTGAAAACGCTTCGCCTTTACCATTATTGTCTGTAGGTGCATCTGTAATAAAAGAATTACCAGATTTAAGATGAGTACTTTCTGTTCTGAGATTACCTTGATATATTACTTTAGAGGTCATTGCTTTGCTTCTACTAGTTTTAGATTGTCATATTTTACAACATAAGCTGATTCATTATAGTAACCTCCAAATAATTTTTTTGAATATCTAAACTTATTTTCTAAATATTCAGTCTCTATAGAGCTATCGGAAGCTTCATACAAATTTTCTTTAGAGGCTAAGCGTAATAAGACATCTAAAGTTAAATCGAAACCACGTACTGCATATTTATTTGGTGCTACACTATAAATTTTCTTATAGGCAGTAACAAAACCATTAGATTCATTGTCATACTCCTTGTTTGGTGAAGGATAATGAAATTTTAAATTAGATAAGTGAACGTTAGATACACTCTGACCTTCAAAAGCACTATTTTTATCTGTTGTTACAAGTATGACTTCTATATCTTTTTTGAGAGCTAAATTAGCAGATAACTCAAAATCCAAACCATTAAGCATACTTGTAATATTGGATACAAATGCTTCATTTTCAGTTTCAATAAACACAATGGTTTTTCCTTTTTTGAAGACACCTTCTATATCTCTAATAAGTATATGATATTTATCTTGGCCTTCTTTATTTTTTCTTGAAAATAATTGCTTGGCTTCTGGAAATTTAGATTTCAATCTATTACTTACAGCTCTGTGGTTTTGGTCTGCAATAATTACTACACCTACTTTGGTTGAATCGTTTTGAACAAACTCAACCATTTTACGCTCTAAAAGTTCTTGCGATGGTACAGTTTGAAAAACATTATCATACAACTTCTTTGGTGATGTTAATGGAGAAATAGCAGGTATACCATCACTCTTGAGCGCATTTGCCATACGATCAAAATTATTAGACATTAACGGACCTATAACAGCATCGTATTGAGAAAAATCATGAGCATCTAATATGTTAGAGACTTTACTAATTTGGTTTTGAGTGTCAAACACTTTAAGTCTAGTTGAAATGCCTAATTGTTTTGCAGAATCTAATGCCATTAAAACACCTGAATGAAAATCTAAAGCTACAGACAGCATACGATCTTTTCTAATAATATCTTTAACCTCAGCAATTGTATCTATATCTAATCTATTGAGCTTAAATGGTAATAACACTGCAATTTTCTTTTCATTAAAGTTAGACAGCGAGCTTACTAGATTAATATTATCAATATCAGCTGTATCTATAACACCTTCATTTTCTATAGAGCTTGGAATTTTCAAAACCATACCTGCTTTTAAACCCAAGTCTTTTAATTGTGGATTTAAAGCGGTTAATTCTTCTTCTGTTAAACCCAGCTTAATTTTTAATCGATAAAATCCTTCTTTGGGTAAAACTTCGTAATAGTTAAAACTTTCCTCTGTAGCAAGTTCTTCATTATCTGCAATGTTAGGAACATTAAGCTCATCGCCAGGCTGTAACAGCTCTTTAATATTAGGATTAAGCGCTTCTAATTCATCTACTGTAATTCCGAATTTATAAGCAACACGCCATTTGCCTTCTTTAGGTAAAACAGTATACTTTTTTACTGTGTTTTTTAAGCTTACCTTATTAACTATAGTTTTAAATCTTGGTATTCTGAGCTTATCGCCTTTTCTAAGATTCTCAGCATATAAAAAGGTGTTGTATTTTTTAATCTCATCAATTTCAATCTTATATTTTTGAGAAATACTAAACAAGGTTTCCTTACGCTTTACTTTGTGATTTTTATAACCAATTACTTCTTTAGTTTCTGAAGGAATATCAGAGTTTTTAACTCTAGAATTTGGAATAATAAGAACCATATTTTCCTGAAACTTAGATTTAGCATCAGGATTTAGAGCAAAAATATCAAAAGGAGTTACTAAATATTTACTTGCAATAGACTCAATAGTCTCACCTGCTTTAACCTTATGAGTTTTATGACCTTGTGCTAATGCAACAAGCGTATTTATAAAAAACAGGATTGCTATTAATACAACTTTTTTCATTTATATATTTTAATATTAAGACCCTTTTATCTATTTAAGAGTCACTATTCCCACTCAATAGTTGCAGGTGGCTTGGAGCTAATATCATAGACTACTCTATTAACGCCTTTAACCTTGTTTATTATATCGTTAGATACCTTTTGTAAGAACTCGTAGGGTAAATTTACCCAATCAGCAGTCATACCATCTGTACTTTCAACAGCTCTTAGTGCAACACATTTTTCATAAGTACGTTCATCTCCCATAACACCAACACTGTTTACTGGTAATAGTATTGCTCCTGCTTGCCAAACTTTGTTATATAAATCCCACTCACGTAATCCATTTATAAAAATAGCATCCACCTCTTGTAATATACGAACTTTCTCAGCAGTTAGATCTCCAAGAATCCTAATTGCTAATCCTGGTCCAGGAAAAGGATGTCTACCAAGCAATTGTGAATACATATTCATAGATGCACCTACACGTCTTACTTCGTCTTTAAATAACATTTTTAAAGGCTCAACAATTTTAAGTTTCATAAAATCTGGCAAACCTCCTACATTATGATGACTCTTAATTGTGGCACTAGGTCCACCAGTTGCCGAAACACTTTCTATCACATCTGGATAAATAGTACCTTGTGCTAACCATTTTACATCCTTAATCTCGTTAGCTTCATCATCAAAAACTTCAATAAAAACACGACCTATCGTTTTGCGTTTTTCCTCAGGGTCACTCTTTCCTGCTAAAGCATCCAAAAAGCGTGCCGAAGCATCGACACCTTTAACGTTTAAGCCCATACCTTCATACTGATCTAGCACATCTTGAAACTCATTTTTTCTCAGTAACCCATTATTTACAAAGATGCAATACAGGTTTTTTCCAATTGCTTTGTGTAATAACATAGCTGCAACTGAAGAATCCACACCACCAGACAAACCTAACACCACTTTATCGTCACCTAGTTTAGTTTTAAGCCCTTCAACGGTCTCTTCAACAAAAGCATTTGGCGTCCAATCTTGCTTTACGCCTGCTATTTTGACTAAGAAGTTCTCTAATAATTTTTTACCATCAGTAGAGTGATATACTTCTGGGTGAAATTGTAAGGCAAAGGTCGGTTCTCCTTCTATTTTATATGCTGCATTCTCAACATCATTTGTACTGGCTAATAATACACCATTTTCCGGTAGTTGTTTTATCGTATCACTATGACTCATCCAAACTTGACTATCAAATGAAATATTACTTAAAAAATCTTCATTTTTCTTAATATATGAAAGATTTGCTCTGCCATATTCTCTCGTATTTGAAGGTGCTACCTCGCCACCAGAAAAATGAGCCAAATATTGTGCTCCATAGCAAACCGCTAATAAAGGTTTATGACCTCTAATTTTAGATAAATCTGGATGAAGTACATCATCGCCTCTAACTGAATTTGGGCTACCAGATAAAATAACAGCTTTATAACTATCTATATCTTCAGGAATTTTATTGAATGGAACTATTTCTGAATAGGTATTGAGCTCTCTAACTCTACGTCCAATAAGCTGTGTGTATTGGGAGCCAAAATCTAGAATTAAAATCTTGTCGTGTTGCATGCGCAAAAATAAAGATTGGAATTAAGATTTACGAAAAGAAATTAGCAATTTTTATCTCAAATTGTTAACACTGAAAAACTAAATGATAAAGGATTTAATTGCTCAACTAAAATTGGTATCAATTCCTCTCCATATTCCAAATACAATTCCGAAAAATTAGTATAGCGTTCTTGTAAACTTTGGTTAGGAAATAACTGATTTTGAAGCTCAGTCATTCTATTAACCTCATCTGCTAATTTTTTCTTTTGAGCCTTTAATAAGCGTTTTTCTAGATGCTTTAGACCTTTTATTTGCTTCATTTCTTGGGCTTTCACAGCGCCTAAAAATGATTTATCAGTTTGCTCAGCTAAATCGTACATAGCTTTAAATTGCTGCTGAAGATGCTTTTCTTGGTCTGAAAAATCAATATTTATGTTAGATATTTCTCTAACCTTTTTATTGATAAAAGCATTTCGTTTTAGGAAAACATCTTGGGTAGTGATATGAAGATTTTCTAACTTTTTACTTTGCTTTTGTGATTGTATAAATACAGAATTACGTAATAGCAACATAGGAAAAGTTACATCTACAGCATCAAAATAATCTTTGAGTTGTAACCAATACGACAACTCTCCTCCTCCTCCAATATAACAGAGGTTTGGTAAAATAATTTCTTGGTACAAAGGACGCATAATCACATTTGGAGAAAAGCGTTCTGGCATCTCATTGAGATGTTTTAGCATCTCACTCAAACTCCATTGAATATTTGTATTGTTTACTTTATAAATATGACCTTCTAGCACAATACGCTCACGCAAGCCATCTTTTATGTAAAACAAATTAATTTCTCGAGGATTAACCTGAACTTTATCAAGCCTGTTCGAAGTTTCAGAAACCGCTTTATAAGATACTTGACTAACTAATTCCTTTTCAATATATGGAATAAACAGACGCTTTAACTCTGAGGTATTGGCATCGACAATGACTAATCCATAAGCCTTAAACAATGTATTAGCCAAAAATAATGTTGCGTCCGCTAAATTATTATGTTCTACATAAGCCTTTTTAAATAGTGTTTTGAGTGTATTAGCGTTTTGAGAGTTACCTAACTCTTTAGAAAACACCTCTAAAACCTCATCTAATCCTTCTGTAGATAATTGACCAACAGCACCAGAGGCTTTTCTATTCCACTGGATTTTTTTACCTCGAAAATTAAAATAATTAATCTCTTCAAAATCATGATCCTCAGTTGCCATCCAATAGACAGGTACAAAATTATACTCTGGGTAAGCTTCTTTTAATGCTTTAGCAAGATTAATCGTAGACACAATTTTATACAAAAAGTAAAGCGGGCCAGTAAATAAGTTTAACTGATGACCAGTAGTAATTGTAAAGGTTTTAGGATCTTGTAAAGCTTCAATGTTTTGAAGTGTTAATTCTGATGTTTCTAATTCAAAGTATTGTTTTTTTAAAACCTCTACCAAAGTAGTTCTCAACTGCGCTCGAACGGATATTTGTTTTTCATCTATCTGAGCTTTAAAATTTTCAAGGCTTGGATATCTATTATAAAATGGTTGTAATAATTCATTTTCATCTAGATAATCACAAATGAACTCAGAAAAATAACCTGTGTCTCTATATGAAATGGATTCCGTTGGCATATATAGTTATTGTCTTAAAGGCATCAAAGATACTATTTATAGTCTTAAAATATTGTTATATTATACGTCCTGGTCTTACAGATGCTTATCTTTATACCACTAACAAATGTTTCTTTAAACCTCTAATACAAATTATGAAACCGTTACATAAATCAACTTCTCTAATTCTAATTTTATTAATCACACTTTTAGGTTGTAAAACTGAACAGTCAGAAATAGCTCAAGAACAAGAATTTAATGTCGAATTTGAAAAATTCACTTTAGACAATGGTTTGCAAGTTATCTTTCATATAGATCGTTCTGATCCTGTTGTAGCTGTTGCTTTAACAAGCCATGTTGGTTCTGCTAGAGAAAAAGAAGGCAGAACAGGCTTTGCACATTTATTTGAACATCTTTTGTTTTTAGAATCTGAAAATTTGGGCAAAGGTGGATTAGATAAAATGAGTGCTCGTATTGGAGGCTCTGGTGCAAATGGTTCTACAAGTAGAGATCGTACTAATTACTATCAAACGGTTCCTAAGGATGCTTTAGAGAAAATGATTTGGGCAGAAGCAGATAAACTCGGATTCTTTATAAATACAGTAACTGAACCTGTTTTAGCCAAAGAAAAGCAAGTAGTTAAAAACGAAAAAAGACAAAGTGTGGACAACAGACCTTATGGTCATACGTCTTATGTTATTGGCAAAAACTTATACCCTCAAGGTCATCCTTATAGTTGGACTGTTATTGGTTCTCTCGAAGATTTACAAAATGCAACATTACAAGATGTTAAAGATTTTTATAACCGTTGGTATGTACCTAATAATGTAACCTTAACTATTGCTGGTGATTTTGATACGGAACAGGCAAAAGATTGGGTAAAAAAATACTTTGATGAAATTCCGCGTGGCGAAACCATTGAAAATATGCCAAAACAGCCTGTAGTACTTTCAGAAACAAAAAAACTATACTACGAAGATAATTTTGCACGATTACCACAATTAACACTGACCTGGCCAGGCGTTTATCAATATCATGAAGACTCCTATGCTCTAGCTGTATTATCGCAATATTTATCACAAGGTAAAAAAGCACCTCTTTACAAAGTTTTGGTAGAAGATAAACAAGTTACAGATAATACGAGTATGTATCAATACAATGCTGAATTAGCAGGGCAAATTATGCTTTCTGTTACAGCTTATGATGATGTAGATTTAAATACTGTTAAGGATGCTATTAATGAAGCTATGCTAAATTTTGAAGCTAATGGAATTTCACAAGAAGATTTAGACCGAATTAAAGCAGGACAAGAAACTAATTTTTATAACAGTTTGTCTAGTGTTCTTGGTAAAGGATTTCAGTTAGCACAATATGAGATTTTTGCAGGAGATCCTGGCTATATTAATGAAGATGTTAAGAAGATTCTTGCAGTAACTCCAGAGGATGTTATGCGTGTTTACAATACGTACATCAAAGAAAAGCATTATGTAGCTACGAGCTTTGTACCAAAAGGAAAAGTAGATGTAATACTTGAAGGATCTCAACTTGCAGAAGTTGTTGAAGAAAAAATTATTGAAGGTGCAGAAGAAATATTTGATGCAAGTATCGCTGCCAATTATGAAAAAACGCAGTCTAGTTTTGATAGAAGTATAGAACCACCTTATGGTGAAAGCCCTGATTTGGTTGTACCTAATGTATGGAAAGATGAATTGTCTTCAGGTATTAAAGTCTTCGGTATTGAAAATAACGAAGTGCCTTTAGTACAATTTGAATTAGAAATTAAAGGTGGTTTACTATTAGAAGATCAAAATAAAATAGGAGTCTCTAATTTGTTAGCAAATCTTATGACTAAAGGCACAAAAAACAAAACTCCAGAAACTTTAGAAAATGCTATTGAAACTTTGGGTGCTTCTATAAATGCTTATGCTACGGATGAGTCTATTGTTATTTCTGGCAATACATTATCCAAAAATTATGATGCAACAATGGATTTAGTAACCGAAATACTCTTAGAGCCACGTTGGGATGATAAGGAGTTTGATTTATTAAAGCAAAGTACAATTAGTAGAATTCAGCGTGCTCAAGCTAATCCTAATAGTATTGCAGCCAAAGAATATGCAAAACTTATTTATGGTGAAAATCACATACTATCGCATGATAATAGAGGAACAGAAACTTCTGTTAATAGTATTACTATGGAGGATTTAAAGGATTATTACAGTACTAAAATATCTCCAAGTATTACAAAGTATCAGGTTGTTGGGCAAGTCTCTAAAAAAATGGTTAAGAACTCTTTAGCTGTTATTAACGACAACTGGAACGCTGTAAATGTTGCTTTCCCTGAAGTTCCTGAGCCAAATAAGCCTCAAACTTCTAAAGTTTATTTTTATGATGTTCCTGGAGCAAAACAATCGGTGATTAGGTTTGGCTATCCTGCGCTTGCAGCAACAGATGATGATTATTATGCTGCTCAAGTAATGAACTATCGTTTAGGAGGTGGCGGCTTTGCCTCTCAGCTCACACAACAATTACGAGAAGGCAAAGGGTATACTTATGGTATTCGTTCTGGGTTTTCTGGATCTGAATTCAAAGGCCCTTTTACAATATCTAGTGGTGTTCGTTCTAATGTTACTTATGAATCTGCAAGTTTAGTTAAAGAGATTTTAGAAAATTACGGGATAAACTATAATGAAAATGACCTAGAAGTTACTAAAGGTTTCATGATTAAAAGTAATGCAAGAGCTTTTGAAACTTTAGGAGCAAAACTAAATATGCTATCTAATATTAGCAGTTACGGATTAGATGATGATTACGCTAAACAACGTGAAGCATTAGTTAAAGATATGACTATTGAAGATGTGAAGGCGTTAGCAGAACAATATATTAATCCGAATAAAATGATCTATTTAGTAATTGGTGACGCAGAAACACAATTAGATAAATTAGAAGATTTAGGCTTTGGTAAACCTGTACTTATTAACTCTAAACCTATTAACAAGGATTGATAATAATAGAATAATATGTTAGATCCAAAACACCTATAAAGTTTTAAAGTTTCAAAATTATATTAAGTACAAAACAGCGTTCACACAAATTTTGCACTTTTTTTACATTTAACTTAATTACTTAACACTCCTGCTATAATATATTTGATTATCATTAATCTAAAACAAATCAAATATGAAAAAGCAACGTATTATTATAGTAACTACACTTCTTATTATTTGTGTATTAATTTTCGGATTCACAAATTTAAATAGTAGTAATACAAGTGACATTAGATCTTCAGAAGTTATTACTATTGCTGTAAAAGATAATTCAATTCCAGATTTATACTATGGTATAGACACTCGGTTTGCAGCAGTAAAAAAAGTAGATGTTCATAATGCATCAACAATTTATGATTTCTTGAATGATGGAGAGAAGGATCAAATAGAACATATCAATTTTGTTAGAATCACTATAGTAAAAGACAATCAACTTTCTCATGTAGAAGCCTATGGTACAAACGAACAACTTACTAATACACAATTGGAAATATTAAGAGCAACAGATTATTTTAGTCATTTTACGGTACGAACCGAATTTAAAGCAAAAAACAAAGAAACGGGTAAATTAGAAGAACGCTTTTTTGGTCCACATATCACTGTAGTTCCAGAAAAGCAAGCTATTTACTCTGAAGGGAAGGATGCATTAATCGAATATCTAAAAGTGAATAGTAAAGAGAGTATGAAGGTTATTAAAGGTGATAAACTTGGAGCAATTAAACTATCATTTATTGTCTCAAAAGAGGGTATCGTTAAAAACGTAAAACATGATGCCATGACGACTGGTTACCAATCTATTGACAAAAAACTTATGACGCTTTTGAAAAACATACCTGGAGAGTGGATTCCTGCAGAAACTGCTAAAGGCGTAAAAATAGATCAAGAATTCGCATTTACATTTGGCCCAAGAGATGGTTGCTAAATAAACAACGTTTTAGTTTACAACCTCACCATAAAGGTCAAAATCTGCAGCGTCTGTAATTTTAATTGTGTAGAAATCACCTGTTTTTAAATAGGTGTTTTCTGCTGATATTAAAACTTCATTATCAACATCTGGAGAATCGTATTCTGTACGACCAATGAAGTAATTGCCTTCTTTACGATCAATGACCACTTTGAATTCTTTTCCTATTTTTTCTTGATTCAATTCCCAAGAAATTTGAGATTGAATTTCCATAATTTCATTGGCACGCTGTTGCTTTACTTCTTCTGGCACATCATCTTCTAAATTATAAGCGTGCGTATTTTCCTCATGAGAATAGGTAAAACAACCTAAGCGCTCAAAACGCATATCTGTAACCCACTGCTTTAAGGTTTCATAATCTTCTTCTGTTTCGCCTGGATAACCAACAATAAGTGTAGTTCTTATAGCCATTTCTGGCACAGCAGCTCTAAACTGCTTTAGCAATTTTGTTGTTTTTTCTTGTGTTGTTCCACGACGCATACTCTTTAAAATATTATCTGAAATATGTTGTAGAGGAATATCCAAGTAATTACAAATCTTGGGTTCCCGATTCATAATATCCAATACATCCATCGGAAAACCCGTGGGAAATGCATAATGCAAACGAATCCATTCAATGCCTTCAACTTTCACTAGACGCTCCAATAATTCTGCTAGGTTACGTTTCTTGTATAAATCGAGACCATAATACGTTAAATCTTGAGCGATAAGGATTAATTCTTTTACACCATTAGCTGCTAGTTTTTCAGCTTCTATAACCACCTCTTCTATAGGTGTACTCTTGTGCTTTCCTCGCATTAATGGTATGGCACAAAAACTACAAGGCCTATCACATCCTTCTGCTATTTTTAAATAAGCATAATTCTTTGGCGTTGTTGTTAAACGTTCTCCTATTAATTCGTGTTTATAGTCAGCACCTAAAGCCTTAAGTAATCCTGGTAATTCTGTAGTTCCAAAATACTGATCTACATTAGGAATTTCTTTTTGTAAATCCGGTTTATAACGTTCAGAAAGGCATCCAGTAACAAAGACTTTATCAACGTCTCCTTCTTCCTTTTTCTGCATGTATTCTAGAATGGTATTTACACTTTCTTCTTTTGCATTATTTATAAAACCACATGTGTTTATAACTACAATATTACCTTCTTCTTCATGGACTACTTCTTTGCCATTGGCTTTAAGTTGTCCCATCAGTACTTCGCTGTCGTAAACATTTTTACTACAGCCAAGAGTCACAACATTAATTTTATTCTTCTTTAGTGATTTTGTACGCATCTGCCTTTAAATGAGTTGGCAAAGATACAATCTAAATTAAACCTTTAGTATATTTATGTGTCTTAAATAAGAATGTGATTATATGATAAAGCTCCGGAACTATATACTCATTGGTTTACTATTAATCTTATCCTGTAGTACCAATAACATCAATGAATTAGAAGATGAGAATCCTTCTGGCGAAGAATTATACTTTCCGCCTATAGATGCCAATACTTGGGAAAATAAATCAGTGTCTGAGTTAGACTGGAACGAAAATCAGCTTCAACCCCTACTGGATTATTTAGAAGATAAAAATTCTAAAAGCTTCATGATTCTTCACAACGGAAAAATTGTTGTTGAATCCTATTTTGATGGTCATACAGACTCATCACCTTGGTATTGGGCTAGTGCAGGAAAAACATTAACTACTGCTATTGTTGGCATTGCTGAAAACGAGGGCTTAATTAGTATTAATAACAAAGTATCTGATTATCTTGGAACAAATTGGACCAGCGCTAATCTTGAGAAAGAAAATTTAATTACATGTAAGAATCTCTTATCTATGAATTCTGGATTAGATGATAGTTTGGGTGATAATGTTTCTTCCGAAAATTTACAATACATAGCTGATGCAGGCACACGTTGGGCTTATCATAATGTGTACGTAAAACTTCAAGATGTCATTGCACATGCTAGTAATCAATCATGGACTAGCTATTTCAATTCTAAATTAAAAAATAGAATTGGTATGACTGGTGCTTGGATTCAGAATAATGATTTTAATGTGTATTGGAGTACGACTAGAAGTATGGCTCGTTTTGGCTTATTAGTTTCTAACAATGGTAAATGGAATACAGATCAAATAATACCTTCAAGTTATTTAGATAATGCTGTAAACACATCTCAAAACCTTAATGAAGCTTATGGTTATATGTGGTGGCTGAACGGTAAATCAACATACAGATTACCTCAAAGTCAGATTCAATTTAACGGAGAACTCATCCCAAATGCTCCAGCAGATTTATTTTGTGCTCTTGGTAGAGACGACCAGAAAATTTATATAGTTCCTAGTGAAAATCTAGTAGTTATTAGAATGGGAGCTGCAGCGGATAATGTAAACTTTGCACTATCCGATTTTGATAATCAATTATGGTTACGAATTAATGCACTAATTAACTAGTTGTAAGCTGTAGGAGCTACTCTTATATTAGCAGCCTTTTCATAAGCATAAGCCCATTGTAATAACATTTTTTCTTGTAAACGTCTTCCAATGAACGTAAGCCCTTTAGGCACACCTTCTTCAGTATATCCCATTGGAACTGTTAAAGCAGGATATTCAGCAGTAGCAGCAAAACCAGCATGATAGTTATTAATGGATAAAAAACCATCTAAGTTTTGAGTGTTCATTGGTACATCAAAAAATTGCTTCCCATTTAATTTAAGGGTATCTTTTATACGTTCTAAGAATTCTGCATCACCTCTATCTTCAGCTATTCCTTTAAATAATTTCTGACCATAGGGCATACTGTTTATGGAATCTTTAATATTGAACTCCATGATATCAGATACCGTTCGCCATTCAATATCTTTGTTAGCATAATTTGCCATATACTGTGGTAGATCATTTTTCATATCTATATTGAGTAATCTAAGGAAGTTAGGTAACCCAAGTTGTTGCTCTTCTATCTCAATAATTTCGGCTCCTTGCTGTTTTAAAACCTCTAGAGCTTGAGCATATAAAGTGTCTGAAAGTAATCGTTTTGGAGCGCCAAAACGTTTTCCTTGTAAACTAGACTGTTCTAAATCTGATGTATAAAAACCTGATTCCCATAATATCATCAAAGATTTAGAATCTGAAGTATCCTCACCAAACATAGCGTCTAACATAATGGCATTATCAATTACATTTTTAGTAATTGGACCTGCTGTATCTAACGTTGAAGAAATTGGTACTATTCCGCTTCTGCTCAACAGACCAACCGTTGGTTTTAAACCTACTGCAGAATTCTGACTAGCTGGTGACAAAATAGAACCAGACGTTTCACTACCAACTGCTGCTGCGCAAAAATTAGCAGCAACACTCACTCCACTACCTGAACTTGATCCTCCTGTATCTATAATACGTCTTCCATACGGATTTAAGGTTTGTCCACCAATGGCACTATAACCACTTGGACAATCGCCACAGAAAAAATAAGCCCATTCACTAAGGTTAGCTTTTCCTAAGATTAAAGCACCTTTAGATTTTAATTGTTTTACAATAAATGCATCTTCTGCATAATTATCCTGAAGAGCCACAGCACCGGCAGTTGTTGGCATATTTGACGCATTGATGTTATCTTTTAATAGAATTGGCATTCCGTAAATGGGATGATCTGCATTACTTTTATTAAAATCCATTGCTTTAGCCTGTTTCAAAACATCTGGATTTAAAGAAATTACGGAATTAAGTGCCTTTGGGTTTTCTCTATCGAATACTTTAATTCGATGTAAATAGAATTTAGCAAGTTGCTCGTAGCTTAAATAACCATCACTTATGCTTTTCTGTATAGTAGGAATATCTTGTTCTAATATGTAAGGCTTGAGCCTTTCGTAATCTTCTTCAGTGAAATCAACCATTTCCGAAGCTAATTCTGACCAGATATCTTTATTAGTCAAATATTTTGAGTCTAAGACCTTAAACTCTCTAAAATCTTTTGTAGAAATGGCACTTATATCATTTTTGTCGTCAGCAGGTTTTAATTTTTCTGTGACTTTATCCTCTTGTGAGGATTCATCTTTAACTACAGGCTTAGCTGTATCATTTTTGCAAGACAAAAAACAAGAGAAAAAAAGGAATAATAGGAAATATCGCATGGTCAGTATTTTTTATAAAAATACGAAATGCTATTGCTATTCTAAAATAGGTATGATAAATCAATAAAATGCTGATAAATTCAGCCTGATAAGACTTTAGTTTATTATTTAAAAAAAGAATCTACAAACTCATATTTATTAAAGACCTGTAAATCCTCAATACCTTCACCAACACCTATATACTTTACAGGAATTTGAAATTGATCAGAAATTCCAATCACCACACCTCCTTTTGCTGTACCATCTAGTTTTGTTACTGCTAATGATGTTACTTCAGTTGCAGCTGTAAATTGTTTAGCTTGTTCAAAAGCGTTTTGTCCAGTAGAACCATCTAAAACTAATAATACATCATTAGGTGTATCATCAACCACTTTTTGCATCACGCGTTTTACCTTAGTCAATTCATTCATAAGGTTAACTTTATTATGTAAACGCCCTGCAGTATCTATAATGACAACATCAGCCTCTTGGTTAACCGCACTTTGTAACGTATCAAAAGCTACAGAAGCAGGATCGCTTCCCATTTGTTGTTTTACAATAGGAACATCCACACGATCAGCCCAAACTTGTAACTGATCAATGGCTGCAGCTCTAAAAGTATCTGCAGCACCTAAAACTACATTTAAACCTTGTTTTTTAAACTGATAGGCTAACTTTCCTATCGTAGTGGTTTTACCAACACCATTTACACCAACAACCATAATTACATATGGCTTTTTATCCATTGGAACCGTAAACTCAGTCTCGTCTCCAGTATTGGTTTCTGAAAGTAAACCTGCTATTTCTTCTCTTAGAATTTTATTGAGTTCAGATGTGCCTAAATATTTATCTTTAGAAACACGCTCTTCTATACGCTCAATAACTTTTAAGGTTGTATTTACACCAACATCACTTGTTACCAAGACTTCTTCTAGGTTATCTAAAACATCATCATCTACCTTAGATTTTCCTGCAACCGCTTTATTTAATTTATTGAAGAAAGAGGATTTAGATTTCTCTAACCCTTTATCTAGTGTTTCTTTCTTTTCTGAAGAAAATATCTTTTTAAAAAAACTCATTTATTTTTAATTATCAGTCAACACTTAGACAGCACTTCGACAGGCTCAGTGTGACAGCTCAGTGTGATTGTATTACATTCAGCTAGCTCATTACAACAATCTTGCCTTTAATAATTTACTGCTATGTTGTCATGTCTAGCTTCAAATATAGATATAAAAAAACTGCTTTCAAATGAAAGCAGTTTTGGTATTCAATTTAAAAAATTGATTATTTTTTATTCAAAAAGTCATTAACAAATTCTGGTGCCATTACAGATTCTACAAACATGTAAGATCCTGTTTTTGGTGACTTTACCATTTTAATAGCTTTTGTTAATCTTTTTGATCCTGTCTGTAACGACGCTACTGATTTCTTTGCCATGACTTATTATTTTATCTCTTTATGAACTGTCATACGCTTAAGGATAGGATTAAATTTTTTAATCTCCATTCTGTCTGGCGTATTCTTTTTATTTTTTGTTGTAATGTAACGCGATGTTCCTGGCTGACCAGAAGCTTTGTGCTCAGTACATTCTAAAATCACTTGTATTCTATTTCCTTTCTTTGCCATTTTTAATATCTTTTATTATGTGGCTATTATTTGTAAAACCCTTTAGCTCTTGCTTCTTTGATTGCTGCAGAGATACCAATTTTATTGATAGTCTTTAAAGCTGAAGTAGAAACTTTTAACGTTACCCATTTATCTTCCTCAGGAATGTAGAAACGTTTTTTAATAAGATTAGCATCGAACTTACGCTTAGTTTTATTCATAGCGTGAGATACATTGTTTCCAACCATTGCTTTTTTTCCAGTAAGTTCACAAACTCTTGACATCTTCTCTACTTTTAATTCTATTATTTTAAAACAGGCTGCAAATTTAAGAATAGTTTGGCTTTCCAGCAAGTCAATTTGCTACTTTTTTGAAATTTCTTTTAGAAGCATTTCAAAGGCTTTATTAGTGGCTTTCTGAATGACTCTGAATCTGTTGTTACCAAAGCTAAACTCTTTAGAATAGACTGTGTATTTAGTAGCTATAGCAATAAAAACAGTACCTACCTCTACATCTGAATCGCCTTTTGTAGGACCTGCATTACCTGTTGTAGATAAAGCGTAATCCGTATTAAATAGCGTTAATGCATTCTTTGCCATAGCTTCAGCAACTTCTGCACTTACCACAGAATAGTTATTTATAAGATCACTACTTACATTAAGAGCAATGGTTTTTGTCTCTGTAGAATAACTTACAATACTCCCTTTAAAATACTTGGAAGCACCTGGATTTGCCGTTAGTGACTGTGCAATTTTTCCGCCTGTACAACTTTCAGCTAAGGCCAGTGTTCTATTAAGATTGGTTAAGTGTTTACCAATTATGACTTCTATGGACTCATCGTCTTCAAATCCTACAAAAACATCCTCTATCTGAGGTAATAGACTTTTAACTTGATTTTCTATCTCTGTTTCTAATTTTTCCTTGTGATCTAACTTACCTGAGAGTCTTAACCGCACTCTACCTAAATTGGGTAAATACGCAAGCTTTATAAAATTGGGCAAACTATCTTCCCAACCTTCAATGCGCTTTGCCAGTGAACTCTCCCCTAAACCATACGTTAATATAGTTTTATGCTTAATGAAAGGCAACTTAAAAGAATGTCTAAGCTTTGGAATTACTTGGTTATCTATTAAACCTTTCATTTCAAAAGGCACACCAGGTAATGACACAAATACTTTATTGCCCTTTCTGAGCCACATACCTGGAGCACTTCCATAAAGATTCATTAAAACTTCAGACTTAGAAGGTACTAAAGCCTGATCTATATTGACTTGTTCTAAGGGCTTTTTAATATAGTCTTTCCAAATACGTTTAATATTATCTAAAACCTCATTACTTTGTACTAAATGATCATCAAAATATTCTGCTATAGTTTTTTTTGTAATATCATCTTTAGTTGGTCCTAGTCCACCAGTGATAATTATTATATCAGCATTTTGTTCTGCTTCTTTGAGCGCTTTTAAAATATGTGATTTATCATCTTGAACAGAGGTAATTTGATACACCGAAACACCAATCTTATTTAAAGCTTTGCTAATGAAAGCTGAATTGGTATCGACTATTTGCCCAATGAGAATTTCATCGCCAATGGTTATAATTTCTGCAAACATTACAGATTAAAATCTACGCGGATTTCTGCAGAAGCGTTTTCTACAGCTTCTAAGACAATGGATAGTTTGTCATTAATATCATGAGATTGTTCAAATTTTCCCCAATCTTGCACTTCAATTAAATCTGCTAAAACACCTAATTCAAATAAATCTATAGTTGGTTTCATTTTATGTGCAGCTTGATATGTTGTGTAGTGATCGTTCTCTGCGACAGCATTTTTTAAACGTTCAGCATCTTCTGGCACTTCTTCTAAAAAAGTAGCTGCAAGCACAGCAATAAACTCCTCATCGTTATCAGCTAATTCTTTAACGCGATGTAATTTGTAATGTTGTTCCATTTATTTTACTATTATTGAAAACATTTCTCTGTCTTCTATAAATCCTTTTAATTTATCATTAACAATGACCTTGCCAACTCCTGCTGGTGTGCCTGTAAATATAATATCTCCAATCTTTAATGTAAAATATTTAGAAACATATTCAACAAGCTCATCTATCTTCCACAGCATATGACTTGTATTACCTTGTTGCGCAAGAACTCCATTTTTTTCTAAAGAAAAATGAAAAGCATTTATATTTTCTACGTCTGATTTATCTATCCAATTGCCAATGACTGCAGCACCATCAAACGCTTTAGCACGTTCCCATGGCAATCCTTTTTCTTTTAATTTAGCTTGTAGGTCTCTAGCTGTGAAATCAATACCTAATCCAATTTCATTATAATATTTATGTGCAAATTTCTTATCAATATGCTTGCCAACACGATTAATTTTAACTAATACCTCAACCTCATGATGCACATCGTCTGAAAAATCAGGAATAAAGAACGGTTGCTTTTTTAGAAGAATAGCTGTATCTGGTTTTAAAAATACTACAGGTTCTTCTGGTCTTTCGTTTTCTAATTCTTGAATATGCTTGGTGTAATTTCTTCCTATACAAATGAGTTTCATAAACTAGTCTAATTTATTATTAAACTGTCGAAGCTTAATTGCAGTTAACACTTTTTTAGTATACAACGGAAAATCGGCATTAAGTAACCATCCAAAATAACCAGGTTCTTTTTCTAGGATTTGGGTAACTAATCTTCCTTTATGTTTTCCAAAAGAGAAACATTCTTCACCTTCTTTATTAAAGGTTATAAAACCAGCAAAATCTGCGAATTTTCTGCGCGAACTAAACTCTGCCAAAAACTTGGTATCATTTTCTAAATCTTCGTATTTTTCTACCTGTGCTTTCAATACTTCATAGGTTGCCAAAGTATCTGCTTCAGCAGTATGAGCATCTGTTAAATCTTTATCGCAATAAAACTTATATGCAGCACTTAAATTACGTTGTTCCATTTTATGATATATGGTTTGCACATCTACAGATAGCCTATTTTTCATATCAAAATCTAAATCTGCACGAAGCATTTCTTCAGCTAATAAGGGAATATCAAAACGATTGGAATTAAAACCACCTAAATCTGAATCTTTAATAATGCTATTAACATCTTTTGCTATTTCAGCAAATGTAGGTTTATCAACAACATCTTTATCCCAAATACCATGAATAGCAGAAACTTCTGGTGGTATTGGCACAGTTGGATTTACTACCCAACGATGGCTTTCTTCTTTTCCATTAGGATGTACTTTAAGGATAGCAATCTCTACGACTCTATCCTTAGAAATATTAATTCCTGTGGTTTCTAGATCAAAAAAACAGATAGGTTTTTTTAAGTTTAACTGCATAATTTACTTTTAACGACAACAAAGATATGGAGATAAAATGTAATGCTACTTGGCTTTAAGCCATTAATAATTTAACTTCGTTTGTTTTAAATTGAGTTTTTAGAGTAAATAACAATTAAAATTTCAGCTATTACTGATTAAACTAGTAATTATGTGTTCTAAATTAAAAAACTACGTTCATCTGAGTTTAATATTGACTCTTACAATCTTTATGAGTAGTTGTAATCAAAATGATGAAGTAACATCAAATCAAATTTCAACTGATATTTCTGTATCAACATCTGTAAACTCAATTAGTTGGGTTACACCTTTAGATTTAAATCAATCTATAGAATCTGCACTAAATTACAGTTACGGATTGGCTTCAGAAAGCGAAACAGAAAAACAACAGGTTTTTAATATAGACTCCTCAGAAGTCAATGCTACGATAGCATTTAAAACTGAATTTCAAGATGTCTACAGAGATTTAAACCCTTTAAATAATTCAGTTACTATAAATTTAAACAAAGAGGAAGCTCCACCTCAAGGTATTGAATTAAAAGCTGATGGACCAGGTAACACTTATGAACTAATCAATTCTGTATTAGCTCCAGGCCATAATCCTATTGAGGCTCCAGATTGTAGCCATGAGGCATTTGGTGAGCATATAGATGAATTTTTCGACTCAGAACTTAATGATAATGTATTTAGATTTCACATCCATGTTTTACCTGATAATGATCGTTGTATAAATTTTGATCGACAACGAAATGAGATAAAATCATATAACCAATCTCCAGATAATTTATTAGGAATACAAAATGAAACTGTGGTCTACACATGGAAGTTTAAATTACCATCTGGCTTCCAGTCTTCACCAAATTTTACACATATACATCAGTTAAAATCTGTAGGTGGAGATTTAGAAAGTATGCCAATGTATACGCTTACAACAAGGAAAGGAACACCAGACAAACTTCAGTTACGTTACGCCGAAACTGACAGTCAAATTACTTTAGAAGAGACTGAATTGGAACCATTTATTGATACTTGGCTTGAAGTAACAGAAACAATTACCTATAGTAGTTCTGGTTCTTATGCGATAGAAATAAAGAAGATAAGTGATAATAGTGTTTTATTTTCGTATACAAATTCTTCAATAATAAATTGGAGACCTAATGCAGAATTTGTGAGACCAAAATGGGGAATTTACAGGAGTTTAATAAATGAACAAGATCTTAGAGATGAGAGTGTTTTATACAATGATTTTAGTATAACAGAAATAGAATAGATTATATTTCTCTATCAGAGTCCCAAGCCTCTAAATAATCTTTAACAGCTTTTACAAACATACCTCCTAAAGCACCATTAACCACTCTGTGATCGTAAGAATGCGACATAAACATTCTATAACGAATTCCAATAAAATCGCCTTCTTCAGTTTCTACTACAGCTGGTACTTTTCTAATAGCTCCTAGTGCCAAAATACCAACTTGTGGTTGATTAATTATTGGAGTTCCCATGATACTACCAAAGGTTCCAACATTGGTTACAGTATAAGTTCCGCCTTGTATATCGTCTGGTTTTAATTGATTCTCTCTTGCTCGTGCTGCTAAATCGTTAACTTGCTTGGTCATACCAACAAGGTTTAACTGATCAGCATTTTTAATGACTGGCACAATAAGGTTTCCATCTGGTAAAGCTGCTGCCATTCCAAGATTTATATTTTTCTTTTTTATAATACTATCACCTTGAAGCGAGATATTCATCATTGGGAAATCGCGAAGTGCTTTAGCAACGGCTTCCATAAAAATTGGTGTAAAAGTTAAATTCTCACCTTCTCGTTTAAAGAATTCATCTTTTACTTTTTTACGCCAATTCCAAATTTTGGTAACATCAGCTTCTATAAAACTTTGAACATGAGCAGACGTTTGCACTGATTCTACCATATGATGCGCAACCAATTTACCCATTCTTGTCATTTCGATAATCTCGTCATCACCTGAGACTACTACTGGAGTTTTCTCCTTTGGTTTTGATGACTCTAAATTACTAACTAATGGTTGCGATGTTTTAATAGAGGCTACAGAAGTTGGCTGAGAAGGTCTATTCTCTATATATGCTAGAATATCATTCTTAGTTACACGACCATCTTTACCTGTTCCGTGTACAGCATCTAATTCAGCTTGAGAAACACCTTCTTTATTAGCAATATTTTTAACTAAAGGTGAGTAAAAACGATCTCCTGAAGACACAGAAGCTACGGATTCTTTGGCTGCAACAACTGTGTTAGCTACTTCAGCAACAGCTGGTTGAGGCTCAGCTTTAGTTTTCGGAGTTTCATGTTTTGGCGCTTCTACTTCTACAGTTCCTTCACCTTCTATTTCAATAACAGCTATGGTCTGACCAACTTGTACAACATCATCTACATCAAACAATTTTTCTACAAGTACACCATCAACTTCACTAGGAACTTCACTATCAACCTTATCTGTAGCTATTTCTAAAACTGCTTCATCAGCTTCAATAATGTCTCCTACATCTTTTAACCATGATGTAATTGTTGCTTCAGCAACACTCTCTCCCATTTTGGGTAACTTCAATTCAAACTTTGCCATATTGTTAGTGCAATACCGTAAATTAGGTTATCGGTTGCAAAATTAATTAAAAATAGATAACTCTATTGCGATACTTTCAATATTTCGACTAAAAGTGAATTACTTCTCCTCTATTCTTAGAGTCATTACTTCCTATTAGGAATTTTGAGTTATCTGGAATAATCTTAAAGGTAGATTTAGAATTAATTTTAGGTTGAGACATAATCTGTATCATTGACTTATAAGTAATAAAACTAGCATCAAAAATAATTTCAGAATTAGCCTCAACTTCTGTTATGTCATTGGTTAGTATTATTGGAATCTTTAAAATCGTTTCTAATTTAGAGTCTAAATTTTCAGAAACTAATAGGTAATGGTTTGGGCTACTTTTAATCTCTAAAGCTTCTTTTCTAAAGACATAGGCCAATTTAATTCCAATAGACACTATAGTATCAAATAAGACATTAGATTTAAAATGCTTTTTGTAAAAGAGTTGCATGGCACCAAAAAAGCGTTTAGCATAGGACTTATCCTTTAAAGTACTTTCACCTTTAAAATGAATAATAGTACAATCAGAAAAATAATAGTTTTTATAGCCAGCTTTTAGAATTTTATAGGACAAATCGATGTCTTCTCCATACATAAAATAGTCTTCATCGAATCCACCAACAGCTTTATAAACTTCTGTTTTCAAAAACATAAATGCACCTACCAAAATATCAACTTCTCCTGTCTCTGTAGGCTTTAAATGATTAGCATAATAATGTTTAGAATTGCCTAACATTTTTTGAAGAGCAACTTTTACAACTGGTATGTTACGTTTACTTTCTGGTAAAAATTGTCCTTTACCATCAATAAGTTTACAGCCTATAATCCCTAAATCTGGAAGGGATTCAGCATGGTCAATTAATTTGGTAAATGTATCTTCTGTTACAACTGTATCTGGATTAAGGATGCAAACAAATTCTCCTTTAGCATTATTTACTCCTATATTATTACCTTTTGAAAAACCAGAATTCTCTTTATTTTCAATGAGTTTAACTTGAGGAAATTTTTGTTTGACCATAGCACAACTTCCATCCGATGAGTTGTTATCAACCACAATAACCTCTGATGAAATAAGCGTTGTAGCTTTTAGAACACTACTTAAACACAATTCTAAAAAATGTTCAACGTTGTAATTTAATATGACAATGGATAGTTTCAAACGCGCTAAGACTTCAAGGAAATTTCAAAAGGAATTCTATTGACTATACTTCTGCCTAATGTTACCTCATCAGCATATTCCAACTCATTACCAACTGCAATTCCTCTGGCAATGGTAGAGGCTTTTATACCTAAATCCTGAATCTGTTTAAAGATATAGAAATTAGTCGTATCGCCTTCCATGGTTGGACTTAAAGCAAAAATTAATTCTTCAATTTGAGACTCTCTTATTCTCAGTACTAAAGCTTCAATGTTTAAATCGTTAGGACCAATACCATCCATAGGTGAAATTTTACCACCTAAGACATGGTACAATCCTCTGTAGGAGCTAGTGCTTTCAATTGCCATAACATCTCTCATATCTTCAACAACACAAATCATCTTATCATTTCTGTGCACATTATTGCAAATGTTACAAATCTCAGCATCGCTGATATTAAAGCATGTATTACAAAATTTTATTTGGTCTTTTATTGTTGTTAAAGCTTCGGTTAGTCTATAGGTTTGACTTTTAGGCTGTCTAAGTAGGTGCAATACAAGGCGTAATGCTGTTCGTTTACCAATTCCAGGTAATTGAGACATTTCGTCTACAGCTCGCTCTAATAATTTTGAGGATAATTCCATACTGCGAAAATAAGGTTTAAAATAAAAAGTCCAGTGAGATTATACTACTGGACTTTTTATTTTATATGATTTAAACTTTAATCTACTATGAGTTTTTTGGTAATTTCTCCCTTACTGTTATTTACTTTTACAAAGTATAATCCAGACGCATAATTAGAAATGTCCATTTTATAAGGCTGGTTAATCTGTATCTTCTTAGCATAATGCATCAACTTACCTTCAGTGTTATAAATTCTAACAGAAACCTCATCGGCTTTGTTCCAGGACAAGAAAAATTGATTAGAAGCCGTATTTGGATATAGTGAAATTCCATTGAGTTCAAAATCATTGACGCTTAAAGGATTAAATAAATTAGTTCGCCATAAACCTCTACCATAAGTAGAAGCATAAAGCTTCCCTTCTATATAATTGATTTCTAATTCACTTATAAACACATTTGGTAATCCATTATTAAATGGTTGCCATTGATTGTTTGTTGTATCATCTAAATAGTAAACACCATAGTTCATACCAACATACAAACCATGATCAGCATTACTATCCCAAGCAATACCAGATGCACTAAAGTTAGGCAAATCGTTTTTGTACGATGTAAATGAAATACCAGAATTTGTGCTTACATATATTCTTTCACTGTCTGTTGTTGTAATTGCAACACGATTAGGTTCTGTAGGATGCACTGCTATTTCAGTTATAAAACTCGTTGTAAAAGGGGATTGAAAGTAATTATCACCTCCATCAATTGAAGCTAAGAAAGTACCGTTGATTGACATATAAATATGATCATTGTTGGAAGGAGCAATTTTAAGGTTATCTATATTTTCGCCAAAACTATTAGAAATAGAAACCCAAGATTGACCACCATCTTCAGATTTATACAACTCATCATAAGCAGCGTAAATGACATCTTGCTCTATTGGGTCTTGTTCAAAAGGAGTTACCCAGTTTCCGTCATTTTGCGGAGAGCTAATAAAAGTAAGTGTTTGACCAGAATTTAATGACTTGTACAAGTTGCCATTATAAATAGTTCCATAGATAATTTTTTCATCGTTTTTATCTACAAAACACTCCATACCATCAGCTCCTAACCAATCAGACCATTCTCCGCTTCCGTTCATAAAAGACGTACCATTATCTTGAGATCCACCTGTTACAACTGCTGGTATTGTTTGGCTTACACCGAATTTATAAAATTGTCTAACACCAATACCTTGCGTTAAATCTGTGTAATAATCTGAAGAAACCAATATAGGATTTTCAGCTTTAAAGACACCTCCATCGCTACCTACATACAGCGCACCATTAACGTATTTTAAAATATCAACATCTGCATGGCAATAGCCAATGTTTTGACTTTGTGCACCGCCTGGTGTCCATTGCGACGTAATACTAAATGTTGTTCCTCCACTTGTAGACATCCATGTATTAATACCAGCAATATGAACCTCTTCGACGTTATTAGGGTTAACCACAATATCCATATCTCTTGGAGCCTGACCAGAGTTAGCATCACCTGGATCATTTGGATCAGAGCTGTAGCCTAGATAGTTTTTACCATTATGATTTAATTCGGTAAAAATTAGGCCTTGTGTTGTAGATTTATAAAATCCACTAAACGAACCACCTGAAGACTCTAGCACGTAAACAACTGAAGGATCATCTGCTGAGACTCCAATCATTTTAGGACCACCATTAAAAGCACTTACTGACTCGGTAAACGAAGTTCCTCCATCACCAGATCTGAAGAATCTTGTTCCTGAAGCATAGATCACATTAGTATCGTCTGGCTTAAACTCAATATCATAACCAGTGGTAGAATTATTATTAATTTTTGACCAAGATAAACCTCCATTAGTACTTTTATAAACGCCACTACCTTGCACACTTGCATACATTTTTTGAGTATTGTTAGGATCAATAAGTATTTTATTTACTGTTCCACCTCCTGCATTACCAAGGGGATTCCAAGTAGCACCAGAGTCTGTAGACTTAAAAATAACACCGCCAGAACTTCCCCAAAAATAGGTTTCATTGTCTGTTGGATCTATAGCTAATGCGTATACTACCATATTAGATAAGTTATCTGTAAGTACAGTCCAGTTAGAACCTCCATTTGTTGTTCTCCAAACACCACCAGTTTCTCCACCAACAATCATATGATTAGTATCTGTTTCTTCAATGGCAATAGATGTTATTCTTCCTACACCAGGATTCCATCCACTAGTCCCATTCCAATCGGTTGGTCCCATCTCTTCCCATGCACCTGTTGTGGTTCTGGCTGCTTCATCTATATTAGCATTAATGTATGCATTGTAACGTTCTAATTCCTCAAAATAAAATTCTGGTGATTTTAACATCCCATTTTCATCGGCCTTACGAATTGCCCAATACTCCCAACGCTTGTATGGATTATAGCCTGTTCCGCGTTCTTTTCCAACGGTTTCAAAATAGGCTTCAGCTTCAGCCTGGATGTCTTGCACTGAGTACGTTCCAACAGCGATCATTCTACGATATTCTTGAGACCAAGAAGCTATACTAAGACATATCGTAACTACTAAAATGTAGAACTTTTTCATAATTTATTTTTCTTTTTCTTTCTTAACATTACCAAAAATACTACTTTCAGCTTAAATCTTAAAATTCGCTTAAAAGCATGACGCCTTTAATGATACTATTACTAATTGCTGGATATTTTGGTATACTAGTTCTTATCTCTTATTTTACTGGTAAAGAAGACACAAATGATGCCTTTTTTAAAGCCAACAAATCTGCACCTTGGTATGTTGTCGCTTTTGGGATGATAGGCGCTTCACTTTCTGGTGTTACTTTTATTTCGGTTCCTGGATGGGTAGAAGGTGCGAGTTTTAGTTATATGCAGGTAGTATTTGGCTATTTAATTGGTTATTTTATTATTGCTTACGTTTTAATGCCTATCTATTACAAACTTAACGTCACCTCAATCTATGAATATTTGCTGCAACGTTTTGGTAGCGTAAGTCATAAAACTGGAGCTTTCTTCTTCTTTATTTCTCGTGTTCTTGGTGCTTCATTTAGGTTGTTCTTAGTTGCCATAGTATTGCAACAATTTGTATTCAATGCTTGGAATATACCATTTGAGGTCACTGTTATACTCTCAATTCTTCTCATCTGGATTTACACCTTTAAAGGTGGTATTAAAACCATTGTTTGGACAGATACGTTACAAACCTTATTTATGTTGGTTGCTGTTGGATTATCCATATACTTTATTAATGATAAGTTAGGTTGGAGTTTTAATGAATTTTTATCCTCTGAGGAGTTAAAGAGTTATAACCAAATGATTTTCACAGATAGTTTCCTAGAAAAAAATCATTTTATTAAGTCCTTTATTGGTGGCCTTTTTATTGCTGTTTGTATGACTGGTTTAGACCAAGATATGATGCAAAAGAATTTAACTTGTAGATCTTTAAAAGACGCTCAAAAAAACATGGTTTCGTTTAGCTTAGTATTAGTTGTTGTTAATTTCATCTTTTTGCTTTTAGGCGCCTTATTATTTATTTATGCTGAAAAATTTAATATTGCTACACCATTAATGGATGGTAAACCTAAAACGGATTTACTCTTTCCTGAAATTGCACTTAATAGTGGTTTAGGAATTACTGTTGCCATAACCTTTATGTTAGGTCTTGTTGCAGCAGCTTACAGCAGTGCAGACAGTGCACTTACTTCTTTAACTACATCATATTGCGTAGATTTTTTAGATATTGATAAGAAGCCAAGTAACACTCAAAAAACCTTACGTAAACGTGTTCATATAGGAATGAGTTTATTGTTAGTTGTGGTTATTATTATTTTTAAACATGTCTTAGACCGAAATGTCATAGACAGCTTGCTTACTGTTGCTGGATATACTTATGGTCCACTTCTAGGATTGTTTGCCTTTGGCATATTTACAAAATATCCAATTAAAGATAATTATGTTTGGATTGTTACACTTGTCTCTGTAATTATTACAGCCTTGATTGCAAATATTCCACCTGAATATTTAAATGGTTATAAAGTTGGTTATGAATTACTCCCAATTAATGGCCTTTTAACTTTTATTGGTTTAGTATTGATTCGTAGAAAGTAGCACCAAAGTACAAGCCTCTTCAAAGTTAATATCGTGTTCTTTTAGCAACTTATAAAATTTAGGATTTTCTGTACCTGGATTAAAAATGACACGTTTTGGTATAAGACTTACAATATAATCCATGTAAGCATCTTGGTGCTTAGGTCCGACATAAAGTGTAACTGTATTAATATCTGTATATACCTTAAGATCAGTATCAATAGAAACAGTCTCAATAGTACCTGATCGCAAACCAAATGCTACAACATTATGACCAAAGTCTATAAGCCGTTTTACGGCAAGGTGCGAATACCTTGTTGGGTTTAATGAAGCACCAATTACTAAGGTTTTTTTCTTCAATTTTAGTGTTTTGTTAAAGTGATGTTAAGTAGTGTTAAAATGAGTAACATTAGATAAAAGTAGTCGTCTATCCTTAGACAACCAATTAATCAATCAAAAAATAATGAAAACAATAGCATTAATCGCAGCTTTACTTTTCAGCTCTTTAATTTCTGCACAACCATTAGCAGACAGCAACATCAAAAATGGATCTATCTCTGGACGTGTTATAGATGCAAAAATTAATGAACCTCTACCTTACGTCAATATTATCATTTTAAATTCTGCTGGAGAAACTATTACTGGCGGAATTACAGATGATGATGGAAAGTTTAAGGTCGTTGATATACCTGAAGGCAAAGTAAATGTTAGCATAACATACATTGGCTATAAAACGATTACCAGAGATGTTGTTATAGGAAAAGATAGCTACAATGTAAAACTAGGTGATATCAATCTTGAAGAAGATGCTGAAGCTTTAGATGAAGTTACCGTTGTTGCCGAAGTGTCTACAATTCAACAAAAAGTAGATCGTAAAGTTATAAACGTTGGTAAGGACTTAACTACTAGTGGACCAACTGCTAGTGATATTATGAACAATTTGCCATCAGTAAGCGTGGATCAACAAACAGGTGGAATCAGTTTAAGAGGTAATCAGAACGTACAAGTTATGGTAGATGGTAAACTCTCAAACATTCCTGCTGCGCAACTTTTGAGGCAAATTCCTTCTACCTCAATAAAGAAAATTGAACTTATTACCAACCCTTCTGCTAAATACAATCCTGAAGGTTTAAGCGGAATTATTAATATTATACTACACAAGAATACACAAATAGGTTTTAACGGAAATACCAATGTTAGCCTTGCCTATCAAGATAATCCTCAGTTTAACGGTTCTATAGATATGAACTACAGAAATGGAAAACTTAATTTCTATGGTAATTATAATAATAGCTCCATAACGGTTGAAAACTATGGTAATCTTTTGAGATCAGATATTAATTCTGCTCAATTTTTTAATAGTGAAACTAGTAATATTTCTAACCTTGCTAAATTTGGAATTGACTATTATATTAATGATAAAAACACATTATCAGTATTTACAAATCAAACATTTTTTGATGGAGGTACAGACTCTAGAACTAATGTGGTATTTGCAAATAATATTGGTAATATTAATCAAACCGCATTTAATGAGAATAAAAACCTATCAGGACAATATAATTTTAATTATAAACTCGATTTTGATAAAGAAGGACACAATATTGAACTAGAAGTGGATTATAATATTTTTGATTCTGAGTCATTTACAGATAATGATTTCAATATACAACCCGATTTTATTGAAGACAACGAAACAGATCGGGATAGAACTACAATAAATCTAGATTACGTCAATCCTTTGTCCGAAAAATCTAAACTAGAATTAGGTCTTCAAGCACGTTTATTTAATAATGATATTACGTATTTTTCTGATGCACGTTTAAGAGATCAATTTGGAAATCCATTTCCTGGTTTAATCGATTTTGATTATTCAAGAAATATTTATTCAGCCTATGTTACTTATGGAAAAACATTTGAAAAGTGGTCTTATCAATTAGGTTTAAGAGCCGAAACGGTTGATGTTACAGCTGATGCTTTACAAACGAATACAGACACCAATGAAGCTATTGCTATTCCTTTTGAAAATGATTACACACAAGTTTATCCTTCTGCATTTTTCACCTATAATCCTTCTGAAAAAAACTCGTATCAATTAAGTTATAGCAGGCGTGTAGATAGACCAGGAGTTGGCCAAGTAAATCCTCTGCCAGAGTGGAATACACCACTTATTTCGTCTTTTGGAAATCAAGAATTACAACCACAATTTACCAACTCATTAGAAGTCAATTACACAAGGCAACTAGAAAAAGGAAGTATTACTGGTGGAGTGTTTTACAGAATTATAGAAGATGGTATTAATAGAGCAGTATTTATAGATCCTAGTACTTTAGGAAGCGAACCTGAATTAGTAGGAATTTTACTCACATTTGACAATTTTGATAATACTACAGCCTATGGAGTGGAAATAAGTTCTAATTATAGACCAACAAAGTGGTGGAGTATTAACGGTAGTTTTGATTTGTACTCTCAAACACAAAGAAGTTTTTCTGAAGTTTTAAGCCCTAATGCTTCTAATCCTACATCTCAGAATGATGTAACTAGTGCAGAATTTAATGTAGAAAATGTGGTTTGGAACTTAAGGATGTTTAACAACTTTAGAGTAAATAAAGATTTATCATTCTCAGTGTTTGGATTATATAGAGGCAGAAATAAAGGAATTCAATTTACACAAGATGTTTTCGCTTTTGTCAATTTAGGAATGCGATATAACTTTTTAGAAGATAATAGAGCCACTTTTAGCTTAAGCTTCAATGATGTTTTTAACACTATGCAGTTTAGATTTGATGGTGATAGACCGTTTCCACAATCGGGAGATTTTAATTGGGAGAGCAGAACTATTTTAGCAGGTTTGGCATACAGATTTGGTGGAGGAAAGTACAGAGCAAAATCTCGTAAGCAAAGAGATAATGATGAAAAATCTGGAAGTGGAGGATTTCTATAAAAAAATATTTAATAGCTAACATAATAGTTGATGGTTAGTGTTAATGTATAGCTATTAAATTAGAAAACCCAGAGCTTAGGCTCTGGGTTTTTAGATGTTATTAAATTGATTTTATTATTTAATGATAATCTTTCTAGTTGAAATTTTATCGTTTACATTCAATTGCAACAGGTATAATCCGCTAAACAAATCTACAGTAAAAGGAGTATTATTATTTACATTAGATTGGTAAACCTTAAGACCTTGAAGTGAGAAAATAGTAATTTGAGTGTCTTGGGTAAGTCCATTAATTGTAATGGTGTTTTCTATTGGATTAGGAAAAATTTGAACATTATTTAATGAATTATCTACAACACTTAATGGTTGTACCCATTGCTGCCCAACATTAGTTCCCCAAATATATTCAACTAAATCTGGCTGATCAATAAATGGATTTCTATTTAACTGCCATGTGTAAACCACATTATTTCTATTCATTTCAAAATCATCTGGAGGATCGTTTCTATGCCAATCTAAAAGCGTTGCTAAATCGCCTAAAGGTTCGTTATTTGTTGAAGGAAACCCATTAACAACCTCTAATCCATTGTAACGTATTTCCATATACAAAACACTGCGAGCCACGTCACCTCTAAAGCTACCTAGTGTTCCAGAAGGTCCTGTATACTCTCCATAATGCTGATTACCTCTTAAACTATTCTCAGCACCATCAGCAGCTCTAAGCGCGTGTGCATCTGAATTTCCATGACGAAGAGAATCTGCTTTAGTAGTCCAGAATATATCAGGACCATCAACAACATCATCTTCTTCAATATTAAAAAATCCTCCTCTAGATCTTGGATATGTATGTTCTCTATTCCATTTACCAGAATTATCAGAAGTGGTTTGAAAATCTAACTTAGGTCGTCCTTGTTCAGTGTATACTAACCAAACTTCATTACTGTTTTCTGGATTTTGATCAGCTGCCTTCAAAATATCAGTTACATCATTATAAGTTTGCGCACGCACTGTATTTGGGTCTGCAATAATATCTTGTAATGCTTGTCTTAATTCGCTATCTGCTAAACCATCCAAGCTATCATAATAACCTCCTGGCTGTGTACTTTGCACTAATCCAAATGTTGGAGTTATTGGTTTTCCCCAAGGTGCCATTGTAAAATCATTATCAACTACGCGTACAGCTATATTATTATTTGAAGGAATAATAGGCTCTACTAAGTCTAATAGTTTTATAATAAGCACCTCATCACCTTCATCATCAGAATCGTCGGTTAAACTAAGTATTGTACTTGTTGTATTAGTTCCTGAAGGAATAGTTAACGAAATATTACCAGTGTAGTCAGTAGTATTAAATCCGTTATTATCTAAATTAATTGTAAAGTTTAAATCTGAAGTTACATTGGTATTAGTAGTGAAGGTAATATTTAGAGATTCTCCTTCGTTATATTGATTTTCTGTAATACCAATTGTTACACCATTAAAAATTATTCCACTTCCGTCATTGAGTTGTCTTGGTGATGGTGTTCCAGAAAAATAAGTTCCATCATTATTACGTTGAATAGAATTTGTGTTATTACTAGATCCTTCATTAATCTGCTCAGTGACACCTAATAAATTCATGAGAGCAACATCATCACTATCACTTGTATCGTAAACGAGCGCATCAATTAAATTGGTTTGCGTTGCAAGAGTTTCTTCAGGGAAATCAAAAATGCTAGCTTCATATATACCAATAGCATCTGCACCATTCTGAATTACATTCTCTGAAATTAAAAATTGCGGAAACGGAATAACATTAGCACTTCCTATAAGAAGCAATCCATTACTATCAGTTACTGATCCAGCTAAATCTATAGTCATATAACTACGATCGTCACCACTACTAGAACCATTAAAAAACACTAGTATATAACCATCTAAGGCAAAGTTTGGTGATTCAGATTTTAGTTCAATAAATTCTTTATCGTCTATTCCTGGAGTATCTACGTCTATCTCATTAATAACAAGTATTTGAGAAAAGCTAACTAAACTAAAGCAAAAGAAACATAATATAAGGTGTAATTTCATCTGATTACAATTTTTACAAAAATACCTATAATTTGGTCTTATTCTTAGTTAAGGTATGGTAAAGTAATAATTAACAGGTTATCAACTCATAAAAGATAGAATCCTAAAAAAAGCATCATTTTTAAATAGATTTCTCCTTGCTTTTAAAAAAATGCATAAAAAACGCCCTTCAATTATTACATTTTATAATTTAATTACTATTATTAAATTACATATTAAAACTTTAAACAAGAGAAGTCACAAATATCTGTAATACAATCTACTTTTTTACTTATAAATTAATATGCAATTATATTGTTTTAATTCATTTTGTTTGGTAGAAAGTTACTCCTAGACATATATTGAAAACTCAATTAAAAAACGAAGTAAAATATTAACCCATTAAACCAAAACGTTATGATGACATTAGCAAAATTATTAATTGGAATATTACTTGGATAATAATATTCTTTACACTCAAAAACAGTAAAATTTAGTCTAGAATAAGTTTTACTATTTTTGTATAGTGTAGTTAATTATTAAATGAAAAAAACATTCTTCAAAATCCTAGCTAAAATTAATAAGGTAATTCTTCCCAGTTATTCTAAAAAACAATTAGATCTAACCAAAGCCAGCAAACTACAGATGGCAATTATTGGTTGGCGGACGTTTGTAACTAAAAATGCTTTGGATTAAAAATCATCTCGTGTAACAAATCTTTTTATATCTATTACAGAGATTCAAAAATTTTAAAAAAGTAAATAAAAAAAGCAAGCGTTAATTTAGCTTGCTTTTTATGTCTAATCGTGACCATGGCAGGATTCAAACCTGCAACCTCTTGAGCCGTAATCAAGTGCGCTATTCAGTTGCGCCACATGGCCTAAAAATTGGGTGCAAATATAGGGCATTTATTAAAAAACCACCAAACTATTTATTCCAAATTTCTAAATCCGTATTTTTGAGGTTCTTCAAACTAACTTAAAATGGAATTTATTTTAGAACCTTGGCCTTGGTACATCTCAGGACCTCTTATTGCATTGGTTATGTACCTACTACTTTACTTTGGTAAAACCTTTGGTATGTCTTCTAATCTTAGAACCATGTGTGCTATTGGTGGAGCAGGTAAAAGAACAGAATTTTTTAATTTCAATTGGAAAGCACAACGCTGGAATTTAGTTGTGGTACTCGGAGCCATTATTGGTGGGTTTATTGCACATCATTATTTATCTAATCCAACTAATATTACATTAAATCCAACTACAGTAGAATCATTAGAACATTATGGCTTTGCAAATAGTGGAAAGTCATTAATACCAGATGAACTTTACGGATTAGATGCATTAAAATCTATAAAAGGTTTGGCCATACTAATACTTGGAGGTTTCTTAGTTGGTTTTGGAACACGTTATGCTGGAGGTTGTACCTCTGGTCATGCAATAACAGGATTAAGTAGTTTACAAAGACCTTCTTTAATTGCTGTTATTGGTTTTTTTACTGGAGGTTTAGCTATGATTCATTTAATTTTTCCGTTAATTTTTTAAACCCATGAAATACTTAAAATTTTTATTAGTTGGCATATTTTTCGGAATTGTTTTAGTGAAATCAGAAGCCGTTTCATGGTATCGCATTTACGAAATGTTCCGATTTGAATCCTTTCATATGTATGGTATTATTGGGTCAGCAATTGCCACAGGAGTTTTATTATTGCAATTAGCAAGAGTGTTTAAGCTAAACTCTCTAGAAAAAGAACAACTTCAAGTTCCTAAAAAAGACAAAGGTTTTACAAGATATATTTTAGGAGGATTAATTTTTGGATTAGGTTGGGCGCTTTCTGGAGCATGTCCAGGACCAATGTATATTCTTATTGGTACAGGAGCATTCTCAATACTTATTGTTATTGCATCTGCAATTTTTGGAACATATGTCTATGGTATTTTAAAAGATAAACTTCCTCATTAATGGATGGTTCTGAAATCTTAGCATATCTAGGCGCACTAGTTGTTGGATTGGTTTTAGGTCTAATTGGAGGTGGTGGGTCTATATTAACGGTTCCAATTTTAGTCTACTTGCTCGGATTAAACCCAGTAATTGCAACTGCTTATTCTCTTTTTGTTGTTGGTGTTACCTCAGCCATTGGAGCGTTCCAAAATCTTAGAAAAAAATTAGTTGATATAAAAACGGCTATCATTTTTTCAATACCAGCATTTATGGCAGTTTATGTAACAAGACGATGGCTTGTACCAGCAATTCCTGATGAACTATTTTCAATAAATTCATTTCTAGTTTCTAAAGATATTTTTATCATGATTTTCTTTGCTATTATCATGCTATTAGCAAGTATCTCTATGATTTTTAGTAGACATAAAGCTGAAAACGAACTACCAAAGATTATTACTTATAATTATCCAATGATTGCTATTGAAGGTTTTGGCGTTGGAATTCTTACTGGTATTGTAGGTGCAGGAGGCGGCTTTTTAATCATTCCAGCTTTAGTTTTATTAGCTAAACTTCCTATGAAGAAAGCCGTTGGCACATCGTTACTTATTATTGCAGTAAAATCGTTAATTGGCTTTTTAGGTGATGTGCAAACACTTACAATAGACTGGAAATTTCTTTTAACTTTTACCTCTATCTCAATTTTAGGAATATTATTTGGTATTTATTTGAGTAAACTTATTAGTGGAAAAAAACTAAAAAAAGGATTTGGTTGGTTCACTTTAATAATGGCCATTTATATTATTTTTAAAGAGCTCCTTTAATGTCTAGAATGATAAATTAAAATTTGAAGGGTTTTGTACCTTTGTGAATCAGATTAAACGTTGAATTAAAAAGAATCCCTATTTCATGGGAAAATAAGATGAAGATAGAACAATTATATACAGGATGTTTAGCACAAGGTGCTTATTATATTGAATCTGAAGGTGAAGTTGCTATCATAGATCCTTTAAGAGAAACACAACAATATATCAACAAAGCTATTACCGAAAATGCAACAATAAAATATATTTTTGAAACTCATTTTCATGCCGATTTTGTCTCTGGTCATGTTGATTTAGCCAGAAAAACTGGAGCAAAAATTATTTTTGGACCTAGTGCCGAAACTAACTACAATATCCATTCTGCAAAGGACAACGAAGAGTTTAAGCTAGGAAAAGTAACTATCAAAACACTCCACACTCCAGGACACACTTTAGAATCTACAACCTATTTATTAATAGATGAAAACGGAAAAGACCACGCTATTTTTTCGGGAGACACATTGTTTCTTGGTGATGTTGGAAGACCAGATTTGGCTATAAAATCTGATTTAACTAAAGAAGACTTAGCGAAAATGCTTTACGATTCCTTACGTGATAAAATAATGCCTTTAGCTGATGACGTAATTGTTTATCCTGCACATGGAGCAGGCTCAGCTTGTGGTAAAAATTTGAGCAAGGAGACCATAGGCATTTTAGGTGAACAAAAGAAAACTAATTATGCTCTAAGAGCTAATATGACAAAAGATGAATTTGTAAAAGAAGTTTTGGATGGTATAGCTCCTCCTCCACAGTATTTTGCAAAAAATGCTATGATGAATAAAATGGGCTATGATAATTTTGATAACATACTATCAAAAGGTAATAATGCTTTAAATCCTGAAGAGTTTGAGACCTTAGTATATCATGAATCTGCTCTTATACTCGATGTTAGGCCTCAGAGTGACTTCATAAAAGGTCATATTCCAAATTCTATATTTATTGGATTAAACGGACAATTTGCACCTTGGGTAGGTGCTTTAATTACAGACATTAAACAACCTATTTTACTCGTTGTTCCTGAAGAAAAAGCTGAAGAAGCGTTAACCAGGTTATCTCGTGTTGGCTATGATAACACTTTAGGTTTCTTGGAAGGAGGTATTGAAGCTTGGGAAAATTCAGATAGAGATATTGATACTCTAGAATCTATTACTGCTGAAGAATTTGCACAACGATCCAAAACAAAATCTCTAGATATTTTAGATGTGAGAAAAGATGGTGAATGGCAAGCAATGCATTTAGAAAATGCACAGCATTTTGCATTAGATTTTATTAATAACCAAATGAATGAAATAAACAGAGACAACACGTATTACATTCATTGCGCTGGTGGTTATCGTTCGGTAATCGCGGCTTCTATATTAAAGGCTAGAGGATTTCATAATTTAGTGGATATTGCGGGTGGTTTTGGTGCCATTAAAAAAACAGATTTAGCTACCACAGATTTTGTTTGCCCATCGACGCATTAAACAATCTCAGCACTTAAACCAGCATCTAATAGCATAGAGCATCTTGGTTTTAACTCATCATAAACACCTGTTTTTACTGTACATTTTCCTTTATAATGTACTATTATAGAACATTGCTCAGCTTGTTCTGGAGTATGATCACAAGCATGCATTAAAGTTTCAATAACATGGTCAAAGGTGTTAACATCATCATTGTACAATACAATTTCATTCTGTCTTAAAACATCTTCTAAGACAGATACTTCTTCTTGAATTTTCTCTTTAGTATTTATCATAGCCACAATTCTAATACTAATTTATAAATTTTAGGGCAACCCAATGGTTTTTTTCTAAAGTTTCAACGTGTTTAAAACCTAAACTATTGCATTTTTCTTTAATTAGAGGTATATCATCTTTATAAAATCCGCTTAAATACAATTCACTATTAGGTTTGAGACAATGAATATATGCTTCTAAATCCTGAAGTAATATATTTCTATTAATATTCGCTATCACTGTATCATAAGATTTATTAGTGAGTAAGCTAACATTGCCTTCAAAAACAGAAATATTTGTGCAATCATTTCGCTCTGCATTTTCAAGACTGTTTATATAGCACCAATTATCAATATCAATCGCGTCTATTTTAGAAGCACCTCTTTTTTCTGCAAGAATAGCTAAAACACCAGTACCACAGCCCATATCCAAAACTGATTTTCCATTAAAATCATTCTTAAGTATATGCTGAATCATCATATGTGTAGTTTCATGATGACCTGTACCAAAACTCATTTTTGGCTCTATAACAATATCATATTTTGAACCTTGCTTAGGATGAAAAGGTGCTCTAACCACACAAAGGTTATCAACTACTATAGGCTGAAAGCTTTTTTCCCATTCGGCATTCCAGTTAGTTTGTGCAATCTCTTCTGAAATATATGAGATTTTAAATTCTTTAGATTTTAGGCAATTAATAGCCTTAAGAATATCGTCTCGCCATTCCTTTTTTTGAATATATGCTGTAACGCCTTCATGAGTTTCTACAAAACTCTCAAAACCAGCATTACCCAATTCAGCAATTAATATTTCAACAGCAGGAATTAGTGGTTTTACCTTAAAATAAAAACCAAGATATACAGAGTTGGACATGAAACTTTATTATAGTGCAAAGTTACATGTAATTTATCTCTTGTTATCGTTTTACAATTTTAAAAATAGAAGTTGCTTGATTATTTGTGGTAGCTTTTAGCAAATAGATGCCTTTTGGAACATCAATATTTAACTGAATAGTTTGAACATGATGGTATATTTTATCGAAGAGTTTCTTGCCTAACACATCATGCACTTCAATTGTTAAATGCTCAAAGGTTTGCCCTAAATTGAGGTTTAAGATGCCGTTTGTTGGATTTGGGAACACATGAATAATAGCATTTGTACTTTCTTGAATACTTAACAAAGGATCTAAGGTGTTTGGTTCATTAATATTAAACACATAAGCTGCACCTGCTTGAGATAAAGGGTTTAGACTTTCTGAATCTTCATCTTGCTCGTAAGCACCAACAAAGGCAAAATCTCCACTAATAGCAACATTATAGCCAAAATCATCTCCTGAATTAACTTGCTCATCATACATAATTGCTGTTTGATTCCAAATTCCATTAGTATCTCGTTCAAAAATAAACGCTGAACCTCCAAAAGAGACACTACCTATGTCCATTTGGGGTGCTCCAACTACTAATCGATCTCCAGATACATCAATTGAATGTCCGAATTTAGATTGGTGATATAAAGCATTTGGCCTTATTTTTTGAATTTCATTATACACTCCATTACCATCTCGCTCAAAAACATAGACAGCTCCATATTGGGTGTTAACATTACCTTGTAAATATTCATTGGATGCACCTACTATTAATAAGTCACCTTCTATAGCAACAGAACGTCCAAACCATTCACCTTGTTCTCTATCTGATACAACTATTTTTTGGATTTCATTCCATATTCCATTGATATCTCGCTCAAAAATATAAACAGCTCCAGCGCTCAAAACTTCTTCTTGCTCATTCTCATCAAAGTCATGACGAAACGTTCCAACTGCTATTGTATTTCCTTGAATTGCTAATGAAAAATCACCAAATTTATCTTCAGCATAACGCTCACTAGAAACAATTTTTTGCACCTCGCTCCATACACCATTAGTATCTCGTTCAAAAATATAACAAGCTCCTGCATTTGTTAAGTCTGGCTGTCCATCTAAACCTGTAATCTCTCTAGGCGCATTAACTACTGCATAATCTCCACTAATTGCTACTGTTTCTCCCAGCAAAGCTTGAAAGGTTTCACCTCTGTCTGACGATACCAATTTTTGAGTTTGTATCCAATTACCATTAACATCTCTATCAAAAATATAAGCTGCACCTCCAGAATCATAGAACATACCTCCTCCATTTTCGTCATAATCTTGACTACGTGCTCCAATGATCATAGTATTGCCTTCCATGTCTATAGATTGTCCAAATCGATCAAATTGCCTAACGTCAGAATTGCGAAGTTTTTGAGTTTGTATCCAATTATCAGTAGCGTCCTTTTCAAAAATATAAACAGCACCATAATCACTACTGGCTCCGTCTTCTGACCTAGCACTTATGGCTGCAATATCACCTTGTATGACAACAGACCAGCCAAATTCATCTGCTAAAGCCCTATCATCTGGTGTGATTTTTTGGGTTTGTCCCCAACCTTGAGATACAGAATTTTGAACACAAAAAAAGAGGCTAAAAAAAAGAATGAATAATTGTTTCATAACTATAAACTAGATTTATATTTTAAATTTAAAAGCTATGGAAATCTTAATTGTTCTATTTTATGTGATTATGAAAAAACAAGACTAATTTATATGTCGCTTTTTAAATTGAGAAGGCGTTTCTCCTGTAAGTTTTTTAAAGGATGAATTGAAAGCCGACTTTGAATTAAAACCAGCTTCTAATCCTATAGCAACTAATGTATAATTTGAAAATTCTGAGTTCTTGAGATATGATTTTGCTTCATTTACTCTTAATGAATTCAAATAATCCTTATAACTCATCTGTAGCTCTCTATTAATAATTTTTGATAAATGACCTTGACTTAAACCAATTGCTTCAGCTGTTTTTTCTAGTGATAATTCTGGATTAAGAAAACGTTTCTCTTCTTCAAGAAATATTTTTAATCGTTCAATTATTATGTGTTTTGTATTTGAGAAATTTACTGAATCAACTTTAGAGTTTCTTCTTCTTCTAATTTCTTTTCGTTCTTCGAAAACACCATATTTATAGACTCCTAAATGTCCTAGCCAGTAAATTAAAAATGCAACACCTAACCAAACTGGGTAAAATGAAATTTCATCTATATACAAATCAACAAGTACAGATGTTATCCATAGTACAACCATAAACATTAAAATGAAAAGTGTGTTTTTCAGCCAACTTAATTGAAGCTGTATGCTCTCTGATTCTAAATACTTAAACTCTTGCCTATACTTTTTTAAAGTATTCAATAAAACTACAATAACTATTATCGAAAGAATTGCAGAAATTATTTCGGTATAATAAGCAACATAATTTCTAATAAAAGCTGTAACGTAAATTAAAGGTTCACTTTTATTTTCAACTCTAATAAAAACTTTATATAAAACTCCTAGAACAACTGTAAAAGAAAAAGGCAAAAACAAAAGATATTCTTTTTTTAAAATTTTACGTTTAGGATATAAATAAAAAATAACATAGAAATACAAAAGAGCAGGTGTTAAATCTGCCCAAGGCATATAAATAGTTCTAAAGAGTTCTTCGTAAGTTAAATAGCTTATGTCTTGAAGGTAAAACTGAAAATTACTTAAAGAGTAAGTAATAATTAGTGAGGCAAGAAAAAAAACACTTTTGTGTTTGTATTTTTTAGACCAAAGTACAACAGCACCAAAAATTATTCCTTGAATAACTCCAGCAAGAATTATACTATTAAAAATATTAAAATTCAATTACTTTGATTTAAAAAGTAAAAGATACAGAATTTAAAATGCATTAACTATAGCAAAAAAATCTTCGGCCTTTAAAGAAGCTCCTCCAATAAGTCCACCATCAACATCAGGCTTACCAAATATTTCTTTTGCATTTGCAGGTTTTACACTTCCTCCATAAAGAATCGTCATATCATCAGCTACTGAATTACCATATGTATCACCTAAAGTTTTTCTTATAAACGCATGCATATCTTGCGCTTGCTCAGGAGATGCAGTTTCTCCTGTTCCAATAGCCCAAACAGGTTCGTAAGCTAAAACTATATTTTTAAAAGCGGAAGCATCTAAATGAAATAAAGCATTCTTAATCTGGCTTTCAACAACAGTTTCTTCATTTCCAGCTTTTCTATCACTCAATTCTTCTCCAAAACAAAAAATGATTCGCATATTTTGCTTAAGTGCTTGATCAACTTTTTTAGCCAAACTTTCGTCAGTTTCATTAAAGTAGGCGCGACGCTCGCTATGACCAAGAATGACTGTTTTTACACCAACAGATTTTAGCATTTCTGCACTTACTTCTCCTGTGTATGCTCCATTTTCAGCAAAATGCATGTTTTGCGCAATAACTTCAATTTCTGAGTCTTTACAAGAATTTACAGCACTTAAAAGATTTACCGCTGTTGGTGCTATCATTACCTCAGCATTAGAAGTTTTTATTTTGCTTTTTAAATCTTTTATTAACTGAAGTGTTTCTTCAGCTGTTTTATTCATTTTCCAGTTACCTGCAACAATATGCTTTCTCATAGTATAGTTTTAAGAATAACAAAAATAACTATTTCAATGCTTCTACAATACGCTCGTCTGATGCTTTTTTTGCTTTAAAAAGTTTTATTGAACCATCGGTATCTAAAACCATATATCTAGGAATCCAATTAGAATTTAAAAAGTCTCCAAAAGGGCCTTTTTGCCCTTGTGGTAAAAAATAATGTCTGCCAGATAAACCATATTTTGTAACACCTCTTTTCCATGCTTCTTTAGTTTTATCTACTGATAGAAATACGTACACAGTATTAGAGTATTTTTTTTGAATTTCTTTAACCTGTGGCATTCCTTCAATACAATCGGCACACCAAGATGCCCAAACATCGATAAATATTTTTTTGCCTTTTGATTTCCTAATCACTTCTCCAAGAGTAGTTTTCGAGCCTTTTATGGTAACGACTTTTTCGTTTAAAGCAGCCTCAGTAAATTGTAAAGGCGGTTCCACGCAACTAGAACTTAACACAGCTATTGTAAATAGAAATATTATCTTTTTCATGAATCTAATGAATTTGTAATGTGCTCTGCATTTACAACAACAATAATTAATTTAATTTAACTTTTGGGTCTAACCATCTATAAATTAAGTCGACAAAAATATTAATGATTACAAACAATGTGGCTATAACTAAAACAGAACCCATAATAACAGGCAAATCCAAAGTATTAAGCGCATTAACAATTTCTTTTCCTAAACCATTCCAACCGAAAATATATTCTACAAAAACCGCACCAGCCAACATCGATGCAAACCAACCGGAAATTGCAGTAACAACAGGATTTAAAGCATTCTTAAGAGCATGGTTTTTAATCACCTTAAGCTCATTTAAGCCTTTAGCTCTTGCTGTTCTAATATAATCTTGACTCATTACTTCTAACAAGGAATTACGCATTAACTGAATAACTACTGCTAAGGGTCTTATGCCTAAAACGATAGCTGGTAAGATCAAGTTTTTCCATTGTATTTGCATACGCTCTCCAAAATCATCCAGAACATAAAGGCTACCTGTCATTTCTAAATTGGTGTATTTATGTAATACAAAGCCAAATAACCAAGCAAAAAGAATAGCACTAAAAAATGAAGGTACGCTCATACCAAATGTACTTACCACTTGTATAAGCTTATCTAACCAAGTGTCTTTTTTTAAGGCTGAAATAACGCCTAAAGCTAAACCTATAATTAATGCAATAATAATGGCTGAAACAGCTAAAACAAAGGTGTTTGGTAAAGTTTCTCCAATAACTTGCGATACTTTTTTTCCTTGTTTTGTAAAAGATTCTCTTAGGTATGGAAATTTAAATGCTGTTGTGGTGTTACCAATGTTAAATAATGAAACTGCATCATATTTATTATTACTTAAATAGGTATAATCCTCTTTAGAGTTAGAATGAAATGAAATTGGTGACAGGTCATTTAAGTAATACAAATACTGAGTGAATATAGGTTTGTCAAATCCATATTTGGCTTTCACTATGGCTAGCTGTTCAGTATCTTCATTTTGACCTAACATCATTTGTGCAGGATCTCCAGGTAATACGTTAAACAAAAAGAAAATAACAGTAACTACCCCAAACAAAGTGAGTATAGTGTAAAAAGCTTTATTTAAGATGTAGTTTAGCAGATGTTAGATGTTAGATGTTAGATGTTAGATGTTAGATGTTAGATGTTAGATGTTAGATGAAATTGTTCTTTATATTTAAAATTTACCACTTCTTATTTATCAACTTATAACTTGCTCTTAACACTTACAATTCTAGATCTTCAATATCGTTCCAATGTGCTTTATTTATAACAGTACCTTTATTCAATATAACTATTCCTGGATTAGAGCGCACTATAGTTTTAATAGCTTTTTCATCACAGAGGTACGTATCAAAATTTAAATTGTATTCTTCTTTTAGATAGATTTTAGCATCTTCACCTGAAGACGATAATCCGATTACTACATAGTCTTTACTAATTGCAGAATCCGTGAATGCTTTTAACTTTTGCAAGCCTTCCTCTTCTGCTTTATCAATAGCATACATGGCAACTATAATGAGATTTTCTTTATATAAATAGTCTTGTGTTAAATCTTCTTCTAAAGACTCTATCGAAAAATCTTGGATTGGTGGAATATAGCCTTCATCTAAAGTTTTAGTTTCTACACCTACATACTCACCATCAACACTAGGATAACTGCCATTGGTAACAAATTCTTGTTCCTCGCCATTAACATTAAATGTCCAGGTATACTCTAACACTGGCTTTGCCGCATTTTCTGGTGTACTCATGCCTTCAGTAATGTTATTACCAATTTTATAGGCTCTAAAATCTATAGCAGGTAAATGCATAAGCACATAATAAGCAAACCCTAAACAAGCAATAAAACTTACCAATGCTGTAACGCTTAAACCTAGCTTTCCAAAGATGGGTTTAATATGTTTTCTACCAGCAAATATTATAAGTATTAGCACTAACAATATCAGATCTTTTGTAAAGCTTTCCCATGGCGTTAATTTTAGAGCATCTCCAAAACACCCACAATCCTTTACCTTATCAAAATACGCTGAATAAAACGTTAAAAATGTAAAGAATACAATCATACCCAATAAACTCCAAATCGTAAATTTTGGTTTATATCCAAGTAAAAGAAACATACCAAGAACAACTTCAAAAATCACAACAAATACTGAGATTCCTAGAGCAAAAGGTTCTAAAAACGTTAGGTTTAAAACATCAGCACCAAAGTATTCTTGAAGCTTGTATGAGAACCCTAAAGGATCATTAAGCTTTATAAAACCTGAGATAATAAATAATACACCGACGAATATTCTGCTTATTTGAACTATATATTTCATAAATCATTTGTGGCTGAGGCTCTCGAAGCCACATTAATTTAATTTACAGTCACTTCGAGAGCCTCAGTGACCGCTATTTTAATCTAATTAATTATTAGTACTATAAGGATTCCGCATTAGTGGGAATGACAAACTAGTTTTTTTCTTCTTTTAAATGAATCATGGCAAAAACTGCATAATTTATCATATCCTGATAATTAGCATCAATACCTTCACTTACTATAGTCTTACCTGCATTATCTTCAATTTGCTTTACACGTAATAATTTCTGAAGGATTAGATCGGTTAACGAACTTACACGCATATCTCGCCAAGCCTCACCATAATCATGATTTTTATCTTCCATAAGTTGTTTAGTAGTTGCCACTACTACATCATAAAATTCAATAGCTTGGTTTAAAGTTAAATCTGGTTGCTCAACAACACCCTTTTTTAGTTGTATAAGAGCCATGATGCAATAATTAATAATACCTATAAATTCACTTTCCTGACCTTCGTCCACTTTATGCACATCATTTTGTTGCAATCCTCTTATACGTTGAGCTTTGATGAATATTTGATCCGTTAATGAAGGAAGTCTTAATATACGCCAAGCACAGCCATAATCTTTCATTTTTTTGGTAAACAAATCTCTACAGGTCTTTATAACAGCATCATACTGTTTTGAAGTATCTTGCATCTAAATCTCTTTAAATTTCCGTAAATTTCGCATAAATAGTTAAGAGTTCAAAGTTCTTAGTTCTAAATTCAAGATTTAACAGAATATAGTACTACTTTGAATTGAAATTTTAGAATCTTGTACCAATTGAAAACCATAAATTGTAACGGTAGACTTATTGATTTTAGCACACCTAAAGTAATGGGTATTTTAAACCTTACTCCAGATTCGTTTTACGATGGTGGACGCTTTAGAAATTCTTCATCTGTGATGAGACAGGTGGATAAAATGCTTGAAGATGGTGCTACTTTTATAGATATTGGAGCTTACAGTTCTAAACCAAATGCTAAACATGTTAGCGAAGATGAAGAGATGCGTCGCATACTATCAGTTGTTAACTTGGTAGTCAATAGTTTCCCTGAAATTGTTATTTCTATCGATACCTTTAGGAGTTCAATTGCTAAACAATGTATCGAGGCTGGAGCTGCAATAATCAATGATATTTCTGCAGGATTACTAGATAATAACATGCTCTCCACTATTGCTAAATTTAAGGTGCCTTATATTATGATGCACATGAGAGGCACACCACAAACCATGCAAACTCTTACGGATTATAACGATTTAATAAAAGATATACTGTTCTATTTTTCTGAACGCATTACTAAAGCCAAATCTTATGGTATTATTGATATAATATGTGATCCAGGCTTTGGGTTTGCTAAAACCAAAGCTCAAAATTTTGAGCTCTTAAACCACCTTGAGCTCTTTAAAAGCTTGGATCTTCCTATCCTCTCTGGAATTTCTAGAAAATCAATGATTTATAATACTTTAGAATTTTCCGCAAATGAGGCTTTAAACGGAACTACAGCTCTAAATATGGTTGCGTTAGAGAAAGGTACATCGATTTTACGTGTACATGATGTCAAAGAAGCCATGGAATGTGTCACCCTTTATAATGCATTGCATAACCAGTAGTTAATTATTAATCATATTTTTTTAAATTTACAGAAATAGCAAAAGCTTTTGGACAACTTCAACTTTTTAGATTTCCAGGTTATAGATTTCATTGATGTATTCTTGGTCGCAATCCTTATGTACTATGTCTATAAGCTTATAAGAGGTACAGTTGCTGTTAATATTTTCATTGGTATTTTAGTGATATATGGTGTTTGGTGGATTACAGATTTACTAGATATGCACATGCTTAATCGTATTTTTGATGGATTTATTAAAGTAGGAATTATTGCTCTTATTGTTGTTTTCCAACCCGAAATACGAAAATTCCTTCTTATGGTAGGCTCCACAAATATTGGTAATAGAAGTGGCTTTTTTAAGCGTTTTAACTTTGTGAATAAAGTAGTTGAAACCGAAACAGATGTTGATGCTATCATAGCAGCTTGTATGAAGATGGGAATAACAAATACTGGTGCTCTCATGGTATTAGAACGTAATAATAACTTGGATTTTTTAACCGGAACTGGTGATGAAACTAATATGAATGTCTCGCAAGCTATCATTGAAAGTATTTTTTTTAAAAATAGCCCTTTACATGATGGTGCTGTTATCATTGATAATAACACAATAAAAGCCACACGTGTTATTTTACCAGTAAATAATGAGAAAAATATTCCGCAACGTTTTGGGTTGCGACATAGAGCAGCCATTGGCATAACAGAAAAAACAGATGCTTTAGCTATTGTTGTTAGTGAAGAAACAGGACAGACCTCTTACATTAAAAATGGCGAATTTGAGTTATATAAAGATACTACAGAGCTCATTGAAAAAATTAAAAATGACCTCAGTTGATGATCTGTGAAAATTGTAATACAGCTTTAAGCAATGAACGTTATTGTCCTCAATGTGGTGCAAGAGTTATTAGAAATAGACTGACACTAAAAACTTTATTTGCCCAACTAAATCGAGAGTTCTTGAGTTTAGACAATAAATTAATTAGAACATTTATTGATTTATTAATTAAACCACAGAATGTTATCGTTGGATACATTGAAGGCTTAAGAAAAAAATATGTAGATGCTATTCCTTATCTCGCTTTATCTATTACACTTTTAGGGTTTCAATTCTTAATTTTCAAAGAGTTCTTTCCTGAAGTAATGACAACCGATTTTACACAAACTGGAAATGCTCAAATTGATGAGTTTAATGCAAAAATTAATGAATATGTTTTTGATTATTTAGGTATAATAACAATAGTAACCCTTCCTATTCTCGCTTTTTTCACCTATTTATTATTTTCTGGTAACAAGAATTATAATTTTACAGAGCATATTGTTATGAATATTTACATAACATCTCAATATACAATTACTACAGCTTTAATAACTATTGTAGGCTTAAGTTTAGGATTACCTTTCACCTGGTTAATAACATTTACATCTTTATTTAGTTATGGTTATGTGATTTATGGTTTTATGAAAATCTATGATATGTCTATTCTGAACTCGTTTTTTAGGATTCTTTTGGCTCTAATTATGCAAATACTTATTATTACAATACTTGTATTTGCAGTAGGTATAGTCTATGGTATGCTTCATCCTGAACTATTTAAACCTATACAATGACTTGTAAGAATTGTAATAATATATTAATTGATGGCAGCGAATACTGTAATCTCTGTGGAGGGAAAATCATTAGAAACAGGCTAACTTTCAAAAACTTATTTGAACATGTTAGTGAAACCTTCTTTAACTATGACAATAAACTTCTTAGAACATTTATTGATTTATTTATAAAACCTGAAGAGGTTATCGTTGGCTATATTAATGGTGTAAGAAAACGATATGTTAATGTGTTTAGCTATTTCGCATTGGCACTTACGATTTCTGGTATTCAAATCTTTATTATTCAGAAATTTCAAACCGATATCACGTTTTATGATACGTCTACTGCTATAGGCCAGCAACAACAAGCAATGTTTGAAAAGATCTATAAATTCAGTAATGATTATCAATCGCTGGTGATTATGCTATATATTCCAATTTATGCCTTAATGGCAAGAGTGGTTTTTCTAGGTACTAAGTTATTTAACTATGTAGAAACCTTGGTAATCTTTATTTATACCCAAGCACAAATATCTATTTGTTTGGCAGTACTAACAGCAATAGTAATTCCATTAGACTTAATGTCTTTTACAACTTTAGGAATGGTAGTTTTACCTATACAATTCTTTTATTATATATATAGTTTAAAGCGCATTTATAAACTCAGTACAGGACAAATCGCATTACGAACAATACTATTCTTAGGTGTGCTTACAGTTGCGTTTGTACTCTTTAGTATTTTAGTTGGAGTACTTATGTACCTAAATGGTGATATGGAACAAATGATTGAAGCACAAAGAGCGTTGAAAGATAGTACTTCAGTTAATTAAGCTACATCAGCCTTTAAAAATTGTACTTCATATAAATTTCTGTAATAACCATCCTCTTTTTTAAGAAGCTCATTATGTGTGCCTTGCTCTACAATTTTACCTGCATCCATGACAATAATTTTATCTGCTTTCTGAATAGTAGCTAAACGATGAGCTATAATTATTGAGGTTCTTCCTGTTGTAATTTTATCTGTAGCATCTTGAATTAATTGTTCTGAATACGAATCTACGGAAGAAGTAGCTTCATCCAGAACTAAAATACTGGGATTAGTAACATAAGCTCTTAAAAATGAAATAAGCTGGCGCTGACCTGATGAGAGCATAACACCACGCTCTTTCACATTGTAATCATAACCATTTGGCAAGGAAGATATAAAGTCATGAATACCTATTTCCTTTGAAGCATTAATGACTTGCTCTCTAGAGATTGAAGTATCATTAAGCGTTATATTACTCATAATAGTATCAGCAAAAAGAAATACATCTTGCAATACAACAGCAATCTGAGATCTTAATGAAGTTAAAGTAAAATCTTTAATATTTTGGTTATCAATAGCAATTTCACCCGAATCTATATCATAAAAACGATTCAATAAATTAATTATGGTAGACTTTCCTGCTCCAGTAGCGCCAACAATAGCAATAGTCTCTCCTGTTTTAGCTTCAAAAGAGATGCCTTTTAAAACTTCTTCGTTTTTTACATAAGAAAATCTAACATCTTTAAATGCTATATCACCACGAAATTGTGCTTTTTCTTTATGTCCAGAATCATCTATCTGAGATGTAGTATCCAATACTTTAAAGACACGATCTGCGGCAACCATACCCATTTGTAGTGTGTTAAACTTATTAGCTATTTGGTTTAATGGTCTAAACATCATAGGAATCATCATTACAAAGGCAAATAATTGTCCTTCTGTAGCTATACCAGAAGTAACCGCACTCAATCCACCAAACCAAACAACTGCACCTAAGGTTAAAGAGGATAACAATTCAGCAATTGGAAAAAAAATAGAGTTATACCAAACTGTTTTTAGCCAACCTTTTTTATGACGCTCATTTATAGCTTTAAACTTTTTATACTCTGTATTTTCTCTGGTGAACAACTGTAATATTTTCATTCCTGTAACACGTTCTTGTACAAAAGAATTTAGATTGGATACTTCTGTTCTTACATCTTCAAAAGCCTTTTTCATATACTTCTGAAAAATCTTAGTTGCAAAGATGATGATGGGAAGCGTAGTAAAAACAATAAGGCTAAGCTTTACATTCATAACTAACATAATAGCTCCAACTACCAACATTTTTAGGATATCACTAAATATCATAAATAAGCCTTGTCCAAAAATATCTGCAATACGCTCCATATCTGTAACTGCTCTAGTAATGAGCACACCAACAGAAGAATCGTTATAGTATTTCATTTTAAAAGCGAGCATGTGGTCAAAAAGTTTAACTCTTATATCTTTTACAACACTTTGCCCAAGCCAATTGGCATAATAAATAAAAAGGAGTTGAAAAATAACTTCTAAAATCAACAAGCCGACCATAACAGCCATATATAATAGGAAACCATCGTATATCTTCTCTTTTATTTTTACATCAATTGCCTGCTGTAATATATATGGTCGTAAAGCACCAAAAATGGCAAGTCCTACCACTAAAAATAAAGATCCAATAAATACAGTTTTGTAGGGCTTAATAAACTTTAATAAGCGTTTAAAAAGTGTTACATCAAACACACTCGTTTTCTCTTTTGCCATATTATGTTTTAATAGATTCTGGGTAGTTTACTTTAGTTAAATATAATCCATGAGCTGGAACCGAATAACCTGCTTCACTTCTATTTTTTGATTCTAAAATCCTATCTAAATCATTTACTTCTAATTTACCTAAACCAATGTTAAGTAAAGTTCCGACTATTGCACGTACCATATTTCTCAAAAAACGATCAGCTTCAATTTTAAATTCTAATTCTGAATCTTTTTGAGTCCATAAGGCATATTTAATATCACAATTATACGTTTTTACATCTGTATTACTCTTAGAAAAACATTGAAAATCCTTATAACCTAATAGTTTTTTACAAGCCATGTTCATAGCTTCTATATTTAAAGGTAATTGCATTTGGTAAGATAACTCATTGCTAAAAGGGTTTTTTACATTACTTATTTTATAAATATAAGATCTTGCAGTAGCGCTAAAACGTGCATGAGTATCATTATCTACAGGAAAAATATCTATAATTGCAATATCCTTGGGTAAATACGAATTGAGTTTAAAGACTAATTGTTTATAATCAAATTCTGTTTCAAAATCAAAATGAGCAAACATTTGTCTGGCATGGACGCCAGCATCAGTTCTTCCAGCTCCTACTATTGGAATTTTTGAATTGAGGAGAGTAGAGAGAGCATTTTCTATAACCTCTTGTAAAGATATAGCATTTGGCTGATTTTGCCAACCATGATAATTAGTTCCTTTATAACTCAGCTCAATAAAATAACGCAAGAAATTGTACTTTTGAAATTATTAATATACAAAGGTAAATAGTTTTACAGGAATCAGCTTTAGATTAACATAATTAAAAGATTTCCGCTTTTGCGGAAGGTAGACATGACTAAAATTCTCTTACTTTCTGATACACATAGTTATATCGATGATAGAATTTTAGATTATGTAAAACAATCTGACGAAGTTTGGCATGCTGGCGACATAGGTAATTTAGTTGTAACCGATAAAATTAAAGCTTTAAAGCCATTACGTGCTGTTTATGGTAATATAGATGATGCCAGAGCGAGAGTGGAATTTCCTGAACACAATAGATTTATGTGTGAAGGTGTCGATGTTTGGATAACTCATATTGGTGGTTATCCTCCAAAATACAACGCTAGATTTAGAGAAGATATTAAAGCAAATCCTCCAAAGTTATTTATTTGTGGGCATTCTCATATTTTAAAAGTAATGTCAGACAAAAAATATAACCTTTTACACATGAATCCAGGTGCTGTTGGTAAGCATGGTTTTCATAAGGTAAGAACAATGCTTAGATTTATTGTAGAAGGAAAAAAAATTGAAAACCTTGAAGTTATTGAATTCCCGAGATAATTTAAACCATTGCTAAAGTAAAAATTACTATTAAAATAAAACCCAAAGTTTTCACTTTGGGTTTTACGCACTAATACTACTAAGATGTTAGGTTTATCGTAAACGATCCACAGATTTTACAAGATCTTCATCCTTTTTTATGGCTTTATTAGCTAAAACCAAAAACACGATAGAAAAAATAGGAAGAAGAATCCCAATACCTTTCTCAGAAACTTTTGCTTCTCCAGATAAATTTAGGGATTGATACACAAATACTCCTAGTAAAATAAAGTTTAATATGATGTTGAGTCGTCCTAGAATAAACTGGGACTTTCTATTTTTAAAACTAAAAATTGAAATTAACGATAATAACGCAGAACCTAAAAACAAACCAAGAAATAACATATCGTCTTTAGCAAAAACCAATACATTATCATTGGTAGTCCATAAATTAAATACAAAGGTTAAACCTGCAGAAATTCCTGCAGCAATGAATAAGTAAACCGTTTGTATACGTTGTAACATATCTCTTTTTAAAATCGAACGACAAAATTAAGTGTTTATTTTTAAAAACATAATCGTATTTATAAAATAAAATTAGTATTATTGCATTAACAATCAGTTACAACTAAGGTTTTCAGGTTGTTAATCTTCAAAATTAATCACACGATTTTCCCCTTAAATTTCTTTTGAAAGTTTCGGTTTAAATCATTTTCAGATTTTATTATCAAATACTACTTTATATATCAATGTTTGAAATTTCAGAATTAAAAGAAAAAAAGCTTCCTGAGTTACAGGATATAGCCAAAGAGCTAAACATGACTAAATACAAGAGTTTAAAAAAATTAGACCTTGTCTACAGAATTTTAGATCATCAGGCAGCAAATCCTTCAGTTGTTAAAAAGGAAAGCGCCACAGAGGAAAAGCCAAAAGCACCACAACAAAGACAACAACGTCAGAGAAGAGAGCGAACACCAAACACTGCTCAAAACGAGCAAAAAAGGCAGCAAACCCAATCTAACTCTGAAAAGAATGAAAATAAAGAACCTGAAGCAAAATCTAACGACAGTGCTTCTAACCAAAAAAAGGATCATTCTAGAAATCAGAACAATAATCAAAACAGGCAAAACAATCAAAATAAAAATCAGAACCGTCAACACAACCAAAATAAGGATCATAAAAACAATGGTAATAAGGACAACCGAAACCGTTATAGAGAACCCGATTTTGAATTTGATGCCATTATTGAAAGTGAAGGCGTGTTAGATATTATGCAAGATGGTTATGGATTTTTAAGATCTTCGGATTACAATTATTTATCCTCTCCAGATGATATTTATGTATCCCAATCTCAGATTCGCTTATTTGGTTTAAAGACTGGTGACACAGTTCTTGGTCATGTAAGACCTCCAAAGGAAGGCGAAAAATATTTTCCTCTTATTAAAGTGAGTAAGATTAATGGTTTAAAGCCAGAAGTTGTAAGAGATCGCGTATCTTTTGAACATCTTACACCTTTATTTCCAAGAGAGAAATTCAACTTAGCCGAAAGGCAAAGTACTATATCTACTAGGATTATGGATTTATTCTCTCCAATTGGTAAAGGTCAACGTGGTATGATTGTATCGCAACCTAAAACTGGTAAAACCATGTTGCTTAAAGACGTAGCCAATGCTATTGCTGCAAATCATCCTGAAGTATATCAAATGATATTATTGATTGATGAACGTCCTGAAGAAGTTACAGATATGCAACGCAATGTTCGTGGTGAGGTAATTGCCTCTACCTTTGATAAGGAAGCACACGAGCATGTAAAAATTGCCAATATCGTTTTAGAGAAAGCAAAACGTTTAGTAGAATGTGGACATGATGTTGTTATCTTACTAGATTCGATTACACGTTTAGCTAGAGCTTATAATACTGTTCAACCTGCTTCTGGTAAAATATTAAGCGGTGGTGTTGATGCGAATGCTTTACACAAACCAAAGCGTTTCTTTGGAGCTGCTCGAAATATTGAAAATGGAGGATCATTAACCATTATTGCTACAGCATTAACTGAGACTGGTTCTAAAATGGATGAAGTCATCTTTGAAGAATTCAAGGGAACTGGTAATATGGAACTACAATTAGATCGTAAGATTTCTAATCGTAGAATATTCCCAGCAATTGATCTTACGTCTTCGAGTACAAGACGCGATGATATTTTATTAGATGAAACAACCATACAAAGAATGTGGGTAATGCGTAAGTATCTTGCTGATATGAATCCGGTTGAAGCTATGGAGTTTATTAATGATAGATTTAAACAAACAAAAAATAATGAAGAGTTTCTTATCTCAATGAATGGATAATATTAACATCTTTAACTTATAAAAAACCCTCTAGAAGTCTAGAGGGTTTTGTTTTTACATTTCTTTTCCTTTAATAAGTTAGACCATAAAAAAAGCCTTTTCAATGAAAAGGCTTTTAAAGTTTCTATAACTCTATACTATAAAGATGCAATATGCTTTGCCAAACCAGATTTTAGGTTAGCAGCTTTATTAGTATGTATTACGTTTTTCTTAGCTAATTTATCAATCATAGCAACTACAGAAGGAAACATTTTTTGTGCTTCTTTAGCATTTGTTAACTCACGTAATTTTTTAATAGCATTACGTGTTGTTTTGTGCTGGTATCTGTTAAGGATACGTCTTTTTTCGTTACTTCTAATTCTTTTTAAAGCTGACTTATGATTTGCCATGTCTTTTCTTTGTTTTTTAAATTGTAGCCCGTAGGGGAATCGAACCCCTCTTACCAGGATGAAAACCTGGCGTCCTAGCCGATAGACGAACGGGCCATTTTGTTTATTCCATTACTTAATGAACTTGCAACTTATCATTGCGGATGCAAAAATACAACTATTTTTAAATGTTGCAACTGCAAACTAATTTTTTTTGATTTTTTTTAATATGCCTTTGCGAATAGGACTCTACGAGCTGAATTAGTTGAAGTGTAAATACATCTCCCTTCCTCTTCAATACCATCATTAGGAATACATCTAATTGTAGCTTTTGTTAACTCTTTGATTTTTTGCTCAGTTTCTGGAGTTCCATCCCAATGTGCCGAAATAAAACCACCTTTTGTTTCCAAAACTTTTTTAAACTCTTCAAAATCATTCACTTCTGTAATATGATCATCTCTGTAATTGAGTGCTTTCGTATACAAATCTTCTTGAATTTGAGCAAGTAATTGAGGAATGACATTAGTAATATCATCAATAGCAATAGTTTGCTTTGTTAAATTATCTCTTCTTGCAAGTTCAACTGTTTCATTTTCTAAATCCTTTGGCCCTATGGCTATTCTTAATGGTATACCTTGTAATTCATGTTGCGCAAATTTTGCTCCTGGTCTATGAGTAGTTCTACTATCAAACTTCACACTAACATTTAATTCCCTCAATTGATCTGCAATTTTATTAACCACAACAGTAATAGCGTTAAACTGATCGTCGTTCTTATAAATTGGGACAATAACAACTTGAATAGGTGCTAAATTTGGTGGCAATACAAGTCCTTGGTCATCACTATGTGTCATAATAAGTGCTCCCATTAATCGTGTAGAAACTCCCCAAGATGTGGCCCAAACATAATCTTGCTTACCTTCATTATTGGTGAATTTAACATCAAATGCTTTTGCGAAATTTTGTCCGAGAAAATGAGATGTTCCAGCCTGCAATGCTTTTCCATCTTGCATTAAAGCTTCTATACAGTGGGTATCTATGGCACCAGCAAAACGCTCACTTTCCGTTTTCACCCCTTTAATAACAGGGATAGCCATAAAATTCTCTGCAAACTTTGCATAAACATCATTCATTTGCTTAGTCTCAGCAATAGCTTCAGCTTCGGTAGCGTGGGCTGTATGACCTTCTTGCCATAAAAACTCTGCAGTTCTCAAGAACAATCGTGTACGCATTTCCCAACGCACAACATTTGCCCATTGATTTATCAAAATTGGTAAATCTCTGTAGCTTTGTATCCATCCTTTATAAGTGTTCCAAATTATAGCTTCACTAGTAGGTCTAACCACTAACTCTTCTTCTAACCTTGCTTCAGGGTCAACACGAAGTTTTCCTTCATTATCAGGATCATTTTGTAATCTGTAATGGGTAACAACTGCGCATTCTTTTGCAAAGCCTTCTGCATTTTTTTCTTCGGCTTCAAACAAACTTTTGGGCACAAATAAGGGGAAATAGGCATTTTGATGACCTGTTTCTTTAAACATTTTGTCCAATTCCGCTTGCATTTTTTCCCAAATAGCATAACCATAAGGTTTAATAACCATGCATCCTCTAACAGCTGAGTTCTCAGCTAAATCTGCCTTTACGACTAGCTCATTATACCATTTAGAATAATCTTCAGCTCTTTTTGTAAGATTTTTACCCATTTATAATGTTTTGGCACAAAAATTGTGATTATGTTAAATAAAAAATTAGTTCAGCAAAACTAGTTATTTTTGTAATGTTCAACAATTAAATCCAAAGAGATATGCAATTCAAAGACTACTTCAAATCGAAATTGCCATTTTTTGTTGCACTAAGCGCACTTTTTGTGTTAGCTTCTTGTGGATCATACCAATACATTGGTTATGATAATGATGGTATCTATGGTTCAGAAAAACAACCTGTACAAACTAACGAACAAACTGTAAGAGAATCTTCAGTATCTGACGCAAACTATTTCAAAAATTATTTTTCTGAAAAATCAGATGAATATGATGCTATTGCTAACGAGAGTGAGATATTTACTGATATAGATTCTTATGAAGGTTACCCTGAACAAGAAGTAGACTCAGTTGAATATGTTACTAGTGGTTGGGGCGACGATTATAATGCACCAACAGAAATCAATATTTATTATGGTGCTGGTGCTGGTTGGGCAAGACCAGGTTGGATTGGATCTTGGGGTTGGCACAACTGGAGGTTTAACAATTTTGGTTGGGGAGCTTTTGGTCCTTATTGGAATAATTGGGGTTGGGGCTTTGGAATAAATAACGGTTTTGGCTGGGGCTGGAATAATAGTTTTGGCTGGGGCGGAGGCTTCGGTTGGGGTTGGAATAATGGATTTGGTTGGGGTGGAGGCCTCGGTTGGGGTTGGAACAATTTTTGGTGCCCTCCTTTTTATGGAAACAACTTTTACGGTAATAATTTAGCATATAATTATGGACGTAGAGGTGGATCTTTATACAATGGTTACTCTAGACTAGGAAGAACTAGCGCTGCTTTAAATAGAAGAACTGCAACAAGAAATACTGGCCTAGCTAGCAGGTCTCAGGTGAGAAGAAATACAGGGCTTACTAGAAACACAGGTAGAAATGTAACTCGTAACACTAGAAACGTTACAAGAAACACTAGAAATGTAACTAGAAATTCTGGTAGAAATACTACACGAAGTACGACAAGACCTAGAACAACGAGATCAACAACAAGATCAACAAGATCAACAAGATCAACGACTAGAACAACAAGGTCTTCAGGAGTACGAAGTAGTTCTTCAAGAAGTAGTGGTTCTAGCATGTCTAGATCATCAGGATCATCTAGGTCATCCGGAAGTTCATCATCCAGAGGTGGAAGTAGTAGAGGTGGTCGAAGATAAATAATTGATTTTTATAGAAATTTAAAGTATGAAAAAGTTAAGTTTAACTTTCATAGCAGTAATTGCTATGTCTATATGTAACGCTCAAGATATAACAGATGCTGTAAGGTATTCCCTTAATGAAGTACAAGGAACAGCTAGATTTAGGGCAATGAGTGGTGCCTTTGGAGCCTTAGGTGGAGATATGTCTGCTGTAAGTATCAATCCTGCTGGGTCTGCTGTATTTAGCACAAGTCATGCTTCCGTTTCATTTGCTAGCTTTAACAGAAATAATGAAGTATCCTATTTTAATGGACTTAGTAACACTTCGGATTCTAAATTTGACATCAACCAAGCTGGAGCTTCATTTGTTTTTAAAAATGATAATGATAATTCTTCATGGAATAAATTTGTATTATCTATTGCCTATGATAAAACAGCTAATTATGATGATGAATGGATAGCATCTGGCAATAATAATATTAATTCTATAAGTGAATACTTTTTAGCATACGCACAGGGATTAAGACTCGATGAAATATCAGCATTTCCAGGAGAAACTATTGGTGAAGCTTATGCGGATATCGGTAATTTTTATGGTTTTGGTCATCAACAAGCATTCTTAGGTTACGAATCTTATATCTTAGAACCTGATATGAATTCTGATGATAATACCTTGTACACCACTAATACTGGCACTGGAGGGTTTAATCAAACCTACAACTATATAGCTACTGGTTATAATGGTAAATTTAGTTTTAATGCAGCTGCACAATACCAAAATCAATTATCTTTAGGTATTAACGTAAATACTCACTTCATTAATTATGAACGTGCAACCTTGTTAGATGAAACGAATAATAATTCTGACGCTACTGTAAGTCAAATTCAATTCGACAATGGTTTACTTACAACAGGCTCAGGCGTTTCTTTTCAACTGGGTGGAATTTTAAAATTACATGAAGGAATGAGAATTGGTTTTACTTATGACTCTCCTACTTGGTATAGAATTACTGAAGAAACTACTCAATTTTTAGGTACCGTTAGAGATGATAACGGCTCTAATATATCTCAAATTATTGATCCTAATATCATTAATATTTATCCTGAGTATAGGCTAAGAACACCTGGTAAATTAACAGGTAGTTTAGCTTTTATTTTTGCTAAAAAAGGGCTTATTAGTCTTGATTACTCAAGAAAAGACTATGCTAATACTGAATTTAGACCTACTAATGATGGCTATTTTGCATTTCAAAATGAGATCATAAGAACCTCCTTAACAGTTGCAAATTCTTACCGTATTGGTGGTGAATACAGAATTAAACAAATTAGTTTAAGAGGTGGTTACAGAGTTGAAGGCAGCCCTTATTTAGATGAAGATATTATGAGTGATCTAACAGGTTATTCCTTAGGTTTGGGTTACAGTTTTGGAGATTTTAAATTAGATTTATCTTTTGAAAGATCTGAACAATCTGTAAGTAATAGTCTATACAATATAGGTTTAACTAATACTGCTAATTTAGATATTGAAAATACAGATATTATATTATCATTAGTTTTTGACTTATAGAACTTTAGTATAAACTCAAAATAAAAAAAGAGCTTCTTAAAGAAGCTCTTTTATTGAATTCTATTTTTATTTTAAGCTTACCTCTTTAAAGT